>NZ_FNDH01000026.1 GCF_900100485.1 Nitrosomonas sp. Nm132 | reverse complement strand
GCACGACTAAAGCAGTATCGGGCAATAGCAACACGATACGACAAACTCAAGAGAAATTACGAAAGTATGGTAGCTATCGCGTGTGGATACCTGTGGCTACCTATGTCAAATGTCAACAGACCCTAGAAAACTTTCTAAAATTATGAGGGGATAGAAGCATCCCCTCATTGTTAATTTGACATTTAGCTCACTCAGTACACTGACATTATCCCAGCCAATATGGTCAGATTGTACCTCCTGCTAGCGTAATCGATACATTGAGGACCAAAGTTGATGACAAAATCTTCACCTTCAATAAGAATATCTGTAATAAAACTAACCAGATGCCCCTTTGACATCAAGCCAAGGTCAGTCTATCGAATACCAACAAATCTCCCTCCAGCAAGCTAGAATCTTCAATACACAAATGTTCAACTTCATGGAAAACAACATATTTCCCTCTTATCCACCACGACAATCTTCCCCTTCCCGTACAATGATAAAATCATCACCACTCGTACGGCAATCTTCCCCTTTACGTACCACGATAAAATCATCACCACTCGTGGGAGAAAATCTGAGCATCTCGGTAAGTTTGAGCGTGGCTCCAGCATTGAGTCCAAAAACAGTAGTTACCTGGTCATTTTCAATATCCAGCTGGAAAACCTTATGGCCCCCACTATTGGATGAATCATCGTTAACGTCATGATTAAGATCATCATTGATCAAACTCATCATCGCCTCCTTTTATGTGTCAACAAGCGCTACTGGAATCAAAGCTCTATTTTTTCCTTTGACATTAGATCTCAGATGATTTTCACAATCAGATAATGCTCCTCTTGATTATTACTTTAAGGAAATGCAGGTATTTTGGGTTCTGTACTTTCGATTTCCACCTCGGGCAGATGTTGTTTTACACGCTCCTCGATCTGATCCACTCGATCGGATGGCACATCAGCTAATACCAAGAAATGGCCTGCTTCTATCGCGTCTTCGAACTCTTTAATCCGTCTGTTGCCCACACTCATTCCTACCAAGCCACTTACCCATGCACCAATACCCGCACCTGCAAGCGCAGTTGCAAGCAAGATACCACCTGCAACTACTGTTGAAGCAGGAGGAAGAACGACGGCAACCAGTCCAGCAAGCACACCTGTCGATCCACCAAGCGCCATTCCTTGCTGCACCGCCGGAATAAAATCACTCTTCTGCAAGAGACTGGCTTCAGGCAGCTCCTCGAGCGGAGTGCCGCGCTTGGCAATTACATGAATGTGTTTCTCTTCGACTCGCGCTAAAAGCAGTTCGTCAACGACACGCTTAGTCACACCAATGCTGGGAACAAGAAAATAGATTCGTCGCATGATAACCTCCTAAAATTTAGGTTAATCAATACTACTCGTGTTTAATTGCATTATTCGCTACCTACTTTTAGGTAAGAATTTCATTCATAACAAATAGTTAATTCAAGCTTTACCCGACCAGCTCAATAAGCAAAACAGAGCTGATCGGTATCTGAAGCGAAGCAAAAGCAAAGGATCAAACCAATCCCACTCCCTTGCATTAGAATGCTAAGAGATAACAGATAAGCAGGCAATAATGCAAATGCATACAATTGTTATCCCTCAGTGGCAGGAACATCAAAAAAAACTGCCCATGTGAAGCGGCTGCTTCGATTGTTTTTGCTTGACCAAGATCTGAAAGAATTAAATGGAGGAAAGGCACAATATCGATTTTTCGGAAATCAAAAGTTCTACAAGTGATAACTTTTGGTTATTTGACTTTTGTATATCGATGGTAAGATTAGTTAAGTAAATAATCTAAGGGAGACCTTTGCAAAAGTCCTTTTCTTGGTTACTAATTCATCGTTTTGATTAATATTATATTTTTGAAAATAGGGTTTTGCAAAGGTCTCTAAGGATAGATTCCGCATCAAGAGAAAGCCAACAAACATTATGGCCAGCTCATGTTTAAATATAATATGCTGTCACTTTTAGGCAGTACTAGCTTATTACTCTTTTAAGAGATTAACAAAAATAAGCCTGGCCTAGCCAGATCAATAGGAAGGTTTCTTTGAGAAAGCAAAAGAGCCGCTACCTCGCTGCAATTTATCGGAGACAACAAGAGCGACATATGGCGACGGCTCAGGTAATTTCAGCTATATGGGTAGTTTCTCGTACTATTTGTTGGTAGAGGAAGAGTAGTATATAACACCATCCTTTCAAGAAACAATTGCAAGTGACTGATTATATGAGATATAAAAATTAGCGCGCCTTGTATCGAGCCATGCTATATACCCCCTCTTCTGCTCCACATATCATCCAACCCAATTTTCCAGATTTATTCCTTATCTTTATCGGTCAAGGATCCTAAAAATGCTTTCACATCTCTAATAAACCCATCGCCAACTTGTTGACCAAGTTGATGCTTTGCCATCAATCGAATCACTTCATCGAGTGTTTCAATGGAACCATCATGGAAATAAGGGGCTGTTTTAGTAATATTTCTAAGGCTGGGCACTTTAAATACTTTTTTGTCACTCTCGATCCCGGTAACCTCATACCGCCCCATATCAGCCGCTTCATAAGATTCGACAAGACCTAATTTCTTGAATGAGTTACCGCCAATAACGGCGCCATTGTGGCAATTGATACACCCCATATGGATGAACTTTTTCAGACCTCTTTTCTCATCCTCCTTCAGTGCATTTTCGTCACCCTTAAGAAAATCATCAAACCGGGAAGGCGTGAGCAGTGTTCGCTCAAAGGCCCCAATTGCCTTACCCACATTTTTGTACTGGAAGGGATCCTTCTCATCTTTAAAAGCTTGCGGAAAAAGATCTTTATATTCATCGATTTTCTTCAATTTGTTGATAACGGCTGCTTCATTCGGCATACCCATTTCAACTGGATTCAATATTGGGCCAAGCGCTTGTTCTTCGACATCCTTCGCGCGCCCATCCCAGAACTGGGCGATATGTAGCGCTGCATTAAGTGTGGTTGGAGAATTCCTGCCGCCGCGTTTACCTTCATGACCTGGCGATGTCGGCTCATTATCCACACCGAACTTATTGAGCTGATGACAAGAGTTACAAGCAATCTTATCATTGACTGAAAGCCTCGGATCCATGTAAAGCATCCTGCCAAGTTTGATCAAAGTTGCATTCTTTTTCTCATCGATAATCGAGGCAGGCAGTGGCTCAAAAAATTGCTTCAGGGTGGTTGCATCCAACCCGTGGCTATTACCATGCATACCGCCATGGTGCATTCCTTCATGATGACTACCATCGTGCATTTTACCTTGATGACTCTGTCCACCTTGGGCGTATACATGGGTACTTAAAACAAGTGCCAGAAATAAGATCAGTTTCATATAACCTCCATTTATTATGAGTAGGTAAGTAGGTAGAATACCAGCCATCATTACCGAATAAGTAAGCGGCAAACTTATATCTCAGGAAAATCATTACAAAGCTGGCCGTTGCTTATTTGATCCAATGGCAAGATTGGTCACTTCATTGTATACCCAACCCATATTTCTTACATCTCCAACAAGCACGTTCAAAAGATCTGATCAAAACAATTACTTGGCAATGGTGATGGGTAAGCCAAGGGGTTTTGCATCAGTAACTGTCATACGGAATAAAATGTAGAGTAACTGGAAAGCATTCATATTCCAGTGAGCGTTTGGCCCCACCATGTTTACTGCATAAAACTGACCATGCGAGTATGCTGACAGCACGTTTTTGGGAGGCTGCGTGCCTGAAATGATTAATTCCAACGTACTGAATGGATTCTCATCCCTATCAATAAGCGGTGTGCGCGGATCTTTCTCGACATGGTATTCCGGCTCTTCCCCAAGCGCATGGCTGAGAAAATTGAGAATGGCATGAAAGCTCCTCAAACGAAAAACACCTCTGATCGGCCACTCTCCTCCTGGGTACCCCGGACGAATATCAAAAGCAACATCATTTTCAACCCAAGGATTGGTCAAATCATATAAATCTGTACGTTCTTCACAACACAGAGTATTAGGATCATAGTTAGTGATGAGAATAGGCCCCAACGCTTGTTTGCTAAGCGTATAAGTACCTTCCTCCTGGCTATAGCGGACAGTAAACTCCTTTTCTAAAGACTGAAAGCCTTCTGCTGAAACAGCACTTGCCGGGATAGTCCAGCTACGCTCAAATATCAACGGTTCCGCATACAGTTGCTTCTGATCCTGAATCGCTGAGAGATGGAGCACGACGCGACGGAACATCTCGTAGTCAGCTCGATCCGATGGGTTGTTATGATAGGTGATTTGTTGCCGCAGACGGAGACGGCGCTCCTGTTCCTTATTATCTGGAGCTGGCGTATTGTTATAGTCAGCCTGACGCTCTGTATCGCGATGGAAGTGGTAACGATAACCTGGTCGTTCCTCAGCATCCTTGTTGTGAGTAGCGTGAGCATTGATAGGCTGCTCTGGATGCTGTAGTCTTACTTCCTGCGCCATCATCCGCAGCATCATGTCCACATCAAAGTGTTGTCGAAGCAACAACGTTAGTTTGTGTTGGTCGAATGGAGTGAGGAGTCGTCGAGTAAATTCTTCACCTGAGATTGGATCAATACTGAAAGTAGGGTTTTCAGAAATACTACCGCCAAATATCGGGACCAGCATGCCCCCCCTATCCCCTGTTAGGGCAGGCGTAGCACCCGCATTTGCACTGAAATTGAAAGTAGCCGCAATAGCCGATACTCTGGTGAAATGGAGAGGTTGATGATGCTGGGCGCGGGCAATATTGACGAGTAACTGCTTGGCATCCGCATTGACAACAGCTTCATCATAAGCCATCACCGCGCGGTTGAGCGTGATGGGTGATAAACAACCGGAAAGTGCAAAAATAAATAAGACACACAAATGTAAGCGACATATTAGCTGTTTCATGGATGATGTGATGCGTGTGGCTATCGACTCAAATTTAGCATTTTGCAGTAACACAGATACGGTGCAATCAGTAATGCCTTGTTATACAAAGATTCTATAAGAAGCCCGAGTAAAGAAGCAGTCTTAACTTACGTTAAGATTTTCAATGTAATGAAAAGACGCTAGATTGATTGCACATTTCTAGTGTACATATCTTCTTGATAAGAATTAAAATCAGCATGAATCCCTAACAACACACTTAACGCCACACATCACAGGAGAAAGCAATGAAAAAATTAGCAAGACTGCTTCTGTTACTCTCTGCATTATTCTTTCTATCATCTCAATCGGCCATAGCGCAAAGCTATACCATGTATGGTGAGAGAATGGAACAGAGTTATCCAACCATGGCGGGTGAAAAACTCATGAATGGTATCGTTAATGCAGCGACTGGTTTTGTGGAGCTTCCCAAAACGATCATCCTGACCAGCCAACGCGATGGTGTACCCTATGGTTTAACGGTGGGACTGCTCACTGGTCTTATACATACAGTTGGCCGTACAGTATTGGGCGCATTGGATGCTGCAACGTTTTTCATTCCTACGCGCCCAACCGTTTACCCACCCTATATCTGGCAAGATTTTGATAGAGAAACGACTTATGGCTGAGCATCAAGCTGATTAACAGCTTAACAGGTCGTTAAAACGAAGGGAATAAGTCCATCACGACCGTTTTTACGACCTGTGGTGTGTGAGAAAATAGAAGATCGAAAATACTTCCAGCTTCTCTTCATGAAAGCATTTATCAATCTTGAATAGTTCTGATCAATTATTCAAGATCCCAAAATAAAAGCCCCTAAAGAATTATTATTTCCCTATTTCTCAGGACCATGCAATGCGGCCTCTTGTCCCCGCTGCACGTTCACCTGCGTTAGAATCACCAAGCCAATAAGAAAATAGCTACCTGTTATCAGCATAGCGAGACGATGATCGCCGTGTGATATCCAACTGACCAGGCCATAGGTAATTGGGCCCAAGATAGATGATGCCTTTACCGCCAATCCCCACAGTCCGAAGAATTCCGCGCGTCGGGAAGAAGGGCTGAATAATCCGACCAATGCCCGTCCGGCAGATTGGGAGGCGCCCAGGCACAAACCAGCGATATTGGCGGCCAGCCAGAACATAGCAGAACTCTCAGCCATCCAGGTCAGCAAAATCATAATAATCCAACCAATGAGCGTTAGTCCAATAGTAGGAATATGACCTAATTTATCCTGTAGGTTACCAAAGACAAATGCGCCCAGCGCAGCGGTAATATTGACCAATAGGACTAGCAATATCGTGTCACTCGTGTTAAATCCCATCGCTTGCTGAGCATAGATTGCTGCTAATGCGATCACTGCCTGGATACCTGCCTGGTAGAAAATGAGGCAGGCCAGAAAACGCGCCAGATCCTGGTAATAGTGGACATGTTTGAGTGTGTCGCCCAATCGTGCAACAGCCTCCTTTATGACAAGATTACCGACAAGATGCGGCTGCGGCAACGCTCGTTCTTTCAGGTAAAGAAAGGTAGGGATACAAGCCATGGCAAAAATGGCTGCAGTTATCAACATCGTGACCGGTACAAATTGACCTGCCTCTTGTCCTTGATCTTGCGCCCATGTCACATAAGCCAGCGAGCACCCGAGACTGAATAAACCGCCTATATAACCTAGACTCCACCCCCACCCAGATACCTTCCCCAATGCCTTACTTTGCGCCAATTCGGGCAGAAAGGCAGCTATCAGATTTTCACCACTACCAAAGAAAAAGTTGGTAAGAATAATGAGTATGATTGCTAACCACAAATCACCCGGCCCAGCAAAGTAAAGTAATGCTGTAAACAGAACACAGCCGACCGTTGTCAGGAAAAGCAAGCGTTTCTTCGTAGCATAAGCATCGGCATATGCGCCTAGTGCTGGCGCGGTCAGAATAATGAGGATATAAGAGACTGCCAATGACGCTGTCCATGCAAATGTTCCCCAATCCTGATCACCCGCCACAACCGCCACAAAATAGGCGTTGAAAATAGCGGTGATAACGACAGTAGTATAGCCAGAATTAGCAAAGTCGAACATTGCCCAGGACCAGACTTCGCGCCGACTTACACCTTCAGAGAGATATTGTGATTCTTTCTTCGGAGTCATGTAAAAACGATATAGATTTTTTCTTGCAAGAGTTTTTGCAGCACCCATTATCGGCCGAAAATTGATTACAAGACAACAATCTCACCTGCACGCTATTGCATTATCGCAAAATTTGGCACGGGCATGAATCCTTAGAAATTCTAAACTTCAGGAGTAACAGGAGCTAAGAAGATTATTCTCTGCCGACCCAATCAACATTGATCCCCTTCTATCCCGCCAAATGCTGGTATGCTAACGATGAGGTCTCGTAAGCCTGCCGAATTTGAGCGATCGTAATAAACCATGAAGGATAACGGAAGCAAATTTTCACGATTCTGAGACGCATAGCGGGATAACTAAAAATCGGGGGAATATGAGCCGCTATTCCCACTACGCAATAGCTTATCTCAAACCCGATAGCCTCCTACGCCCACCCGATATTCAGATCCGGTAACACATCAGCATGCTGATGCAATCTTCGATTAGCTGAGCGTAGGATACCCAGCAAACAGATCATTTGAGAGCGGAATTCCTCCCCAGAAGTCAGCCGGTACCACTCATCGCCATCTGGATCTTCTTCATCGAGACTGCGCCAGAAGAGATTATCGAAGCTCCTGTAAGAAACGGGCCGTCCCGCAAGCAGCTCACTCTTGATTTCATCAATCCAAGCATGACGCCTGCTGATCAAACCTTCAGCACCTTTATGAACGACAACGGAAAGATAATCATAAAGATCTATCGTATTGCCAATCTTAGCAAGTTCAGGAATTCGCTGCCCGGCCATGACATCGCTAACCAGGTCACGCAGGGCTATTGTTGAAATCTCAAGACTAACACCTGTTTTCAGTAAATGAATTTTATCGATATACATTTTCAGAAAAAATAAACCGTCACTAATCAATTATCCGATTAGAAATTTTTACTAAGGTTCATTTTTTATTGAAAAAGGTGTTGCTCATAAAAAGAAAATAATCTCGCTAAAGTATCTTGAGGTACTATCGCGAGCGACTGGAGCACAAGACTCCGTGCAGCGAATCCTCTGACATACCCTACTGCTAGACGAGGAATCAGCAAGAATGCGACGCTGCAATGCGGCTATGTGGCAGATTTTCAAGCTTACTCGTAACGTAAGAAATTTTCTGCCAGCGCCTCTTCACCATATCGTTCAATTAGCGTATCAATCTCTGCAAGTAGCCCGTCGTCTTCATCTTCATCCAATGCACCCTCACCAACCAGCCTGGCTAGCAAGCCTGAAAAAATAGCTTCTTTTATAGCACCCAATGTGGGTGGAGCCTGCCGATTTTCATCGTACATGACAGCCTCAATCACTCGGGAAAGCGGTTCACTGGCGGCATCCTGGACGAAGTCTATAGCCAAGGCTGTTTCACCAAACTCATCAATCAATCCGTCTAACTCATCAAGTAACGATTCATTGACATCAAAATGATGCAACTGCTCTGTTTCAGTAAAGGCTGCGGGCAACAAACCAATGACAAAAGTACGAATTGTAGCAAGTGTTATAGGCGGATCAATGTCTGCATCATTGAGCCGGCTTTCAATCAGCGCGGACAAATTGGGGCTAACCCGGGTAGCAACATCAATGGGATTACGGATCATGCTGTTTTCCTTCTAGTAAGTGTAAAAACTCTAATAATCAGCATGCCTATCATAGACATGATCGCTGTTTAAAACCATATCAATACGAACACATGCACTATTTCTTGTGGAAGATCGAGCAATTTTCCGTCGTTGTACACTCTCTTGAGTAAAGTCCAGCATTAATAACCCTGCCCTCCATTACCTGACTCCATACCCCCACCGCCTGAGCCCATACCACTCCCTCTAGGAGGAGGCTCATCGGGAAGGTTGATGCCACGCTCCACTGCCTGTGCTTTCATGCGCTTGTGATGCTCTCTGCGAAGACGTTGCTGCTGTGTCATAAGCTGCCCTCCCCCTAGATGTGCTCTTGGTCTTGGGCGCGAATTCTTTCCTGGGATTGGACTGAGTTAACCGACAGCATCAAGAATCCAGCAGAGAAAAATAGAACACTTATCACAGCAGATGAATTCAATATGCTCTGTTTTACCATCGACTCCTTTAACCTGAATATTTCATAAATTCGCGTGATGATCACGCAGAATTTTGATTAATAGGGAAGTTTTGAGAAGGAGGGGTGTAGTGATTCATACCCCCGACTGAGCAAAATCTTTCTTATTAATCAAAAGACAAGTGAGGGCATGTGCCAACTTATGAAATGTTCGGGTTAAGCGTATCAATGCAGCAAATTGTATACTCACACCCGATATTTCGAGATGCAAGCATCCCCAAATGATTACTCCACGGTGATGGTGCGCCGCTTTGAAGATTCCACTTTCGGCAAGGTAATTTCCAGAATGCCGCTCTTCAATGATGCTGTCGTTTTAGAAGTGTCTACTGCGCCGGGCAGCACTACTGAACGCGAGAATGAAAAACTGGAAATCTCGCGCTTGTGGTAGTCACCTTTTTCTTCTTTCACTTCACTGGTGGATTGACCTTTAATCGTCAGCAGATTGCCGGTGAGAGAGATATTCAGGTCTTTCTTCTCTATGCCAGGAATTTCAGCGCGAACCAGGATTTCGTTATCACGATCAATCACATCCAAATTTGGTGAGCGTTGGCCTTCCCATTCAAACAGATTATCCGGCATCGGCATGTCGCCCCATCGCCATAACGAAGGCCAGCCACGCCTGAAAAAGCGATCAAAAGCGCGCTCCATTTCAGTGATGGGTTGGATGGCAGCTGCTTTAGTTTTTGCTTCTTCTTTAGTCGTTGTGACAGGAACATTTTCTTTATTTTCTTTTGACATGGTAACTCTCCTTTCTCAAATGAAGAAACTTCTGATTTTTTAATGTAAGGTATTTTCTTGATAGATCGGCTGGATCATGACAATCAGCCGGTGTAAACCGCAATCTTCCACATCGCTGAAAAAAAGTTTTCCTGCAAAATGCACCCCACTCATACTCACCACTTCAAAAGGGTGTCCTATGCGGGAAAGAAAGCGCAAATAGGGATTAGTCCGCTCTCCTTTTATCAGATCGATTTTCGCTAGCTTTGGTAATAACCTGGAGATACGTAGTCTTGGCAGATTCTTGGGCAAACCACCCAATAAATTCGCACCCGCCTCGTTGCAATCACGAATCAAGCCATCCTCAGAAAGTATCAGAACCGCGAACTCACCTTCATTCGTATTAGCCCTCGAGTTGGAATGATTTTTTACCAGAATTTTACCAGCCAACATACTCATTGTTGTTCCTCCGCTTCCGCATCCAGCCAATCATCCAGCTCATGTCCCGGTTGAAACCCTCTGGCTTGTGCTTTGTAATAAGCCGAAACAGCAATACGAGAGAAACGATCCCCCTCCATTTGCTCGCTATTGGATCCAGATCCGTTGCCTGTAACCAATGTTTTTTTCCTGGCACTCTTGGTAGGTAATTTAGTAGGTTCCAATTCCGCCTCCTTGTTTAGTAAAACAACCCAATAATTTTGGGCAAAAGATAAATGTGGTCTTACATTACTATGCTATTGACCATATTTGATAATTTATCGAAAAACAGAAGGCAATTAAATACGTGCAAACACGTAGTGATTATTCTTATATTCCATACAACAAGCTGCCAATCAGTAAATAAACTAACAATAAATCAGGAATCACCGGCAAAGAGATACAATGCTTGATACCTATTAAAGAAGCTATTTCTGATGCGCCGAGATATTCCTCTTTCCCGTTTCAAGAGCCTGCCAGAAGGTAATCAGGGGTTAACTTGCCTGGATCACCTTGAGCGTCAGAAGCAATATGGCCTGAACGATATTATCGAGAGCGGGATCAATCCCTGGTTTGAATTGGCCAGGAATACTTGCAAAGATCCGATGATCTGGTTTCTTATTGCTACCGGCCTTATCTATGCCGTACTGGGTAGCTACACCGAAGCAATCACATTACTGATTGCAATCGTACCCCTGATCAGTATGGATGCTTTTCTCCATCGCAGGACCCAGGCCTCAACTGAAGGTCTGAGCAGACAACTCGCACAAAATGCCCGGGTGCTGCGAGACAGTGTAGTGCTAAATATTAGTGCTACTGACTTGGTTCCTGGTGATCTGGTGCGCGTGGCTGCAGGCGAATCATTCCCGGCGGATGGCCTTATTTTGCAGGGAGATGATCTTCAGGTAGATGAATCGGCCTTGACCGGCGAAGCCATGCCGGTAATAAAACGCCCATTGGCAGCGCTACCCAGCATTGCAGACAGCCATGAGCACATTATCTGGATTGAGGGCGATCACTGGGGACTTGCGGGCACTCGCCTTCTCACTGGCACAACCGAGCTAAGAGTGGTGTTTACCGGAAAACAGACACTCTATGGTGAAATTGTGCAAGCTACGCTGACTGGAAAACAGGAGAAAACTCCTCTGCAGCATGCCATTGCCAGCCTGGTTGCCTTATTGATGGTCAGTGCCGGGATTATGTGCTTCATCCTTGCTGCAGTCCGGTTACACCAAGGTTATGGCTGGATCGATGCGTTGATCAGTGCAGCCACGCTGGCAGTGGCCGCATTGCCAGAAGAATTTCCAGTGGTATTCACGGTCTTTCTGGGGGTGGGGGTATATCGACTAGCCCGCCAGAAAGTATTGGTTCGCCGTAGTGTATCGGTTGAAAACATCGGCAGGGTTACTTGCGTGTGTTCAGACAAGACTGGCACGCTCACCGAGGGGCGCTTGCGATTGGAGCATCTGGTTCCTGCTGAAGGCATTGCCGAACAGGACCTGTTGTATTGGGCCAGCCTGGCCTCCCGCAAGGAAACGGGTGATCCTATGGACATGGCTATCCTTGAGCGCTTCAGTGAGCAGCCTCGTGCCATTACACCGGGAATTGTTCTGGCTACCTATCCCTATACTGAACAGCGGCGACGCGAAACGACAATCATCCGTTTGAATGAGCATATCACTGCCGTGAGCAAGGGATCTCCCGAAATTCTGCTTGAAATGTCCAGCCTCACTCCTGGCCAGCGATCTGTCTGGCTAGCTCAGGTTAACCGACTGGCTTCAGCAAGTCACAAAGTACTGGCCTGCCTGCGCTGGGATATAGGGGAATTCTGGGCAGGAGGAGAGCCTGACCAGAGTGGTTTTTTCGTCGGTCTGCTTGCCTGTGAAGATCCAGTTCGGCCGGGAGTCACCGATGCGGTACGCCAATGTCGCGAAGCGGGCATTCGAGTCATCATAGTCACCGGAGATCACCCTATCACAGCCGCGAGTGTCGCACGCGAAATCGGTTTGATTAACCAGTCAGATGGCGTAGTGCTAGGTGATGAACTGGTTATGCAACTCGAACAGGGCAATACAGCTATTCTTGAACAGCTATCCGTCGTGGCACGCGCGATGCCGATGCAGAAACTGTCGCTAGTTCAGGCCCTCAAGGCAAAAGGAGAAATTGTCGCCGTGACGGGAGACGGTGTAAACGACGTTCCCGCACTCCAGTCTGCTGATATTGGTATCGCTATGGGTGAACGCAGTACTCGCAGCGCACGGGAGGTTGCCTCCATCGTTCTGCTTCAGGATAACTTTAACATTATTGTGCGCGCCATCGCCGAAGGCCGGCAGCTCTTCCACAATCTCCAGCTCAGTTTCCAATATATCCTGCTGATGCACATTCCTCTGGTGCTCACGGCAATTCTCATTCCATTGATGGGTTATCCCATCCTGTATTTACCCATTCACATCGTATGGTATGAAACCATTATTCATCCCAGCGCACTGCTGGTATTTCAGGAATTGCCAACCCACGGTCCATTGAAACCCATCCGTAAGCGTCAAGCTGCTCGTTTCTTTTCGTGTGCTGAATGGAGTCTGGTTGCAATTATTGGCATACTGCTCACACTCCTCATTCTATGGAGCTATGACCGCAGTCTGTTTCCGGGTCAGGATATCGAACACGCCCGCACCATGGCGATGATTGCGCTCAGCTGCGCCAGCGCTTCTGCTACTGCCCTGTTAAGTGGACTACGCACCTTCAGTGCCTGGCTGATTACATGCTTAACGTTGGTATTCTCAGTATTGCTGGTACAACTCCCTTGGCTTGCTTCCTATCTTTCGCTTCAACCACTTCATCTGAATGATTGGTTAATTGCCGCAATGGGTGGTTTCCTCTGCGTCGCCTCGCCCATCATTCTATTTTCCATCCGGAACAGAATCAATTAGAAATCAGGCAGATAGACGGAGCGCGAGCACCACCCAACGCAATCACCAGAGCGTGTGCAGCAGATTTGTTCTCATGCGCTCACTCTGGCAGATGATGCTTACCAGCACTCACCCGCTTTGCTTGCGGACCCTCGGCCCCCATTTCCTCGATAAATTTGACTTCATCGCCTTCCTGTAATCGATCAAAGCTTGGATCAATCACATTGTCACGATGAAAATAACGTTCAACACTATCCTGCCCCGTGATGAAACCATAGCCTTCTTCATAAAAGATTCGCGTAACCTGTCCAATATGATCAATAACGTGAGTCTTGGTTTTAAGCTGCATACGACGTGCATAATCCTCAAGCTGACGCTTAGCCGCATCGAAAGCATCACGCAAGGCGACATAGGGATCTTCGTGATGATCACGGTTAACAACAATATCGCTACCGGGCACGCCGATATTGATACGCACATTGAACTCTTTTCCCTGTTGATGGTGCTTATGCGGCATTTCTACTACGACATGACAGGAAACAAGGCGATCAAAATAGCTTTCGAGCTTTTCCACTTTGTCGCGAATGTGCGCTTCCAGTGCATCGGATGAAGATATATCGCGTATAGTGATTTGTAGTGGGCTTTGCATGATAATGGTTCTCCTGTTATTGTGCTTCCCTTAAATGCTAGCGGCGAGTGCCCGCCTCCTTTTGCTGCTCGTGTGCCATGAGCTTAACGAGCGCATCGAGTTCCTCCGACAGCAACGCCAGCAAGTCATCGAGCGTAACAATGCCGATCAGATTGCTATCATCATCCACTACTGGCATACGGCGTACGCCTTTGATACGCATATACTGGATTGATTCAAACACACCGGCACTTTCCCTTATGGTAGCAAAATCAGACACCATGATATCGCCCACCGTGATAGTGTTAGGATTGAGTTCCGGTGCAATCACTTCCACGACCAAATCACGGTCGGTCACGATACCGACCGGCACCCGCTTCCCGTCTCTATCATCGACGACGACCACATCTCCGACATGGTGCTGACGCATCAGCTTAGCCGCTTGCAATACGGCATCCTCACGTTGGACAATGACAACCTCACGCTTGCAGATTTCACCGATAGACATGTTACTTTCCTCCTATCTGTAATTAATTGTCAAGATTGGATTGGTACAATAGTCACCCTTCGGCTATTTTATCAATACACCAATACACACTGTTTATTTAACATGAAGCGTTGCTGGATCACTAGGGAAATGTTGCTCTGGCTTTGGGTCGCTACCAACGGTAAAAGCCAGCGGCACAAAGGCCGCCACACCAAATGGATATTCCATTTCTAATCTCCTTGATAACGAATGGAACCCCTAAAAAGTGATTTAGCCGCGATCGCTGCAGCTATCACACATTTAATCTGCACTCACCTATTACATTTCTACTTTAGTGACTTTATGCCTTTGACGTCAACTGCCAGTCATAATCTACCGCAAAAAAAGAAGGGATTAAATACGTACAGATACGTATGGATACATCGTTGGCTGGTACTGACTATCACCAGATAATGGACGCAGACTATTTTTTTATCGTAGACTGCAACATATTCAGAGCACGAATCTAATGATTAAACATACTGTGACTGATTCATTTACATACCTAAGCTCACAAACACTGTTCCATGCGATGCCAGAAGCCATGCTTTTGATAGACGATGCTGGCCACGTCATGTTGTCGAATCCAGTTGCACAGAATTTGTTTGGCTATGTGGAAAATGAGTTACGCGGCATGAAAGTCGAACAACTCATGCCATCCCGCTACCGGGAACATCATCAGCACTATCGGGAAGTTTATTTCAGCAAGCCACGTAAACGCGCCATGGGTAATGGCAGGGATCTTGTCATTTTGAATCGCAGTGGTCAGGAGCTAAAGGTAGATATTGCTCTGAGTCCAATAGTTATGGAAAAAGGGCTCTATGTTCTGGTCACATTGACAGTCATCGATCGGCGTCGTCAGGCAGAGAAAGCGTTGCTAGCCAGCGAAGAGCGGTTGTGGCTGGCCAAACAGGCCGCGGCATTGGGTGTTCTTGATTTCGATTTCAAACACAATATGGTTCACTGTGATGAACGAATGCATGAGCTTTGGGGCAGCAGCCCAGATGAAATCATGACTCATGAGAAATTCCTCGCTGCAATTCATCCTAGTGACCGCGCAATCCACCAAGCTGCTTTCAATAGTGCTATCAATTCCGCTGGAAATGGTGAATACCATGCAGAGTTTCGTATCATCAATCCTGTTGATGGAACTGAGCGCTGGGTAGTCATCGCTGGACAAGTTCACTTTGAAAGTGCGCGCGCAAGCCGACTTGTAGGGACGGTACGAGACATTACCAAGCGCAAAACGCTCGAAAAAGAACTTCAAATCCATCGCGCTGAAACAGAAATACTTTTTAAGCAGCAAATAGCGATTCATACGGCTTCCGCCATTGCTCATGAGCTTAATCAACCGCTTACTGCAATTTCTGCCTATAGTGAAGTCGCGTTATGCGCGATGGAAAGTGGCACTTTCAACACTAACGAAGTAAAACATGCGCTTGAAAACTGTGTTAAACAAACTCAACGTGCCGGCCATAGGCTGCACGAGCTGGTTACCTTTCTACAAAAGGGCGAAATGGTTACTGAAGAACTGAACCTGAATGCAGTGGTAATGGATGCTTTGAAAATTGTACATAGCGATGGCTATAGCGATTTTCATCAAATACTGCAATTGGAACCCAACCTTCCCGTGGTACTTGCCAATCGTTTACACATACAGAAAACCCTGGTAAACCTATTAAGAAATGCCGTGGAATCAATGCGCGCAGCGAATATATCGCTTCCAGCAATTACTATCGCTGTAAAAACCTTGAAAGAAAAAAACTTGGTTATAGTATCTGTACTTGATACTGGTCCTGGGATTGACCAAGAAATAGTCAGTTATATTTTCGATTCCTTCTTCACAACAAAACAAACGGGGATTGGCATGGGATTGTCGATCAGTCGCGCGCTCATCGAAGCAAATGGCGGTCAACTCTGGGTTGATCAGGATGTCAGCAATGGCACCACATTTCACTTCACGCTACCTTTTGCCTCATGATTTCTCAACAGCCCATCGTTTTTATCGTGGATGACGACCCGGCAGTAAGGGATTCCTTGACACTCCTGCTCAAGCAGGAAGGAGTCAGCGTACAAACCTTTGAGAATGCAGAAACCTTTCTGAGCGCTTATCAACCTGATTGCAAAGGCTGCATTATCCTTGATGTACGCATGCCTGGAATAGATGGCATGCAGCTTCAGGAAAAACTGTCTCATTGCAATTGTATGATGCCCATTATCTTTCTGACTGGGCATGGCGATATCCCCATGAGTGTCAGGGCAATCAAGGCTGGTGCAACCAATTTTCTAACTAAACCGATTACCCGCGCAAAACTCCTTGACTCTATCCAATCAGCTTTTCTTGAAAATAAAAAACTGCTAGAAGCGAACCAACATAATCAGGACGCCATATCGCGCCTGACAAGCCTCACCAAACGTGAGCGCGAAGTTATGGAACTTGCTATTCAGGGATATCACAATAAGGAAATCGCCTCCCGTCTCGGCATTAGCTTCCGCACGGTAGAAATTCACCGATCCAATATCATGCACAAAACCGGTGCAATCAATTTACTTGATCTTGCACGTATTGCCTATGAAAGTGGATTAGGCTCATAAACATTATCCTGCCTCCTTATAGGCACAATGTCCCCTCTCCAGCAAGCAGGAAGATATATACGTATTTATACGGATAGTCTGTCGCAACGATTCCTGATACGGTAGCACTTACGAATCAACCTATAAATAGGAGTCTGCTATGCTAGAGACCCATGTTGAGATGACTGTTTTTGAAGCTATTTTGGCCAGACGATGTGTTCGTAGCTATACCGCGCAGGCAGTCAGTCTGAACGCTATTCACATACTACTTGAAGCAGCTGTCCATGCACCCACGGCACTGCATGAGGAGCCATGGGCATTTGCTATTATCCGTGATAAGCAACTATTAAAAGACATTTCAGATCGCGCCAAACCCCTGTTTGTCCAGGAACTCCAAGGGACAGGCCGCGCCCCTGGCTGCTTTACGGAACCTAATTTCGACATTTTCTACGGAGCGAGCACGCTGGTTCTGATTTGCTCGAAACAAACAGGGCATTTCGTAGCAGCGGATTGCTGGCTAGCAGCTGAAAATCTGATGCTGGCAGCATGTGCCATGGAACTGGGAAGCTGTGTGATCGGTGCTGCATTGACTGCTTTAAATACGCCAAACATCAAAGTCAGATTAAATATTCCGGAAGAATTTTCCATCATTGTACCGATTATCCTAGGTTACCCAAGTGGCGACACACCACCCAGTCCGAGAAGGAAACCCCTTATTCTAACTCTAACCAGCTAGCTGATTGGGCTTATTGTAGGCTATCTCTACTCCCTTATGAATCCAGGAACTCATCGAGAGTTGAGCGATCATAGCCGAAATCAAGCAAGCACTTGATGCACGGTTAAAGCGCAAGACAGTCGCTGCTGATCTACGTACCGTCGTCCATCTTACCACTACGATGAGGGATGCTGAGAAACGATTGATGAAGTTTTAATCTCTTCAGGTTTAATTCCTCACCGCTTGTGAAGCTGTTTTGAACCGATTTACAATTTTGTTTGAGGAGCGAATGCTTAACCCGAATATTTCATAAATTCGCGTGATGATCACGCAGTATTTTGATTAATAGGGAAGTTTTGAGAAGGAGGGGTGTAGTGATTCATACACCCGACTGAGCAAAATCTTTCTTATTAATCAAAAGACAAGTGAGGGCACGTGCCAATTTATGAAATATTCTGGCTAATCATTAACTTAAGCTCCGTTTACACAAAATTTAGGACACCGCCCAGTTTTGCCGGAGCTAATTTACTTCTCCATTCCATCTTGGATGGATACTTTCTAAGAAATTGAATGAAAGCGCTTTTCTTTCTTCGTCATTATAATGATATCGATCATATTACTCCGGTCATTTCCAAATGGATTGAATCCGACCATGTTTGCGACATCATTCTGATAGGTAACCCGAAGTTTCGGAACGATTACCGTATTCAATATCTGAATAAACTGGATGGCGTACGTGTCGCTCATATCCGTGAGTTGTTGCCAGTGCTTCAATATGCCGGATGGCGACTGCAAACGCTGCTGTTGAGCCGGGGTTTACGGCACTCACTCACGGGTCCACTTGTTGTTGCTTTGAGTCGGATTTTCGATGCGGGCAAACGTGAGCGAATCTGGAGAAATACGACCCATCACCTGTTAATGCATAGTTTTGTCAACCTGAGCAATGGTGTGGTGGTATTCGACTGGATCACAAGAGATTCGCCAGTTTCCCTGGAGTGGGTCGAAATGGTTGTATCCATGGCGCACGCCATGGGTCTGGGAGCGGTATCGCTTCCTCATGGAGACAGTCCTCATGCCAGTCAGCTGATACGGCATGGAGAATGGCGCCTTCAGCCGGATAACCTCTATTCCGCGGGTCGAATATTCGATAAGCTGGTCGTGCCCAACGAACTATGCGCTAAACGCTTTCGCCCGTTTATGGATGATCAGGTGCTAACAGTACTGGGCTCACCACGCTACTGCGACGAATGGTTAGCCAAATTGGAAGAATTGCTACCCCCTTCACCGCTGGCAAGCTCCGGCAATCAGTTCAAAATCGTGATGTTCCTGAGAAAGAGTGATTTTACAATTTTCTGGGAAGAGGTTGGCGAGGTGGTGCGAATGATTGCTGCTTTTCCGGGAATAGTATTGGTGATCAAACCCCATACCCGTGGCGGCTGGAAACAATCCTTGACCAAGGATGCTTCACTGCACCGATTGTCGAATGTGAGCATCGCGGGAGACGGTATTCACTCGATTCATTTGATGAACTGGGCGGATATCATTATTGATCTCGCTACTTCGGTCGTATTTGAAGCAATCAAAGCAAGAAAACCGGTGCTGGCAGCCGACTACCTGCATGCTGGTCGCTCTGTAGTCGCTGAGTTCATGCCCGAAACAGAACTACGCTGCCGTGATGACGTCTATCAAAGAATCAATGAATTTCTTTCCAATGGCTGTGATTCTCTGTATAGAGAGAAACATCGGCAGCGCTTTATCAAGGAAATAATTGATGGTTCCGATGCAGATGTATTGCCACGTTATGTGAGTTTGCTAGAAGCGCAGGCTCAGCAGAGATCAGCAAAGAAAGATCAAATCTGATAATAAGTTGGCACTCCCCCAGTATCCTCCCACCTTGCTGTGCCTGCAGATGAATAGCCAACCACTACGCTTGGGTGCGGTGAACAGGATCATCCTTCGTGACTGGTGACGTGCAGACAGGCGTGTCTCAAGCATATGGATGATGCCCGGCATTCCTCTTCTGTTGCGTGTTTCACCAACACTTTGGGGCCGTGGCGTTTAGTTTAGGTTGGAAATAAAGATGCTATCGCTTAAAAAGACGACGACACAAGATTACCCAGCCAGATTACTTTCCAAGTAATTTGTCAGTGCGATGAACGACCAGAGAAGGCAGATGCATGCTGCATTTATCTGTGCTTTCTCAGCAACTCTTAATATTCCTGCTAGCACTTCTATAGCCGATCTCTTTCGTGCAACATGAAGATTATTCCTACGTATTTGCACGTATTCACTCATCTCCTATTTTACGATAATTTGTAACTCAAACTGGTAATAAGCACAGGATGGAGCTGTGCCTCCTGGATTAGGAATAAGGGAGCGTGGAAAGCTAATTCAACTCATCATGTATCTGCCTGATGCAAATTGGGAGGAATCACAGCAATGAAAAAAATTGATTTGAGTATAGACAAGATCACGCGTGATTTGAGTGCGGCATTCTTGATCTTCTCCGAGCTACCCGATGATGGTACGGTAGCAGCTTCAATCCATCGGTACTTCCAGCGTGAAATATGGAACGAAACCAGGCTGGTTGATCGCTTCATAATGTATGCAGCACTCCCATTGGTACCATTTATGGCAGCCTTGCTGGCCACAGTCTTCACTACGCTCAATGGACGCTTCATCAAAAAACAAACGGGCAAGGGAATTGCCCGGCAAACCTATGAGCAAATCGGACTCGCTAACCGATTTGCAATCCTGCCACCTTGGCGCTACATTTTTGAACTGCACGATGACAGTAAGAAAGCGCATGCTGGTGAATACCTGAATCACTTCGAAATGAAAGCGGGTCTCTACAAGTTATTGCGATATTACAATGGAGGTCTTCCTATCCCTGCCGAACGCAGTGCAGGGTGCATCAAGGACAAGGCACGCCTCAAGACTCGCTGCAATGATAATGGCATTGCAACAACACCTATCCTTTGGATTATTGAGAAAGGGCAAATCATCAAAATTGATTGGCGGAGTACAGAAGAGCTGCCTGAAATGGATCTTTTCGTGAAACCATCGGCTGAGCAAGGTGGAGGAGGTACTTCGCGTTGGAATTATTTGGGTTCAGGGCAATTTCGATATAGCGATGGCAAGATCATGACGGGAGACGAAATGCTTGGACGCTTGCAGAAAACTTCAGAGCACAAGGCCTATCTTGTTCAGCCACGGCTCGTAAACCACCGAGAAATAATCGATCTTGCCAATGGTACGCTGGCCACCATCCATGTTATGAGCTGTCGTAATGAGTCAGATGACTATGAAGTGACCAATGCGGCCTTTCGTATGGCGCGCAGTACCGCTTCGGTCGTCGGCAATTACCATGCCGGAGGAATTGCAGCGAATGTCGATATCCAGACGGGTGTATCAGGAAGAGGCACTCGTGGGGCCTGGGGAACAGCGACAGACGGAGGGTACGAAAGACATCCTGAGGCGAATGCGCCAATCTTGTATCGCAAGCTTCCGTGCTGGCCTGAATTGATCCATTTTGTACAGCATGCCCATAGCCGCCTCTTCTCAGATCAGGTGGTAATCGGCTGGGATATCGCTATACTTGACACGGGTCCTTGTTTAATCGAGGCCAATAATAAGGCGCTCGATTTAGATATCGTCCAGCGTGCCAAGAGCGGCCCTGTTGGTAATAACCGATTCGGTAAACTGCTAGCGTTTAATCTGAGACGAACCGTTGTTGCCAAGTATGCCCCCTTGAAGGTGCATTCATTATGCAAATGAACTCAGCTTACGAGATTTATTTTGGTGGACCAGACCGATCATCAGGTTATCTTCGTAATCTGTTGACACAGCATATCGCAGCTGTTCCGGCGGGCGGCTCTATCGATTGGGTTACTTATTATTTTCGTGATTTAGAGGTGGCCAGAGCCCTCATTCAGGCCCACAGGCGAGGAGTCAGGGTTACGGTGTGCCTGGCAGGCAAACCTCGTGTTTCCGATGCCAATGATAATGTGATTGCCATGCTTTCGGGACCAGAAGGTCTGGGTGACAGGTTTCGTACAATAACACTTCCAGGAATACCTTCCCCTCGAAGGAGGTCATGGAGACCTCAATTACATGAAAAGTTGTACTGCTTTTCGCATCCTGAACCCGTTGCCTTCATCGGCTCTTTTAATCCATCAGGAAACCGGCTGGAAGAGCGGCCGGATCTCATTCGGGAGATTGGCGATCAGAATCAGGGCCATAATATGCTCATTGGATTTCATGAGCCGTTGCTCGTCGAGCAACTGGTAAAGCATGCCCGACAGTTGCATCAAACCCCGCCTGGATTACTTTATCGATTTTCTGCTCACGCAAACTATGCCATCAAGGGTATTGATACCACTATTCATTTTTTACCCAGCATGCGTCCCCATCCAGTCATGCAATTCCTGCAGCAGGTGGGTAAAGGTGCGCATGTCCGCATCGCGGCATCGCACATCAGAACGAAGCGCGCTGTTGGTGTGATGATCGAGCTTGCTAACCGCGGTGCAATGGTGGAAGTCATTGCGGAGCCAACGCTCCGGCGTGTCACTCCCACTGTAGAACACCGTCTGATCGCTGCCGGAATTCATTTCAGGCGGTGTAGGCAATTTAATGGCCTACCCATGCATCTTAAGTTCGTGTTAGTGGAAGACCGTGGTCAGAACTGGTCGATTTTTGGCAGTTTTAATTGGACGAAGCCTTCCTTCTGGTTGAATCACGAAATTATTGCCATTTCAAATAATCCCCAGATTTTCAACGCTTTTTCCGATCGATGGAAGATGCTGGAGAATGAAAAAGCCATCACATCCGTGACAACTGAGCGGCTTTATCCAATGACTGTTTAATTCAGACGCTATTTCATATGAAAAATCAAGCCTCAACGCTTATCATCCCTGTGGAAAGCCAAGTTCGCGAACTGGATGCGAAAATTCTTTTGTCCTGTGTCGCAGCCGAACGCGGTTTTCCGGTCATCATCGGTTCCCGGGCCTTCACTCATTTCCAGGCGGCCTCGATTCCAAGGGGCGTTTACTTAGCGAAAAGTATGCGTAGCCTGAGCAACTCGATGTTTAAGATCCTGCGCCAACTGGGTCATGAGATTATTGCATGGGAAGAAGAGGCACTGGTCCATCCGCCAGCAGCGACCTATTTTTCTCTCCGCCTGTCTCCTCTGACTATCAAAAATGTATCCCATGTATTTGCCTGGGGTCAGGAAAATGTTGATCTGCTTCGGCAGTACCCTGCACTGCCCGAAAATCTGCCCATCCATATTACCGGAAATCCGCGCGGTGACATGCTGCGATCAGAAATTCGCCCTTACTTTGCTACCGAGGTTGAAAAGTTGCGTAATCTTTATGGAGATTTTATTCTTATCAACACCAACTTTAGTGATGTAAACCCCTATATTCCGCATGTGGGTTTGTTTCTGCCAACAAAAAATCACCTGAAGCCGGCACGTCTTGGTCAAGCTGGCATGGGAATGAGCAGGGAATTTGCTGAAGGACTGCGAGATCATAAGCTGGCAATTCTGGGGGACTTCAAGCAGCTCATTCCCATGCTCGAGCAAGCCTTTCCTGAGCTAACCATTGTTGTCCGGCCTCACCCGAGTGAAAGCTATCAGCTTTACCACGAGATTGCTGCAAAATGCCCGCGAGTCATTATAACGAATCAGGGCAATGTTATTCCCTGGTTACTCGCTGCAAAAGCAATGGTACACAATGGGTGCACGACTGGCCTGGAGGCTTATGTTCTAGGGGCTCCTGCTATCTCCTATTTAGCGACACTGAACAAATATTATGACTATGACTTTCAGGGCTTGCCTACCAAGCTCAGTTATCAATGTTTTAATTTTCAAGAGCTGGCGGAGACTTTGTCTCAGATTCTTAGGGGTGATTTGGGAGCAGCGGAGAGTCAGGAACGCCAAGATCTCATCGATTACTATCTGGCTGCACGAGACGGGCCATTTGCTTGTGAGCGGATTATTGATGTTCTGGAAGCCGGTGGCTACAATGAAAAACAGCCGCCAGCCAAACCACTCGGCACCTATCTTCAAGGGCAGCTATTTGCCAGGCTAAAGGCTGCTTTGACGAGTCTATATATGCGCCGCTCAGGTCCTAACCGGCAGGCATATCATGATCACCGTTTTCCGGAACTCTCAGTGGTAGAAGTAGAGCAGAAAATTGGACGTTTTGGTGAGTTATTGAAGCGCTTTAATACGATCAAAGTTGAACCTTATGCAAAGCATGTGTTTAGGATTAGCGCCTAAAGTTCCTATTTCTTGGAGGGGGCCATTAAATTGAAAATATCATTTGGCTGATAGTTGGAATATAGTACAGTAAATTTGTAATAAAAATTTGTTTGTCTGTAGGATTGAATGACTCACTCAACATTATCTATCTATGAAAACACCCAAAGTTGTTGCTGAAATAGGCTGTAACCATAAAGGTGACATTGAGATTGCTCGGGAGATGATAAGGGTCGCTGCGAGCTTCACTAAATGTGATTTCGTCAAGTTCCAGAAACGATCGAATAAGGAATTGCTCACGCCAGAAGAATACCATGCACCCCACCCCAATTCTCAAAATAGCTATGGGAGAACCTACGGTGCTCATCGTGAATTTCTAGAATTTGATATCGAGCAGCATCAACAGTTGAAGCAGTGGTGCCAAGCATATGGCGTTGGTTATTCGACCTCAGTCTGGGATATTACCTCAGCAATGGAAATTGCAAGTCTCAGCCCAGAATTCATCAAGATACCGTCAGCGTGCAATCTCAATTTCACCATGCTGGAATTTCTTGCTCGCAATTATCGCGGTGACATCCATATCTCCGCAGGTATGACCACCCCCTCTGAGCTGGAACAGATTGTAGCTTTGATGGAAGCATCTGACGCCGCCCATCGAGTTGTCTTGTATGCCTGTACTTCAGGCTACCCTGTTCCTTTTGAACAAGTCTGCTTGCTGGAGCTACGATCGATACAGGACCGATTTGGCTCACGCATTAAGGAAATTGGCTTCTCAGGGCATCATCTCGGTATAGCTGTTGATTCTGCAGCCGTGGCATTGGGCGCCTCCTGGATTGAACGGCACTTTACTCTGGATCGAACCTGGAAGGGAACCGATCATGCCGCCTCATTGGAGCCGGATGGATTACGCAAGCTGGTTCGGGATGTGCGCGCCGTATCCAATGCATTGACATTTAAGGATCAGTCCATACTGGAAATCGAGCTGCCACAGCGCAACAAGCTCAAACGCTTTAAAGGAGTTCATTTCAACTGATGCGTTGGGTCGCTTTCATGCCCTTGCGCGCGAATTCAAAATCGATTCCTGATAAGAACATCCGCTCCATCGCAGGCCGACCGTTATTTGCCTGGAGTCTGGAACAGGCAATCGTCTCACAGTGTTTCAACGAAATTTACGTTGCCACTGATTCATCAAGAATCCGCAGAATGGTACTGGATGAATTTTCTTCCGGTGTGACGGTACTGGATCGCTCGGCTGAAACGTGCACAGACACAGCCAGTACAGAAAGTGCACTGCTTGAGTTTCAACAACGAATATCGTTTGATGTGGTAGGTCTGATTCAGGCAACTTCACCGCTTACCCAGGCAGACGATTTCCATGCTGCCAGGCATAAATTTGTTGCAGAAAATCTCGACTCTCTGCTGACTGCGGTATCATCGAAACGTTTTTTCTGGACTCAATCAGGAACACCCCTTAACTACCATCCTGCCAAACGTCCAAGACGGCAGGATTTTGAAGGATGGCTAATGGAAAATGGTGCCTTTTATCTGACTCGAGCAAAGGTATTGGAAGAAACAGGGAGCCGTTTAGGGGGACGCATTGGTATTCATGAGATGCCTGCTGAAACTGCAATCGAGATAGACGATGAAGCTGACTGGATTGTGGTGGAACAACTTTTGCTCAGGCAGAAATTGGCCTCAATCCAGATGGGTGCTTCACAGATTAAGGCATTCATACTGGATGTGGACGGTACTCTGACCGATGGGGGCATGTATTATGGAGCGGATGGCGAGGCGCTAAAAAAGTTTAATACTCGCGATGCGCATGGTTTGCAATTGCTACGTGAAAATGGCATCAGGGTTTGTGTCTTCAGCTCTGAAGACAGCCCTGCTGTGGCTGCGAGAATGAAAAAACTCAATATTGCTGAATACTATCCTGGAATAAGAAATAAATTGGCAGCACTCGAGCGCAAGATTAAGTTATGGGGTATTTCTTTACAAGATATTGCCTATATGGGAGACGATCTCTGTGATTTAGAGTGCCTAAGCCAGGCAGGTGTTGCCCTTTGTCCAGCAGACGCCGTTCCGGAAATTCTGCAGCGGGCTCATTACGTGTGTACCCGTCCGGGTGGGCATGGCGCCGTCCGTGAAGCCTGTGATCTGATTATCAGAATAAAGCCAAGGACTATCATTTCAAAATGACAATTCTGCAGGTTGACTCAAGATCGAGTGTAGAAGGTCAGATGCATGAGAAACTAGCCAATTCATCCGATCTGGCGCAAAGCTTGATATGTGGAGCAAATGGTTAGCCCGAATATTTCATAAATTCGCGTGATGATCACGCAGGATTTTGATTAATAGGGAAGTTTTGAGAAGAAGGGGTGTAGTGATTCATACACCCGACTGAGCAAAATCTTTCTTATTAATCAAAAGGCAAGTGAGGGCACGTGTCAATTTGTGAAATATTCGGGTTAGCCTGCTTATCGGTATCCTTTTGACCTTAATGTGGGTTCTAGATGGCGGTTTTAGCTGGCTAGGCCAAATGATTAAAGAGCCTTTGGTACTAGCAATACTATTTTTATGCACTGTGCTTACACTTGGAATTCTTTGGAGAAAAACTACCCTAGTCGGCGTATCTAAAATGGAGAAGGTATTTTGCCTTCCTGGTTTCATTCCTTTTTTATCTCTTTTGAACAAAGATCGCTTGATTGGAGATCATACTGATGATCTACTTGGCAAGCACAAACAGCGATAAAGAAAATAAATTCAGGCTATTAATTTTTCTGCTCTATAAAACAAGGATCAGAGCCTGCTTAGCATTGTACCGTCATTATTCGCTTGTGATTCCAGTATTGTATTCATTTCCATTAGGGAAATTTTCTAATGGAAAATCTGGGATAGTTCTAATTCGCGCACCTGGAGTGATCTACGATCCCCTCAAACAATGAACCGGTCCCACTTTCCGTAACGATTGTGTATTGCCCCACGCGGCAAGCTGAATGCGATTAAAAGCAATCCACATAATATACTGGAAATCAATGACGCCATACTTGTGTCATAAAAGAAAGGGGTGACTAATGAAGCGGTGCCAAGTGGTATGATAAAGAATCGGCTGGCACGACCCGACTCGGCCAGAGCAGTGATGGCCACAGTCAGTACCAGTGAGCCAATTAAATGATCTGCATTGGCCATACTTGTTCCTGCATCCAGCGTGGCACGCGTAAACATCAGCCAAATCCCAATGGGGATACACAACACCAAATTCCAGGGTAACGTCACGCCCCCCCCCAGTATTTCCTTGAGAATTTTTGATGGTCTTTGTACAAAATCCTCTTCAATTAACTCCCATTTTCCCTCATCGGTATCTCCCTGGAAGAAAACGCGTAAAAGCGAGCGTCCCTGTTTCTTTCTACGGTAAAGAAATTGACCAGTTGCGATCAATTCATCGATGGAATAGGGAATTTGTATCAGCATGGCCGCTGCAGCAATCAAACATAAGGTGCACCATGTCCCGATCAGGATAGGTTGAATGATGATAAAGAAAATGGAAACGATGCCCAATGGCACAATCATGATACCGAATAATATCACCAGCCAGGGCATCGTGCGCCAACGTCTTGCAGAACCGATAATACCTGTCAGAATTTCGAGTGCATAAGTCATTGCCCCCAGCCCGGCATCTGGCACCGGCCAGGCCTTGGAAATAGATGAAGTGATAATTTCTTCGGTTCCATTTTGTGGATCCTGCAAGGAGCCTACAAAAAATGGCTCCCATACACCATCGATATGACCAAGCTGATAAGCGCACAGATAGCGGGATATAAAGAAGCCGACAAATGCCAATATGATGATCGGCAAGCGCTGAAACCAGCTAGAAGGCGAGTAGGACCAACCTGGTGGTATGGTCGGTCCGGTTTGTGCCGCCACTGCTGAAACACCTGGTACCGGAGGAGTTAAAACTGCAAAACCCATGACCAGCATACCAATAATCGTGTCGTTGAGATAAGCCGTTGCGCTTGGCGCCCAGAAGATCAATGGCGCACTCAATAGCCAGAATCCTACTGCACCACACAGCCAGCGAACCAGACCAAAACGCCAGGATAAGGATATGAATGATAAAACGAGAAGCACCCCTCCTGAAATAATATCGCTCCAGACCAAGGCTTGCGATTCGTATTCCATCATCAACGGGGCGGTTATGAGCCAAAAGGCTAGACCCATATTGAGGAAATGCGCCCAAATATTTTCATTATGCTGGCGGCGGTATTCTGTTTCATGCTTGCGCCTGATCTGATCAGCGTTCTTATGTTTTTCTTTCGCTGTTTGCACCCAGTCCGGCAGCAGAATGCCGTTCCTTTTATACCAGCTGGCAGGGTCTTTCTTCAGACTGGCAACGAGATCTTTTAAGCCATCATAAATATTATGCTTCGGCTGCCAATCCAGTAATTCTCGCGCCCGGCTGATATCGAGATCGTAATGATCGGAAGCCAGGTCAATCATGAATGGTTTGATAAAAGGTTTCTTGCCTTGATCAATGGCATCAGGAATAATGGGCTCGGCTTGTTCCTCCAGCCATGCGCCCGACTTGGCGACAAATTCCGGAACATCTATCGTTTGCCACTCCTTCTTGCCGAAAATCAGGTTACCAATCCGGTTTTGCAATTCCCGATAGCCCATCACCTCACTCTCGCCAGCAAGCAGGATATTGGCTTTCGGCAGTTTCTTGCGGCGATCCACTACACGTGTGAACAGATCCACCATGTCTTCTTTATGGATAAAGGCCTGACCGGCCATCAGATCACCCGCATAAAGATGGCTTTTGAGGTCGCGTTCATAAATTCGGGCAATCTGGTGAGATAATGTGGGTACCGCGCTATCGTTATCATAAACGCCGGCTAATCGCAAAATAGTAAAAGGGATATTGCCGTGTTGTTGCTTGATGATTTTTTCTGCTTCGGCTTTGGATTGTGGATACACCCAACTAGGTCTAAGGGGCATATCTTCATTGATTTTTTGGCCTGGCACGCTTGGCTCGTGAACTAGCATTGTGCTGGAATAGATGAGACGCTCGATCTCAAAATCCTGCATAATTTTAAGTAAACGCCGGGTACCTTCAATAGTGACACTTTGATAAAGTGGATTGGGTTCGCCAGTAAAATCAAAATATGCCGCTAGATGAATAACAGCAGCGATTTTCTGTCCATACTGTATACGTATTTTGTTAAATGCTGATTTTACGGAATCTTCAGACGTCAGATTGCAAGCAATACTGGTATCTGCTTTATCACACGAATTGATATCAAGCCCAACCACGTAATAATTTTTTCTCAAGGCTTCGCAGAGCGCACTACCGATATTTCCCGAAGCGCCTGTTATAACAACAATCTGTTTTTGTTGAGTATCCATGTTCAACATTCTCACCCAAAATGGGGATTTTTATTTTTCAGAATCATTTTGTATACCTCCACAAGGCAGAATATTTACTTTCTGACCAGAAGAAAAACACGAAAAAACGTAGAAGACTGCCTTTTATTCTCAACGCTCTTGACCACATTGATTTCAGTACCGATAATCATCCTTGCACATCATACATAGATTATCTTATTAGAATATTAACTCTTGAGTGAGTTTCACGGCACTTGTTTTGCTTATCCTTATGGAGGCGCAGAGGATAAGATGTTGTTTTTTGCCAGCAACGCTTCCTATCCTGTCACGCACAGAAAATAAAAGGACCGGTCTTTCTTCTTGGTAAGTATGGAAATCTTAACTTCAGTCCGCACCTTCAGAGGTAGAAACTACCAGTTTTATAGAGGACGACTTGTCATAACCCAATTCCTTCCATCCAATCTCACCGGGCCGTGGCCGCAGGTTTGGAAAAGCTTCATCAGCAAATACCTGCCTGGCCCTAGAAGTATCGATCATCAGAAAGAAGCCATTGTTCTGATAGCCATAATCGATTTGCGTGTTTCCAGCATAGGCCTCACCCAATTCCCATTCTCGAGGTGACTCTCCGAACAAGGGTAACCGCAAGGTTCCCAAGCTGTAATGATGCGTCGCCATCACCAGTTGGCCCAGGTAAACCCCTTCATCAATCTGTACCAGTTCATTGACCAACCGGGTCATCGGGAAAGCCGGATGGAGTTCAGGCCAACGATAATTCAGTTGATACACTGCCTTGCCGTTCATTTCCTCGACTACCGAATTACCTGGTAACGCCAGGAAAATTCCTCCTGTCTTGACATAAGGAATAGCTTTTTCCTTATCGAGATTTATCGAGAGTAATGGGCTATCGAAACCCCGTGCACTCGGATCCAGAGGGCGGTCCTTCAGCTCCCAGAACTGCGTGAGAACAGGTAAACCAAAGCTTTGCAGGAAATTGGGTTGATGAGGTTCACGGAAAAAATTGCGACCTATTCTAGTGACGGTTGGATCGTATCTTTCCATCATCACCGGATTATTGTCACATTTAGCAGCGAAGACTTCTCTGGAAACAGGCTCAAAGGTTTTTCCCATCCAAAGTCCCGTGCTCGCGTAAGCAGCATTCCAGAGCGTCGCCATCCACTCGATGTGAGACCGCATAGATCTACTATGGTCGTATTTTTTAGCTGTCTCCTTGAAATAATCGCTGTCACGAATGGAAATTGGAACACCGATCATCGGGCCATTCAGAAGCGTACTTTTTCCACATTTAAACAGCGTCATCAGTTTCTCATGGATGCCATCCCATTCTTCACGTCGTCGATTGTCTTCCAGAATTTTCCGGTAGCCAGCCAGCATGGGAAGCATCTCTCCCTTGAAATCATTGGCGATAATGGTTTCCACAGCGCCGGCCAGCGCTTGCTTCTCTTCCACTGTTGCACATGGGAAATTTTCAGTATTGAGATAATGACCCATCTTCCTTGCCCTTTCACTGAGCTGATCACTTTAGCATCGCTAAGGATAAGAGAAACATGCCTGGAAAGTATTGACTTTTATCAATACCTTATAATTGAATCGACAAATCAATCCCTCCCATTTACCTATGCTTATAAACAAGGATATTTTGTGCCTTCTCCATTCAGTGGAAACAAATTATGCAATCATTGCAGAATTGACCACCATAAAAAACTTCTGCTCGTCTTTCCGCATTGAACTGGTCTGATCCAGACCTTGTCTGATAAATATTCATTTTTTTATCCTGCAAGCCCCTATAATGCGAAATCCCTGCACCCAACCAATCAGTGCAGCGACTTTCTTTTCATCCGATCAGTTCGATGTTCTTCTGGTGTCGATCACTACTGATCTTTTATTCGTCTGCCTCGATTGGTGCTACTCATGAGTGGCAGGCCGTCGCAGGAGTATTATCTTGTCTGTTGAACTAAAAACCTTAGAAACAACCCTTACCACCCCTGACTTCGCTACACTAGGATTAAGTCAGCCCATCATGCACGCCATTGCTGATGCCGGCTACATCACACCCACGCCTATCCAGGTCAAGGCTATCCCACAAATATTGAGCGGCGGCGATCTGCTTGCTGGCGCACAAACGGGTACCGGCAAAACGGCCGGCTTCACATTACCCATTCTCCAACTACTGAGTCAGAAAAAAGCTGCCAGCAATACAAAAGGCCGCCCACGCTGTCTAATATTGACGCCCACACGCGAGCTCGCTGCGCAAATAGAAGAAGCAGTCAGAACCTATGGCAAATATCTACCACTGACCTCTGCTGTGATATTCGGTGGAGTCAATATCAACCCGCAAATCATGCGCTTGTGCAAACCGCTGGATATCCTGGTCGCCACTCCTGGCCGTTTGCTCGACCACGCTGGCCAGAAGACGCTGGATTTATCCGGCATCGAAATCCTCGTGCTGGATGAGGCCGATCGTATGCTGGACATGGGCTTTATCCACGATATTAAAAAAATTCTTGCACTGCTGCCTGAACAAAGACAAAGTCTGCTCTTTTCAGCCACATTCGCTGACGAAATCAGGGCGCTGGCCACTGCTCTGTTACATAACCCGGGTTTTGTTGAAGTCGCACGCCGCAATACCGCATCGGAATTGGTCGAACAAACAGTGCATTTAGTGGATCAAAGTCATAAACGTGATCTGATGAGTCATCTGATCACGCACCATAACTGGCAACAGGTGCTGGTTTTTACCCGCACCAAACATGGCGCCAATCGCCTGGCAGAAAAGCTGATCAAAGATGGTATCGAAGCCGCCGCAATTCATGGCAACAAGAGCCAGGGAGCCCGCACCAAAGCATTATCCGAGTTCAAGGAGGGATCGGTACGCGTGCTGGTAGCGACCGATATCGCCGCACGTGGGCTGGATATCGACCAACTGCCGCAAGTGGTGAATTTCGAGCTGCCAAATATCCCCGAAGATTATGTGCATCGCATCGGTCGCACGGGCCGAGCAGGCAGCCCGGGCGCGGCGATATCGCTGGTGGATCACGAAGAAATGAAATACCTGCGTGACATAGAGCGCTTGATTAAACGCGAGATTCCCAAAAAAATCGTCGAAGGATTTATTGCGCCTATCAAAATAGAACCCGAAACGCCAAGACTGCCCAGACAACCACAACGCCGCACCGCTAGCCAAAGCAAGAAACCAAACCAGATCGATAGGAAGGCTGGGAAACGCACCCCCCCACCAGCAAATGGTCGCACGGAAAATGAGCGCCTAGAACAACGCAATCCCAATCGTGCACCCCAATCAAAATCGGCAGGCAAGCAGCTATCAGGCAATGCGCAAAACTCATCTAAAAAACAACCTGCCAAGAAAATGTCTGAAGCTGCACGCCATCAGGCCATGCCACAGACAAGCTGGTTTTCGCCAAAATCAAGTCACCATTCAGGTAATCGCGGGCGCTAATCGATGAAGAGAAGGGTAGATGCATATGCTTCCCTCATCGCCATCAAGAAAATTTTGTTCTGTACGGTAGAACGCACATAGATTGTGACCATGCTGGTTGCCACCAGCAAACTCCTGCGCGTTCTACCGCCTTCACTCTACATCGAGTCTCTGTAGGTACCGATAGGCTTTGATGTGATGAATAAGAAGATCGTATTGAAACTAAATACACTTGAGATTATCAATTTTAGGCAGATATTCAGATTCTTCATCCCAATCTTCATCATCATCATCTTCTTCGATTGGAATACTCCTGGCCAAAAAGTAATCGCTGTCGATCTGTCCCTTGCTATGGAACTTGGAAAAAATTTCAAGTAGCTTGCTTTGGGACTCCCAACCCCCTATTTCTTTTTCATACTTAACTCCATCTACCCAGCAGAGAAAGAATTTTTTATTGCAATTAAATGCTCCGTATCCGTATGCTTGATTAAACTGCACTTCTTCTTTTTGCTGCGCTATGTAGTATCCCGCGTTATCCATTTTCAACTCCCTATTAAATTAAATACTAAGTGTATTTAACTCTATTACGGCAAAGCTCATCAAAACTATACTAAGCTCACCGTTCTTAGAGCCTGTTCACGATCATGTAAATGTCGTAGGCTCTGGGGATGAGGAAGAGATACCCAAGCGATATTAGCCGAGAGGCATTTGAAGATATCCGGTCTCTGTTGGAGAGCGTGCGCAAGCAGACGAAACCAAGGATGGTTGATTTATATGAAGTATTTTTCGGCGTGCTGTATTTGCTGAAAAGCGGGTGCCAGTGGCGGATGATGTGAGGAAAATAAATTAATCGATTTATACCTGACATATCAGCAGCTTCTATAAAATAGCCAGAGTCATTGTTTGGTTTTATACTCATTATGAAAAAACTCTATTCCGCTAACAATCTGATCGAAGCGCAAATGATCCTTTACCTGCTGGAACATGCTTATATACGGGCAAAGGTATTGAATACCCATGCACAAGGTGGGGTAGGCGAAATTCCCTTCACCCATACCTATCCAGAGATATGGATTGTTCATGACGACGATCTCGAAAAAGCACGATCGATTATCGATGCGTACGAAAACACACCGATTGAAGTAGGTTATGTGCATTGCCCTGCTTGTGGTGAGCAAAATCCACGAAATTTCCAGTTATGCTGGCAATGTGGTGAGGGATTAGAGATTGCGCATTTGAAATTGGATGGTACCTGATCGTCCTGCCTAATCTTGTTTATGTTTATCAATAACGGGGGGGACAAAAAGTGCCGGAATAACTTTCTTGTTCGATTTGTAGATAGACTGAGAGATTTTATCGGGTGTGTCTGACTTCTTTACTAACGCCATGGGCACATAGGGTTGAGTAAAAATTGGATCAATCGGTCGGGAAGGTTTATTTCTAGCATAATCAGCCGGCTGCGACTTATTCACCTGACTACTATTACGTCTGTCTAAGCCAGGTTTATGATGTGCTGACTTACCATTATGCCGATGACGATCCGTATTTTGTGGTAAAACCGAATGATTGGCCTTCTCAGCTTCAAACCCGTTCACTTTCTTTACAATCAGTTTTGTTTTAAGCAGCTTCTCGATTCCAGCGAGGAATTCCTTTTCATTCTCACTGACTAACGAAATGGCATTTCCTTTGCTTCCCGCACGACCCGTTCGTCCAATTCGATGAATATAATCTTCTGGAACAGTCGGTAGCTCGAAATTAATCACATAAGCAAGACTCTCTATATCCAACCCCCGTGCAGCCACATCAGTAGCAACTAATGCCTGAATTTTCCCTTCTTTAAAATCATTGAGCGCCTGGGTACGCTGTTGTTGATTCTTGTCTCCATGAATTGCTGTTGCCAGCAATTCATATTGTATAAGTTGTTTGACCAACCGATCTGCACCTTGCTTGGTTCTAACAAAAATCAATACTTGTTTAAGATCATTTTGTTTAATTAACTGCACCAGTAATTCAGGCTTGCGCTCAGATTCAACCAAATGCACAACATGCGAGATGGATTGATTAATTGCATTGCGTTTTGCAGCCTCAATTAAAATCGGCTGTTTTAGTAGCTTGTCTGCAAGCTGCTTGATTTCCTCAGAAAACGTAGCAGAAAAAATCAGGCTCTGTCGCTGCGGTGGTAGCAACATGAGAATGCGCTTGATATCTGGCAAGAAACCCATATCAAGCATACGATCGGCTTCATCAAGCACTAAAATGGCTATCTTGGATAGATTGATTGTTTTCTGTTCAATATGATCCAGTAGGCGACCGGGTGTTGCAACCAATATTTCTATACCAGCTTGCAGTTCCTTTATTTGAGGATCAATGCTGACACCACCAAAAATGACGGTACTTTTTAACTGCAAATACTTCCCATAGTTTCTTACATTGTCATATATCTGCGTTGCAAGCTCACGCGTAGGCGCAAGTATCAGTGCTCGAAGAGGATGCTTAGCTGGCGAGGTGCCGGAGTTTTCGTGAGGTTGCAATCGATGCAGCATGGGTAACGTAAAACTGGCTGTTTTACCTGTACCTGTCTCGGCACTGCCCATGATATCTTTGCCTTCGAGGATATGGGGAATGACTTGGGCTTGTATTGGGGTAGGTTTGACGTAGCCCTGATCTGCGATCGCTCGCAAAAGCTCATCTGATAAATTTAATTGATCAAATGCTGTAATACGACTCATAAGCTGCTCAGTCTTCTCGACTGAATTTAAACATTGTTTGATTACTCTATCTCCTGTTGAATACTTCGTTTAGATTTATCAGTTTTTAGCCACTCGCTAAACTTATTCATTATATTTAGGACGATGGGTGCACCACCCATCGCGGCGGCATCAACTAGACAGTACCAAGCAGCGACACCGCTGGGAGGATTCCCTTGCGATAAGTTAAATATCGGCTCAAGCTTCGCCCAATACCATGTTCCAGCTGCGGTACCAATCAATTCTAACCACGTAGTAATAAAAAAAGCGGCCAGATAAACCATTGGGGATCTACCTTTAAACAGATAGATAAGAAACACACAAAATAATATTGCCCCTACTTGATCTCCCTGCTCGGAAATACCACTAATACCCCAAAGCGACCAGACACCACACACGACCACAACAAATACAGCAATTTTCCTCGCATATCTAAGAAAAAAACCTGAACGAGCCAATGCGACGGCCGTTAAATAAACCATTCCATGTCCTGGTGGTACATATAAGGGCACATTTTCAAATCGGTAGGTATACCCCCCCATATAAACAGAGGCAAAATGCTCACCTGCTGTTGCAAATGCCACAGCAATCACCACTTGAATTCTTATTTCCTTGTTTTCGCCCACCAACAATCCAATTAAGAATATCCATGCTATAACCCCCAAAAGGTTTTGTATAATCAGATTCGCATGGGCGTCAATGACTAGGCTTACTGCTACACAAAAAAACGTAAAAGCGGCAATGAAGTAATCTCGCTTACTGTGGACACAAATAACATCAGACGCAGGGAAATAACGAAGCATTTTCTACCTTACCAAAATAAAAAACTCGTCATTTCCGACGAGCATGATTGTGGCCTTTGTACTCTATATTCACATCAAGGTATATTGTGCAAAGTGCACACTCTTCTATCTTCTTTTGGAAGATAGATCCAGAGGTTATAGGAAGAAATCTAGCTGGAGAAATGATTTTATTTCTCCAGCATAGATATTGATGAGATCTTACCGGAAACAAACAGTTTTACTCTTTTCCTTTTTTATCGTCTTTTTTAGCTACTTTAGCACTAGCCTGGAATTCATCATGAAACTTAAATTTAGGCTCACCCGCAAAAGTGCCA
>NZ_FNDH01000017.1 GCF_900100485.1 Nitrosomonas sp. Nm132 | reverse complement strand
ATGTATTTCTTTGCCATTGGCCCACTTCCATTCTACGTTGAAGCTCGAGAGTATGGGGAGCTTTAGCCGACATTTCAAGAATGACTGAGTACTAGGGTCTGTTGGCGTTTTGAGGTAAGTATTTCATAAGTCGAAGTAAACTCGTAATATTGAGAGATTTTCACCCCTCCCCACAAAATGTGAATGATTGCTCTGTGGCACCGGAGCTGATTGCCAAGTTACCTGATGTGCAGGCGATTGTAGCGGATAAGGGCTATGACAGTGAATGCATACGTGAGCAGATCATAAAGAAAGGAGCCAGGGCCGTGATTCCAAGAAAGCGCAATTCGCTGAAGGGTAACGCAGATATGGATTGGGGCTTGTATAGGTCCGGCATTTGGTGGAAAACGCCTTTGCCCGACTAAAGCAGTATCGGGCAACAGCAACACGATACGACAAATTGAAAAGAAATTACGAAAGTATGGTAGCTAACGCGTGTGGGATATCTTGTGGCTATCTATGTGAAATGTCAACAGACCCTAAAGCCGCGTCGGCGACGAGGGAAACTGTGTCTTAGTGAAGTCATGACGATCGTGGTGGTGGGGTTTCATCTGATCGGGCTACCGGACATTTAAGCACTATTACCTGAATCAGGTATTGAGGAATGAGCGGCCTTATTTTCCAGGGTTGGTGAGTTGTACAATCAATGTCTTTGAAAAATCTCCTGTTGAAATGCCCCTCAGGTAAAGCCAAGGCAAAAACTCCTCAATATTCCCAGTATACGCTTCAAGTAAGCGGTACCAGGCTACTGTTGAACTTGATGGCCGATCCGCAGCGATCCCGAACCTTCGGAACTTTGACTTCAATATCTCCAAGCCCTGTCTGAATCGAGCGCTCAGGCAGATAGCCGTTTCTGACCACTGCCGCTTTACCTTCATCAGTTTTTAAAGATCCATGCCGCTCAATAAAAATGAATACTTCCGCTTCTATGGCCGCGGCCAGCATTTTACGAGCACCTTTCCGGAGTATTTCTTGCAGCGGATCATTCTGGGTCTGGTTTGTTCAGTTTAAAAACATTATTATCTGTCATTGCGGTGTTTTCCTTTCTTGATAGTTGATCTGGGCAGATCTTTATCAACAGATTACATCGCTTTCTTCTCTTGTTATACACCAGAAATGAGCATAGCTCATCAATTCTGGATGCGCGGGAGGAAATAAAGATGCATACTTTGGCTATGCGACGTCGTATGCATTACGATAACCAATCAAAAAATTCAAACCTGATAGCTAAAATGCCTCTTATACTCATCGTACTTCAAAATTAGGCATCAATACCTTCTCCCGCTGGGAGAGGGCTGGATGAGGGATTATGAAAACAGAATTTTGAAGTACGATGAGTATAATTCATGCAATCATCTGTCCAAGTTAGTTTGACAACATACAGCATGGATTGCTGTTTTGAAGGATCACAATACCCAGATCATCATGGATGGGATGGCAAGAGTTATGATTGTGATAATATTTTTGTTGAGCGGCTATGGCGTACAGTAAAGTATGTGCTCTTATACACCAAAGCATTCAATGACTTAAATGAGGTGAGGCAAAGTTTGACTCAGTGGTTTGACTGGTACAATCAGGAGCGTTTTCATCAAAATCTTGATCACCAGACCTCCAATGAGGTCTACTATTCAATACCAGATAATTCATCAAGCTGCCTGAGCTTGATTAGCCAGCCCTGTCAGAGCTTATTTCTACTATCAGGCTGTGCAGTTGATGAAAGTCACTTCACATAACTAGGTAGCTATTTACTAATTTCATTAAGAAGCCGCTAATAAAAGATGCGTATTCTACATATACTTGATCATTCCATTCCGCTACATAGCGGCTACACTTTTCGAACTCTGTCCATTTTAAAAGCACAACACGCACTAGGCTGGGAAACTTTTCATCTAACAAGTGCAAAGCATGGTATCTCAAAACTATTCGAAGAAAAAATTGATGATTGGCATTTTTACCGCACACCTAACATCTCCGGTGTTATTAATAAACTACCTGTTCTGAATCAAATCTCAGTTATCAATAATTTGACTCAACGGCTGGATGAAGTTGCTAAAATTGTTAAACCTGATATTTTGCATGCACATTCTCCGGTACTTAATGCTATTCCTGCTATTCGTGTTGGGCAAAGATTGGGTATCCCTGTAGTTTATGAAGTAAGAGCGTTCTGGGAAGATGCCGCGGCCAATCATGGTACTAGCCGGGAGTGGGGATTGCGTTATCGCTTGACGCGCGCTCTTGAGAACTATGCATTACGCCGAGTCGACGCAATTACAACTATTTGTGATGGGTTGCGCAATGATATTGTAAGGCGAGGTATTGCAGCCAAAAAAATTACTACTATTCCTAATGCGGTTGATATCGAGAAATTCTCAATCGGTAATGAAACAGATAGAACGCTTAAAATTCAACTTGGTCTGCAGGATAAGCGCGTAATTGGGTTCATTGGATCGTTTTATGCGTATGAAGGACTTGAAATTTTGTTGCGCGCCTTGCCGATTATGTTACCGATACATTCTAATTTGCGTATATTGCTGGTAGGAGGAGGACCACAAGACGCTCATCTGAGACAACTTGCTAAAGATCTTGGTATTCAGGATAAAGTCATTTTCACTGGGCGCGTGCCTCATGATCAAGTAAAAGATTACTATGACTTGATTGAAATATTAATTTATCCTCGCTTATCTATGCGTTTAACAGATTTGGTAACACCACTCAAACCTTTGGAGGCCATGGCGCAGGGTCGGCTATTGATTGCTTCCGATGTGGGTGGACATTTAGAACTCATTCGAGATGGGGAAACAGGAATACTGTTCAAAGCGGGTGATACTCAATCACTTGCAGAAAAGGTAAATAATCTTTTGAATTCACCCCATCAATGGCCTAATTTACGTAGAGCAGGGCGTCTCTTTGTAGAAACAGAGCGTAATTGGCAAGTCAGTGTCGCAAAATACAAAGCTGTTTATAAACAACTTATAGCGAACCAAGGAAAACCGATTGAAGGTTTCTGAATTGTATATTGGACTAGTAGGCCCTTTGCCGCCCCCTTCGGGTGGAATGGCAAATCAAACTGAGCAATTAGCCAGATTACTACGTCAGGAAGGCGCTCAGATCAAACTCATCCAAGTAAACTCTCCCTATTATCCTGAATGGATAAACAAGATCAAAGGGATTCGAGCTCTTTTTCGACTGATACCTTACTTAATTAACCTCTGGCGCTCAGCGGATACAGTACAATTATTTCATGTTATGGCTAATTCCGGCTGGTCATGGCATCTCTATGCTGCACCAGTCATCTGGATCGCACGAATTAAAAAAAAGCCTGCTGTAATTAATTATCGAGGTGGAGAAGCAGAAGCTTTTTTTGAAAAATCTTTTTTCTGGGTTAAGCCTAGTCTGGAATTGACTGCTGCAATCATCGTGCCATCCGATTTTCTTGAAGAAATATTTAAGAGAAGAGGATTTGCAACGATTATTGTACCTAATATTATTAATCTCGATCGCTTCTCAGAACAAACTGACAAAAGGAATCAGAAGATTGCAAAAGCACCTCATATCATTCTGACACGTAACTTAGAGGCAATATATGACAATGCCACAGCTATACGGGCTTTCTATCAAGTTAGAAGGGTTTTTTCTGATGCAAGATTGACAATAGCCGGTTCGGGGCCTGAAGAATTAGTACTTAATGCATTGGTAAGAGAGCTTGGATTAGTGGATGCGGTAACATTCACTGGCCGAGTTGATAATGAGGCTATTATTAGTCTTTATCGTAGCGCAGATGTAATGGTCAATCCAAGTTTAGTTGACAACATGCCCATTTCGATTCTAGAAGCTTTAGCCTGTGGAGTACCGGTAGTGAGTACCAATGTTGGAGGTATCCCCTATCTAGTAGCCCATGATAAAACAGCGTTACTGATTCCTCCTCGAGATCCAATAGCAATGTCTCGCGCTATTCTGACTTTACTCAATGACCCTATCAAAGCAAGGAAAATTGCTGAAGCAGGTCTCATAACTGTGCAGCAATATGCTTGGCGCAATGTGCAGAATCGTTTATTGAGCGTTTATGAACAGGTTCTAGCTAAATCATTCAATTAGATAAAGAATGAATTCTAACTATAACGAGAGAAAGAGTTTTTATACGTTACTGGTATCCAGTCTATTTTTTCCTATTCATGAATATCTTAAGTGCCATAATAGCGTTTCTGTACGCAAACAATTGGAAATATCACAGTGGTGGCCAAGACAGCAAATCGAACAGTTCCAATTTACTCGGTTGCGCCGATTACTTTTTTATGCTCAAGCAAATGTTCCTTATTATCACGGTTTATTTGCTGAAATAGGTTTTAACCCAACTGAAATCAACTCTCTCGCTGATTTAAAACATCTGCCTTTACTTGATAAAGCAAAGATTCGCAACAACATAGATGCATTTAAATCAATTAAAGCACAGAAATTAGCTCGTTTTAATACCGGAGGTTCAAGTGGTGAGCCACTGGTTTTTTATATAGGTAACGAGCGTATTAGTCATGATGTCGCTGCAAAATGGCGTGCAACTCGCTGGTGGGATGTGGATATCGGTGATCCAGAGATTGTTGTCTGGGGATCTCCTATAGAACTAGATGCACAAGACAGCATACGTGTTTTGCGTGACCGCTTGTTTCGGAGCAAGCTATTACCTGCATTTGAAATGTCCGAGCAAAAGCTGAATATATTTCTGAAAGAAATTCAGTCTCAACGACCAAGAATGCTTTTTGGCTACCCATCAGCGCTGGCCCATATTGCAGGCCATGCTGAAAAAATAGGTATGCAAATGGATAATCTGGGTATTCGAGTTGCTTTTGTTACCTCCGAACGACTATACGATGATCAACGTCAGCAAATCAGTAAAGTCTTTGGTTGTTCTGTTGCAAATGGCTATGGGGGGCGTGATGCGGGTTTTATTGCGCATGAATGCCCAGTAGGAAATATGCATATTACTGCTGAAGATATTATCGTTGAAATCACTGATCACCACGGCATCCCTCTGCCTCCAGGACAGTCTGGCGAGATAGTAATTACGCATCTTGCGAGTAGCGACTTTCCATTTATCCGCTATCGTACAGGTGATATAGGTTCACTAGATGACAAATTGTGTAGCTGTGGGAGAGGACTTCCTTTATTAAGAGAAATTCAAGGGCGTAGTACTGATTTTGTAATGGCGCAAAATGGTACTGTCATGCATGGTTTAGCGTTAATTTATATTTTGAGGAATTTACCACAGATCAGCGCATTCAAAATCATACAAGAAAGTCTGAATCTTACTCGTGTATGGGTCGTAAGCGAAATTGGATTAGATCCTACTATTAGCGAAATGATAAAACATAAATTTCAATCAAGATTGGGCCAGAATGTAGAAATTATTATTGAAGAAGTAGCAGAAATTCCTAAGGAAAAATCTGGTAAGTTTCGATATGTAATGAGTAAAGTTTCTCCAAATTGACTCTCAACAGAGGTTTAGGCTTCAGTAATTCTAGTTTTCGATAGAAATCATAATTTAGAGAATATATAAAATCTTGTAAATAAATCATTTTATATCTGTTTTTTATTTACTCTCCTAGTAACTACTAGTAGTTCGTTTCAGCATTAGCATTACGGATTGATTTATAATAGCCATGGTTCTTATACATCATGCAACTCTTGACGGAGGTGACCATGGCGGGGAAAACGAAACGTGCACAGCGCTGGTGTTGGCGGAGGATCAAAAGAAGATGCTGAAGGAGTTATCCAGATCAAGAACAGCACCGGCGTGCGAGATTGAACGCGCCAAGATACTGATCGGTTGTGCTGATGGTATCTCTATTACTGGCCTGCAACGGTAAATTGGGGTCGGTCGCCTGGTGATCTACCGATGTATCGACAAGGCGCTGGCGGCAGGTGTGCAGATGGGATTGAAGGATACCTATCACCGCCCGCACAAACCTGAGATTAGCGATGAAGCCCGCGCCTGGGTAGCGAGCATCGCCTGCACTAAGCCAAAAGATTATGGCTTGGCGGCGGAACTGTGGACGATCTCCGGCTTAGCGCGCTTTGTATCTGAGTGCGCTGAGGCGGCGGACTTTCCCCCGTCTGGCGCATTCTCGATGAGAACGAAATCAAGCCCTACAAGATTCGCTACTACCTGGAAAAACGGGATCCGGATTTTGACCGCAAGATGCAGGAAGTCCTGCTGGTTTACTAGGACGTTTCGATCTATCGCGAAGGCGCGGTTCATGACGGACGGCCTGAACCCATCTATACCGTCAGCGTCGATGAAAAACCTGGTGTTCAAGCCATCGGACTAACCACACCCGACTGCCACCCATTCCCGGAAAACATTCAGCCGTTGGGCGCGACCATGAATATAGTCGACATGGCACTGTGTCGATACTGGCCGGAATTGATCTGCATTCGGGGCATATCTTTGCCAATGTGGCAGACCGTCATCGTAGCGCGGAGTTCATCGCGTTGCTCAAGCAACTCGATGAACTCTACCCGCCCGGGGCGCTTCGAGTATGTCCATACCCCCAAGCATGGCTCTTGGCTCAACCTGATCAAGTGCGCCATCTCGAAGATGGCCAGAACCTTTCTGCGCCACATCCGCGTAAGCTCCATTGATGAACTAAAGGCACGAATTCTGAAGGGCATTGACGAGATTAACGCTTCACCCGTCGTGTTCCGTTGGAATAAGTTCAACCTCGGCGTAGTTTAATGTGTAACTGTATTGACGGAACGAACTACTAGTGGATCGTTCCAGTAAAACCATTACGTTCTCGGTGAGCTTGTCAAATCGCTAACAACTGTTATGGCCCTCGACAGGCTCAGGCCGAACGGCGTTTTCTGTAACCGTTATGCTGGAACGGTCTACTACTAGTTAATGAAGCAAGTTGTGAAAAAACTGAGTTATATTCAGAACACTAATGAGCGATCTGGTTAAAGCGCGGTGCTTATTCAATTTTGCTGTCCAGTCCGCTCTCAGCGATCTCAGCAGCACGCAATAAAGCTTTGGCTTTGTTTTGTGTCTCGATCCATTCGTTAAGAGGTACAGAGTCAGCAACAATACCGGCGCCTGCCTGGACATGCAGCTTGCCATCTTTGATCACACCGGTACGGATCGCAATAGCCAGATCCATATCGCCATTGAAGCTCAGGTAACCGACTGCACCTGCGTAAATTCCGCGCTTGGAGATCTCCAGTTCATCGATAATTTCCATTGCTCTGACCTTGGGTGCGCCACTGACTGTGCCTGCCGGGAAAGTGGCGCGTAATACGTCGATCGCATTTAGGCCTGGCTTGAGTTTACCTTCCACGTTGGAAACAATATGCATGACATGGGAGTAGTGCTCGATTTTCATGTTTTCGGTCACTTTGACTGTACCGGTTTGGGCAACACGCCCGATATCATTGCGCCCTAAATCCATCAGCATGACATGTTCGGCACATTCTTTGGGGTCAGCCAGTAAATCAGTCGCTAACGCTGAATCCTCCTGCATATTCTTGCCGCGGGGGCGTGTCCCGGCAATTGGGCGTGCCGTTACCATGTCATTTTCAAGTCGTACCAGGATTTCAGGTGAAGCCCCGACGATATGAAAATGATCCAGATGATAATAAAACATATAGGGAGAGGGGTTGAGGCTACGCAGTGCGCGATAGAGCGCAAGCGGGGAGGCTGAATAAGGTTTGCTGGTGCGTTGTGAAAGGACGACCTGCATGATGTCGCCATCAACGATATATTGTTTAGCGCGTTCTACGGCTGCGATGAAGTCAGCTTCACTAAATTCACAAACGGCAGTGCTTGAATTGCTTGGTTTTTCAACCGGAATGGTTAAAGGTTGCCGTAGCTTGCTCAGTAGCTCTTTGAGCCGATTTTTTCCGGTCTGGTAAGCGTTGTCCGAATCTGGATTGATATAGATGATGAGATAAAGTTTTCCAGAAAGATTGTCTACTACAACCAACTCTTCGGACAGCAATAGCAGTACATCCGGTGTATGCAAGGTATCGGGTCGGGCATGACCGGCCAGTCTTGGTTCGATATAACGTACTGTATCATAGGCAAAATAGCCTACCAGCCCTCCGCAGAAGCGAGGTAGACCCTCATACGGTGCAATTCTAAAATCAGCAAGATAGGATTCGATAAAGTCTAGTACATTCCCGACATTGATTTTCTTAGAACTGGAATCCTTGATGATAGTGACATCATTACCATATGCTTCTATGCGTGTCTTTGCAGGCAACCCGATAACGGAATAACGCCCAAAACGTTCACCCCCCAGTACCGATTCCAACAAATAGGAATAGGGCTGATTGGCGAGCTTGAGATAAACTGAAAGCGGTGTATCAAGATCAGCAAAAGTTTCCAGCACCAGGGGAATGCGGTTGTAACCCTGGACTGCCAGGTCGTTGAATTCACTTTGAGTCACACACTCACCTCTTCAAAAAGAAAGAAATCAGAGAGTAGCTTGGCGATAGGATACTTATTAATGTGTTCATCGAGCAGGATGCTTATTCGCAATGCAGTGCAGCGTGACCGTTATGAAAAATTCTTCGACGCTCTTTTGTAACTGAAACTAATTTATTTTTTTGATTAATTTCGTTGCTTCAAGCAGTGAAGAAATAATTGCATCGCAATCCAGTTCATGCGCATCCCGCCCTTCATTATAACCATAGGGCACGCAGAAGATATTGCATCCCGCCGCACGTGCTGCAATCGTGTCATTGAGTGAGTCGCCAATTAACAGCAATTCACACGGTTCAATTTGAAAGTGCTTGCAGGCATGCAGCAAGGGCATGGGGTCTGGTTTCTTTTTGGGCAAACTGTCACCTGACAATACGATCTCAAAATAACTCAGCAGGTTAGTTGCACGTAGCAGTGGCAAGGTAAATGCTTCAGCTTTATTGGTAATACAGGCTAACTGAAACCCATCCTCCTTGAGTGCATTCAATCCCTCGATAACCCCGGGATAGGGACGAGTATGGGTATACAGATGTTCACCATAATTTCGCTCATAAATAGGCAAAGCTTTGCTGAATAATTCAAGATCTGGCTCATCTTCTAGGCTATTCGTTAGCGAACGTTTCACCAGTTTCTGAATACCCTTTCCTATGAAGGATTGGATGGTAGCGAGCGGTAATTCTGGTTTGCCTAGTTCCTGTAGCATCTTATTCGCGGCAAAGGCGAGATCTGTTGCGGTATCAAGCAGCGTACCATCCAGATCGATGACAACGGCTTTAATCTGGATAGGAAACTCAATTTCTGTTGTACGGCAAGCACATTGCAAACTATTCTGATTCATTTATTTTTGTTCAGGTGATGGGTAATAAAAAGGTAAAAACAACCATTACTAAACTTTTGCTAGCTCTGCTCGCATTGCCGAGATAATCGTATCATAGCGATGTGGGTCACTGTCTTTGCCAGCGCCATAAATAGCCGATCCCGCAACAAAGGTATCCGCACCCGCGCGCGCGATTTCAGCGATATTATCGACTTTTACACCTCCATCAATTTCCAGCAGAATGTCTTTGCCGCTTGCATCGATACGTTTGCGGACCGCTGTTAATTTATTGAGTGCTTCAGGGATGAATTTTTGTCCACCAAAACCGGGATTGACAGACATGATCAAGATTAAATCTAGTTTATCCAGAACATGGTCAAGATAGCCAAGAGGAGTAGCCGGATTAAAGACCAAGCCTGCTTTGCATCCTTGTTCCTTGATCAAACCGATGGTACGGTCGATATGCCTGGAAGCCTCCGGGTGGAAAGAAATGATATTGGCGCCTGCTTTGGCAAAATCAGGAATGATACGATCCACGGGCTCAACCATCAAATGCACGTCAATCACTGCTTGGGTTAAAGGGCGTATCGCTTCACACACCAGAGGGCCGATAGTCAAATTAGGGACGTAATGGTTATCCATGACATCAAAGTGAATGATATCTGCGCCTGAATCCAGGACGTTGGTGATTTCTTCGCCTAGTTTGGCGAAATTTGCCGATAGAATGCTCGGGGCGATACGATACATAATTAATCTCTCTAGAATTAAATGTGACATTTTAACCGTAAATGATCATTTTGCGTTAACGTTAATCGGCAGGCAGTAACGTCTTTGAATAAATAAGCTTGCCATTTCAGGATTTATCTACATACGCCTTCCCATTTTGTGAATTTATTAATTTCCTCAGTCTCTGAATTTTCCCGTCGTATATAAACAGCAATGATTCTTTCATATCTGCAATTTGTTCATTGCAAGAATCAACAGTGCGCCTTTCATTTGGTAATCGCAAAAATTGCTGACACAAACCTACAGTCTTGCCTTTGTATTCGGTTCTTGTTTATTGCAGCTACAGGCTGAATTGCCTGGAATACAATGGGCAGTAGCGTTACTGCCTGCTGCGATACTGTTATTTTTTTACGCTTACTTTTATCCGAATGCATTTGTCGCAATCCGAAAAATTCTGTTATTTGGTTTTTTTCTTGGATTGGGTTTTTTCTGGGCAGCGATGTTTGCTCACTGGCGTATGGCAGATACTTTACCTTATGAATGGGAAAGCCGCGATATCGAGCTGATAGGTGTCATCGCGGAATTGCCGCAAGTGACGGATCGAAGTGTGCGCTTCCGGTTTGATGTAGAGCAAGTGCTAACGTCAGAGGCAGAGGTGCCCGCGCATATCATGCTGACTTGGTACAAAATGTGTGAGAGATTTGAGGAAGTCAGCAAATCCGTGCTTCCTAAGGTCAATGCTGGTGAGCGCTGGCGACTGACCGTACGGCTAAAGCGCCCCCATGGCAACGCCAATCCCCATGGCTCCGATTTTGAGGCAAAAGCCATAGAACGCAATATCCGTGCTATGGGCTATGTTCGCATATCAGAAAATAATGTGCGTTTGGATGAGTGGGTTAACTATCCTAAATATTTGATTGAGCATACCCGTCAGCAGATTCACACACGGTTTACACATGTTTTAGCTGATCATCCCTATGCAGGCATTCAAATTGCCTTGGCAGTAGGGGAGCAGCATGCTATCCCCCGCGAGCAGTGGCAGATTTTCACACGTACTGGCACCAATCATCTTATGTCTATCTCGGGGCTTCATGTGACAATGGTATCAGGTATGGTTTTTTCACTGGTCTATTGGTTCTGGCGTCGATGCCCTCGGTTATCCTTCTTACTGCCAGCGCGCAAAATGGCTGTTGCCGCAGGTCTCTTGGCGGCACTGTGCTATGCATTACTAGCCGGTTTCTCAGTTCCCACTAGACGGACATTTCTGATGCTGGCAATCATGGCCATTGCGCTCTGGAGTGATCGTAGGGTATCGCCGCCCGCTGTGCTCGTATGGGCGTTATTGATCGTAGTGGTATTTGATCCATGGGCAGTGATCTCACCCGGTTTCTGGCTATCGTTTGGTGCGATAGCGCTGATCACGTTAGTAACCTTTGCTCGTATTGGCAAAATGAGCGCAATAATCAGTTGGATCCGTGTGCAATGGGTAATTACACTGGGGTTGAGTCCTTTACTGCTAGTGATGTTCCAGCAAGTGTCGCTGATCGCACCGATAGCGAATGCAATTGCTATTCCATTAGTGAGCCTAGCGGTGGTTCCGCTGACGCTACTTGCAATTGTGCCGTTTCTTGATTTTTTGCTATTACCCGCCCATGAAATATTAAGCGGCGGCATGGCGCTGCTGAAATGGCTAAGCGAAGCTTCCCAGGTTGTCTGGCAGCAGCATACTCCTCCCTTATGGACGGTGATTGCCGGTATAGCAGGTATCGTTTGGTTGTTTCTGCCAGCTGGCTCAGGTTTGGGCGTTTTCTCGGGCTTTCCTGCGCGATGGCTGGGAGTGGTGGCATTGCTGCCGCTATTTGTAGTTTCCCCACCCAAACCAGGAGTTGGCGAGTTGTGGTTGACTGTGCTGGATGTCGGCCAGGGGTTAGCAGTGGTGGCGCGTACCGAGCATCATGCGCTGTTATACGATACGGGACCCAGTTTTGGAGAAACCGATAGCGGAGAGCGGATTATTGTGCCATTTTTACGCGGTGAAGGAATCAGTCAACTTGATCTTATGATGATATCCCATGCAGACTTAGATCACAGCGGTGGTGCTTTGTCTGTGTCAGAAGCAATGCCCGTGAAGTTATTGTTATCATCATTGAATGCTGATCATCCTATCCAGCAAGCTGCTAAGAATGGGAGGAAATGCTTTGCGGGCGAATCATGGCAATGGGATGATGTTCATTTTGAATTGTTACATCCTTCAGTACAAAACTATGATCTCAATAGGCGAAAAACCAATGAATCCAGCTGCGTACTGAAAATTACTACACATCATGGAAGTGTGCTATTGCCAGCCGATATTGAGAAGAGTTCAGAGCAGGCCTTGCTTGCGCGCGCGAGCCAGCAGCTTCGCTCAACGGTTCTGATCGCACCTCATCATGGTAGCAAGACTTCTTCGACAGAAGCTTTTATACGACAGGTCAACCCCAGGCTTACCCTATTCACTGTTGGCTATCGTAATCACTTTGGGCATCCCAGTAAGGAAGTCGTTGAGCGCTACCGTGCGCTGGGAAGTCAACTGATGCACAGTGATCGTGATGGAGCAATATTGCTGAAGTTTAAAGATAATGGCATTTCGGTTGGCAGCTGGCGTGAGATTAACCGTCGCTACTGGCATGCGCGCTGAACACAGACTCTAGCACAGTGTGCGCGATCAGCTGTTAACGCATTGTTAATATCGGTTTGACAGCGATGCGTTGCGCGATTTCGTCAGCAGTTTTTCTGGCAGCTACCTGACTGAAATAGGGTCCAATATGGATTTTGTATAGACCACCTTCATTGGTGATGTCAGTCTTATGAGTGATGGATGGCAGTTCTGCCCGTATTTGTGAAAGAAAGCTGTGGGCATTACTGGCAGAACCAAATGCGGCAAGTTGCAGGTAGATTCTATTGCTTTGTGTATTAGGTGGTTGTATAGATACGGTTTTTTTTACTTGGGAAGACGATGCGACACCTGGAATGATCGTTTCAACTACCACTGGAGTACTTCCATTTGCGAGGACGTCCAGTTTGTATGCTGCAGTATAGGAAAGATCAATGACTCTATTTGCCAAGAAAGGACCTCGATCATTAACGCGAACGATCACCGATTTGCCATTATTAAGGTTAGTAACCCGAGCATAACTTGGAATGGGTAAAGTTGGATGAGCGGCCGTCATGGCATACATGTCGTACACTTCTCCAGAAGCAGTTTGTTTACCGTGGTAGCGACGCCCATACCAAGAGGCGATACCTTGCTCTTTGTGAGGGGCGAGTGATGTCATGGGTGTAAATGTTTGGCCCAATGCAACATAGGGGCGCATATTGGCTGACCTTAAGGTTTCGATGCGTGGAATGGCATTGGGAATAGAGTCTAGATTGGACGGTGGGTTGTCAGGTGGGCCATCATCAAGATAATAACCTCCTCCTTTGGTTCTTGCAGAGACCGTTGAGACTGTAGCCGCGCTTTTTTCTTGCGACCCGGCATACTTAGATGTGCCACTACAAGCTACTAACGTGATCAGCGCAATAATGGATAGGAGAGGAGTAAGACAAGATGTCCAGAAAGTAGAAAATGAATGAGGTGTATTTGTAAACATGGGTATACCATCCTTATGTTTTTACCAGTTTAGGGTGTGTTTGTATACTCATCAAAATACCAAAGCCCAGTAGCATCGTTACTAGAGATGTTCCTCCAAAGCTGATCAATGGAAGGGGCACACCTACTACAGGCAGGATTCCACTGACCATCCCCATGTTGACGAAAACATAGGTAAAGAAAGTCAATGTGATCGAGCCGGCAACGAGGCGGGTAAACTGTGTCGGTGCATTGGCCGTAATGATCATACAACGCCCGATGACGACTAGATACAATAATAATAACAAACCATTGCCGATTAAACCAAATTCCTCCGAGAATACTGCAAAAATAAAATCGGTACTTTGTTCGGGTAAAAAATCCAGCTGGGATTGTGTTCCTTTTTGCCATCCTTTTCCGGTAATGCCTCCGGAGCCGATGGCAATGCTGGCTTGTATAGTGTGGTAACCTGCCCCTAACGGATCTTGAGAAGGATCAAGCATGGTTAAAATGCGCTTACGCTGATAGTCATGCATTGCTAATGACCAGAATAATGGTAATACACTTGCAGCAGTAGCTAACAAACCAGCCATCACCCGCCAGGATAAACCCGCAAAATAAAGGACATAAAAACCGCTCGTTGTAATCAATAAGGCTGTTCCCAAGTCAGGTTGACGAGCAATCAGTAATACGGGTAATAATAGAATCAAGGTAGCGCCGGCATAATCGCGTAAACGCAGGGTTATTTCGGATTTATCAAAATACCAGGCCATCATGAGGGGAACAGCTATTTTTAACAGCTCGGAAGGTTGAATCCTTGTGATTCCTATGTTTAGCCAGCGTCGTGCGCCATTATGTATCTCACCAAACAGGGCAACACCAATCAATAGAGCGATCCCTATTATGTACAATGGTAAGGCAAGGCGCATAATTTGCTGAAGGGGAATATTGGCTACCAACCACATAATTATGAGCGCTACGATCATATTTAATATTTGGCTGCTAACCCGGCCTAAATTTCCTCCGCTCGCGCTATAGAGTACGATTAGTCCAACCAGCATCAATAAAAAGATCCCGCCTAACAAGAAGTTATCGATATAGCGTGTGAGATAATGCCATAGGCGCTTGAATTCAATCATAACAACTTAATTACCAATACCCATTATGGTTGATCGACGGTAACGATGTGTCAAAGAAGCAATAGCTTTAAGTTAACGTATTAATTATCTGTTACATTTCTAATGCGATCGATTATTTGCTTTTTCAGCAAGTATGGGCTCAGGTGTTTTTCCAAGAAAGAAATAATCCAATATCTGCCGTGCAATAGGTGCAGCAGTCGAGCCGCCAGAGCCACCGTTTTCAACTAGCACCGTCATCACAATTTTTGGATTCTCTGCTGGCGCATAAGCTGTAAATAGCGCATGGTCACGGTGGCGTTCCTGTATTTTGCTGGCAATATAGCGTTCGCCTTGTTTAATATTAATGACTTGTGAGGTGCCTGTTTTTCCGGCAAAAGTATAAGCAGCATTTGCACCTGCTCGTGCTGCTGTTCCACCAGGGCGTGTTACATCAGCTAGTGCATTGTTGACGTGTTTCAAATTTTCTTTTTTTAAATCTAGCGTATGCATCTGATTGGCTTTATTCTCAAATAATTGGCCTATTTTGTTATCTTGAATCTGTTTCACAAAATGCGGACGATAAGCTGTGCCCTTGTTGGCAAGAATCATGGTGGCGAAAGTCAGTTGAAGGGGTGTGGCCAGATTATAGCCTTGACCGATCCCAACGGAAATCGTGTCACCAGGGAACCAGTTTTGCTTAAAACGCTTCATTTTCCACTCAGGTGAGGGAAGGAGTCCAGCCACTTCACCTGGAATATCAACCTCGGTTTTTCTGCCAAATCCAAACTGACTGATAAAGCTGAAAATATTGTTTATTCCTAGATCGTTTGCAAGGGTGTAATAGTACGTATCACAGGAAATAACGAGTGATTTGTGCAGATTTACCCGGCCATGCCCACTTGGTTTCCAGTCCCGGAAGCGGTGTTGACTACCGGGCAGGCTAAAGTAACCTGGATCATTAATCGAATACTCGGACGTGCGCTTGCCTAATTCTAATCCAGCTAACGCCATGAAAGGCTTAAAGGTAGAGCCAGGTGGATATATTCCTCGAAGTGCACGATTATTGAGAGGTCTGTCTATAGATTCATTGAGTAAACGCCAGTTCAAGTGATCGATACCATCTACAAATAGATTGGGATCAAACCCCGGCTTGCTGACAAAAGCGAGGATTTCACCATTTGTTGGATCCATCGCTACTAATGCCCCCCGATAATCACCGAATGCGCGCTCTGCTGCTTGCTGTAATTTGATATCAAGAGAGAGAACTAAATCATTACCAGCTACAGGTGGGGTGCGGGATAATGTTCGTACGTACCGGCCTGCTACATCTGTTTCGACTTGTTCAAAGCCGGTTATTCCGTGTAATTCTTTCTCATAACTTTGTTCAATGCCTATTCTTCCGATATGAAGGGAACCTCGGTAATTTTCTAGCTCATTATTGTTTTCGAGTTGCTCGAGATCCTTATCATTGATACGGCCAATATATCCAATGACATGGGATAAAAGTTCGGCGTGAGGATAATGACGAAGTAACCGTGCTTTAATTTCCATTCCAGGAAATCGGTAGCGATTTGCTGCGAAGCTGGCTACTTCAGTATCTGATAAACGAGTTCGAATGGGTAAACTTTTAAAGCGCGTGCTCTCCCGCCTCAGTTTATTGAATCGTTGACGATCTTCCGGTGTGATTTCAATTACGGTCGCTAATTCATCTATGGCTGATTCCAGGCTGGCAACTTTATTCGGTACAATTTCCAGGGCATAAGTCGTATGGTTCTGTGCAAGTATTGCTCCATTGCGATCATAAATCAGACCTCTATTGGGAACGAGTGGCATAATGGCTATTCGATTAGCTTCTGCCAGGGTAGTGTAGTGTTCTCCCCGGAGTGCCTGCAGATAAAAAAAACGAGTAAGCAGTAGGCAAAATAACAGTACGACAAAGCCTGCGCTGATCGTAAGCCTGATATGGAAATGACGTAATTCACGCAAATGATTACGAAGCTCAACTCCATAATTCATAGTTCGTTAGGATCACTTTTCGGTTTTTGAGGGATGCCCAACAAGAATGAAATCACTGGCCACAATAATGCGCCTGTAACACTAGGTAAAAAGTAATACCAGTCGAGGAAATAAGTGCCTCCTAGCATACCCGTTAGAAATACAGCAAACTGAGTTATGAGCAGCATCCAGAGAATTTGAGGTGCTTGTTGAAAGACATTGAATAATCGTAGGCGTCGATGCAGTATCATCCCAAAGAATGTGATCAGGCAATAAGCCAATGCATGCTGACCCAAAATACTGCTATTGCTGACATCCATGACTAAACCAGCAATAAAAGCAAGACTCATTCCAATACGCTGCGGGTGGTTAACACTCCAATAGAGTAGCGTAATCGCGACAAAATCCGGACGAAGTAACAAGATGATTTCTTGTAGGGGCAGTAGGTTGAATAATAGCGCAATCAACAGGCTGAAAAAGATGAAGCTGCTTTTTGCTTCCAGCGGGAGCTCCTGGCCAAGATAATCATTGGACACGGCTTCTCCTTTGCTTTTCTTGCGGAGCGGCGCTTCTCGGCTCTTCTTCAGGTTGCTTGGGCGCGGGTGATGATAAGGAAAGTATCAATACCTGTCTGCTTCTATTCACACCCGCGATAGGAGTGCACTTGATGTGCGCAAAACCACGTGAGCGATCATGCTCAATATTTTCTACTCGCGCTACAGGTAGACCGGGCGGATAGACACCTCCAATCCCGGAGGTAATAAGTAAATCGCCTTTTTGGATATCCGCGTTGACCGATAAATAGCGTAGCTCTAACTCATTATTTTTGCCAGCACCAGAAACGATTGAGCGTAAGCCATTACGGGCAACCTGTACAGGAACAGCATGATCTTTATCAGTGATGAGTGTGACTTCGGATAACCAGGGGTGAACTTGTGTTATTTGTCCGATGACCCCCAAATTATCTACGACTACCTGACCTGCTTCGATCTCACTAAAACTTCCCTTATTGAGGGTTACCTTACGATTAAAGGGATCGCGTGGAACATATAAAATTTCTGCCATGATCGCCTTGGCTTCTGTTTGCCGGGCAGCACCCAGCAATGCGCGCAATTGGGCATTTTCTTCTTCTAGCATTTGTAGCCGGAAGAGTTTTTGTTGGTTAAAGAAATATTGCTGTCTGAGAGAAGCAATTTCTTTTGTCAACCGAAAATCATTTATGAGCTCTCCTGCCTGATCATATAAGGCTGTTGGTATATGTGCGAGCCTTTGCAGAGGATAGATGATCATGCCAACAGTCTGACGTATTTCAGAAAAGGAATTAAAGCGGGTATCCATTACCATCAGGAGGATGGATAATAATACAAAAAAAAATAAGCGTACCTGTGGACTCGGACCAGCTCTGAAAAATTGTGGAACTGTCTCCATCGCATTTTAAATTTAAAATTTCGTTACTGAGTTATTTATTTGAATAACCCATGGTAACTGATTGAAATCAGATCAAAATTCGTGAGCAAAAATCCCGATGGATCGATCAATATTTTCAAGCGCGATGCCAGCACCCCGTACTACGCAAGTGAGCGGATCGTCTGCAATAATGACCGATAAGCCTGTTTCTTCCATTAATAGACGATCAATATCACGCAGTAATGCGCCGCCCCCTGTCATGACCATCCCCATTGCAGCAATGTCCGATCCAAGCTCCGGAGGGGTATGTTCCAGGGCGGTTTTAACCCCGCTGACAATATTGTTCAATGGCTCGGACAATGCTTCCAGAATTTCATTACTGGAAATTGTGAAACTGCGCGGAATGCCTTCTGCCAGATTACGCCCTATGATCTCGATTTCACGTACTTCCGTTCCTGGGTAAGCCGAGCCTATTTGTGTCTTGATGATCTCAGCAGTGGCTTCCCCGATCATCATGCCGTAATTGCGACGAATATAATTGATAATCGCTTCATCAAATTTGTCCCCTCCCACCCGTACAGAATTTGAATAAACAACGCCTCCCAGAGAAATCACCGCAACTTCAGTCGTGCCGCCTCCGATGTCAACCACCATGGATCCCGTGGGCGTCTCAACCGGTAAATCGGCCCCAATGGCAGCGGCCATCGGCTCTTCTATGAGTTCTACTTTACGTGCGCCTGCTCCAAAGGCGGCTTCGCGAATCGCACGTCGTTCTACTTGAGTTGAGCCACAAGGAACAGAAATCACAATGCGTGGATTAGCAGAAAACAGACGCGGAGGATTTACTTTTCTAATGAACTGTTTCAGCATCTGCTCAGTTACGGTGAAATCGGCAATTACGCCGTCCTTCATAGGGCGAATGGCAGTAATGTTGCCAGGTGTGCGTCCCAGCATTTGCTTTGCTGCAAGCCCAACTTGCTGGATAACTTTCTTGCCGCTGGATCCGCCTTCTTGCCTAATTGCAACGACTGATGGTTCGTTCAATACGATACCATGACCACGAACATGAATCAGTGTATTGGCTGTGCCTAAATCAACTGCCATATCCGTTGAGAAATAATTTCCTAAAAAGTTATTGTTCAGGAGGTTAAACATGATGGCGAAATTCCATTAATGATGACAGATTCAGTAAAAAAAGAAGTGATTGAAGTACTGTGGATGTGCAAAAAGTATGCGCTCATCAGACATGTCATGATACTCTATTACGTATTTAAATATAAAGCTCTTGACAGTAAATGACTCTATCATTAGATGATGTAAAACGTGTAGCCAATCTCGCTCGTATTGAAATTAGTGAGGATGAAGCACAACAAGCACTTATGCAATTATCTGGTATTTTTGATTTAATCGAACAGATGCAGACTGTGGATACAGCCGATATTGAGCCAATGAGTCATGCGCAAGATATGATACAACGGTTGCGTGAAGATGTCGTTACTGAATCTGACCAACATATGCTATTTCAATCTATCGCGCCACAGGTGGAAGCAGGACTTTATTTAGTTCCTAAAGTGATTGAGTAGAGCTTAAGCGCATTGCCCCTTTCCAGTTTATTTTTTGTAATTCACCATTTTTGAATCCTCATGTTGAACGCTAGCCTCAAGCAGCTCGCTGCACAACTTGCAGAAAGAAAAATTTCCAGCTTAGAACTGACTAAAGCGTTTCTTAAACGCATTAAGGCGCTTAATCAAGATTTGAATGCTTTTATTACCCTCAATGAAGAGATGAGTCTTGCTCAGGCACAAATTGCTGACAAAATGATTGCATCAGGACAAGCTTATCCTCTCACGGGAATACCTGTTGCACAAAAAGATATTTTCTGTGCCAAGGGGTGGTTGACGACGTGCGGGTCCAAAATGCTTTCGAATTTTATCTCTCCCTATGATGCGACTGTAATTGAGCGCTTCAATCAAGTAGGTGCCGTTAATATCGGCAAAACCAACATGGATGAATTCGCTATGGGATCCAGTAACGAAACTTCATACTATGGGTCCGTCAAAAATCCTTGGGATATTGCAGCCGTCCCCGGGGGTAGTTCTGGAGGCTCTGCATGCGCAGTGGCTGCGCGTATGGCACCTGCTGCGACGGCTACGGATACGGGTGGTTCCATACGCCAGCCGGCAGCACTGTGCGGTATTTCTGGTATCAAACCTACATATGGATTGGTTTCTCGCTATGGCATGATTGCGTTTGCTTCCAGTTTGGATCAAGCAGGGCCAATGGCCAAATCAGCCGAGGATCTGGCGTTTTTATTGAATGTCATGGCAGGGTTTGATGCGCGTGATTCGACCAGTTTGCAGCGGGAACCCGAAGATTATGCTTGTGATCTGGAAAAACCACTTGGGCAGCTACGTATCGGACTACCTAAGGAATACTTTGCTAAAGGTATGAGCAATGATGTAGCAAGTGCGGTAGAAGCTGCTATTGCAGAGTATCGCAAACTGGGCGCAACGATTGTTGAGATTTCTTTGCCAAATACTGGGCTTGCTATTCCGGTTTATTATGTTTTGGCTCCGGCAGAAGCATCCAGTAATCTATCTCGTTTTGATGGGGTACGCTATGGCTATCGTGCTGCACAATATACTGACCTTGAAGATATGTATAAAAAAACACGAACCCAAGGCTTTGGCGCGGAAGTCAAACGTCGTATCCTGATTGGTACGTACGTGCTATCCCATGGTTATTACGATGCTTATTATCTTCAAGCGCAGAAACTGCGCCGTTTGATCGCAAGTGATTTTACTGAAGCATTTAAGCAATGTGATGTCATCATGGGACCGACCTCACCCGCAGTTGCATTCAATTTTGGTGAAAAGAGCAACGATCCCATTCAGATGTATTTATCGGATATTTATACCAGCGCAGCAAATTTAGCTGGATTGCCAGGTATGTCGATTCCGGTGGGATTTGGTGACAAGAACAGGCCGGTGGGATTGCATATCATCGGTAATTACTTCAGAGAAGCTCAGATGTTAAATATCGCACATCAATATCAGCAAGTGACAGACTGGCATCTGCGCGCACCTGCGCGCTTGCCTGAAGCATAGCAAGTAATTATTCATAATTTATCAGCTACTTCAGAAGTAAAAGGGGTTTTTTGAACATGCAATGGGAAATTGTTATCGGTCTTGAGGTACATACTCAACTCTCGACACAATCGAAGATATTCTCAGGTGCCTCTACAGCCTATGGAGCGCAACCCAATACCCAGGCGTGCGCAGTCGATATTGCGTTGCCGGGGGTGCTGCCAGTATTAAACTATGGGGCAGTTGAACGTGCGATCAAATTTGGCCTGGCAGTTGGAGCAAAAATTAACTCTCCTTCAATATTTGCACGGAAAAATTACTTTTACCCTGATTTACCAAAAGGTTATCAAATTAGCCAGTTTGAGCTGCCAGTTGTAGAGGGAGGGAGTATCAAGATCCAGGTGGGTGAGACCGAAAAAATAGTCCGGCTAACACGCGCGCACCTGGAAGAAGATGCAGGCAAGTCATTGCATGAAGATTTTCATGGCATGAGTGGTATTGATCTAAATCGTGCCGGTACACCCTTGCTGGAAATTGTTTCCGAGCCGGATATGCGCAGTAGCGCAGAAGCGGTTGCTTACGCTAAGGCGCTGCATACGCTGGTTCGCTGGATCGGGATTTGTGATGGTAATATGCAGGAGGGATCATTCCGCTGTGACGCCAATGTCTCTGTCCGGCCGCGTGGAGCAGAAAGGTTGGGTACACGCTGTGAGATTAAGAATCTTAACTCGTTCCGCTTCCTTGAAAAAGCAATCGATTTTGAAGCTAGGCGACAGATTGAGATCCTGGAAGACGGGGGGAGTATTACCCAAGAAACGCGACTATATGATGCTAACCGGGATGAAACGCGTACCATGCGCAGCAAGGAAGATGCGCATGATTATCGCTATTTTCCAGATCCTGATTTACTGCCTTTGGAGATATCGAAAGAGTGGATTGAACGGGTCGAAGTAATGCTGCCAGAGTTACCAGAAGCAAGACACAATCGTTATGTAGAAGATTTTGGGCTGTCAAGTTATGATGCAAGTGTACTGATTGCAACTAGGGAAATGGCCGATTATTTCGAAAATACGGTTAAGCAGCTCCCGGCACAGGTTAAGCTCTGTGCTAACTGGGTTATGGGAGAAGTTAGTGGCCGGCTCAACAAAGAAGGTATCGAGATCGCACAATGCCCGGTAAGTCCAGCGCAGTTGGCAGAATTACTTACGCGTATCAGCGATGGTACCATCTCAGGAAAAAGCGCCAAGGATGTCTTTGATAGTATGTGGCAGGGTGAGCATGACGGAAGCGCCGATGCTATTATTGCTGCAAAAGGACTCAAGCAGATCTCGGATGATAGCGAAATCGAAAAACTCATTGACGAGGTGCTTGCTGCTCATTCCCAGCAGGTTACAGATTATCGCAGTGGAAAAGAAAAAGCCTTCAATTCGCTTGTTGGACAAATCATGAAAGCATCCAGAGGTAAGGCGAATCCGGGACAGGTCAATACGATCCTCAAGAAAAAGCTGCTGGAGTAAAATTCACCACAAAGTCTGATCTGTGAAAATTCACTAATATCCTGCCACAGATTCATTTTCTTCCTGAATTCAGGAAAATAAGCATTTCGCAGTGGTTTCCCCTACCACTCAGAAAAATCGCTATCGTCAGATTATTTGCAATGAATCAGCATGTAGATCGGACAGCAAAAGCGCTTACCAGGGGATGAGTTGCCCGTCGTAGGCGAAAAATTTTCCTGTATCTGCCAATGCTACGCCACTCAATATACGTCGCATGCCTGTAACGCTTTGTTCCGTCGAAATGAGCGCATCTCGTCCGCCCATATCGGTTTTCACCCAGCCAGGGTGTAGCAATACTGAAGTGATGCCACGAGGTTTCAGATCAATGGCAAGACTCCTGGCAACCATGTTGACTGCCGCTTTGCTTGATCGGTAGATATAGCTTCCACCTCGTTGATTATCAGCAATGCTCCCCATTTTGCTGGTAATTGTAGCTATCGTTTTTAAGTTGCTGCTGCTGATTTGAGTGATAAAAGCTTCTGCCATCTTGAGCGGGGCCATCGTATTGATTTGCATGGCCTGAATCCATGCAGCATAGTCGATACTGCCAAAACCTCCATCATCAGAAGGCGGATAAATACCGGCATTGTTGATCAGCAGATCAATGGTTTCACTGGTCAATGACCTGGCTAATTGGTCAATTTGTTGATGATCTGCCACATCGAGTGCATAAATTCTGATGTGATCGGGGTATTGAGCCGTGAGCCGACTGAGATCTTCCGCTTTTTCAGGCTGACGGCAACAGGCTATCACATACCAACCATCTTGAGCATATTGACGGACAAACTCCAATCCAATGCCACGATTTGTACCGGTAATTAAGGTAGTTGCCATAGTGTGATTACTCCATAATCTTATGAATGAATATAAACTTGGATTGTTTAGTGGAATTCCAAGTCACCACTACAATCAAATGATAATGTTATACTGATCTTTTCAACAGTGCTTTTGGAGATAAATATGAAGAAAATACTGACGCTTCTGACATTAGCCATGTTTACTTTTGCCTTGCTGCCATTTGACGCGGAAGCAAGACGGATGGGTGGTGGTAAAAGCATCGGAACACAGCGTGAATCCATCAATCAACAGGCTACTCCAAAACCAGCGCAGTCTCAAGCAGCAGCGCCTGCAGCCGCTGCTGCGGGTGGCGCAAGCAAATGGGGTGGCGCATTAGCCGGTTTGGCTGCGGGTGGTTTGCTGGCAGCGCTGTTCATGGGGGGGGCGTTTGAAAATATCAATATGGCGGATATTCTGGTACTGATCGCCCTAGCAGCCGTGATATTCTTTATTGTACGTATGATGCGTAAACCCCGAACAGGCCAGGAGTCTCGTCCAATGCAGTTTTCGAGTGCCGGTGCAGATCGTGCTAGCAGTATTCTCACTCCGAACTCAATAACACCATCAGCGGTGGGAGAAATGGGTTCAGCGGCTACGGGTAGTAGCGGTACCACAAATAGTATTCCTGCAGATTTTGAAGTAGAGCCATTCTTGCGTAATGCCAAACTCTCGTTCATCCGCTTGCAGACTGCTCATGGTGCATGTGATTTGGATGATATTCGCGAATATACGACACCCGAAATGTTTGCTGAGCTCAGCAAACAAATTAACGAGAGTGGTGATAAGCCTCAGAAAACTGAGGTAACCTATATTGATGCCAATTTATTGGATGTCACGGTCACTGATGATTTGGCCATTGCCAGCGTGCGTTTTAATGGACAATTGCGTGAATCACCTGATGCGCTGCCAGAGCCATTTGATGAGATTTGGCATGTACAAAAAGATCTCAAGGATCGTAATGCAGCCTGGTTACTGGCAGGAATTCAGCAGCCTTCCTAAGGCGGGTGATGGTTGGTTATTCCTGACATTTATCATGTCAGACCCCGTCTGTCTCATCATGGAGTCCGGCGGGGTTACTCCATTATCTTATCGTAAGTAAGAGAGCTTACGCTTTCTAAGCGGGGTTCATATGAGAATTGCTGTTGTTTCAGATATCCACGGTAATTTACCTGCTCTAGAAGCGGTTGTTGCACATTTCAAACACCACGGTGTTGATACTGTGATCAATCTTGGTGATAACTTGTCCGGTCCGCTGCTTCCATTGGAAACAGCGCAATACTTGATGGCGCAAGATTGGGTACATCTCGCGGGTAATCATGATCGCCAACTTCTTGCACATGGGACGGAACAGTGCACTGATATAGATGAATTAGCCTACTCTCAATTAACACCGAAGGAACTGGCATGGCTCAAGACTCTCTTCCCTAAAGGAAATTTGGGTACTGATATCCTGTTTTGTCATGGTACACCAGCAAGTGATTCAGAGTATTTTTTGGAAACTGTCGACGTTCATGGGGCACGTATGGCAACGCGTAAAGAGGTTGATGCACGCCTTGGTACAACTCAAGCGAAGCTAGTGCTGTGCGGCCATACTCACAAACCGCGCGCGATTCGTTCCTCATCTGGCCAACTTATCGTTAATCCAGGTAGTGTTGGACTACCTGCCTATGATGATGCAACGCCTTATCGTCATGTTATTGAAAATGGTACACCAGATGCCCATTACGCCATTCTGGAGTTATTGAACGATCATTGGATCGCTTCTCTCGTTTCTGTGCCTTATCACTATCAATCTATGGTCAAATTGGCGAATTCGCACAAATACCCTGACTGGGCACAGGCACTTGCAACTGGTTATATGTCATAAATGGTACTCAATTGAGGACTCTGGATTAAATTTCTGATCAACGCTATCCTTTTTAACAAAGCAGACGTCATTTACGCTGTGTCTGTTTTATAATCTCAGCTTTTGTCATTTTGCTTCAATGAGTGCTGACCAGCCACTGGCGTGGTATCCTGTTCCTGTCACTGCGTCGATTAACATTCGCTGGTGGTTATTGCATCGAGATTCGCTAACACGCTTGATACAACAACGCTGTAGCAAATTTTCTGTTGATCCGCTCTTTCAATCGCTTGCACCCGCATGTACTGACGAATTGGTTATGATGAATTTGCGCCGAGGTGAATTGGCCTTAGTGCGCGAAGTGTATCTTTACTGCGGTGATATCCCGGTAGTATTCGCGCATTCAGTTGTGGCACGAAAACACCTGCAGAGTGCGTGGCGGGGATTGAGTCGTCTGGGCAATCGATCATTAGGCACCATGTTATTTACCAATCCGATGATTAAACGTGCTGAATTTGGCTACAAACAACTGAATATCCATCACCCACTATTTAAACGAGCCTGCCAAAGATTGCAAACACCTCCAACTAGCTTATGGGCGCGGCGGTCACTATTTACATTACAGGGGCAACCTATTTTGGTGACTGAAGTCTTTTTGCCAGCCATTCTGAGGTTAAAAATATGATGAATAATGAGCGGCTTGCCGCCTATGCAAAACTGATAAGACTGGATAAGCCTATCGGTATTTTGTTGCTGTTATGGCCCACCTTGTGGGGATTATGGCTAGCAGCCGATGGTCTACCTGATTTCATGATTCTGGCCATTTTTATCATGGGTACTATATTGATGCGCTCTGCAGGGTGTGCGATCAATGACTTTGCTGATCGCCGTATCGATCCGTATGTTGAACGCACCAAAAACCGCCCCCTGGCAGCCGGCATAGTCAGTCCCAAAGAAGCAGTGCTGTTGGCGGCTGGATTGAGTTTCTGCGCGTTTTTGCTGGTATTGCCATTGAACCAGTTGACGCTATTACTTTCTGTGTGTGCTCTTTTTCTGGCGGGAACCTATCCATTCACCAAGCGCTTTTTTGTTATGCCGCAAGCGTATCTTGGCATTGCTTTCAGTTTTGGCATTCCCATGGCGTTTGCTGCACAAACCGGTGAATTGCCTGCCATCATCTGGCTGTTGTTAATTGCAAACTTATGCTGGGTCATCGCCTATGATACGGAATATGCCATGGTTGATCGGGTAGATGATCTCAAAATCGGTATCAAGACATCCGCAATCACGCTTGGGCATTTTGACGTAATCGGTATCATGCTGTGTCATGCCGTTTTTTTAGGCGTGATGGTCTACGTAGGATGGCTATTACAACGAGGCGCTCCTTATTATCTAGCGCTAGCAATGGTATTGGGCCTGGTAACTTATCAGTATTTTCTGATTCGCGACCGTAACCCTGCCCGCTGCTTCAAGGCTTTTCTGCACAATAACTGGGTCGGCGCTACAGTGTTTGCGGGTATTGCGCTCGATTCCTTCATGACAGCTGGCTTCTAAACCTTCTATATCGATGAAATACAAAGATCTGCGAGATTTCCTCACGCAACTGGAAAACCGGGGTGAATTAAAGCGTGTAACGGTCGAGATTGATCCTTATCTGGAAATGACCGAGATTTGTGATCGATTACTCAAAAAAGCGGGGCCTGCTGTGCTGTTTGAGAGACCCAAAGGGCATGCCATCCCGGTATTGGGTAATCTGTTTGGCACGCCTGAGCGTGTGGCGTTGGGAATGGGACAGGAATCCGTTGCTGCGCTACGAGAAGTGGGCAAACTGCTGGCTTATCTCAAGGAACCTGATCCGCCCAAAGGCCTGAGAGATGCCTGGGAGAAATTGCCGGTGCTGAAGCAGGTACTCAACATGACACCAAAAATCGTTTCCAGTGCCGCGTGCCAGGAAGTTGTGTGGGAAGGGCAGGCAGTTGATCTAACCAAGTTGCCAATCCAGACATGTTGGCCAGGGGATGTCGCTCCTCTGATTACCTGGGGGCTCACGGTCACGCGCGGTCCGCACAAAGCACGGCAAAATCTCGGTATTTACCGGCAACAAGTGATTGCACCGAATAAAGTGATTATGCGTTGGCTCGCGCACCGGGGGGGTGCGCTGGATTATCGCGATTTCTGCATGGTTCATCCAGGCCAGCCTTATCCTATTGCCGTTGCCCTGGGAGCTGATCCGGCAACAATTTTGGGAGCGGTTACACCGGTGCCGGATAGTCTGAGCGAATATCAGTTTGCCGGTTTGTTGCGCGGTGCAAAAACAGAAGTCGTCAAATGTTTAAGCCATGATTTGCAAGTACCGGCCAGCGCGGAAATCGTGCTTGAAGGCTTCATTTACCCCGATGAAACGGCTGTCGAGGGACCTTATGGCGATCATACCGGCTACTATAACGAGCAGGAAACTTTTCCAGTTTTCACCATCGAACGTATCACCATGCGCCGCAATCCGATTTACCATTCCACCTATACCGGCAAACCGCCTGATGAGCCTGCTATTCTGGGAGTAGCTCTGAACGAGGTATTTGTACCCTTGCTACAGAAGCAATTCACCGAGATCGTTGATTTTTATCTGCCACCAGAGGGATGCTCCTACCGTATGGCCGTGGTTAGCATGAAAAAACAATATCCCGGGCATGCCAAACGTGTGATGTTTGGCGTATGGAGTTTCCTGCGCCAATTTATGTACACCAAATTTATCATTGTCACAGACGACGATATCGATATCCGCGACTGGAAAGAAGTCATCTGGGCGATTACGACGCGAGTTGATCCAGCGCGAGATACCTTGATTGTGGAAAACACTCCGATTGATTATCTGGATTTTGCGAGTCCCATCTCAGGTCTGGGTGGGAAAATGGGGCTCGATGCTACCAACAAATGGCCAGGAGAAACAGCGCGTGAATGGGGAAAGCCAATCGAGATGGACGCCGCGGTCAAAGCGCGTATCGATCGACTCTGGGATAAATTTCCTTTCTAAGATAATATTTGGGTAAATTTTCAATGATGAACGGAAAAGATCCAATTAAAGTCTATTACAACTCCGCTTGCCCTATATGCAAGGCTGGTATAGAGCGCCAGAAAGGCAAAATGGAAGGGTGTGCGATTGAGTGGAAAGACGTTCACTTAAACTCCCAATGGGTCTCCGAGATCAACTCGGAGATTGAACCGGTTCGCGAGCGACTACACGTCGTCGATGGGCGTGGCCAAATGCATATTGGTTTTGATGCGTTTCTGGTGATTTGGCAACATTCGCCCTATGAAAAATGGAAGGCAAGGCTGTTCGGTTTACCCACCATCAAACAACTATGCCGGATTGCCTACAATCTATTTGCAGCAGCTTTATATAAGTGGAATAGAGCGAAAAAGCATTGGTAGTTCTATAAGGCGGCAAAGGCAAGATGCAACCCTTTCGCTGAACTTATCGCTATATTCGCAAGTATTTTGTTCGTGCTATTGACACAATACGGCTGATGGATAATTCCGATTAATTGTTTTCTATCGGTAAATACACATCTCAGCTGCTGAGTCATGTAAATACTGGCATAAGTGTAATGACTAATCGATGATCCGGCCTAGTAGTGTTGCACGGGTGTGTTCAGCTTTCTCAGCAATCAGCTGAGTAGCGGCCTCGACCTGATTCCAGGTATTCCATAGGAGGACTCCGCGTACATGCCCATCACGCAAATAATAGATCACTCCTTTGCGGAAGGGCTCCTTCCAGTCCTCGATGATATCGAGACCAGCATCAAGCTCGCCAACTGCTTCGTATCCCAGATCAAATAGATCAGAGTAGAAAAAAGGCTGGTGGTGGTAGGGATTCGACTGACCGGCCATGTTCTTGCCAGCCATTTCTCCCATGATATTTGCGTTATCTTCATGTTCTACACGTATCCGTTTTTCCAGGAGTGGACTGTAGAAATTGGCTACATCGCCTGCAGCATAAATATCGGGATTACTCGTGCGGAGCAACTCATCGACTACTATGCCATTATCGATTCTAAGTCCTGCTTGCTCGGCGAGATCAATGTTGGGCTGGATTCCCAGTCCGGCTACAATTCCGTCAGCGGATATTTCAGTGCCATTTTCTGTAATTACGGTCCATTTTGTGCCTGTTTTCCGAATGGATTTAACCGTGTCAGATACATGAATGGTGATGCCTTTTTCCCGATAATAGTTATTCAAGTATTCTGAGAGTGCCTGTGGATAGACACGAGCGCCAATACTGGCTTCAGGAAAAATCATTGTTACCTGTTTATTGTTCATGGCAAGTGCGGCAGCAATTTCTGAACCTATGAAGCCGCCACCGATGACAACAAAATCTGCACCGTGCTCGCATAATTCGCGTAATTTCCGGTAATCATCCACAGTTCTAAAGTAGATGATATTTTCATCTGAATCGGGCAACCGTCGAACTAACCCGCCAGTAGCAAGTAAAAGTTTTTCATAGGTATATACATTTCCGGCATTATCAGTTGCAGTCTTTTTCGCCGGATCAAGGTTCACTATTTTCTTGCCTAAATGTAAGGCAACATCGAGATTATGCTGGCTACGCCAAATCGACTCAAATTGCGCGTCTTTCCATAAAGACTTGGATAGAGGAGGGCGATCATAGGGTGGGTGTAATTCTTCACAGATCATGGCGATCGTACCATTTGAGTCAATTTGGCGGATGCCGTGAATAGCTGAATCGGCAGCCATTCCACCGCCAACAATGAGGTATTTGTGATGTTTCATGGTAGCTCCTTTATAGATGCACACTAAAAACTTATCACCTGCGCTTGTCAAAGTGCTTTGAAATATATTACTCCGAAAATTTCGCCTGTATTGACTTTTTAATCGGTTTAAATAACTGGATCGCTCATTAGTTGTCCTGTGTTAATGGCAAAAGGCAAGATGCGGCCCCCCCTACGCTTTGCATTTAATTAAATAAAGCAACAACATAGCTTGACGGTATAATTTACTATGGGCATATTATTTTAATAAAGACTGAAATCAGCAAAATAAATATAAGATGAGATACCCATCGCAAGGGTTGCTCAGGGTAACGCTGCGATAATGCACATTAAATAAGATCAATGAGTGATCTTATTTAATCTTTGTCCACTAGGAAACATGGAAAAAGTAAGGCTTTCAAAAATCATGTCTGAACGTGGCCTATGCTCACGCCGTGAAGCGGATACCTTCATCGAACGCGGGTGGGTATACGTGGACGGCGTAAAAATCACCGAGCTTGGCACCAAGATCCACTCCAACCAGAACATCACTCTCAACAAGCAGGCGCAAGCCCAACAAACCCAGCGCGTCACCATCCTGCTGCACAAGCCCATCGGTTATGTTTCCGGTCAGCCGGAGCCCGGCTACCAGGCGGCAGTGACGCTCCTCACAGCGGGCAATCACTATAAGAACGATCCCTCGCCGCAGCAGTTCTCCTCTGCGCAGCTGCGTGGTCTTGCCCCTGCCGGACGTTTGGATATTGATTCTACTGGATTGCTGGTGCTCACGCAGGACGGTCGTATCGCCAAGCAGCTGATCGGCGCCGATTCACAAATTGAAAAGGAATACCTGGTGCGAGTGGAAGGCAAGTTGGACGATAAAAGCCTGCGCTTGCTCAATCATGGTCTCAGTCTTGACGGCGTACTGCTCAAGCCTGCACGCGTGACGTGGCAGAATCAGGATCAGTTGCGCTTTATTTTGAAGGAAGGCAAGAAGCGCCAAATCCGCCGTATGTGCCAACTGGTCGGGCTTAACGTGATGGGCCTCAAGCGTGTGCGTATCGGCAAGGTCAGGCTGGGTGATTTACCGAAGGGACAGTGGCGGTATTTGCGGGAAGACGAGCAGTTTTAGCACCTGGGTTTAGACAGAATTTGTGTTGGCTACTCCTACTGGAATATCTCACCTAAAAAATTGGTAATCGACTGATAAGCCCGTTTTGCTGCTACTTCCTTATAGACTGTACCAAAACTGGGATTGTTCGCCACAGGATTGGTAAAAGCATGCATGGTGCCACCATAGACATGTACCTGCCAGTCTACATTCGCCTCAGTCATTTCTTTTTCAAAAGCGAATACTTGTTCTGGCGGCACCATGGGATCATCATGGCCATGTAGACAGAGGACTTTAGCGGTTATTTTGTCATTGGCTACATTACCTGGTGTAAAAATGCCATGAATGCTGATGACGCCTCGCACATCAGCGCCAGATCGAGCCAGCTCCAGTACACACATACCCCCGAAGCAGTAACCCATGGCAGCGATGCGTGCTGTATCAACTTGTGGCAGCTCACGCACTGCAGGTAATGCAGCGTTAATTCTTTGTCTCAACCGAGTTCGATCACTTGCATAGGGATTCATGAGTGCTGCATTGCCTTCGGTATCCCCATCGCGACCAAAAATACCTTTGCCATACATATCCAGCGCAAAACCCACATAACCCATAGCCGCGACTCTTTCAGCCGCCTTGCAGGCAAATTCGCGCCGACCACTCCAGTCATGCGCAATCAACACGGCCGGTTTGGGGGCGCCTGTTTCGTTATAGGTAAGATAACCTTCCAATTGGGTATCGCCATCCTGATAGTCAATGTATTTTGTGAGCATATTTATTCCTTCCTTTCTAAATTGATGGGGTTTCTTTAATCCATAAATAAAATCACCTAATCCCAAAAAGATCAAGCTATAATCTGACCAGCGATAACTGTAAATAAATGCTTGCTCTTGCTATCAGGCTTGCAATGATTTCAGCTATGTAATCTCAGCGCAATAGTACCGGTGCAAGGAACGTCATTTGTTTTTAGCAGAGCTTCCCATTGAGAAATTCCAGCATTCCACCCATTTCTGTGTGGCGAATACGGGTAATTCCACCATTATTGATTTTAATGCGATAGAAACCAGTCGGTGCTGCATGAATTGTTTTTACGATCAGTGCGCGAATGACACCTGCGTGTGCAACGATAAGACAGTGTTTATTGCGATAACGCTCAACGATTTCGTCATAGGCTAGGTCGACCCGATTGGCAAATTCATCGAGTTTCTCTGCACCTTGAGGCCGGTGGTTTAGCGGATCTCTCAGGAAAGCCTGAAACTCATCCGCTTTACCCATTTTAATTTCAACGTGACTAAGTCCTTCCCACGAACCTAATCCCACTTCTTTGAATCGAGGTTCAACAGCAACATCTATTCCGTGACGTTCCCCCAGCGCGTGTGCGAACGCCAGGCAACGTTGAAGCGGGGAAGTGATGATCTGCTGCCACGCATTATATTCACCCACAGCATCCCACATCTGAGACCAGCCTTTTTCGGTGAGAGGATCGTCGATGTTATGGCCACGATAACGGCGTCCACCAACAGGTTCGCCGTGACGAATCAAATCAATAACAGTTTCTGTCATAAGTAAAATTGGGGTGCAGATAATTTTTGATGTCGTAGTTTATCTGATCGTAGTGAAAAGTGACATGGACCAATAAAACAGAACTGCCTTAGTTATTCAACTAAACTGCAGATTGAGAAACAACTGCAAGAACAGAAGCCGCAAGAAACTTGAGTATCCAGTTAATATGTTATACCGTTGGTTCAGAAAAACCCCGCAGCCTGGAATTGAGAAAACTGCTTAGTTTGAAAAAATAAACTGATATTTCATGTGGATACAAAAACAACTCCATCTTAGACCCCGCACACGCGGATTTCACCTGGCAACGGATGAAATATTGCAGCAGCTGCCGGAATTAACAAGTGTCAGCATAGGCATCATGAATATCTTTATGCACCATACTTCTGCATCGTTAACCCTTAATGAAAATGCAGACCCGACAGTACGCCAGGATTTTGAGGATTACTTCAATCATGCAGTACCTGAGGACGCGCCGTATTACCGACATATGGACGAAGGAAGCGATGATCTTCCTGCGCATTTAAAATCCAGTTTGCTAGGTAGCAGCTTGACCATCCCCATCACTCATGGCCGGTTGAATCTGGGTACATGGCAGGGGATTTATTTGTGCGAGCATCGCAATTATGGAGGAAGCAGGCGCCTGGTTATCACCATCAATGGTGAATAATGCCATCGACCATTCGTATCATATGATGTAAGCGGTAGAAAATATGTACAAGCGGGTGATAAAGCTGTGATTGACATTCTCCCCGGCCTGAAGGCCGAGGTTTGCCGCGCAACGGATCAATTAAGCGCTTGTGATAGGTGTGCTTTGAAATAGGGTAGAAAAATGATGAGTCCGATGATGATGGCGCCAATAGCGCTGATCAGTACGGCGCCTGCGGCCACATCTTTTGATTTTTTAATGAGTGGATGCGGAGTGGGGGAAGCGGCATTGCATAAAAACTCAATGGCAGTGTTTAAAGCTTCTGAAACCAATACTGCCAGGATAGCCAAAATAGCAAGGCACCACTCAACAGAATCAATCTGAAAGAACAGTCCGCAACCGATGACAAGAATGGTCGCAAGCAAGTGAATCCGGGCGTTATGCTGACTCTTTATCAATACTGCAATGCCAGCAAAGGCGTAATTGAAACTTTTGATTCTGGCAGCAAATGAGAAGGTAGATCGCTTATTCAAGTTTTTCCTTATTGATCCGGTTGTTGCGTGGCATTCTAACTTCAGTCAGCATTAGATGCTATCCGCTATTTGTATCAACTCACTTCGTCAGTGTTTTTTAGAAGGCTCGTGCCTGATTCGTACCATAGTCCAATTGTTCATGTTGCATGAGTCGCTAAGATGCAGGCAGAGCACAAACAGATTTTTCTCTCCAGAAATATTACTGCGACCATTTCACACAGGAATCAATATGAACACTTTCTTAACGAGCATGCTCACCGGAATTTTTTCGCTTAGCCTGGTAACTGAGGCGATCTATGCCTCTCCACGCATAGATGATGCACAGGAAACACGCTTCCCTAAAGCTATTGCCGCGAAAGAAGCGGGTATGAAAGAAATGAGTATTATGGCGGATCGAGACAATGACCGGCTGTCGGATGGATTATAGACGCACATTGCAGGTGTGGCGAAGGATGATCTTATCAATGTGATTGCTACCTTTGTCGGGCCGGGAAATAATCAATCCAATGCTGCGGCAGCGCAACAAGCAATTGGGCCTTTCACGTTGCAGCGTGAGTTCACCCTTATCCATGGATTTCAGGCAACCATGACAGCTGGGCAGGTTGAAATGCTTTCCTATATTCCTAATATTTTTCGAGTAGAAGAAGATCCTATCGTTACTACCTAATTATCAGGTGCTGCAAGTGATTTTGGCGCAGCCGCAGCCAGGACTAATTTTGGAGTGAAACCGGTATTTGCATTGTGGATACCGGTATCGATGCGAGTCACGAACAGTTTGCAGGGCGAACGATTCATTTCCTTGATATAGTCAACAGCAAGTCTGCTCCATATGATGATCATGGTCATGGCACGCATGTTTCCGCCATAGCATTGGGTGGTGGCGGCACAGGTGGAAACTCGAAGATTGCGGGTATCGCTCCTGCAGCTTCCATCTACGCGACCAAAGTGCTTGATGCGGCTGGTAGCGGGAGTGGGGAGTGGTAGCCAGATTATTGAAGGTATCCAATACTGCGCTAATCAGACAGATGTGCAGATTATTTCCATGAGTTTAGGTACGACAAGTGCTTCGGACGGACAGGATGCCATGAGCTTGGCAGTAAACTGCGCATCAGATTCGAATTATCGTGCTAGCTGTAACGTTACGCCTATTAATTCTAAAATTGTCGTTGTTGCTGCAGGAAATTCAGGTTCTGCACCGGGCACAATAGGTGCACCTGGTGCGGCAGAGAAGGCAATTACGGTCGACGCTGCTGCTAACTGGTCGGAGGATGGCAAGGGTGAGCTTTCTCCAGCCGTGGACCGACGCTTGAGGGTCGCATCAAACCTGATATTACCGCACCTGGCGTACGTATTCTGTCGGCCAAGGCAAGTGACCCGACCGGTTATATCAGCTATAGCGGTACTTCTATGGCGACACCTTTCACAGCCGGATCGATCGCGCTGATGCTGGAGCAAAATCCTTTGCTCATGAATAATGCCGCTCCTGTCGATGCCGTACGTGACTTGCTGATCTCCTCAGCACAGGATCGTGGTGAGCTATCGAATAATGGACCCATCATGCCTGACAATGAATACGGTGCAGGATTATTGGATGTCAATCGTGCTGTAGCACAAGCAGGAGGTGGCGATACTGCTCCCACTTTATTTCCTCGCTATCATCGATATAAGGAGATGGTAAATAATGGAAGTCAACAATTAATTGGCCCCTTTAGCATAACCACGGAAGATATCGTTGCAGGTATTCCCTTTGCCGCTACCGTTACCATCGAAGGGAATCTGATCTGTGCTTGGGATCAGAATAACCCTCAGATTTGCGACATCCTGGGTGGTTGGGAATGGAACCCTGATCTGGATATGTATCTACTGGATGATAAAGGTAATATCATCAGCGGTGGATCTGGCGATATCACGCGCAGTGAATGTGCCCTATCAGGCTAGTACTGTGGCGTTGGGCGACAGGAAACCATTTATTACCTACCGAAATTGACAGCGGCAGCAGGTAACTATTACATAGGGGTGTCTTCCTATTCTGGCAATGGCAATTTCTTACTGGAAGTTTCAGGGTCCTCTGCCTCATCCTCCAACAAGCTGCCTGTAGCAAGTTTTACTGAAACATGCACCGACCTGAATTGCACTTTCTCTGATACTTCCAAAGATGAAGATGGCACTATTGTTTCCTGGAATTGGACAGAGAATGGTCAACCAATTGGGTCAGGTGAGAAAGTAAGTGTTAACTTCAAAGAGGGCTTACATACCGTCCTTCTGACGGTTACTGACAATGATGGACTTACTGGTTTGCACGAGACCACCGCAACGGTGCTAAAGGGAGGGGACGGTGGGGGAGGGGGGAGTGGTCCTGACTGTTCAGCTAATCCGGCTCATCCAAAATGTAAATAGTTAGGTTTTAGTAAGATAGCTCCCGGCAATGCCGGGGATTGATTGCAATTCTCAGCAGCACTTATTTTATCGACATTTTCTCACCGTATTTCTGATTGGGTAATGAGGGAATAGAAGCAGTCAACTAGTAAGGCAACCGGGATTAACCCGAATATTTCATAAATTGGCACGTGCCCTCACTTGTCTTTTGATTAATAAGAAAGATTTTGCTCAGCCGGGTGTATGAATCACTACACCCCTCCTTCTCAAGATTTCCCTATTAATCAAAATCCTGCGTGATCATCACGCAAATTTATGAAATATTCGGGTTAATTGATGAATGATAGGGTGCAGTCAGCGCAGGACAAGCGCACTGGGGTGATGAATTAATATCGAATAATGATCATTTCGACGTGATACCCATCCACGAATTTCCAGTGGTTTATGAAGGTAGCTTTCCAGCGCTGGAAATAAAGCAAGGTTGTCATTGTCGATTCGAATATCGATCTTACTGTTGAAAATCAGACGACTATAACGTTTGGTTCGTTTCAATGAAACGGGCGTTCCCAGGAAACGCTGCCAGCCACGTGATTTCTGCGATATCTGTGTGAGTGGTCGTGGCTTATAGTCAGGCAGCGACCAAATCCCTAATTTTTGTCTTTCTGCTCGTTGTTGTGCTCTGATCATTGCATCAGCATAACGAAGATTTGGAGGTAGCAAATTCACCATAGCCAATCCTTTTTCTACCAGCATGAGATTCAGGTGTTCCCCATTTGACAGGTGTAGATGAGCAAGCAATCTTTCGTAATGATCCTGTTTCTGCCAATCATATTCCAAGGACACGTTCCGGCCTTGAAGTTTTTTTTGTAGCCATTCTTTCGCGGCCATGCCACCTGGCTCACCATCGCGATAACGGCTTTCGATTTCAGGCGCATTGATGCCGAGTAATCTTACGCGCTCCCCCTTTTTTAGCACGATGGTATCCCCATCTAGCACTTTGGTAACTTGATGCAAGGATCGCTGAATGGGAGTTGGCAGTCTGATTGGCTTGGCATCAGGGGTAGGGGCATCTGAATAGGTGACTCTACCTTGTGCATCTTTCGAGCGGTAGATTGTGTCAGCGGAACAGGCAGGCAGGTATAAACAAATGAAAATCGCCAATAAGCGGGATAATATTTTTATGGTCGGTTTTATGTATTGCATTACTTTATAATGGATTTGTATAGTACCTTTTATTGAGTAGTGGGCTAGCTGTAGCTCTACTATTTAAGGCAACTTGCAACCTTTCTCGAAGAGAATGATTTGCCGTGGAAATTGATAAAACGATTGATGCGGCTTCGAGCCGATATCGGTATTGAATGCAGTTGCATCGATTATTTTTTTTACAGTGCAGCAGTACTGCTGTTTTTTTATTGTAGCTGGTGCTTCTGCGGAATTACCAAATATCATTTGGTTCTCAGGTTTGATGGTCTTGGCCATTTTTAACCCGAATATTTCATAAATTCGCGTGATGATCACGCAGGATTTTGATTAATAGGGAAGTTTTGAGAAGGAGGGGTGTAGTGATTCATACACCCGACTGAGCAAAATCTTTTTTATTAATCAAAAGATAAGTGAGGACACGTGCCAATTTATGAAATATTCGGGTTAATAATATCATTGGCTCGTATATGCGGGTACTGGAATAAAGCATGATCTCAGAGCGCATCTACCAACATTTTGTAGAAGAATAGTCACGAGTTGCTAATTTTTTATAAATAATCAAAAGATGAAGGCATATTCATGAGGAATCTAGATTAAAATTCAACATTCTGCTTAAATATATAATTCCATAGTTAGTTGTAAGCAATGTCTGAACCCCTGATCGAGATCAAAGATCTCGCCTTTTCCTATAGTGCTCGTCCCATTCTGAAAAGCGTCAATATGACCATGTCTCGAGGCAAGGTCATTGCTATCATGGGAGGAAGCGGTTCTGGTAAGACTACCCTATTGCGTTTGATCGGGGGAGAAGTCAAGCCCACTGCAGGTTGCGTCAAAGTCGCGGGTCAGGTAGTACATAAACTCGGGAGGAATGATTTATTTAGATTACGCAGAAAAATGGGTATGTTATTTCAATTTGGTGCTTTGTTTACCGATTTGTCTGTGTTCGACAATGTTGCCTTTCAGATGCGCGAGCATACTAACCTCCCAGAATCTATGATCCGTGATTTGGTATTAATGAAACTACATGCCGTGGGTTTACGCGGCGCATATCATCTGATGCCGGCAGAACTTTCTGGGGGTATGGCTCGGCGTGTTGCCTTAGCTCGTTCAATTGCACTGGATCCCATGCTGATCATGTATGACGAACCTTTTACCGGCCTGGATCCGATTTCGTTAAGCGTCATTGGCAGTCTGATCCGTCGATTGACCGATGCGCTGGGTATGACTTCGATCGTGGTTACCCATGATGTGCAGGAATCTTTAAAAATTGTAGATTATGTTTATTTCCTTGCAGATGGGGTCATCACTGCTCATGGCACCCCGGCAGAAGTGAAGGAATCAGTCACTCCGTTTGTTCATCAATTTGTTCATGGTGAGGAAGATGGCCCCGTCCCTTTTCATTATCCTGCAGAAATGTATCAAGAAGACTTGAGGTTGGAGACACATTTTGCCTAAACGCATTATTACCAGTATCCAGGCTATTGGGCATCGGGTGATTGACGGCATTTGGCGTTTAGGCTGCGCGGCGCGGTTTTTTGTCCTGGTGTTGCTGAAATCGATGACCAGTTTTCTGCGCTTTACTCTGGTTATACGTGAGATTTATTTCGTTGGGGTATTATCCCTCATCATTATTCTGGTATCCGGCCTGTTCGTTGGAATGGTATTGGGATTACAGGGGTATGAGACACTACAGAAGTATGGCTCTGAATCAGCAGTGGGTACGCTCGTGGCGCTGTCTCTGGTGCGAGAACTGGGTCCCGTGATGTCGGCGTTGCTGTTTGCGAGCCGTGCGGGTTCTGCGATCACTGCAGAAATCGGTTTGATGAAAGCGACTGAACAGCTATCTGCGATGGGAATGATGGCGGTGGACCCGATTGCACGCATAGTCGCGCCACGCTTTTGGGCGGGAGTCATTTCCATGCCTCTGCTGGCAGCCATGTTTTCTGTGATGGGTGTATTTGGAGGGTATTTAGTGGCTGTTGTTTTTATTGGGGTTGACGAGGGTTCATTTTGGTCGTCAATGCAGAATGCGGTAGATTTTCGTTATGACATCGTAAATGGCGTGATCAAAAGCTGTTTCTTTGGCGTGGCGGTTACAGCGATAGCGGTTTTTGAAGGATTTGATGCCCCTCCTACAGCTGAAGGGGTATCCGGTGCAACGACCCGTACGGTAGTGACCTCTGCGCTGGCAATTTTGGGATTGGACTTTGTTTTAACTTCTTTTATGTTCAGGGGAGTGGATTGATGCAGCGAACAATAATGGATTTCTGGGTTGGATTGTTCGTGATGACCGGAATGGGCGCGTTGCTGATACTCGGATTAAAAGTTGGGAACCTGACGACTTATAACACGGGTGAAAGCTATACCCTCATAGGAAATTTTGAGAATATTGGTGGTCTTAAAATTAGAGCACCTGTTAAAAGTGCGGGGGTAGTGGTGGGGCGCGTCACCGATATCCAATTTAGCTTAGAGACTTACGATGCGGTCGTGACGGTGGGGATCAATGCTTACTATCGATTTCCTAAGGATACATTTGCTAGCATACTGACATCTGGATTACTTGGAGAGCAATATATTGGCTTGTCACCCGGAGGCGATGAAGAAATGTTAGCGGAAGGTGACAAGATCATGAAAACCAATTCAGCTATGGTTCTAGAGGAAATGGTCGGGCGCTTTCTGTTCGATAAGGCTGCCGAGGATTAAAGATTTTTGATGATTGACAAATTTTGGTGAGGTAGACATGAAAGCACTTATTCAAAAAATTATTCTATTGTTGGCTTCTTTTTTGCTAATTCTTCCGTTATCAGCAAAAGAGATGGCACCCGATCAGTTGGTAAAAAGCACAGTTGATGAAGTCATTACCATTCTTAAGCAAGATGATGGTATTAAAAAAGGTAATAAAGATCGTGTGCTTGATCTAATAGAAACTAAAATACTTCCTCATTTTAATTTTACCCGCATGACCCGGCTAGCAATGGGGAAAAACTGGTCTAAGGCTGAGCCTCAGCAACAGAAAGTGTTGGTGAGTGAATTCCAGACTTTGCTCGTGAGAACTTATTCCAATGCATTAACGAATTACCGTGATGAAGTAATTGAAGTTGCGCCCTTAACGTCCCAACCTGATGCCAAGAGCACCACAGTTAAAACACGTGTCATCCAAGGTCGTGGCAGAGAACCTGTTCCAATTGAATACAGCATGGAGAAAACTGATAAAGGCTGGAAGGTATATGATGTAATCGTTGCTGGAGTAAGTCTGGTAACGAACTATCGAAGCTCTTTTAATAGTGAAATTAGAAAAACGGGAGTAGATGGTTTGATTGCAACACTCACCAAGAAGAATAAATCACTAGAAGGTCAATAAATAATCATATTTTTTGATAACGCATTCAAAGTAATGGCAATTCAGCGTGAGGGTAGAAGAGTTTACGTGCGTGGCTCTATAATCGTCGATAATGTAGTTGAAATTACCCAGCAGGGAATTGCTTTGTTTGATGAAGATGGTCTGGTGGTCGATCTGGGAGAAGTTACTGAGGTTGATTCATCGGTTATTAGCATGCTATTTGAGTGGTTGCGCATGGCTCATGCCAGGAATCAGCAACTCTATTTTGTTAATTTACCAGAGAATCTAAGCAGCCTGGTACAGTTATACAGCGTGGCTGATTTTATCCCGCTCGATACCAATATCGTAAAATAAATTGCCTTTGTTTTATCTGATAGCCGCCACTCTTCAGAGTTAATTCCTCTATGACCGCAGCAATTGAAATTCAACAGCTTAGTAAGCGTTATGGTGCATTATCTGCGCTGGAAGATATTGATCTTTCCATTAACCCTGGTGAGTTCTTTGCTTTACTGGGTCCGAATGGCGCAGGAAAAACGACGCTCATTAGTATTCTTGCTGGATTGACGCTGGCAACGAGAGGACACGCAAGAATCATGGGACATGATGTAGTAACTGACTACAGTCATTCACGCAAGAACCTTGGAGTGGTCCCCCAGGAGCTGGTGTTTGATCCATTTTTTACCGTAAGGGAAGCATTAATCATTCAATCTGGTTATTATGGCATAAGAAAAAATGATGCCTGGGTTGATGAGATCCTGCATCGTCTGGATCTTACTGATAAAGCCGATACCAATATGCGTGCGCTATCAGGTGGAATGAAGCGGCGCGTATTGGTAGCCCAGGCTCTGGTGCACAAACCTCCTGTGATCATTCTGGATGAACCTACGGCCGGGGTCGATGTGGAGCTACGGCAGGCACTATGGGTTTTTATAAAACAGCTCAATCGAGATGGTCATACAATTGTCCTAACTACGCATTACCTTGAAGAAGCAGAAGCGCTATGCAACCGTGTTGCTATGCTAAAGCAGGGTAAAATTGTTGCATTGGATAGTATCCGTAATCTGATCAATAGTGTTCAGGGTTTCTCCATTCAGCTTCGGCTTTCTACCGAGATATTGCCGGCTGCTTTACAGGAGTGGCCCAAAAGTAGTTATGAGGGTTTGCATATTTTCAAAATAAAAGATTATTTCCAAGTTGAAACGTTGCTTGCAGTATTGCGTGCAGAGAATATACAAGTACTGGAAATGCAATTGCAGCAGCCGGATCTAGAAGAGGTTTTTGTGAAAATCATGGGCGTTGAACCTTTGGGGGTATCATGACTGGTTTTTACACATTGTTTTATAAGGAGTTACTGAGATTCTGGAAAGTAAGCTTCCAGACCATACTGGCTCCAATTTTGTCCAGTCTGCTTTATTTGCTGATTTTTTCACATGTACTGGAAACGCGTGTACAGATTTACCAAGGTATTGCATATACTGCCTTCTTGGTTCCAGGTTTAGTCATGATGGCTGTGATGCAGAACGCTTTTGCTAATTCATCCTCCAGCCTGATTCAGTCGAAAATATCCGGTAACCTTGTATTTATTCTGTTGTCGCCTTTGTCTTATCTGGAGATTTTTCTCGCCTATGTGTGGGCATCGGTAGTGCGCGGATTATTAGTAGGTTTAGGTGTCTATGGTGTGACGATGATATTGTACGAAGTGCCAGTACAGTTGCCTTTATGGATTTTATTGTTTGCGATTGCAGGAAGTATGCTGCTTGGTGCACTGGGTATAATTGCTGGTATTTGGTCAGAAAAATTTGATCAACTCGCTGCTTTCCAAAATTTTATTATCTTGCCACTGACCTTTTTATCAGGTGTATTTTATTCGATTTACTCACTGCCTCCCGTTTGGCAATATATATCACACTTGAATCCTTTCTTTTATATTGTTGACGGACTTCGCCACGGTTTCCTGGGTACATCGGATATTTCACCCTACTTCAGCCTGGCAGTTGTGATATTGTGTTTAGCAGTAGTTTCATGCCTGACATTATGGATGTTAAAGAGTGGTTATAAAATTCGCCATTAGCCCGAATTTTGTTAGATTTTCTTATTTGCGTTTTAGCAACAATAAAATCTAACGATGTATTTATTTTATCTAAAGGATCAAGAATGATTACCTCAGATCATATTAAACAATGTATTGCAACATCTTTACCATGTGAATGGGTTCAGGTAGAAGGCGATGATGGGCGTCATTTTAGCGCCGTTATTGTGAGTGAACAGTTCCGGGGAAAAAGCATGATTCAGCAACATCAACTTGTTTACCGTGCTTTGCAGGATAAGATGGAGCAAGAGGTTCATGCACTATCTATGAAAACGCTCACACCTGAACAATGGGAAGAGTATAAGCGAGTTGGGCAGTAAGCTCAGAGCTTGTCCATGCTATATATTCTCTATTATGAAATGGAGATAATGGAGTGCCACTATGATTGCTACTATAGGATGCTATTTTCTGCTAAAACTGATCTGCGTTTATTTAAGTTCTTTAAGTAACTGTGGTTGTGCAATACCTAATCCCTGAGCGAAATCGACACTTATTTCATGTAATTTCTCAATAATTTCAGGTGATTCAACAGATTCTGCAATAGTTTGGATCTTCATGAGATGCGCTATCCGGTTAATTTCATTTACTCTGGCTAGATCTGCTGGATCATTCAACATATTACAGATCAAACTTCCATCTATTTTCAGGAAATCGACTTTGATATTTTTGAGTAAGTTAAATGAAGTTCGATCATGACCAAAGCCAGATAAGGAAACATTGCAACCTATCTGTCTGATCTTTTGTGAAAAGATTGCAGCATTCGGGAAGTTTGATTTGGCATCTGACTCTTCAATTTCGAAGCATAATGCTTGTGCAGGAATATTGGATTCCTGCAACTGTTTTTTAACAAAATCAATAAACTGGGGATCACTCAACGTATCTTTGGCAAGGTTAATATAAACGGTTATGCCTGAATTTATTTTGTGCGTGCATAACCATTTGGTCATATAACTGACAACCCAGCGATCCAGTCGTGGCATCAGATGATATTTCTCGACAAAAGATAAAAATGCTCCAGGGGGTATAAGATTATTTTCCTCCTCAACCATCCTGATCAAGATCTCATAGTATGCGCATGGATTTGAGTCTTTTTTTGTCGATAGGATATTTTGGCAATATAAATGGAATTTACCTTGTTCAATAGCCTGAATAACCTGTGCTGCAGAGCCAATCGGTACAGATGAAGGATGCTTGTTTTCATTTCCGCTACTTGACTCATCATCATTGCTGCTATCTTGTATCAGAATATTTTCTGATTTTGTTTGTTCTTGGGTTATATCTGAGAATTGCTCGTTCTCTTTCAAAATGCGGGGCGTATACAGGGTATAAAATCCGATGACTTTCCCTTTTGAATCAAAATGTGGCACGAATTGCTCACTAATGAGGCATGTTGAACCATTGGCTAATTTTTGTATTCGTTTATTTTGTACTATCTCGCCAGCCAAAATATTATTGATGCTGCGCTTAAGTCCATAATAAAAACGTTCACTTAAAAATTCTCGTGTAAATCGATTGTCGATTTGCTCCGCATTCAACCCAAACCAGAGGCGATAAGCGCGATTATGGTAACGGCATTGCTGCTCAGTATTAAAGTATGCGAGCATGACTGGAAAATTTTCATCAACAATTTGTAATCTGGTTTTATTTTCTGAGAAAGTTTTTTCGGCCCAGAGCCGATACTTGATTTCATTAGTAAGTCTTTCTTTATTAGCTATAAATAATGCCAGATGTTTTGCAAAAGCTTTTTCTGTGCGCGTGATCTGAGCGATCATGGCAAATAGCGCTGCGATCAGAATAATCCACAGGATATGAATAATCTGTGGCTCTAGTCCAAGCATAAAGTAGTTGGCGGCAATAAGAGATCCTGTTACGGTAACGGCAAGGCTTGCTATGAGATAGGGTTTGATGCCACTAAATTTGAGAGATATTTGTGCGCTCATCTTCTATGACTATTAATAAAAATTATGTACAAAAAACTGAATTTGATCATTTTGCATAATTTGATAAAGATTTAGTTCTAACCCAAAATTTCCATAAACTGCTAGGTGTCATTACAAAATTTCTTATGTGATTCTCATTTAATGCAGTAATCGTCAATTGAGAGATTTTTCCTTGTCTCATTGCTTCGAGTAAGGGTGTAAACCAGCTATGTTCTAATGAGCTCAAAGATTGACGCCATTCATATATATTCTTGTACTGTGTTTTTCCCCACAAAGTATCAAGAATCACTAACTGGTTATTGGGTCCGGTTGAATGTTGCCACACTGTTGCATCATGAGGGAGTGGATAATGCGCTATGCCACTTGCAACTGCTAGGGCATGGGCGAAAGCATGATCACACCATACTTGATTAAAAGTCGAGCGTATAACCTGTGGCATAATTCCTCCTCCCCAGAACCAGATGCTATTGATTGCCAATTCGCCACGTGCTTCTCTTTCTTGGTTAAGCTGATGATCATGTAGCAGCATTTGTATCTCGTTAAAAATGTTATGCCATATTGAACTATCTTCGCCAGCTGGTAACAGATTATTGATGTTTTTACCAACCGTCTCACTGAGTAGCCGAGTTTGCAAGTTAGGTGTTTTGTTGATACGGACATACCAGCGATCAGGGTAAAGTGGTAAAAAAAATATTCCACTTTTGTTGAAATACTGATTGAGAATTTCGGCAAATTGCATCGATTCCTTTAAGGAAATCGTAAAAATTTGACTATCGGCCATCAGAATATGATTGTTCTCAATACGGAGATGAACTGGATCAGCGCGTAGCCAATACTCGTTGCGAGTTTGTTCTGCGTCTGTTCCATCAATATGTAACATGATAGGTGCGACCGGCCAGTCTTGCTGTTTAGACACACCGAAAGCCTGACATAGCCATTCTTCTATCGCTTGAGATCGGCTCTCAGTATAGTGGCTTTTTGCCAGGATCCTTTCCAAAGCAGGTAAAGATAAATCACTATAAACTTCTGTTCTTTTAGTTTCAGGCCAAAATAAGCCAGGAATGAGGAGATGTAGCTTCATAAATCATATGTAACCATTTAATGGATAATAGAAAAAAATTATTGTTAATTAGGCTTTATAAGCGAGGAACAAAGTGACGAATAGGTGAAGTAGAAATTATAAGATATGGATAGGATGATTGGAGCTATATCCCTTTTGGAGAAATTTCTTTAGCCAATATGTTATTAGGGTTAATATTCTCGATACGGTAAGTCACGATAGCAAACTGCCTATGCTAATTTAGCGGAATCATTCAAGCGCTCAGAAATCAGGAATTTATTAAGTAGCATTTTTGTTATTCAGTTTTATCCAGCTTGTTCAGCTTGGATTCATTTTCTACTGCGTATAGTTGTTGCTGATTAATTAAATTCTGATCAGTAGAAACAAGTAAGTATCTGTTATGTGAAATAATGCCAATGTCCACTAAATCATAAACAAATACATGATTGATGATCTATCATGTATTTGCACGATTAGATATGCACTGATAACTTCATTAAAAATTGAAAGATTACTAATAGTCCAGAGTTTTCCCATATGCAGAAATTTTATATCTTACTCTGCTTATTTTTTTCCTTTAGTTCTTTTGTTTGGGCTAAAGAAGCAGTTACCCAGTACTCTATTGAAGAGATCCAGCGATTGGGGTTGGAAGCTAATGGTTTGGTTCATGCAGCTCGATCGCAAGTCAATATTGCTGAGGCAGGGGTAGTGAGTGCATCTGCTTTTCCTAATCCCGAAGTTACTTTTATGGCCGGTCCAGATACGCCTCGACTTCCATTTGAACTTACCGGTCCGTCATCGATGCAGCGGCAAGTAACAGTAACTCAACCTTTAGAAAATCCTTTTTTCCGAAGCGCCCGAATCGGATCAGCAGAAGCAGGTGTCGAAGCTAGTCGCGCTAATCTGGATCAGGTACGTGCGGATCTCGCGGCACAATTGCGCATACGTGCTTATGAGCTATTGCTTCGTCAAAAACAAGCAGATATGGAATCGAGTATTTTCGATTTGATGGAAGAGATACAGCGACGTATCAAGCTAAGTGTTGAGGTGGGTGAGTCTGCACGTTTTGAATTGATTCGTGCTGATACCGAAGTGATGACTGCGGCAAGCAGAAAAGAGGCTGCGTTGTTAAATGCGGAAAGAGCGAGGGTTGCGCTTTTTCAGCTCACTGCGGGCAGATTACAATCTGATTTTGAGATAATTGCTTCCCTTAATGATCCGGTTCAATTGCCTGAGCTCGAAGAACTGCATAAACAGATTATCACAACTAATCCTGATATCTTACGTTTGGAAGCTGAGCAAGATCGTGCACGTCTGCGTATCGACCAGGAGCGTGCTTCCGTTTTACCTTCAGTGAATATTCTGTATAGCAATTATCAGGATAAGCAATTCACTTCGAATACCGCTGGGCTAAGCGTTAAAGTTCCTTTGTTTTACCGGCGTCGTGGTGAAATTGATAGTGCCATATTTGATTCCGCACGTGTGCGTGATACCTTGGAATATCGACGTTATGAAATCAATCGGCTACTTGAGTCCGCTTGGCAGGCCATGCAGATTGCAAAACGGAGAGTGGAGATGTATGAGGGCGGCATCATTCAGGAGGCTGAATCTGCATTACGTGTAGCAGAAGCCGCTTTTCGTTTAGGTGAACGTGGTTTTATCGAAGTGCTCGATACGCAACGTGTGTTGCGTGGCGCACGCGCAGAGCTATTGCAAGCCTATTTTGAATTACAGTCAGCCGCTACCGAAATCGATCGATTACGTGCGCATTATCCCAAGGAGTAAATCTTCGCATGAATGTTCAAGCTCTAATTACTGGCGCTGTATTTCTTGTTGCTCTGTTTTTAGCCGCATGTGATAAGAATGATTCTTCAGTGCCTCAGGCTGAAGAGACGACGCAAGCAAAAGTAACTGATCCAAATAGCATCATCCTCAAACCAGAAATGATACAGCGCATCAAGATCGGAAAACCAGAAGTCATGGATGTGGCGGATAAAATAAAAGTACCGAGTCAAATCGAAATAGATCAGCATAAGCTGATTCGAGTAGGTGCAAACGTCACTGGGCGTATCGTTGAGGTTTCCGCCAAGCTTGGTGATGAAGTAAAAATAGGTACCGTTCTGGCGCGAATAGCCGGTCCAGAACTAACGCAAGCACAACTGGCATATTTACGTGCGAATTCAGTGATGCAGCTTGCAGAAAGGGCGGCTGCGCGTGCGCAACAGCTCTTTACGGCCGATGTGATTGGTGCGGCTGAATTGCAGCGTCGTGAGTCTGAACTGCAAGTGTCTCGTGCCGAATACAGTGCAGCAAAAGACCAATTACGCTTATTAGGAGTGGATGAGAAACCCTTGCATGATTTACTGAAGCGTGGACAGATACTTCCTTCTGTGCCCATTACTGCTTCCATGCCTGGTACTGTTGTTGAACGTAATGTTGCGATTGGTGAGGTTGTGCAACCTGCAGATAAATTATTTACGGTGGCTGATTTATCGACGGTTTGGGCGACGGGTGACGTGCCGGAGCATATTGCACGTCATGTGATGGAAGGGCAGCATGTGGAGATTAAGATTCCAGCATTAGGTGACATCAGTTTTGATGGTGTCATCATTTTTGTCGCTGATACCGTTAATCCATTGACCCGGACGGTCATGGTACGCACGGAAGTGGAGAATCCGAAGCGCAAACTCAAACCTGCCATGCTGGCTAAAATGCATATTACTGAGAATCCTCATAGAAGCCTGGTAGTGCCTGAAAGTGCCGTGGTGCGAGATTCCAACATCGATTATGTATTTGTTGATCAAGGTAATAATCACTTCCTGCGTGTTCCTGTTGAACTGGCGCAGGAAATCAATGAAATGCGTCCTGTGCTCAATGGATTGACCGATGAGCGGAATATCGTACTGGAAGGTGCTTTTCATCTTGATAATGAGCGCAAGCTCGCTGAATTGGAATAGATCATGCTTGCTTCGATCGTACGCGCAATGCTTAAGCAACGCCTTATCGTTGCGGTTATCTCACTCATTTTAGTGGGGGCAGGTTTTCAAGCAGCTCAAAAATTATCCATTGATGCTTTTCCTGATGTCACCAATATACAGGTGCAAGTTGCTACCGAAGCGATCGGCCGTAGTCCTGAGGAAATGGAGCGAATTGTCACCGTTCCGATCGAAATTGCGATGACGGGCCTGCCCGGTCTAGTTGAAATGTGCTCACTAAACAAAAGTGGCTTATCCATCATTACGCTGGTGTTTACCGATGAGACGGATGTTTATTTTGCCCGCCAACTTGTCATGGAACGGATGATCGGCGTGGCGGACAGGATGCCACCAGGGGTAACTCCGGTGCTTGGGCCCGTATCGACTGGATTGGGCGAAGTCTATCAATATAATCTTGAGCATCCAGATGATGGTGAGCGTCAATTAACTGTGGAAGAGCTGACTGAACGGCGTACCATCCAGGATTGGATGGTACGCCCCATGTTACGTTCAATTCCCGGTGTCGCGGAAATCAATTCCCAGGGGGGGTTCGCCAAGCAATATCATGTGCTGGTTAATCCCGATCAGTTGCGTCATTACGACTTGACACTCGCACAGGTCGACATGGCGATTGCCAATAATAACGCGAATGCGAGTGGTAATATCTTGGCGCTGCAATCTGAACAATATCTGATCCGGGGTGTTGGCCTTATTAATACTTTGCAGGATATTGAAGATATCGTGCTGAAAGAGATTAAAGGGATACCGGTGTTTGTGCGCGATGTGGCTGAAGTCAGATTTGGATCGGAAGTGCGGGCGGGTGCTAATATCAAGAGTGGTTATACTGAAGCTGTCTCGGGTATCGTCATGATGCTGAGAGGGGGGAATGCCAAGGAGATCGTCGAACGGATAAAGTTGAAAGTTGCAGACATTAACGAACGGAATCTATTGCCGGGTGGCCTGCAGATTGTTCCTTTCTATGATCGGACTGATCTGGTCGATGCGGCAATATGGACGGTGACTAAGGTGCTGATCGAAGGTATTTTGCTCGTCATCATCATATTGTTCATATTTTTGGGCGATGTTCGTTCCAGCCTGATCGTGGTGGCAACACTCATTATCACGCCGTTGGTTACTTTCATGGTAATGAATCAGCAGGGCATCTCAGCCAATTTGATGTCATTGGGAGGGTTGGCGATCGCGATTGGGCTGATGGTCGATTCAACGGTGGTGGTCGTGGAAAACGTATTTCACCGCTTGGGCCATACCAGTGGTACCCGCGAATCGCATCTGCGCACGATTGTTGATGCTGTTGCGGAAGTAGGTACACCGGTGATATTTGGAATTTCCATTATCATTCTGGTGTTCTTACCGCTGATGACTCTGGAAGGGATGGAGGGAAAAACATTTAGCCCGCTTGCGTATACCATCGCCATAGCGCTAGCGATCTCGCTGGTCGTTTCATTAACGTTATCACCCGTATTGTGTTCCTATATCCTTAAAGGAGGCGCCGATCATGATACGAAAATTATCGCTTTTCTCAAATCGGGATATCGGCGTTTGCTTAATGCGGCTTTGGCCAGTGAAAAAAAGACGATCATGGTTGCAGTAGGTTTATTGGGGTTGTCATTTGTCTTGTTTCCCCTCCTGGGTAAATCGTTCATCCCTATCATGAAAGAAGGTTCGATTACGCCTGTGATCATTCGGGTGCCTTCTATTTCACTCGATGAATCCTTAAAAATTGAAACAGAAGCCATGAAAATGATTGCTGCTATTCCCGGGGTGAAGAGTGTGGTGGCTAAAGTCGGTCGTGGAGAATCACCGGCTGATCCTGCCAGCCCTAATGAGTCTGATCCTATTGTGAACATTGATCCGGCATCGGGTCGTACCCAGGAAGAAGTTGAAGAAGATATCCGTAAAGCACTGTCAGTTCTACCGGGGGTGCAGATTGTTTTATCCCAGCCAATAGCGCAAAGGGTGGATGAAATGGTGACCGGGGTACGGTCACAAGTCGCAGTCAAGATTTTTGGCGATGATTTGGATAAATTGAGAGAATTGTCCGAGCAGGTGGCGCGTATTATAAAGTCTGTACGGGGCGCGCGTGATCTGCGCATTGAACGCTTATCCGGTCAGCAATCGCTGACGATCGATATCGACCGACGCGCCATTGCACGTCATGGGCTGAATGTTGCCGATGTGAATGAACTCATTGAAACTGCGATTGGCGGCAAGATAATCACCAATGTATTCGAAGGCGAACGGCGTTTTTCCTTGGTGCTGCGTTATCCAGAGCATTTTCGTAATAATGTGGATGCCATCCACGATCTGTTATTACGTACCCCTAGCACGGCAGCAGGTGTTGACGGCGCAATAGCGGGAGGCGGGGCGCTAATACCGCTTCACGCTGTTGCGAGAATTCGGGTTATTGATGGACCTGCCCAGGTATCGCGAGAATTTGCTAAACGGCGTGTGGTGGTGGGCGCTAATGTGCATGAGCGTGATCTCGGAGGTTTTGTTGCTGAATTGCAGCAACGTACTGCCAAGGAAATTAAATTACCGTCCGGTTATCACTTTGAGTGGGGTGGACAATTCGAGAATATGGAGCGTGCTATGGATACGCTATCAGTGATCGTTCCGTTGACTATTGCGGCCATATTTTTCTTATTATTCTTGCTGTTCAATTCAATCAAGCTAGCGGGACTCATTATTCTCGTTTTACCTTTTGCTTCGATAGGGGGGGTGATCGGCCTGTTCGTCACCGGTGAATATCTGTCGGTACCTGCGTCAGTAGGCTTTATTGCGTTATGGGGGATTGCCGTATTGAACGGTGTGGTATTGATTTCCTATATTCGTAAGCTGCGTGAAGAGGGCGTCAATGTTGCTGAAGCGGTTACCCGTGGCTGTGAACAGCGTTTCCGTCCAGTTCTGATGACAGCAACTGTGGCGATGCTAGGTTTGGTGCCATTCCTATTTGCTACCGGCCCAGGCTCAGAAGTGCAACGACCTTTGGCCATTGTGGTGATCGGAGGGTTGATTACTTCTACTTTATTGACTTTGGTAGTCCTCCCTACATTGTATCGCTGGTTTGATGAAAAACCCCTGGAAGCATGAGGAGAGTCTATTATGAAAGAAGTTCGTGCCATTATTCGTCCTTTGCGCCTGAACCAATTACGCAACGCACTGCATAGCATACCTGAATTTTTCAGTTTAGTAGTGTGCAAAGGTGAGGGATTTTCCACGGCTATCGGACAGCAGCATCAAACAGTGCGTGAAGAATTAACCGATTTTACGGACAAGATCCTGGTAACGGCACTAGTCAACGATGAGATGGTAAATATCATCGTTGACATAATCGTACGAGAATGCCAAACGGGCCTACCGCATGATGGCGTGGTGTGGGTTGTGCCGGTTGAGACTGCCTACCGCATTCATGATAAAGGTGTGCTCTGAGATCCTTACTTCTTTTAATCTTAGCTACAGTCAGCTAACAGCCTGTCGACAAATTTCCAGGTAGCGCGCGCGTGCGAAGGCGTGGTCGACGATTGGTTTAGGATAAGTAGAGGCATGCAAATCCTTTACCCAGGTCTGTATATATTCGAAGTCTTTATCGAATCTTTTGATTTGAGTGGTGGGATTGAAGACCCTGAAATAGGGTGCGGCATCAACGCCACATCCTGCTATCCACTGCCAGTTGCCGACATTACTTGCCATTTCATAATCCAATAATTTTTCTGCAAAATAAGCTTCACCCCAGCGCCAGTCGATTAACAGGTGTTTGCACAAAAAGCTGGCTGTGATCATGCGCACACGATTGTGCATAAAACCGGTTGCATTGAGCTGACGCATACCTGCATCTACCAGGGGATAGCCTGTCATCCCTTCACACCAGCGTTTGAACTCAGCTTCGTTATTTGACCATTGAATGTGGTCAAATAACGACTTAAAACTTTTATTCTGGGTATGGGGAAAATGCCACAGAATTTGGCAAAAAAATTCTCGCCAGATCAGCTCATTGCAAAAGGTTTCACTGACTGGGTGTGCCACCTGAAGAATTTTGCGAATGCTCACCGTGCCAAAGCGTAGATGAGGCCCTAGCTGAGAAGTGCCTGCTATGGCTGGAAAATCTCTGTCACGCTCATAATGCTGCAGTAACTCGTAGTTAAGCCGGTAAGGAGGTATGGCGATAGTTGATCGGCTAAAACCTATGTCAGCCAGTGATAGATCAGGCAGGGGAGATTGCTGGATCAGATTCATCAATTTCGTTCCGGTTGGATGAATGATAAGCGTCGTATGACTCTGAATGGCTTTCCATTTGCGCATATAAGGCGTGTAAACGACATACGGACTGCCATCTTCCTTAGCAACTTCATCTTTTTCAAACAGAACATGATCCTTACAAGTATGGAAATCCACCGATTTTGACCGTAACCATTTGCGCACCACATCGTCACGCTCTCGCGCATAAGGTTCATAATCATGGTTGGTATATACGGCAGCAACAAGATATGAACGCAAGATGTGATCAAATACATCAAGCGGCTTTCCATGATAGAGCGCAAGTGAGCGGCTAAACTGCGCTTGAAGTCGAGTCCGCATCATTTGCAAGGTATCGTAAATGAACGTGACACGAGCATCGTCACGAGGCAAGCTATCCAGAATAAACGGGTCAAAAATGAAAATGGGCAGGACAGGTCGTCCGGATGCCAAGGCTTGAGAAAATCCCGCATTGTCTTCCAGACGCAAATCTTGCCGAAACCAGAAAACGGACAGTGGTGTCGTCACGTTCGATGCGCTGAGTGCTAAATTTTCCCGAACAAATCCTCTAGTGCAATAGGTAAATCCGTAAATTTAAATTTAAAGCCATACTCCTGTAGCAATTTTGTGGGGGCGATGTGATAGCTATTCAGAGCCAGGGCCGCGGCTTCGCCTAACGCCAGTTTCAGGATAAAAGCCGGGGTAGGGAAGAAGGTGGGGCGATGCAACGCCTTGCCAAGGGCGGCAGCAAATTCGCGGTATCGTACCGGCTTGGGTGAAACAGCGTTTACCGGACCGTGATAGCGAGTGTCCAGTGCAGCGGTTATGTATACCGATACTAGATCGTCAATATGAATCCATGAGAGCCACTGACGACCATGACCGACAGGTCCACCCAATCCTACCCTGAATACCGGCAGGAGTTTATCCACCATGCCGCCATCACCCAGTACTACCCCTGTGCGAATGCTGACCCGGCGCACACCCTTGTTTTCGATTTTTGCGGCCTCCATCTCCCAGTCACGGCAGATGGTCTGCATGAAACTTCCTTGGGCAGGCACCGCATAGGTTTCATCATAAATACCTTCTCCTTCGCCTGGGTAAATACCAATAGCCGAGCCACAGACAAAACATTCTAGAGTGGAAGGGGCTGCTGCTACTAGCTTGCGGGCGCTGACAATGCGTGATTCATAAATTTCGCGCTTGCGTTTGTCAGTCCAGCGGCCGCCGCCCAGATTCTCACCCATCAGGTGAATGATAATCTGGGTATTCTCCAGTGCTTCAGGAGGCACTTCCTCTGTAGCATAATTCCAGTCAAAAGCCGGTACCCCCAGTTTCTGGCGTGCCCGCACGCCATTGCGACTGAGTACCTTGATCGTGTGATGGTCTTGCTTAAGGCGCTGTACCAGGTGCCGACCTATGAATCCTGTTGCGCCAGTAATGAGTATATTCATTTTTTGACAATTTCCAGGTTGATGATTAGTCAGTTCAAGTATTAAATAATAGCTGGTTGGTCCATACTTTAATAACTTGGTTTATCTGCAGAAAACCATTCCAAGCTGAGCAAATCCTGATATGTTAGCTAGCGTCAATTTACTCTTGAACTCATGCATTATGAAATTAATTGGTGGCTATTCGGATATCAAGATACGCTTTTTCCAGCCAAATGACAAAATGAAAAATCCATACGATAGAAATAGATGCAATGAAACGATTTAAATTGTGTGCAGTGATGACTGGTTGTAATCTTATTGTTTGATTATTTTTCAACATCTTGAAATTTGACTTAGATCAGGCTCCGAGTAAGCGTTTTGTTCGCGCTATTGCAATGTGCTTCTCGGTTAACATGCTGCTCTCGGCCTGTGTCTCGCCAGTTGAGGGCTTATGGCCACCGCCTCCTGATTCTACTATGCGAACTATCTATGTATCACTCGATGCATGGCATGCAATGATCGCTTTTCCACAGAGTAAGGAGCTGGCGACAAATAACGGACAACCAGAAAGACACCTGCTTCCTCGGGCCTCCTCTTTCCTTAATCATTCACTGCTATCTGCTCCTAATCAGTACTTCGAAGAGTGGGGTTATGCCGAGCGTGCCTGGTATCTGGAAGGTCGCAGAGGAGTAACGGGTGTCATACGGGCACTTTTCTGGCCGACTGAGGGAGTGGTCGAGATTGGGTGGTACGACCAGGTATGGGCAGAGCGCACGCACCAGCCTCCTTCTGATCTTTTTATCTTTCATGTGAGTGAAGAGGGCTATCGGCGGCTGCGTGGTCATCTTCAGGCCACGATAATGCACCATAACCCCGTCGCTGTTTCCGATTCGTCTCTGTTTTATTCCGCAAAACATTCTTACCACGCTTTTCATACCTGCCATCAGTATGCAGCGCAGGCTTTGAGAAAAGCAGGCCTGCCCCTTTCGCCGTTTTGGGCTTTCAACAGATCTTCATTTGCCTGGCAATTGCGCCACGCCGCACAGATCGCAGAGAAACAACCGGCAAACATGCTACTTGAACAGAAGGACGGGACAAGGCAGACAGGGTTGTTTTAAGAATCAACTAAAGAAGTAACCCGGAAAGTGAGGTAAATAACTCACTGGGTTAGCCTGAATATTTCATGAATTCGCGTGATGATCACGCAGGATTTTGATTAATAGGGAAGTTTTGAGAAAGAGTGGTGTAGTGATTCATACACCTGACTGAGCAAAATCTTTCTTATTAATCAAAAGGCAAGTGAGGACACGTGCCAATTTATGAAATATTCGGGCTAGGTGGGAATATAAACATCGTGATTTCAAATCTTGTTTATTCGCCAGCGTTGGGAAAGCCTTGGGATATTTTTGAAGCATCGGGAATAAGCATTATCCTTCCGCGACATAAAGCAGTTACCCACAGCCTTATCCACGGAAATTGTGGATAATAAGGTTTAGCTCATAAAATTTATGCTTATGGTCAGGTCGAGCCTAATTGATGGAACCTTCAAGGCCTGGTATTGCCTTTTGTCAATTTTAGCTTGGCAAGTTTTAGCGGAGTATGTGCGATAGAATTTCTATCGAATTTATGTCCATTCCATTGGCTGGGAGAGTCCTATGTCATTTCATCTATACCGTATTAACGAGCTTTATTCCGACGCTAATGGTGTCATCCAGTTTATAGAAATGTCGGTCGGCGCCGATAATGGGGAATCGTTCTGGATCAATCAGACCATTTCGGTCACGCAAGGCAGCGTTACGCATGCTTTCAGGTTTCCCGTCAATCTTCCCAATACATTCACAGCCAACACGACGGTGCTCATTGCCACACAAGGTTTTGCCAATCTTGGAGTGGTAACGCCGGATTTCATTGTTCCTGATGGATTTTTGTTCACCAGTGGTGGCGCGACTGTCGATTTTGCCAATGTCGACGAGGTGATTTATGCCTCGCTGCCGCTCGATGGTATCCACTCGATCGACCACAATGGCACGATCGGAGTTAATTCGCCCAAGAATTTTGCTGGCGTGACTGCAACCATCCATAGTCATTCGATTGCGGGGAGCGATAACGCAGACAATCTCATTGGAACCGCTGGCGATGATACGATTCAGGCTAGGGCGGGTAACGACTTTTTGAACGGACAAGCGGGCAATGATTTACTGGATGGAGGCGCTGACACAGATACCGCGGTCTATAGCGGCAACAGGGCGGAATATGCGATCAACGCAACGGCATCCGGTTTCAGTGTAACCGGCCCGGAGGGCAATGACACGCTGCCTGGCATTGAGCGATTCGATTTTCTGGATAAAAATCTCGCATTTGATCTGGCACAGGGCCAGGCAGCCGGAAATACCGTGCGCCTCATCGGTGCGGCTTTTGATGCCCACAACATCACCCCTGAATTTGTGGCAATCGGGCTGCAATTATTCGATAATGGCCAGTCGATGCTGCAAGTCAGTCAACTGGTCGTCAATACGCCGCTGTTCATTTCGCTAGCAGGCTCATCGAATAATGTCGATTTCGTCAATCTGGTCTACCAAAACGTAGTAGGCGAACCGCCTTCGCCAGCAGAGCGAGATTTCTACGCTGGATTGTTGCAAGGGAGCGGAGGCACCATGATTCAGGCTGAGCTGTTGGTGCTGGCTGCAAACACCAGTGTGAACGAGACCAACATCAATCTCGTCGGGTTATATCAGAGCGGCGTTGAGTACGGTGGTTGAACCGTTCTGCTGCACCCCGCCAACGATTTGTTATCGATTTTGTTAGCAAGGCTGCAAATGATTACTCACACCGTTTGTATCGCTATGTTTAATCTGCACCATACAGCGAGTCTAGGATTTATCGCGATTGGCCGCAGCTCAACAAAATCGTCGCGGTGTTGGTTTGTTTATTCGCCAGTGTTGAGAAAAAGCCTTGGGATCTTTTTAAAGCAGCGGGAATAAGCATTATCCTTCCGCGACATAAAGCAGTTACTCACAGCCTTATCCACGGAAATTGTGGATAATAAGGTTTTGGCTGTATCGCCATCATTTCGCAATCCGGTAAACTGCTGTTCTACATTAAACCCGAATATTTCATAAATTCGTGTGATGATCACGCAGGATTTTGATTAATAGGGAAGTTTTGAGAAGGAGGGGTGTAGTGATTCATACACCCGACTGAGCAAAATCTTTCTTATTAATCAAAAGACAAGTGAGGGCACGTGCCAATTTATGAAATATTCGGGTTAACTACATATCATATTAGGTCTTTTTATTCATTAAATTACTATCACTCTCGGAAAATGTGCGATAGAATTTTTTCCCGGTCGTTGTTTATCCACTTCATTGGTAAGGAGGGCTTCCATGTCATACCACATCAACGAGCTTTATACGGACATTAGTGGCAAGATTCAGTTTATAGAAATATCACTTGATCCCGTTAATGGGGAAACATTTCGCATAGATCAGACAATTAGAGTCACTCAAGATGGCTCAACTACAGCTATCAGATTACTCAAAGATCTTCCCAATCCTAACACTGCTGGCGCGACAATACTCGTCGCAACACAAAGCTTCGCCAATCTTGGCATTGTGACTCCGGATTTTATTATTTCTGATGATTTTTTATTTAATTGTGGCAGTGCGACCGTCAGTTTAATAAATTCCGACCATTCGACTTCAGACGCAATGACCTATTTCTCGTTGCCGATCGATGGCATGAATGCGATCAATCATGATGGCGTGTTCGGGATCAATTCACCCAAGAATCTCGCTGGCGCGACCGGAACCGTCCCCGGCAATGAAACGGTAGGTGCTACCGATGGCGCAGATAATCTCGTTGGGACCGCTGGGGACGACATTATTATGGCTAAGGCTGGTAATGATATTTTGAACGGGCTTGCGGGTAATGATAAATTGGATGGTGGTGCCGGTGCGGATACCGTAATCTTTAGTGGTAACAGCTCAGATTATGTAATCAGCGCGCATGGATCCTGTTTTAATGTGAGCGGGCCAGATGGCAACGACGATCTGTACAATATAGAGCGGGGCCACTTTCTCGATAAAAATCTCGCAGCTGATCTTGCCCAGGGCCAGGCTGCAGGAAATACCGTGCGCCTCATCGGCGCGGCCTTTGATGCGAACAATATCATTCCTGAGTACGTAGCGATCGGGCTACAGCTATTCGATAGCGGTCAATCGATGCTGCAAGCCAGCCAGATGGTCGTCAATACGCCGTTGTTCATTTCGCTGGCAGGCTCATCAAGTAATGTCGATTTTGTCAACTTTGTCTACCAAAACGTAGTAGGCGAGCAGCCTTCGTCAGCAGTGCGAGATTCTTATGTTGAGATGCTGCAAGGCAGCGGAGGCACCATGACTCAGGCTGAGCTGTTGATACTGGCTGCAAATTCTAGTGTAAACGAGGCCAACATCAATCTCGTCGGACTATATCAGAGCGGCGTTGAGTACAGCGGCTGAAATGCCCAGTCTGTACCTCATTAACGAACAATTTGTGATCCATTTTAAAATGGATCACAAATAATTATTTACCGTTTTTATCACTATAACTTGTCGCAGAGTCAGGAAATAAAAACCGACTAGCAACCATGCTGTTTGCGGCAAGCAAATTGTCCGTATTTATTGGCGCACCGCTGGCATTGATATTGGTTTCGGCCATTGATGTTCTATTGAGCGATGTGATTTCTCATATATCAGCGCAAAACATTTACCCTCTAATGTGAATTAAGAGCTAACTCGTAAAAAATTCCAGAAAAACAGAGTCGCAGCCAGCTTTCCAAATACATGCACCATAAGCCCTTTATAAGAACGAACTTGACTCACACATTCAATGCCTGTCTTTTCTTCAATCCAGGCAA
>NZ_FNDH01000072.1 GCF_900100485.1 Nitrosomonas sp. Nm132 | reverse complement strand
AGGAGCTTCACCTCAATGCTTCGCTTTACACTTTATTACAGATTTTATCGGTGTCAGTTTTCGAGAAAACCCATATTTCATGCGCCTTGCAGCCAGATGTGTCCAGAATCAGCGTGCGGCGGCCTAGCAAGCAATTGATTTTGTTTGATTTTTGACCGGACACTAGTGTTATGAAATAGAAATGGAATAAATTGCCGATCGCCATCTGCGCAGCCTGAAATACCAGATGAAAGCCGCAAAATTCCAGATTCATCGTGATCTGGTTAAATTTGCCTGGGATGAAACGCTGCTCTCACGGCAGCAAATAGAGTAGCTCGCAACCGCCGGTTTTATGGATGAAGCGCATACATAACCTCATACTCGTCGACGGAACCGGTACAGGTAAAACCCATTTGGCCACCGCACTGGTTGTTGTCGCTATTCATCATGGCAAACGCATACGATTCTTCAATGTTGCGGATCTGGTCAACCTGCTGCAGTAGGAAAAACAGTTGAATAAAACTGGGTATCTGTCCAGAAGACTTACCCAAATGGACGCAGTCATCCTCGATGAACTGGGGTATCTCCCTTTCCCTAAATCAGGCGGTGCCTTACTGTTTCATTTGATCAGCCAACTGTATGAACGCACTTCGCTCATTATAATCACCAACTTGAAATTCAGTGAATGGGTGCAGGTTCTTGGCGACGCCAAAATGACCACCGCTCTGTTAGGCCGCATTACCCATCATTGCGACATCCTGGAAACAGGAAATGATTCTTACCGTTTCAAACATCGCAAACAATGTATAAGAACCGATTAACCAACTAAACCAGGTGAACCGTTTTCGGCGCTGATGACTGGACAATTTTCAATGCTGATTGACAATTCAGGCAAGTAATCAAGAGAAGAACAATCCAGTAAGCATTCTCTGACCTGGAGTTGGCGTTGTTACTTATCCTTGGAAAGACTTATTGTCTGTTTTCAATTCGTTGGTACCAGGCGTCATACACTTCATCAGGCCACAAAGACTTAATCCAGACAAGAGTGTCATCAATTTCCTGTTCTGTCAGTTTATCTTGCCAGCCAGGCATACGCCCCTCTCCGGGAGGACCACCTTTTAAAATAAAACGTTTTAATTCCTCAGTAGAATGATGCCAGGCATGCGCCGTGCCATCCAAAGGGGGAGGAGGGTACCTGCCGTTTTCAAGCGGCTTCCTCCAGTCAGGCGTTGCTTCGGCATTTGGTCCATGACAAACAGCACAATTTTCCTGAAAAACCGCGCGCCCTCGAGCAATCTGGGCAGTGTCAAAATTTCGCTTAACCATTTCTGTCTGATCTAACTGGATTTGCTGCAGAAACTTATTGGCAGTAGAAATAGAATCTGTGCAGCCTGACATTAAAATAAATCCACTTATTGATAGTGACAGAAGAAAATACTTATTTTTTCCAGGCTGCATAACAATCTAAAAAATTAAGAAGTCTTTAAGTTTTAATACTAAATAAGTTTGCTTTCACTTAAACCTGTTTACTCAGGGGTATAGCGACTGTAAACGGTTGCATCGCGTCGTTGATCTCCTCTTTGCTTGATCAAAAGCACATCATAAGGATCACTACGTGCACCTTCCATACCTGGAGTGCCATGAGGCATGTCAGGAACAGCCAATCCAATTGCCTTAGGGCGTTCTTTAAGAAGTCGTTTAATATCTTGTGCAGGAACATGACCTTCAATAGCATAACCATTAACCACGGCGGTATGACACGACCCTAAAGAAGGAGAGATGCCTGCACGCGCTCTTGCTTCTTTATTACCCACATCATGTGCATTGACAGTAAACCCATGATCTCTCAGATGATCAATCCATTTTGAGCAGCAACCACATGTTGGGCTTTTATAGACCTCAACCGCCTCGCCAGCAGACACTGAAAATGCTGCCAATGTCAACGTACCCGCCATTATTGATTTCATCAAAAATCTGTTAATTTCTATTTTCATTTTATCTCCACATTTATCTTTCCACGCATCCTTTTGAAATGGCCAGGATAACCACAAGCAAAATGAACTATACCACTTTCAGTAAAATTCCATACGAGCTCTTTTTGTTCACCTGGCAGTAGGTTAACGTAGTTAGGATCCTCACGGATCAAACCAGGATTTGAACGTGTCATTTTGGCGTGTTCTTTTAAATTTTCCAATGTATCAATAACCATTTCATGTCGTCTCATTCCTTCATTCTTAACAATGAATCTGATCGTTTCACCTTGCATCACATTAATCTCGGAAGGCGAAAAACGGTTATCCATTGCCTTTATTTCAATCGTGCGCGTCACCTTGGCAGGATCGCCGACCTTGCCAATGACCGGAGAATTCACACCATTCTGCTTGTGATTCAAGTCAGCAGAAGCACTAACTACCCAGAACATCAAAATTGAGAAGAATACAAATACCATTGCATCTTTCTTCATATAATTCAGCCCTCTGTACTTATGGCACAAGACAGTCGCTTTAAATCCAATTGTTAGAACACATTACTGTTTTATTGTTCCGGCTGTTAAACTATTTAATTTGTTACGGCTAATGAGATATATAAGGCAAGATATTTTACAACTCTCTGACTTACGGCAATTTTCATGATGGAAACATTACCCAAGAAAATACAATATAACACTAACAAGCTTCGTAAACGATTACGTCGCCTGGTAGGAACGGCTATCGCTGATTTTAATATGATCGAAACAGGCGACCGCGTAATGGTTTGTTTATCGGGTGGAAAAGACAGTTATGCGTTGCTCGATATTTTGCGCAACCTTCAAGCGCATGCTCCGTTGGATTTTGAACTGATTGCTGTCAATTTGGATCAGAAACAACCCGGTTTCCCCGAGCAGGTATTACCTGAATATCTCACTCAAATAGGCATGCCATTTCGCATCGTCGAGCAGGACACCTATAGTGTAGTCAAACGCGTCATTGCTGAAGGAAAAACCACGTGTAGTTTATGTTCCCGTTTGCGCCGGGGCGTACTCTATCGTGTTGCTACTGAGTTAGGTGCTACTAAAATAGCTTTGGGTCATCACAGAGACGATATTCTCGAAACTTTTTTTCTCAATATGTTTTATGGTGGCAAGCTCAAAGCGATGCCACCCAAGCTGGTCAGTGATGACGGCCATCACATCGTGATTCGTCCACTGGCATATTGCAAGGAGAAGGATCTGGCTGCTTACGCTGAAATCGAGAATTTTCCAATTATTCCCTGTAACTTGTGCGGTTCCCAGAAAAATATGCAACGTCAGGCTATTAAAGAAATGATGCAGCAATGGGATAAAAAATTCCCGGGAAGACTGGAGACAATGTTTACGGCACTCCAGAATATACAATTATCTCATTTGGCAGATTCAGCGCTTTATAATTTTCAAGGGCTCAAACCACAGGGTAGTCCAGTTGCTGACGGGGATAAGGCTTTTGATGAAGAAATATTTGAGCCACCGATTGCAGAGCTTCTTTCCATTTCGGAGAGTAGATTAAATGAAACAGAAAGTGATAAAACCATCCATAATTAATGTTTGATTTTGGATTTCCCGGGAATGACTGGTGGAACCAGTTTGAAAGTTATTGCCACTAGAAGTGCAAATACCACATAGCTTATTGTGAGTACAGATTCGGGAAAATCATAGAATAACATTCGATGTAACCAGTACTGAATAAAGCTTCGATCTGCTTCAATCTCACGCAACTCATATTCCCATCTCGTCAGTGGGCAAATAATACCTACCAGCGACTCACCCACAACAAACAGTATGGCTGCAAGATGGGTAAGTCGAAATGCGAGGTTCCGGGAAAATTTTAAATGCAACCAGGCGCCAATCCAGATCATGAGAAGACTGCCAACAACGAACAGCACGAACATAAAGTGAATAATTAATACAACGTCGGCTAACTGCATTCCTTACAGAAAAATTTACAGCAAGGGTTTCAGTATCTTTTCGACTTTATCCATGTAGACGCGACCTAAATGTGTATCCACGATTTCTCCAGCTCGATTGATTATCACCGTGTAAGGTAAGGCACCTTGTGGGTTTCCCATTGCCTCTGCTAGTGAAAACGCGTCCATATCTCCCACCACTACAGGATAATTGATGCCAAACTCCTTACTGAATGTCTCCACTTTTTCTTTTTGATCGATAGCAATGCCTACTAGGATCAATCCCTGTTCACGGAATTTATCCTGTATTTCAATAAACTCTGGTATTTCTTCACGACAGGGCATACACCACGTAGCCCAGAAATTTACAAGCAGAACATTTCCTTGCCATTGAGAGAAAGGCTGCACATTGCCCTCAATATCTGGCAAACTCGCTGCAAAAAATGCTTTCATGCCTGCTTGCTTCTCAGCGCTGCTCAGCTGTGAACTCATCTGCTGGGTTTTGAATATAAATCCTGCAGCTATCGCCCCGAAAGCGATAGCAACATACATCAATAACTTGCCTAGCTTTGACATGCAATCTTCCTCTAGTTGATAGAATAAATATATAAGACTGTCAGGCTAAATCAATACCGCATCCAATACGGAGAGAAAATCTTCCTTATTGTAATAGCCTATGATCTTAGTGTTCGGTATCTCGCGCCCCTGGGGGTCAAGAAAGAGAATTCCCGGTGGGCCAAATAGCTTGAAACGTTTCAGTAGCGCAGCATCGTCAGGCGTTCCGGCAGTTACGTCCACCTGCAGTAGAACTACATCTCTCAACCGTGCTTGCACTTTCGCATCGGTAAATGTAAATCGCTCCATTTCCTTGCATGAAATACACCAGTCAGCATAAAAATCCACCATGATGTATTGGCTTCTTGACTGCTGGATAATTTCATCAAGTTCAGCAATTGTTTTTACCCGCCGAAACGGTAGATGCCCGCTTTGATCAGCGTCTACTGGCCGAATCGTCTCAATATTTCCGGTACTACCGATGCTCAATTTTGACAGGGGTTGCAGAACATCCCGGCTACCAGACAATACACCTATCAAAAGAGCTACCCCAACCAGCAATGAAATCACCCCAACACCTTTAAGAAATTTCCTGAGGCCAGAGGCCCGTTCTGGCAAAGGATCGATCGCATGCAGATAAATTGCCGAGATGATGAGTAGTGCTGCCCACAACAGCATATAAATAACCGTGGAAATCACTGGCGATATCAGCCAGATAGCCACTGCCAGCAGCAGCACACCAAAAACCTGCTGGATCGATTCCATCCATGGACCTGATTTGGGCAGAAAAGCGCCCGCCGATGCTCCCAATAATAACAGAGGAACACCCATGCCTAGTGCCATCACAAATAATGCGGATCCTCCGAGTACCACATCATGCGTCTGACCGATATAGAGCAGCGCACCTGCAAGGGGTGCCGCGACACAAGGGCTGACGATCAGTGCGGACAATGCTCCCATTCCAAATACACCAGTCAAGCGCCCACCTTTTAGATGGCCTGCTTCTTCAGAAAGTTTGCTCTGAAGAAAACCGGGTAATTGCAGTTCGTAAAAACCAAACATCGAAAAAGCCAGAACAACAAAGACCAGCGCAAAGGCACCCAATACCCAGGCATTTTGCAAAGCTGCAGACAGCATGGCACCAGACAGGCCGGCAGCAATACCGGCTATGGCATAAGTAATCGCCATCCCCAGAACATAGGCAAGCGCCAGAACAAATCCACGGCGCTTGGTGAGATGCTCGCTTCGGTTCGTAATGATGCCCGATAAAATCGGAAACATGGGATACACGCATGGCGTAAATGCAAGCCCTAAACCTGCACCAAAAAAACCAGTCAATATCAACCAGAAGTTACCGCTTGCAAGCAGCTGCTCGATTTTGTATGACTCGGTCTCAATAGCAGGCAGTCTGGAAGGGGTTTGAAACAATTCCGCGGTAGCATTCCCACCCGCAGCTGTTGCGCGGCCGCTAATCGTTTCGGCAACCGTATTCAAAGCTGCTTTGATTGCCGGAAGGGCTATATCACTTTCCTTCTTGATCGGTGCATAGCACACGCCTATCGGTTCATTGCAGCCCTGATAGGTTGTGGCAAGAGAAAGCTGGTCCGCTGCGGATGCTTCCCGCTTCAATGAAATAATTGCCTGAACAGGCTGATAATAGACCTCTGTTTTACCAAAAGTCAGATCGTCCTTCATTTTGCCTGGCGGTAGCATGATTTTTTCTATATGGATGCCATCGCTTTTCGGCTTAAAGTCAATTTTGTCACGATAAAGATAATAATCTTTTGCAGGGGTAAAATTAGCGATGAGTGTGCGTTCATCACGTACCTCGATTGAGAACTTAAATGCTTCATCTGGAGGCAGTAGCTCCTGCTCAGTTTGCCCAAAGCTTGCGCTTAATTTCTGTAACACAGAAAACACACTGGATCGCTTTTCTTCTTCAGCTGAAACACTCGTGCTAACAAGGCAAAATAAAATCAGAAAAAATTGAATTAAACGCATAGCTTACTCAAATTTTGTTTTCTATTATTGGTTCAACAATGATTGGAACTTCATCAGCAACCCACTGGAGATACGCTGGCAATCCAGTCTTTACAGGGACAGCGATAATCTCAGGGAGTTCATAAGGGTGTATAGCTTTGATGATTTTTTCCACCGCGACATAATGTTCCGCCAACGTTTTGATAAAAACGGGTATTTCATCGGTCGTTTCAGTTTCTCCCTGCCAACGGTATACTGAAGTAGCTTCCGCCAAAATATTGATACATGCCGCAGCCCGACTTTCAATAAGTTTTTGGGCAAGCATCAACGCGCTTGCTTTGTCAGGAAAACTGGTAATAACAAGTATAACTTCCATTTATCTGCTTAACATACAGGAAGATTCAAAAATCTTGCATTCTTTATACTAAACTTGAATTTACTTTGGCGGAACATAAATCTATCAGATTCTGTAATAATACTCAGAAATTAATATATGAGCTAACCAAATGATTAAAAAACTATTTTTACTACTTCAAGTTCTTTCCTTAATTGCTCCTGTCGGCATTTTCTTTATGTATATCATTATGGATCAAGGCGATCAGTTTACTTACGAACACTACTGGGTAACGGGGATGAGTTTCATTCCTTTTCTGTTTGTGCTGTTACTAAAGAGTCTGTTTCTGGGAATTAATAAAAAATAAATATCCAATATTTAAAGAAGCAATAATGAGCAGAAATGATCTTCTTGGAGCCCATCTAATGTAATGCACTTTTCAAAGATTTTGAATAAGCAATTACAAATACTTATTAATACAACAACCTTTGATAATCAGGCTGAAATTAATATTGATTGATTCAGCCTGATAAGATTTTGACTACTAAATTAACCCAAATATCTCATAAATTCGCGTGATGATCACGCAGGATTTTGATTAATAGGGAAGTTTTGAGAAGGAGGGGTGTAGTGATTCATACACCCGACTGAGCAAAATCTTTCTTATTAATCAAAAGACAAATGAGCGTAGTAATCGGCCTTCGGCCGCAATGCGTTTGAAAGAAACACGATGCGGCGAGATGCGCGGTAAAGTGGAATACCGCGACGGCGAAGACCGAGCAGTCACTGGAGCGTCCCTGCCCGAAGCGAGTCATGGGGTCAGGTCTAGAATAGATGTATACTTAATATCATAAAATATAGACCTGTCCCCAGCAATGTGATGTGCCCAGCAATGTGTGAGCGTGGTCACGGGTCACGTCTGCGACATTGGCGAGGCTGCGAAAGCAGCCATCCCGTTTAAGAGGGTGAGTATAACGACGTACCCGAACCGTTGCGGCATCCCAAACGAGATGATGGAGGAAGGCATGGCACAACGCAAGAGAACGGTACTGGAATTGGC
>NZ_FNDH01000067.1 GCF_900100485.1 Nitrosomonas sp. Nm132 | reverse complement strand
TGGAGAGATTAGCTGACTACCACACAGAGCAAATCACTGATCCGATTCTGGTCGTCAATCCTGACTATCGCCAACTCGATAGTCAGATACGCAGCGCTAACGGCAAATGTAGCCGCTTGCTGGCGCAATTGGGTGCGCTCAATATCGAGCAAACCATTGAACCCGAACAGATGGAGCCTGTTCTGGCCAGGAAAATCGCTCTCCATGAGCAAATTGAGGCGCTAAAGGCCCATATCACCCAGCTCAAAGCACAACGAAAAATCACGTCACATCAAGATTCAGGATTTGCCCGGGAATGAGCGTTTCCATAAGCTGGGCACTCTAAGCAAACATTTCCTCGACACCATTAACTTTTTTGTTAATCTGATAGCCGAGCTGGTAGCTTACGCATTCTAGAAGAAAAAAACCTCACTTAATATCAGACCCTCTCAAGCTCTTCCAGGTCGTGCTGATGTGATCTTTATGTCGAACTCACGTTAATATGCGCGGAGTATGAATTCTAAGATTTTTCTGAAGTTATTGTTACTTTGGAGAATTTACGCTTGCCCACTTGAACAATGACTGTTTCACCAGCGGCGACATGAATTGCCTTGTCAACGATTTTATTTCCATTTAGCTTTACACCACCTTGCTCAATCATGCGCAATGCTTCGCTGGTACTAGGTGTTAGCCCTGCTTGTTTAAGTAGCTGGGCAATAGAAATATTGATTTCGTCAATCGATAGTAATTTCTCCGGAATATTATCTGGTATAACTCCCTTTTTAAAGCGAGCTTCGAAATCGATCAACACTTTCTCAGCATCTGTCTTGCTATGGAAACGGGCGACAATTTCTTGAGCAAACAGCACCTTAATTTCTCGCGGATTTCGGCCTTTTTCCACCTCCTGCTTCCAATTCTGGATAGTATTTAATGATTCAAATGAAAGTAGCTCGATATAACGCCACATTAATCTGTCGGAAACAGACATAAGTTTTCCAAATATTTCAGCGGGATTTTCAGTAATACCAACATAGTTGTTTAGGGATTTGGACATTTTGTTGATGCCATCCAACCCTTCTAGCAGCGGCATGGTGAGAATACATTGCGGCGACTGGCCAAAATGTTTTTGTAATTCACGTCCCATCAATAAATTGAATTTTTGGTCAGTGCCTCCTAATTCGATATCAGCCTTGAGCGCAACTGAGTCATAGCCTTGAATGAGCGGATACAAGAACTCATGGAGAGCAATAGCTTGGTTATTACGGTAGCGTTTGCTAAAGTCGTCTCTTTCCAACATCCGTGCAACAGTGTGAGTCGCGGAAAGTTTAATGAGATCAACGGCACTGAGCTTATCCATCCAGGTGGAGTTAAATACTACTTCAGTTTGATCCGATCTGAGGATTTTGAAAACCTGATTTGTATAAGATTTAGCATTCTGCTTAACTTCATCGCGAGTTAACGGGGGGCGTGTTGAATTTTTACCGCTAGGATCACCGATCATTCCCGTGAAATCACCAATTAGAAACAGGATATGGTGACCCATATCCTGGAACTGGCGTAGCTTATTGAGCAATACCGTATGACCCAGATGTAAATCAGGTGCAGTAGGATCAAATCCAGCCTTAACTCTCAAAGGGATACCCGTCTCAAGCTTCTGGATTAATTCTTCTTCTACCAGCAACTCATGACAGCCGCGCTTAATTTTTTTTAGTTGTTCGGTGATTGAATTAGACACAATAAATACAATAGTTTATTTTTAGGATCCAGGTGGTCAGCTTATTTTAAGTTTGTTTTCCATATAATACCAGGCTAGCAGGCAGTTGAAAAACCGACTTGCTCCGGTAAAATTTTGCAAAAACCTTACTATACTGAATCATGCGCGGCATTGAACATTCCCAACAACAGCTTTTCAGCTACATCAACTTGGAAAAACGGATACCTGCCAATCATGCGCTGCTCCAGGTGTTGTTTACCATCCGTTCTGAACGGTAACTGGTCGAGCACATCGAATACAGGCTGCTGTACCGCTGGTTTGTTGGGCTGGGTATTGACGATCTGGCGTGGGATCAAAGTGCCTTTACCCATAACCGCAACCGCCTGCTGGACAACGCAATGGCTGGGTGTTTTTTCATGGGTGTCAAGTATCTGACGGAGTGGGTGGAACTGAGCAGTGATGAACATTTCAGCATTGACGGCACACTGCTGGATGCCTGGGCGTCACGCAAAAGCTTTGTGCGCAAAGATGGCGCCAACAATCCGCCGGATGACAACACCCGCAATCCAGGTCGGAACTTCAAAGGGTGAAAAGTGCGGCAACGCCACCCATGCATCGGCCACTGATCTTGGCGCACACTTGGCGCGCAAGAGTGACAGCGATGCCAGTCGTCTGTGCCACATGGAGTATGTACTGATGGAGAACCGTAACGGTCTGGGTCTGGTGTAGATATAAGCGTATCGGCGACGACAGGGATGGCCGAACGGGAAGAGTCGCTCAAGCTGTTGCAAGCCAACGTCAACCCGGAAGCCACAGTGGGGGAAGATCGCGGCTGCGATGTGGATAAGCATGTCAAGGCAGTGCGGTCGCTGGGTATGATCCCGCATATGGCAGCCCAATGCAAAGGCAGCACCATGCCGGATGATATTTGCCAGAGTGAAGGCTATGCGACCAGTCTGAAGATTCGCAAACGGATCGAGGAAGTATTGGGCTGGATCAAAACGGTAGGCGGGATGCGTAAGCTGAAGTTGGTCCGGCGCAATAAAATCAGCGGGCAACTCCGGTTTATTGCCGCGATTTACGATCTGGTGTGCATCGGAAGTCTGACCGGCGGGTGGACGGGTTCGCGCACATAGGGACGGTACGTCCAAAATCCGCCTAAAACAGGCGGATAAGAACAAAAGAGCAGGATTTACAGGAAATTCGGACAGAAACTGATCAAAAAAATGAGCCTCTTTGGTAAAAATAGATCTGCAAAAACAACCAAAGTGCTTGCAGTCTTTTAAAAGAGAAATTTCAGAATCAAAATGCCGAGTTTTTCAACGGCCTGCTAGGGATTATGCATTTCTGTGCTAGACTAAGGGCCGGCTCACAATCAGATAGGAGATGTAACATAAGATGCTATATACGTCACCACGCGATAAAATGAGGATTCTAGCGCAAAAGCCGTCGGTGTTTACACAAAAAAGATTACGTTGGTTAACAATCTTATCCAGTTTGCCCTTATTTGGTATGGTTACTGCATTTGGCATCTCGCCAAACGCTTCTTTGCAAGATATTCCTGAGCGTAAAATTGTTCGTACTCTCTCACTCCCTGAAATGTCAATTTCTGATGATACTAATAGCGCTTTCTGGCATCAGGAAAATATTCGTCGTGGAGACACGATTGCGGCGATTCTTTCACGGCTGGAAGTTAATCAGCAGGATAAAGCCAATTTTTTACGTATTGTCAAAGACAGCAAGGCAATGCGGCAGCTCAAGCCAGGAGAAATTATTCATGCTGAAACAACGGCAGATGGAGAACTGTTAACACTACGATATTTTTATGGTAATGGAGAGCAGTTCCTGATAGAGAAGGTTGATGACGCCTATGAAATGAGCGAGCAGTCAGTTGAAGCGAATGCCCGTATTCGGGTTGGTTCTGGAGTGATAGAAAGCTCTTTGTTCGCAGCTACAGATGCCGCTGGATTACCCAGTAGTATTGCGATGCAGATTGCTAATATTTTTGCATCAGATATTGATTTTTATCGTGATTTGCACAAAGGTGATCGTTTTACGGTCGTTTATGAGACGTTTCATGATAATGGTGAGAGTGCGCAACATGGGCGTATTCTAGCTGTCGAATTTATCAACAAGGGTAAATCTTATCGGGCAGTATATTTCCAGACTCCTCATGAGGAAGGTGATTACTATACCCCTTCCGGCGAGAGTTTACGTAAACCATTTTTGCGTGCACCCCTAGAATTTTCTCGAATCAGTTCAGGATTTACAAATGCTCGTTTCCATCCGATATTAAAACAATGGCGTGCTCATAAAGGAGTCGATTATGCAGCGCCAATTGGCACACCTATAATGGCAACTGCAGATGGAACAGTAGAATATAGTGGGTGGCAAAACGGATATGGAAACCTGGTTGTATTGAAACATCGCGGGGAGTATAGCACTGCTTATGGGCACTTATCAGCTTTCAGGAAAGGTATGCAGAAAGCAAGGCATGTTAAGCAAGGTGAGGTAATTGGATATGTTGGTTCAACTGGAATGGCAACAGGTCCACATCTACATTATGAGCTTCGCATAAATGGGATTCAGCGTGATCCGTCAAAGATGGTGATGCCTGCCGCGCTACCTATCAGCAAAAAAAATAGAACTGTGTTTCATAGAGAAACAAAAGAACTTGTTGCTCGATTAGATCTTCTTCGTAATGCCAATTTTGCTTCTGCCAACTGATTCTGAGTTTTACGAATATATTCCAGTTTAGCGAGTTAAGTCATTGAGAGAATCTCTCTATATAGGGATCATGTCTGGAACAAGTCTCGATGGGGTAGATGCAGCATTAGTAAATTTTGATTCATCGACTCCTTCTTTGATCCAAACCTATTTCTTGTCTTATGACAAATACTTACGAGAGCAATTGTTGGCGTTAAATCGAGCGGATCATGATGAGCTTCATCGTGCTGCTTTACTGAGTAATAAGCTATCCAGATTATATGCTGATGCCGTAGAAGGCCTTCTTGTTAATAGCGGGATTAGCTCGAAAAGTATTGCTGCCATTGGCTGTCATGGTCAGACAGTAAGGCACTGTCCCCAATCTGATAGAGCTTATAGTATTCAATTAGGCAATGCCGCACTTCTGGCGGAACTTACTGGTATTACTGTGGTTGCTGATTTCAGAAATCGTGATATCGCGGCGGGGGGGCAAGGTGCTCCTTTGGTGCCGGCATTTCATCAAGTTCTATTTGGTCATACAAAGAAACATCGCATCATAGTCAATATTGGTGGAATTGCAAATATTACTAGTCTTTCGCCTAAGAGCGGGATTATTGGTTTTGATTGTGGCCCGGGAAATATATTGATGGATGCCTGGTGTTTGCACCATAGAGGAAGCGTTTACGATCACAATGGTTCTTGGGCTGGAACAGGGTGTATTATTCCAGGGTTGCTGGAAGCATTTCTTGCATTTCCATTTTTTTCTTTACCACCACCGAAAAGTACAGGTAGAGAGATGTTTAATAATGAATGGTTAAGAAGTTATTTGCGCGGGAATGAGGTGCCTGAAGATGTGCAGGCTACGTTACTGGAACTTTCCGCTGAAGCAATTGCACGATCTATACGACTTCATTTTCCAGAGGCTGAAGAAGTTTATTTGTGTGGTGGCGGTGCGCGCAATGAGAGGCTAGTGGCTGGATTGAAGGCCATCTTGCCGGAGAAAAAAGTTGATTTAACCGATGTGTTGGGTATAGATGCTGATTGGATAGAAGCATTTGCTTTTGCTTGGCTAGCCAAACAGACTATCAATAAAGTCCCTGCTAATCTTCCTGCTGTTACGGGCGCACAAGGTAGCCGTGTTCTTGGAGCGATTTATACTGCTTGAGCGCGCCTCACAGTGAATGGCTAAATTGAGAAGGAGGAACCGCAGCCACACGTGCTCGCTGCGGAAGGATTTCTGATAATAAACTGAGCGCCTTGAGGATTTTCCTGATAATCAATTTCAGCACCAATTAAATACTGAAAGCTCATTGAATCGATTAATAGTTTTACTCCCCCTTTTTCCATAACAAAATCATCTTCATTAATGGTTTCATCAAAAGTAAAGCCATATTGAAAGCCTGAGCATCCTCCTCCACTTATGAAGACTCTTAATTTTAAATTATAATTTCCTTCTTCCTCTATTAGGTGCTTGACCTTGCCTACTGCATTCTCAGTAAAAATTAAGGATGATTGGTTTTCAGTATTCATGCCAGTTGCCACGTTCATATTATTCTACCTATCTATTATTAAATGAAGAACTTGAGTAAACTATATTAGTTCTATTTCGACACTTTAAAAATCAATTTGTGTCTGAATCAACATAAAATATATCATTAGCATCAATTTACTTCATTGGGGGTATTTCTGTTGGGACAGTTTCTTATTCTATAGATAAGCTAGGCGTAAAAATATTGCTTAGGGCAATAGTGGAACATGTTCAATCCCTAATGTTTCTGGAAATCCCAACATAATATTCATATTTTGTACCGCTTGTCCTGCAGCACCCTTAACGAGATTATCTGTTACTGAGAGTATTACCGCGATATTACCATCTTGTGGGCGGTGTACTGCAATTCGGCAATAGTTAGATCCGCGAACAGAACGTGTTTCTGGATGATTGCCTGCTGGCAATACATCGACAAATGGCTCATTAGCATAGCGATTTACATACAGAGTCTGTAAATCAACTTTTTTAATAAGTTTTGCATATAAAGTTGCATGTATTCCGCGAATCATGGGTGTGAGATGGGGCACAAATGTAAGGTCAACTTGTTTTTTAGCGACACTGGATAAACCCTGCTTTATTTCGGGTAGATGGCGGTGTCCTGGTACGGCATAGGACTTAAAGTTGTCTGCGGCTTCTGAAAATAATGTTTGTACCTCTGCTTTACGTCCTGCGCCTGATACCCCTGACTTTGTATCGGCAATAAGTTGATTGATGTCGATCACTCCAGCTTCAATTAAAGGTAGAAAGCCTAGTTGTACTGCGGTAGGATAGCAGCCTGGATTAGCTATTAGCCGTGCATTCCTTATGTGTTCACGATTTATTTCAGGCAAACCATATACGGCTTCAGCAATTAACTCTGGGCAGGCATGAGGCATGCCATACCATTTTTCCCATTCTGCTATATTTTTAATACGAAAGTCAGCGGATAAGTCAATAATAAGAACGCCTGCATCAAATAGAGATCTTGCCTGCTGCATAGCGACTCCATTGGGAGTCGCAAAGAAAACAAGATCACATTTGTTTAGTTCGGCTTGACTGGGATCAGAAAACTTAAGTGTTACTTGCTTACGTAAACTGGGAAATAACTCATCAACGGCTATTCCTGCTTCCTGGCGCGAGGTAATTACATTTAGTTGAACTTTCGGGTGTTGTGCAAGAATGCGTAGTAGCTCTACGCCTGTATAGCCTGTTCCACCTACTATGCCAATTTTAATCATAGTGTTCCCGTGTAGAAGAGTATGCCTTAATTCTGGTAAAACAAAAAAGCCGCCAGTATGGGCGGCTTTTCTTGAATAGATAAATAAGTAAGTTAACGTTTAGAAAATTGTTTACGCCGACGAGCTTTACGTAAACCAACTTTCTTCCGTTCAACTTCTCGCGCATCACGCGTCACAAAGCCAGCTTTACTTAAAGCCGGCTTAAGTGTTTCATCATAATCAATTAGGGCTCTGGTTATTCCATGACGCACTGCGCCGGCCTGCCCGGATTCTCCGCCACCGCAGATATTGACCATTATATCCAGGTTTGTCATGTTGCCCGTTAACTCAAGCGGTTGGCGAACAATCATGCGACCGGTTTCGCGTGAAAAATATTCATCTACCGGCTTATTATTTATAGTAAATAGGCCACTTCCCGATTTAATAAAAACTCTAGCTACAGCACTCTTTCTGCGACCAGTTCCGTAATTATAATTTATTGCCATAAATTAAGCTCTGATTTCTAATAGTTTGGGTTGCTGTGCAGTATGCGGATGAGAATCACCTGCATACACCTTAAGCTTTTTAAACATAGCATAGCCTAATGGACCCTTAGGCAACATACCCTTGACTGCTTTCTCCAAAGGTTTCCCAGGAAAACGCGCATGCATCTTCTTGAAATTAGTCTCGTATATCCCTCCAGGATAGCCACTGTGCCGATAATACTTCTTGTCTTCTTCCTTATTACCCGTTACGCGTATTTTGTCTACATTAACGACAACGATATAATCTCCTGTATCGACATGCGGAGTATAGATAGGCTTATGTTTCCCTCGCAAGCGATGTGCTATCGCTGCAGCCAATCTCCCTAAAACTTTATCAGTCGCATCTATAACAAACCAATCATGATTAACTTCATGTGGCTTAGCTGAAAAGGTTTTCACTGAACTTATCTCGCTCTTTTTATTTTCGAATACAAATCAACCAAGAATACTATGCTAAATAAGGGGGATTGTCAATTTTCATTGTTACCCAAATTCCGCGATTGAATTTTTAATCTCACCTGCGGATGCTCACGAAGCATAATCGCGGAAGTGAAAGCAGGCAGGAGGCAGTGAATTTGATGGCGAGTATGAGTATGACGCCACTAATTTCAGTGTTATTGTTACATTTTAGCTTTTTGAAGACGAGTTTGTCTTTTCCGCAGTGAGGCGGCGCCGAGTAGATAAAGGGACGGGTCAGTTACGGAGCGAGGGATTGGGCCAATTGGTAGCTTTTAGTACGGATGTTTTGGAATAACTCGACGGACTCGGTCGCAATCTTGAGTGCTAGTGTTTAATTGCATTAATTCGATGCAAACTTTCAGAAAAATATATTCATATAAAACAAGTAGTTAATCTCAATGATAACATATCTTATTTTTGCAATTAAACACTAGTACTCAGTCATTCTTCTAAAGTCGGGTAAAGTTTCTTCAATTTTACCCGAGCGTCATCATTCGTAAAGCGCCACTCCATGGGACGTGCGGA
>NZ_FNDH01000013.1 GCF_900100485.1 Nitrosomonas sp. Nm132 | reverse complement strand
TATGCCTTTATAAAAAGTCCGGATGTATGGCAGCAATCTTTACTTTCTCAAAATCATTAACTGAAAGCTTGGCAAAAAGTGGGCGTCCATGTATGCGATGAGTATATAATGGCGCGCCGTTAAAATGGTTCTACCTCTCTCGCTAATCAGCAAAACAGATTTTAGTGATCTAGCCCGAATATTTCACAAATTGGCACGTGCCCTCACTTGTCTTATTGATTAATAAGAAAGATTTTACTCAGTCGGGTGTATGAATCACTACACCCCTCTTTCTCAAAACTTCCCTATTAATCAAAATCCTGCGTGATCATCACGCGAATTTATGAAATATTCGGGCTAGTAAACAGATGCAGACTTGCTATATCTATCTTTTTCTGTTATTCCTCTATTTTTGATTATTGATAAGAATTAAAAGAATAGGAGCTTTCGGAATGCAACACGAATTACATAAACCAGCTGTTTCTTACAAACCCAAAAAAGGCGAACTTTATATGAGTGCTGAGCAGCTTTCATATTTTCGCAAGATTTTAGAAGATCTCAGAATCGGACTCGGTCAAGAAATAGATCGGGCGGTTCACGTCATGCAAGAAGAAGCGACGGTTTTTGCTGATCCTAATGATAGAGCCAGTCAGGAATCTGATATGACGCTTGAGTTGCGTAATCGAGACCGGGAACGAAAGCTGATCAAGAAAATTGATGAAACACTCGCAAAAATTGATGCGGGTGAATATGGTTATTGTGATAACTGCGGTATTGAAATAGGATTGAAACGACTGGAAGCACGCCCTACAGCTTCACTTTGCATTGATTGTAAAACGCTGGAAGAAATAAAAGAAAAGCAGTTAGCCAAATAAAGGCTATTTAAGGTTTTTTTACTTTTTAGAATCAAAACTATGTCCATGTCAACTATCGGAATAGTTTTGATCAAATGGAAAAGGCCGCTGTCTTTTAGTCAGTGGCCTTTGCTTCTCATTGCTTCCCTTTGCAAGCTAAATATTTTTTCTACGAAGTAATTCGACAAATTTTTCGTTGAATTGGTATTTAGCAAGATCCTTACCAGGCTCAGTTACATTGCTAATCAAATCATAAGATTCTAAAGTTTTTAACTGATGCGCTAAGTCATCATGCTCCTCCAAGAAATATACCAGGCAAGATCTTGGAAGACTCAAGCTGAAACGCTGATTTTTCTTGAGAACATAAAATTCTCTCTGAAACTTGTAATCGGGATTATCCATATCCTGCTTCATCTCTTGAAAAAGATGAGCATGCTGATGCCACAGTTGCTCAAACAGGTTATTTACTTTTGCAATAGCTTGATTGTTTACATGGGAATTCCACAAATTTACACCAATGGCACCGATTGCTACCCCTACGATCAAGCCAAATATCATGCTCCAAATATCCATTTATGCCTCCAAAATCTAACAAACGAGCTTTCTAAGTGAGGCAATATATTACGCCAAAAGCAAGCTCCCGTAGGGTGAAATTCAAGAACTACTCATCGTACTTCAAAATTCGGTTTTCATAATCCCTCATGGTTCTTGATTCACTGGCGTGAACTACCGTGAGTGGGCGGCGGTGTGAAGACCTCATTTACTTGACTGAATGAGCCGCCAGGTGTCGGTCCGCCGCTAATCACATAAAGACGTCCATCGATTACAGCAGAACCGAGTCCATGGCGTGCCGTCGGCATGGGCGTCATCGTATGCCATTGATCTTTAGCCGGGTTATACGCCTCATTAGTGGCAAAGGTGCCTTCTTCAGATTCACCACCAACCACATAGATCCAGCCATCGATTACGCCAGCGGTAATGCCGCTCCGGGCGGTAGGCAGGCTAGCCCGTGGTCGCCATTGATTGGTATGGGGATCGTATTCTTCGACTGTCCCGATATTATGATGATAATCCAGATCAGGCCGGCCGCCGATGGCATAGATTCGAGATCCAGCCGTTACAACCGCCAAATGGTCTCGCGGGGTAGGCATCGAAGCGGCAGACGACCACGTATTTGTTTCTGGATCAAAAATTTCCACCGCGCCAGAGTTGCGTTGGCCATCATAGCCCCCGATGGCATAGATGCGATTTTGATAAACGGTGACACCCAATGCCCCACGGGCAGTAGGCATGGGAGCTAATTCGCGCCATTCTTTCGTTGAGGGATTATATTGATAAACTGTTGGGGTCGCATGCCAGATGGACAAGAAAGACTTGGTAAATCCACCGATTACATACAACAAGCCATTGTGTGAGGCTATGCCAGCATGGTGCCGTCCTTCCGGGAGAGGTGTGGTGATCGACCAGGAGTCAGAAACAGGGTCATATACCTCTACGTCGCTGCTGATAGCGAATTTCAGTACATTCTGAAGACTGGGTTCACTAAAACCGCCAGCCACATATAGCTTACCTTCGACTGCGGCTGCGACCACTTCCGTCCGCTTGCTGGGAGCAGGAGAAGCCGTAGCCCATGTGCCAGCTTGGGATGTATCAGCAAAAATCAGATCCGATGTTGTCAGACTCAGAAAAAGAACGCCTGTAATGATGAAAAGCTTGGAATTGAACATGGAAAATTCCTCCAGAGAGTTATCGACACGAAGAAAACCATTGTATTCGCCTTAACCCGAATATTTCATAAATTCGCGTGAGTTAATGCAGGATGAAAGGGATACCCGCCGTATCCAGCGCATTCCATACCTGCTTGAAGTATACTCATCGTACCTCAAAATTTGGCAGCTATAGCTATACCTTCTCCCGCTGGGAGAAGGCTGGATGAGGGATGATCAAAACCGAATTTTGCGTTGCCGTCATGGCATTACCAGAAAAATCAAATTCTTTGAGTTTACCGATGGCAATATCCGCAAAACGCGTAGAATAGTGTTCAAAAGAAGCATAGCAATACTTATCTATCTGGTAATCAACGGATTAATTCATATTGATGAAATTTGATAATCTCAGAAACTGGCCAGAATACTGGAAACAGCTCCAGTCAGTTCTACTCGACCCTAAAGTAGACGAAGCCGCGCTGGAGGCCTCCTTGCGCGAAGCGCGGAAAAAGATGCCGCTGCCGGTATTGTGGTTACTAGGCAAAACCCAGGCAGGTAAAACTTCGATCATCCGTGCATTGACTGGTAACGAAGCCGCCGAGATCGGCAATGGATTTCAGCCGTGCACACGCTATTCCCGCTTTTATGATTGCCCGGGGGATATGCCAGTGGTCCGGTTTCTGGATACACGGGGTCTCGGAGAGGTTGCCTATGATCCGAATGATGATGTGCATTATTGCGAATCTCAGGCGCATTTGCTGCTGGCAGTGATGAAGGTGGCCGATATGCATCAGGAGCCTGTATTTGAAGTGCTGCGGACAGTTCGTCAACGTCACCCTGAATGGCCTTTGCTGATGGTGCAAACTGGCCTGCATGAACTGTATCCAGCTGACAGCAAGCATATTCTCCCCTGGCCCTATGGTGATGAACCCTTGCCGAATACCCTTCCAGTCGAACTGCGGCGAGCTTTGCTCGCACAGCGCGCTGCCGCAGAAAAGTTGCCTGGCGCCACCCCGGCACGTTGGGTGGCTGTGGATCTGACTTTACCTGAGGATGGTTTTGAGCCACCCAATTACGGTCTGGAAGCGTTGTGGCAAGCCATTGAATTCATGTTGCCCCTTGGCTTGCAGCACCAGTTGACCAGTGAGAAAGAAGTGCGTGATCTTTATGAGCGTACCGCCCATCAGCACATTGTTGGCTATTCGCTAACGGCAGCCGGAGTAGGGGCCCTGCCGGTGGTGGATCTGGTTGCCGTGTCTACAGTCCAGGCAAAGCTTCTGCACGGCCTGGCAGTCCTGTACGGGCAGCGCTGGGATAAGTGCGCCATCACGGAATTTCTTGCCCTGGTGGGGGTAGGGATTGCATCTAGCTACCTGGCGCGAATGGTAGGTCGTGCGGTTACCAAAGTCATTCCTGTTCTGGGGCAAACAATAGGGGCGGCATGGGGCGCGAGCGCGAGCGGCGCGACGACTTATGCATTGGGTAAGGCTGCGGTTTATTTTTTCACGCGGCGTAAGGAGGGTCTTAATGTCGATCCTGATACGCTGCGGCGAATCTACGTGGAAGCGCTGGAAAGTGGCGCTTCCCTGCTTAAGGAGCGATTACGCGGTAAATGAAGACATTACTGCAACGGATTGAACCTCTGCGATTATTTGCGCTGATCTTATTAGGGCTGCCAACGCTGACGGTATTCGGATTAGGGGTGCTATGGTTGTGGCAGACGGGCAATCTGCTTTACTGGGTGATCGCTATGGCGGTATTCAGTGCGCTCAGCTATGGTTTGCAACATTGGCTGGCGCGGCGTGACCGTCAACTGCTCGATGAAATCGCTACCGAGCCCAACCCGGACTGGCCACCGAAAGCGGAAGCCGTCTGGCAGCAGGTCGAGAAGCTGGCGGAAGCCTGCGATCCCAAGGATTGGCCGATCGAAGATGCTTCCTGGATCCTGGGATTGGGCAGGCGCACGCTGGATACGGTATCACAATGCTATTACCCCCAAGCCGAGAAACCATTCCTGGAACTCAATGTTCCGCATACCTTGTTGATCATCGAGCAGGCGAGCCGCGACTTACGCAAGGATATGACTGAGAATATACCGTTCAGTGATCTCCTGACCATTGGTGATATGCTCCGCCTGCATCGCTGGAAAGCTAAAGCAGAGCAGGCATACAATGTTTACCGGGCGGGCAGAGTGCTGATCAATCCGGTGAATGCCTTGTTTGGCGAGATCTGGCAACATCTGCGGGAGCGCAGTTTCGGTATGGCTCAGAGCGAGCTGCACCGCTGGTTCTTGCGTGCTTATATACGCAAGGTTGGCTACTATGCGATTGATCTCTACAGCGGTCGCCAACCGGTGGTAATGGATGAGGCCACAAAACCGGCCATGGCGCAAACACCCGTTTCCCATGCTGATTTGAACAAGATTGAACAAACTGCCGCCGCGCCTGAAGAGCCATTGCGCATCCTCGTGCTGGGACGAACCAATGCGGGCAAATCAAGCCTGATCAATGCGCTGTTCGGGAAACTCACCACGGCCACCGATATCTTGCCGGATACCACGCGCACGATCACCCCTTTTGTGCTGCAACGCGAAGGGCTCACCCAGGCGTTGATCTTCGATAGCCCAGGCTGTGACAGCACGCGCTTCAATGAGAAGCAGATGCATACCGCTGCGCTGGATGCTGATTTGATCTTGTGGGTCAGCCCGGCCAATCGTCCTGATCGGCAGACCGAGCGTCATTGCCTGGACGCTTTACGCATCTTCCAGGCTACCCAATTGAATCGCCGTTTGCCCCCCATGCTGGTCGTCATGAGCCATATCGACCTGTTGCGGCCAGCAAGCGCATGGCAACCCCCTTATGACCTGAGCAACCAACAGGATGTCAAAGCCATCAGCATTCGTGCTGCGCTGCAGACCGTTGCGACCGATCTTGCGGTACCGGTCGAGCAGGTAATTCCGGTTTGTCTCAAGGAAGGGCGGGTTTACAACGTAAATGACGCGCTCTGGGCAGCGATCCTGCATCATCAGGACGCCGCACTCAGAGTTCGGCTACTGCGTTGCCTGGATGCGAAGAAACGCGCGGAAGATTGGGCTTTGCTACGCCGCCAACTGATCAGCACCGGCCGTTTTCTGTGGAGTTTACCTGACAGATTGGGTAAGTCTTCCGGGGAGTGATGAAGCCTGACCGTTCCCATTGGCATTAACCCGAATATTTCATAAATTGGCACGTGAATTTATGAAATATTCGGGCTAAAAGGAGTGATTGATTTTTATAAACGCTGATTCTGGGCAAGGAGCATATTCGCCTCTTTGGTGAAATAAGCAACCTCGCTCGCAATATCTTTACCCAGCAGTATTTTCAGGTGAATCCCCTCGGCAAGCTTATTGTTTTCTACTATTTTGATCTGTGCTGGCATGATCTGGCTGATTTGCTCAGCGAGCATAGAGGCACTTGAGTGGTAATGTATTTCAGTTTGCGCTTGCTGGAATGTTGGGTGATTAGTCAGGCGCGCATTGTCAATCCCGAATCGTTTCAGAAAGAGGGCGATATTTTTGGCCATACCGGTTACGCCATTACCATTGGAGACTTCGATACGTTTATTTTGTGCTACGGATACTGATTTTTCAGAGACCGGTTTTTCTGAATGATGATGCGCGATAGGAGCCGGATGAATAGTCGGCGCGGTAAGGGGTGCCGCCGCTTTGGGTTGCTCCTGATCGCTTTTGAATTCATAAATGTTAGATGCAACCTGCACGAGTTGCTGCTGATTGGCGCTGGGTTGTACCGGTTGTACCGGCTGTGTTTGCGGGATGCTGGAGAGGTTTTCTTCGGGTTTCTTCGCCTCAGGTGAAGAAACCGCGACTGGCTCGTTCAATCCCATGCGTTTATGTGCGGTAGCCAGATTCCGGCGTGCTTTATGATTGCGGGGATCAAAGTGAAGCGCTTCCTGGAATGCAGCCGCTGCCTCGCTATTTTGTCCCTGCAGCAGATGGGCATAGCCGAGGTTGTTATGCAGATAGGTTGCCGTGGGAGTGAGTTCGATGGCTTTCTGGAAATGCTCCAAGGCCAATGGGTATTGTCCTTGCGAGGAATAGATCACGCCCAGGCCATTGTGAGCTTCTACATAATCGGGATTGGCTGCCAGCGCTTTTTGATAAGCTGCGATGGCGTCTGCATAGCTGGCTTTCCTATGATGGTACCGTCCCAGGTGATACAGATTTTGGGCGCGGGTGTCGGCATGCTGGACATGCATTACCGGCTTGATCTGCAGCGCAGCGTATTCCTTACTGGAATAAAGGGATGAGCAGCCTGCCAGAACCGATAAGCAACCGATTGTCCAGGCGAGCTTTTGTTTGTTAGCGCGCATAATCTATTCTCCTGTGATATTGGCCTTATTACGGATAGCGGCTAAATTGGCGCGTGCCTTGAAATTCTCAGGGTCCAGCCGTAACGCTTGTTCAAACGCGCTGATGGCTTCGGGCTCCTGCCCCAGCAGTAGATAGGTATAGCCCAGATTATTATGTAAGTGAGACGCCAGCGGCGCCAATGCCACTGCTTTCTGGAGATGCTGCAGCGCGGGTTCGAATTTCCCCTGGATGGAATAAATGACGCCGAGTCCATTGTGGGCTTCAGCATAATTGGGGTCGATAGCCAGGATGTTCTCATAAGCCGTGATGGCTTCCGGGAATTGAGCTTCATCCTGATAGCTGCGGCCTAATTGATACATTTTTTCGAGATCACGGGCGATCTGCTGGCTATCCTTACCGGTATTGTCTGCCGATCCCAGCTTGTTTTTGCCGGGTTGAGCGGCGCATGCTACTAACAGCAACAGGCAAGCCAGGATCCACAATAGCTGTGTTAATTTGAACATGACATCCTCTCCGTTATTGGCCTGCCAGTGCAGGTAGCAGGCTGCGATAGATGCTGATGAAAGCGGGTCCTAACACCACGACCATCAATGAAGGAAAAATGAAAAAAATAAGCGGGAAAAGCAACTTCAGCGCGATTTTGGCTGCGGCTTCTTCTGCGCGCAGGCGGCGCTTGGTGCGCAGGGTATCGGAGTAGACGCGCAAGGAGGCGGCAGTGCTGGTGCCAAAGCGGTCAGCCTGCACCAGCATGGCAACCAGCGCCTCGATTTCCTCGACACCGGTTCGCAAGGCAAGATTACGCAGCGCTTTTTCCCTGGATGCGCCCGCGCGTAATTCCAGTCCGACCAGATAAATCTCCTCAGCTAGAATCTTGCTGCTCAGTTGTATTTCTTCGCCTACCTTGGCCAGCGCCGCATCCAGCCCCAGTCCTGCCTCGACGCACACGGTCATCAGATCGATCGCATCGGGAAAGTTCTCGAACAGCTCGCGCTGGCGCATGGCAATTTGGCGCGCCAGCACTACATTAGGCAAGTAGAAACCAATTGCTGCCAGCACCAGCAGTACCAGGATGGCCGTATTGGTGCTCAACTCCAACCGGCCAATGCCAGCAGACAACAGGAAGATTGCTGGGAACACCAGCGTCAGCAATGTCTTGGCAGCAAAAAAAATCATTGGTGCCGAACTGGAGCGGTAGCCCGCATGTAAAAAGCGAGTCCGTAATACAGATTTCTCCCAATCCTTGTCGGGCAGGGAAAGCTTCGCCAATGGCTGCGATATCTTGACCATTGCTTCTTTCCATTCATTCTCTGTTTTGTCGCCATTGTTCAGCCCATTATCCTGGGCAACAATCTTCTTCAGACGCGTTTTGGTGGCGCGAGGCGCGAATACGAGCATGATTGCGTAAGTAACGCCTGCCACCGCCAGAAAAATCATGATCAAAAAAGCAGTCTGTGCAGAAATCATTATAGGGTTGCCTCTAGAACGGATAGAAAAGAGAGGGGAGTGGATACATGGCCGTCTTTTATTGACTTAACATCATTTAGACGCGAATCTTGATAATGCGCGACATGGCAAAAATGCCGGTAACCATCATGCCCAGGGCAATTGCAATGATGATCGGCCCTGCTGGATCTGTCCACAAGATGCTCATGAAATCTGGGTTGATCGTGTTAAGCAATAAAGCCATTGCAAAAGGCAGCGACGAAAGGATCCAGGCGGATAGCCGTCCTTCCGCTGACAGGACGCGAATTTTGCCTAACAGCGTAAGCCTGGCGCGGATCAATCCACTGATTTTGTCAAGCAATTCCGCCAGGTTACCGCCGCTTTCGCGCTGAATCAGCACCGCAATGACAAAGTAACGTAAATCGGTGATGGGCACCCGTGTCGCAAGATTCATCAGCGCATGCTGCATGGGAACGCCAAAATTGACTTCATCGAATACCAGGCGAAATTCACTGGCGGAAGGTTCAACGCCTTCAGTCGCCGCCATTTGTAATGCACCCGGGAAGGCATGCCCTGCTTTCAAGGCGCGCGACATCAGATCGATGGTTTCCGGCAATTGCTGCTCGATTGTTTTCAGGCGCTCATTTTTTGCCCGGACTACAAAGAAATAGGGAATCAGGGCGCCCCCCGCCGCGCACAGCAACATGATCAGGAATGGCCAGCCCAGCAGCGCAGCCATGGCCATGGCGCCTATGCCGGTCATGGCGCTGTAGCTCAGGAATTGCGTGACCATCAGCGGCATGCCGGATTGCAGCAATAACTGGTCGAGACTGTGCATGCGTGGGAATTTCAGCAGCAGTTTTTGCAGGGGAGGGGAGTCGCTCAAGAGGCGTTGTTTGAGCAAGGAGGCATTGGCTGCATCCTTCCAGGCCACAGAAACCTGCTGCAGCCGTTTTTTGATGCGCTTTGCCCCCGCTCCCTGGCTGGAGCGCCAGGTCAGATAGCCTCCTTCCAGCAATAGCACGACTGCAAGAAAGGCAAACGCGATGAATAAATAATAAAGGTAATCCATGACTATTCCTTATTCATATCGCCGGGAAGGATCAAACAAATCTTCCCGGACAGGAACACCAAATATCCGTAAGCGCTCGGCAAACTTGGGACGGATACCCGTTGCACGGAAATGCCCCTGTACGGATCCATCCGCCGCTACGCCCGTTTGCTCGAATGTATAAATTTCCTGCATGGTGATGACATCGCCTTCCATGCCGGTAATCTCCTGAATGCTTAAAATCTTGCGTTTTCCATCGGGCAGCCGCGAGACCTGAACGACGGCAACAATCGCCGAGCTGATCTGCTGGCGGATTGCCTTGGGTGGCAGATTGAGTCCCGCCATACCGACCATGTTCTCGATCCGGCTCAGCGCATCGCGCGGGGTATTGGCATGGACCGTGGCCATGGAGCCTTCATGGCCGGTATTCATGGCTTGCAGCATATCGACGGCTTCCGCGCCGCGCACCTCGCCGATGATGACCCGGTCAGGGCGCATCCGCAGGCTGTTGCGCACCAGTGAGCGCTGAGAGACTTCGCCTTTGCCTTCCACGTTGGGCGGGCGTGTTTCCAGACGGACCACATGCGGTTGCTGTAATTGCAGCTCGGCGGCGTCTTCGATGGTGATGATCCGTTCGGAGGGAGGGATGAAACTGGACATGATATTGAGCAATGTCGTTTTACCGCTCCCCGTACCCCCTGAAATCAATATGCTGCATTTTGCCTTGACCAATCCGCTGATGATTTCAGCCACTTCTGGCGTCATCGATTTGTAGCGTATCAGATCCTCCACTCTGAGCGGGACCACGGCAAAACGCCGGATCGAGACCAGCGAGCCATCGAGGGCCAGCGGTGGAATAATCGCGTTGACACGCGAGCCATCGGGCAGCCGCGCATCCACCATCGGACTCGACTCATCCACCCGGCGTCCGACCCGCGAAACAATGCGGTCAATGATTTTTCTCAAGTGGCCTTCGTTGGCAAAATGAATATCGGTGATTTCCAGTTTTCCGCGCCGCTCGACATAAACCTGACGATGAGTGTTGACCAGAATATCCGAAATCGTGGGATCAGCCAGCAACGGTTCGAGCGGACCGAGCCCGAGTACTTCGTGCTGAATATCCTGAATGATGCGCTGGCGTTCAGTATCATTGATCGGGGTGCGTTCCTCGATCAATAGCCGCTCCACCAGGCTCTTGATTTCCGACAACAGCCGTTCTTGCGGCAGGCTTTCCATGACGGCCAAATCCATCCGGTTGAGTAGCCCTTCGTGGATGCGGGACTTCAATTCATGATAGACCGCGTTATTCTGCAAAGCCGCATGGTTATGTGCTGGTATAGCGGATGCGGATTGAGTGGCGGCAGCATTGGCCGCTCCTATACCCTGAAGGCGATCTCGTATTGACATGATGAGGGTTCCATAAAAATAAATAAGTGATTTTTCATGGGATGCGTGGTTTCTGCGCTAAAAAGGAAACAGTTTTTTGAGCAGCCCGCCATGCGCATTATTACGCGTCAGCGCTTGCGTGATTTCCTGTAATGATTTCGCTATTGCACTGCGCCGCGCCAGCTTGGTGACCGGTATGCCCTGATTGACCGATTCGGCGACGATGCTATAGTCGTTAGGGATCGCCTTGAACACTTCCAACTGTAAAGTGCTGGTCACATCGTTCAGGGTAATGTCGTCTTTTTTGCCAAAGCGGTTCACGATCAAGCGGATTTTGTCAGCGGAATAGCCTAACGAGTCAAACGTGTTGATGACACGCTTCGCATCGCGGATGAAAGGCAAGGTCTGCTGTAATACCGGGAAGATCAAGTCAGCCTGATCCAGGCACTGAATTGAAATGGCATCGAACGAGCGTCCGATATCCAGAATGACATAATCGTAGTGTTTTTTGGCGACCTGGATCAACGACTTGATATGCTCCGGTTTTATTTCTGCCGCCTTATCAGGCTCATCCGGAGCGGGCAGCACATCGAAATTAGGCAGCACATGAATCGAGCTGGAAGAGAGAAACGAGCCATCCAGCCGCTGAATCTGCCGGGTGACATCCGCAATGGAAGTGGTCGATACCCCTTCGTGAACGAACAGAGAGGCATCGCCAAACTGCAAATTGAAATCGAACAGGATCACCCGCTTGTTTTCCAGTGACGCCAGAGTATAGGCAATGTTGCTCGCCAGAAAGGTTGCGCCACTGCCACCCTTGCAGGGAATAAACGCCAGTATTTTGCCCTCCTGCATCGGCGTTCTGGCCATCGTCATTCTTTGCTGGAAACGCCCGACTGCATCGATCAGCCCATGCTGGCTGACAGGGGTCGGGACGATTTCGCGCACCCCCACGCGCATCGCCTCGAGCAGAAATTCCTGCGGTTGAGGCGGGCACAGCATAATGACTCCTAAATCAGGGAAACGCGAAGTCACCCGGCTGAGAATTTGCTGCTCCCCTGGGTTAAGTTGCACGCCCTCCAGCAGCAGCAGATCCGGGTGTACCTGTTCGACCACCGCCGGGATTTGTTGCGCGCCGCCTGTTATGGCTACCGGCGGATGCGATGTCTGGGTGTGCGCAAGGAACTTCTGAATATCATCCAGACATTGTTGATCTTGTGCAATCGTTGCGATTTTCAATTTCATACTCCTCTGTTTGCTGGCACAGCTATTTTATTCATACTATTTCAGGTGCAATCCGGATTGTTGGCGCTATTCATGCTCTCGCGCGGCAGCGTCGTGGTAAAGGGCGGCATGGTGATGTTCAGCGGCACCAACGGAATCACGGTGGAAACCGTTAAACCAGTGATCCTCACGGTGACGGATCTGCAGGTATTGACATCACAACTGTTACCAGCCTCGTCTGCATAATCGACAGTGATATTGCCAGGCGTGAGCACCCCTAACATCGCCCGCATTTTCGTTTTGATCGCACTGGCATCCTGATTGCACACGACTGCTAACCGTGCCCCCAGCCGTGTCGCTTCCGTGGCCGTGTTCCAGTAGAACAGCACCCGGCTCATTTCCATGACGCCAAGCAGCAGTGTGAACAGCAGTGAGGCAATCAAGGCGAATTCAACAGCCGCTACCCCACGTTGAGCTGCACGCTGACTGAAACGCTGAGCTGATGTGGATTTTGGATTAAATTGTTGGGGAACTTTCATGATTGCCTCATCGTTGCGCGAATATCACCAAATGTGAGCGAATTCTCGCCGCCGCCCAGGAACGTGCGCGGATCGAGTATAAAATTAAAGATATAGCGGGTAATGCCTACCTCAACTAAGTTAATTTTTGAACCAGCATCAGTAGAAACATTTGCGTAATTGTCAATAGTTTTACAGCCGTTTTCTGTGTTTATACTATCGCAAATAAAAACTAAGTCAGTAGTTAGCCCTGGCACCAAAGGATCTCCTTTGCACTCGGTTTTGCCATATACCGCGAGGCATTCGGCATTACTCTTTTCTTTGGAATAAGTGAGGGTATCTGCCGGATTGAATTGAGAGAGATGCCGTACCGCATCGCGCGTGGCCTTGACGAGCGTGTTGTATTGATACAGCGCTCGGCCAAATTCGGCTGCCCCGAGTGCGAGTGCCAGCAGCAGTGGGATCAATAATGCGAATTCCACCGCGACTGCGCCGCGCATTGCTTTGGGTAACGTGTAGTGTTGTCTATGCATGATCATTACCTCACGAGAGCGGGCACCATCGGGCCTGCGGCAGTGGGGCCTGCTGGCACGCCATTGGTGGCGCAAGGACTGTTAGGCTCATTCGATCGTCCCAGGTATTCCAGAAACATACTTACAGATGTGCTGCCACCTCCACTACCTTGATTGATCGGATGCAACATCAATACACACGCCCATCCTTCAATTGATGCAGTAGAACTAGTTTCATCAGAGAATCCGCCACAATTGACTATCGGAGCAGTTGCCATCCTGCGATCAGTCCCGTTTGCAATAAGATAGTTATCACTTACCGGAACTCCATGTTGCTCAACGTTTAGTCCTGCTAAAACATCTCCTTGATAGGATCGATTATTTGCTCTTTTGAGCTTAAAGTCAGAAAAGGCATCAAATTGTGTTGGCCAACTATATGTTGTGTAGGCATAACCCGAGAAATCAGGGTTAGGTTTTACTGCGTTGGGGTTACCGTTCGGATAAATACCAAAGCGAGTATTCCACGACTTTGCGATAACAGCCATATAGCCAGATTCACCTATTTCTATATCTTTGGCAGGGAGGTTACATGTTCCTGGACCTTCCAAAGTATCAGCCACTTCTTGCGCACCTCCAGACGGGGGAGTAAAGTCAATCCATTTAAAACTACCACTAATGCTGTTTCCTGGGGTCAATGTGCCGCCCAGCCAGTCTCCTACCTTTATAGTAGGAAGAATCTGATCGCTGCAGATTCCAACGGGAATGGCACAAGAGGTAATCTGGGATGGCGAGAGGGTGGCCACTGCACTCGCAGCAACGGTCTGATCCCCAATGGCCGTACCAGGCAGGAGATTCAGCACCTGGATGAACCAGTTGGCGATCCCGGCTTTGCTGGCTTCGCAACGGGCAAAGCGCTTCTTGGTTGCTTCCAATCCGGTAAAAGCGGCAGCAGTATCATAACCTCCTGCCAGCGTTTCACTGAAGGTCACGCTGCTGATGACAATTTGTTCGTCCTGGAACAGCACATTGTGGCGCTCGCCAGTAGTTTTACCAGCCGCTTCAGCCAGCTCTAGCTGGTTGGTATTAGCACCGGTCAGTTCGCGCGCCGCAGCTAATGCGCAAGCATCCGCACTGTTTTGCAGCTCTGTTTTGGCGACAAAAAGCTTGCCCAGATCGAGTGCCAGGCCGACAAAACCGACCAGCCCGACCAGCGATAGCGCGACAATGATGGCAACAGCGCCTGTTTCTTTCTGAACAGAATGAAAATTCCGGTGAGTGGATAATCGAACCGGGGAGGGGTTCATAGGCGGTTCTCCTGTAACGAATATTTGGGGGTGATCATGGTGTCGCGCTTAGTTCCCGCCACTGCCGCCGCCACCACCACCGCTGCTACCGCTCTTTCCAACATTGAGCACGCCTCCCGACATGGGCCGGGGTGGATTTCTGAATGAATCTCGGTAATTATCAAAGATGGCATCGCCGGCCTGACCATTGATGCCTTTGACGGGTTCCGTATTGAGTGAGGCTTCAGGACTGATGGTTTGCTGGGCTTTGGCAATGCCGACGGCTTCACCAAATCGCGCATCCAGGCGCGGGGTGACCGGCGCGCATCCCGCTGTCAGGCTGGCTATGGCCAGCAGCAGGCATGAAAATGAGCCTGAAATATTTCCTGGGGGTGTTGTTTTCATGTCAATTTTCTCCTTATTTCATTTGAAAACCGCCGTGCTCACTCTGCGGTATCTCCACCCTGGCGGGCCGTGCTGGTTCGGATGCGCTTTCCATTCTGCCCTGAAGCAGGAATTCGCCGCGATCAGGCGTGACGAAGGCATCGGTCGGTAGGGGGTAGTCTGTCTGGAGCGGTTTTATCAGGCGGGGCGTGACCACGATCATGAGCTCCGTTTTATCCATTTGAAAGTCGCTGCTGCGAAACAGTGCGCCTAATACCGGCACTTCCCCAAGCATCGGGAAACGTTTGACCGCTTCCTTGAAGTTATCCTGTAATAGTCCCCCAATCGCCAGAGATTGACCATCGCTGAGCTGTACCGTGGTCGAAACGCGTCGGGTTTTGAAAGTGGGGACGGGTTGGGTCACGCCCAGCGTTCCAGACAAATTGTTATTGATGGAGACCAACTCTGAGACTTCCGGGCTGACTCGCAGGTGAATGCGGCCTTCTTCGAGGACAGTCGGGGTAAAGCGCACGCCTATGCCGAATTCCTTGGAATTAAGTGTCACCTGGCCTATGCCGCTTTGCACGGGAATCAGAATTTCACCGCCCACCAGAAAACTCGCATCCTGCCCGCTGATCGCTACGATGTTGGGTTCCGCCAGAATTTTGACCAGCTCGTCTCTTTTCTGGGCGTCCATGAGGAAAGAGGTGCCCTCATCCATGGTGGCATTGTTGACTCTGGGCAAACCCAGCTCGACATCCGCCGTTAAATTCTTTCCTGTCAGAAAATTTGCGGCGCCTCCGCCAATCATCCCCGCCATGACCTGTGTCCAGGCGCTGCCGGCCTTTCTGGCGGCCCGGGCGAAGTCAAAGCCAAGTTTCTCGGCGATAGTGCGGTTGACCTCGGCTACCTTGACCTCCAGCATCACCTGCTGGTTGTCGCGCACGCGCAGCAAATTGACGATCTTGGTGCTGCCCAGCCCCGCGCCCGCACCGGGTGAGTCCTCGTCACTTTGCATGCCTTGCCGTAACATCTGCGTTCCTTGCTGCCCTCCCTGGCCACCTTGCCCGCTACCTGCCTGACCGCCGCCTCCCATGCTCATCATCATGCCGAGTACGGAAGTGCGGATATAGGTATCCGCCAGGGTGACAGCGCGATCCACCTTGATGGTATCGGAGACCGTGCCGGAAAGCACCAGTGAATCACCCGCAGCCCTGACTTTGATATCTCTTTCTTCCGGCATGATTTCCAGCAGTTTATTTTGCAGCGCGGCGGCATCCATCAGCACGGTTACATCGACCACCCGGGTTTGCCCGCTGCGTGACCATAGAATAATGTTGGTGGTGCCGATCATCTTGCCGAGGATGTACACTTCGCTCGGGTTGATCAGGGTGACGTCGGCCACGCCGGGGTTGCCGACCGATATGCGTGAAATCGGCGAGGGCAGTCTGAGCAGGGTGGATTTACCCAGCGTCACATCCATGCTGGAGGCCATCTCAGCCATATCGGCTGCTTTGAGATGGGGTGGAATGGCTGCGACAGTTTGCGCCAGCACCGTTGAAACACTGATTACCCACCCTATGATCATCCAGAATAACATCGTGGTGAAATCAGGCAGTTGTTGCGATTTCATTGAATTTCCCCTTTATTTTATCGCGCGTTGGTTTTCTCAAGCCCGCGGATGATCTCGACCGATGGCCTGGGTGTCCCCACAGATTTGTAAACAATTTTTTTGTCTTCCGGCTTGGCTTCAACCGTGGCCATTTTTGTGCCCAGCAAATCGTGCGTGCGTATGCCATCGGTTGAACCGAAGCTCCTGTCAATCTGATTGCGCAATACCAGCGACAACGTGCCGACACTGCGCGCGAGGTCGAGCCGTTCTGCCTGCTCCGGTGTCACTTCGAGCGTGACGGCGTTGACGACTTTGGGCTTGGTTTCATCGCGGCCGAGATCCTGCGCGACAGCCAGCACCAGAATCTGCTCCAGGACAATCTTGGAAACGGGGTTTCTATGGTCTTCCTTGATATTCACCAGAATGTCCACCAGATTGCCGGGGAGCGCAAATCCGGCGACGCCGACCACATCGTTGACACGCACGGTAATCGCGCGTTTGCCATCAGGAATGACGCCCGACAGTCCGCCGGCCGTGCCTTCTGGCGCGAGTTTGCCTTCCAGCAACGGTTCGCCGCGTTGCAGATTGACCTTGACAACACGGCTATCGAGCAAGGTGAGATCGTTGAATGATCCAGTCGGGATGCTGCCGCTCGGCCAGTCGATGGTTTTCATCAGATCGGCTGTAAGTCGCGTGCCCACATTGATATCCTGCGCAGCCACCACGACCCGGGAGGCATCGATGCCTACCTGCTGGTTAATCCATTTTCCTGCCACGACCACCGCAGCCACGCCTAACAGCAGCGAGACCACGATCATTCCTAGCGCGCCTGTATTTCTCATTGATCTACCTCTCATCCTTTAATCGGGTTATGAATTTCGGGCTGCATCGTTGCATGATCACCACACCATCAATAGGCTGACTATATTGAAAATGAGGCTGTCATGATGATCGAAACAGAACGGCAAAATAACCTTACTTCATGGTTATACAGTCGAAAATATGACATCTGGTTGTAGGCATTGGTTACAGCGGCTTATCCATGGGGTTGAGGTAGAATAAGGAGAGATTTCCGGATTTTTTAAGAAATCGCTGAGCAGGTTCGATTTCGTCATTCCTGCGAAAGCAGGTGGGTAGGGCAATAAGCCAAGCGCATTGCACCAGATAGCGGCGGGTGATTTAATCAATAAACGCAACAGAGTGCATGGCGCAATGCCCGTTGGGGATGACGCCTCACCTGTTTACTTTCTTTGCGCTATCCCCAATGAGTTTTCGTCAGATAGATCAGCGTTCCGGTGGCAATCGCCACGCCGTAGGGTAATTTTCCAGCGGATTGATCAATGGTTTCCGTCGTCGGTAGATTGATGCTGGTCGATCCAGCCAAGCGCATGAGCAGCATGAATCTGAAATTATCCATCAGCTTGGCTAACTTGCCACGTACCAATACCACGCCGATCGCCAGCACCCCGCCCGCTAATAGGACATAGACTGTGATCATTAATATGCTGACTGGTCCGGCAAATGCACCGATCATGGCCATCAGTTTGATATCGCCAGCGCCTAGAGCACGTAGCAGATAGAGCGGTAGTAATATAATCAGGCCAACGCCTAATCCTGCCAGCGAAGTCAAAATATCGAGTCCCCCCATGTCGTGCGGCAGCAGGCTATTGAGCAACACGCCGATGACAGCGCCCGGAAAAACCAGTGCATTAGGTATACGGTGATGACGGCTGTCGTGCCAGGCGGCAAAGAGTAACAATCCTGTCAGAATGGCAATCTGTAATATATGCATGCTTTTTTCCATAAACATCACCCGGTAGTGACCGGGTGATGGATTTAGCCAAATTAACTACTATCTAAATATAATTAGACTAGTTAAGGAGCAGGTGGAGTTGCTAAGTTATTTTTGACGGCAGTGAATGCTGAATCTAATGCGCTTGAGAGGCTAGGCCATGTAATTACAATTCCTGCAGCCATAATAGCAACGATCAACGCGTACTCAACGGCACCCATACCTTGCTCGTCGTTAATGAATTGTTTTGCGGATTGAATCAGTTTGTTCATGGTATTTCTCCTATCAAGGTTAAGAAAGTTCTCTTTTAAAAAGTGACTTTGTTTTGTTACGCCACGGGTGTCATTGTGGCCAATCACGCATGCTGCGCCTATCGTACTGTGGTACATCGTACTTTGGTACAACCTGCGGGCAGAGTAAGGTGACCGGCGAACTATATTAAATAGGACGCTGTCGTGATGGCTGAAACAGAACAGCAAAAAGTCTTTATTTTGCTGTTAACCCGGTAGGGTGGATAAGCAACGCGCCATCCACCCAAAAACCAAACAACCACGGGCTAAAACGGGTGGGTTTGGGTTGCAGGCTAAAAACATGGATACACGCTGATTAAGCCATGCACCTTATTCCGATTCCAGCTTTTAAATCATCATTTGGATTGGACTCAAATACGGCGGATGACGCGTTGCTTATCCACCCTACGCCTGCCAATAGCCAGTTGATCATAGTTGATCTACTCATTTCATTCTGCCCCTAAAATCTCCTGGATTAGAGCCGCCGTCTTTATAAACACGAAATACGAGAGGTTTAGCGGTTTGTTCTATAACGCTTGATACGCTATTTTTTAACATAATGAAAAGGGTGGATAGGCGAGCAGAAAGAGGGCGGGTGAGCAGCGCGTCATCTGCCAGAATATTTACACTCCAGCTATTCGGCATGGGTAAATTTCAATCAAACGGTGGATGGCGCAAGTTTATCCACCCTTCTGCACTCCTCCTTTTTATATTTATTATGGGGAAAAAATGAATTCATTAGCAAAGATAATCGAATCCAAGAGATTCAATGTGTATAGCGGGGCGCTATTGGCAACACTCTATGGATTTTTTGCCTATGCGCAATTCAGCAAGTTTCAAGAAACATATGAGTGGACGCTGTTGCTGGTTATTACTTCTGAAACTCTGGCAGCCGTATTCTTTATTTGCCGTAGCCATCCGGAAACTGTTTCATCAACGCCATCCGATTGGCTGGTGGCGATGATTGGGACTTTCGCACCGCTGTTTTTCCGTCCGGCAGAGTGGGGGATTTTTCCCATGGCCAGTACCCTGATAGCAGCGGGTACCCTATTGCAGATCATCAGTCTGGTCTCCCTCAATCGTAGTTTTGCACTTGTCGCCGCCAAGCGTGAAATCAAAACAGGATGGATGTACCGTATTGTGCGGCATCCGCTCTATGCGAGTTATTCCCTGTTATTTGGCGGCTATGTGCTGGCGCATACAACGCTCTTGAATCTGCTGGTTTACACCGTGATGGTAATATTTCTCTGCATCCGTATCATCCGGGAGGAAAGGCATCTCGCTCAGGATCCGGCCTATCGCACTTACATGGTTGATGTGCGCTACCGGTTGATCCCGTTTGTGTATTGATGTGGCACGGGTGGATGGCGCGCTGCTTATCCACCCTACCACGCTATCGAAGGCTAATATTCTCATAGCATCGTAGGATGTGCTGAACGCAGTGAAGCGCATCGTTCGCGATTGATGCGCTTTGTTTCCCGGCACATTGGACTTGAACTGCATATGGCATAAAGAATGTGGCGTTAGGTTGAAGCGCTTTATCGCTTGCATATTTGTAAACTATGGTATACGGTCGTCCTATGAGAACAATCTACACTACAGATGTTTTCGATGAGTGGTTTTCCAGTCTACGCGACAAGCGTGGCAAGGCGCGTATCGAAGCCCGGTTACGGCGAGTCGAGCAGGGGAATCTTGGTGACGCTAAGCCGATTGGTAAGGGGATTTCTGAATTGCGTATCGATTGCGGTCCTGGCTATCGGGTATATCTGGCGCAACGGGGTATTGAAGTTGTTGTGCTGCTTGCGGGGGGCGATAAGAGTACGCAGGAGCAAGATATCAAAACCGCGCTTGAATTGGCGCGGAAACTGTAAGGGACAGTCATGAATATGATGAAACTTAAAAAATGGGATGTAATCGACCACCTCAAGACCGAGGAAGATATGGCGCTCTATTTTGACGCTTGCATTGAGGAAGATCCGGGTGACGGCAGCTTGATTCGCGCTGCTTTGGGTGATATTGCGCGTGCTCACGGGATGACCCAGCTTGCGCGTGATACCGGATTGGCTCGAGAAGGGCTTTATAAAGCCTTGTCTGCTGATGGGAACCCCGAGTTTTCCACGATCCTGAGAGTCATCAAAGCACTCGGGTTACGATTGCATGTCGAGGTTGCTCGTCATTGAATGATTATGTTTTATATGAAAGCTAAGCAATTTGACGCCGACTTTGATGGCGGCAAGGATATCGCTGCAATCTTGGATCTTTCGCAGGCGCGTAGACCTTTGCAAAAACAGAGAAGAATCAATGTGGATTTTCCAGATTGGATGGTTGAATCCCTCGATAGGGAAGCCAGTTGGCTCGGTGTGACGCGTCAGTCCATCATCAAGATTTGGCTTGCCGAACGGCTTGAGCAAGTAGCCTCTGGCAAGTAGATCTGTTCAGTGCCGCAGGAGGCGCTGAACGTAATGAAGTACATCGTTCGCGATTGATGCGCCTCGTGCCTCGGCACATCCTACAGCTCTGTTCGTCGTTCACGTCCAGAAGAGGAGATTTTGTATGAAAGCTAAGCAATTTGACACCGACTTTAATGGCGGCAAGGATATCACTGCAGTCCTAGATCTTTCGCAGGCGCGTAGACCTTTGCAAAAACAGAGAAGAATCAATGTGGATTTTCCAGACTTGGATGCTTGAGTCCCTCGATAGGGAAGCTAGTCGGCTCGGTGTGACGCGTCAGTCCATCATCAAGATTTGGCTTGCCGAACGGCTTGAGCAAGTAGCCTCTGGCAAGTAAATCTGTTCAGTGCCGCAGGAGGCGCTGAACGTAATGAAGTACATCGTTCGCGATTGATGCGCTTCGTTTCCCGGCATATCCTGCAGCCCTGAATCCGGCTATACCGATGTTAGATCACGTGTGGCTTCTTCGATGATGGCTTCGGAGACCCCATGTTTTTTTAGTGCCTCGATCAATCGCGCTGTTGACCCACTGGAATAGCGTTCCTCATCTTTGCGCAATCCTTCGCTGATGTATGATTTCAGCAGTGTTTGGTATCCAGAGAAACCCTTAAGCGGCGCAATTTCCTTCATGGATTCCACAACATCAACCGGAATGCGTATCGTGATAGATGTCATAGGACGGTCTTTTTGCAGACGTTTTTTTAAGCGTTCAGAAAGCATAAATAGATTCCTCTTTAGGTTCGGCGCGGCGCGCAGAAATGATGCGAATAAAAGACTCATTAGCCCGAATATTTCATAAATTCGCGTGATGATCACGCAGGATTTTGATTAATAGGGAAGTTTTGAGAAGGCGTGGTGTAGTGATTCATACACCCGACTGAGCAAAATCTTTTTTATTAATCAAAAGACAAGTGAGGGCACGTGCCAATTTATGAAATATTCGGGTTAACCGTGAAGAAGTAGGTTCCGCCTGGGATGCGATTGCGCCGGTAGTTCGGCATTAACCAAGTAGCATGCGGCGGATGACGCGCTGCTTATCCACCCTACTATGCTGGTTGAATTTTGTATTAGACAGAAATGGTGGGGTAGTCGCTGTCATGATCGATGTCTGTCTGATTCGATGTGGCGGCGGTATCCTTGACGAGCAGGGCCAGCTTGATTCGATCTGAAATGGCCAGCTTGCGGAATATCTCGGTCAGGTGTGCCTTGACGGTTCGTTCGGTGATATCCAGTTGTCTGGCAATTTGCTTGTTGCTTTCACCGCGCCCTACCAGGATGGCGATTTCATATTCGCGCCGGGTTAAATTTTCAAGCAAGCTATTTACTGCGCGTTCAATTTGTTTTTTTTCTTGCAAGGTTATGGCCAGCTCATTTTGCATGTGCTGGACCAGCTTACGCCGGATCCATAGTTCGCCTTGCCAGACAGCCTTGACTGCGCGTTTGATTTGTTCAGGCTCGATGGTGTCCAGGCAAAATCCCCTGACGCCCGATTTAAATAACGCCCACTCCATTTCATCGGAAAGGCCGTGGATAGATAATATGATCCGGGTTTTAGGGCTCAGCACCAGCAGGCTTTCAATGATCTGCAGGCTGTCTATACCGAGTAAGTCATGATCAAGCAGAAGGATGGGAGGGGATCTTCTGATCAGTTCATGTGAGAGAGAATCCAGATCGGTCAGGCAGATCAGGGTAGAAATATCCGATAATCCTTGCTTCCAATGAGCAAGTTTTTCTTCGCAGGAACTGGCAAGCAGAATCAAGATCGTTTCTCCTGTTCAACTGGATTAAGGTTGTCATTTATTAACATAACGACTTATTTTTCCCGGTCTTGAAACATTAAACGAAGCACATGCGGCGCTATGCCCGCTGGTGGTTACTGCCTGACGCATTGAATACTGAAATTCAAGGGCGGCGGGTGAAAGGGTGATGAATCGCTTCATCACCCTGACCCCAGTACGTCAATGCACACGCATTCAATGAACAGGCACTGCTCTAAGCAGATTCAGCGTATTACTCTCGGGCTGATAGAGCATTTCGACTGAATACACGGCACCGGATTGAGTATCGAGCACTTGAGGAAATTTAACGATCTGGTTAACCGGATTATAGGTTGGCAGATAAGGATCCGCCGTTAACGGCTCGCTGAGTGATTGGATCGACCGGATGCCGAACGTGGTTAAGATATTGGCATCTGTCGGGGTATTCAGCTGCTCCAGTTCAGCAGTAAATAGCTGATTATTTACCCGTATCCTGGCGACATGGGCTTTCCGGCCGACTGCGTCGAATGCTACGCTATCGGGAGAGAGGACAGCGAAGGGATCAGCGCCGGTACGCGTGACTCTCAGGGTATATTGATCGTCGGAGAAGGGGAATGCGGTGATGAATTGTTCAATGATCTTAGTTCCACCAGGAAGAGTAGCTTTCACTCTTTCTAGTACTACATCCCCAGCGCCACATCCTTCCACATCATTGTTTATTTGAGGATCAAGACTACTACTCCTGAATAAGGGTGAGGTGATCAGCACCAGATAATTTTTGGGTTGTTGACCTACCCCGATATCCAGGGTGCGCCGGTCACCGAAACAGGGATCAATGATGCCAATCAGGCTATTATTGAAGAAGCCTTTGTCGTAAAGTAAATAGAAATGATTTGCTTGAGTGGTAGATAGCGTTTCATTGGTGCGGTCTATATAAGTCCTGAGAGTGACAGTTTTGTCTTCATTGCCTTCACTTTCAAATTTATCGGCATCGAAAACGTACATTACCCAGCCTTTTTCATCCTTGCACTGTGAGCCTTCCGGGCAGAGCTCCAGGTTGATGATTTCATTGCCGAGGCTGTTGACTATGAACCAGTCCCGGTCATCGGGACTCGTCAATTGACCGCGCATATACTGCCCCATCTGGGAAGCGCTTCCTGCATGAATCGGGCTTGCTTCATTGGAGCTATTGTTGAACTCAATCTCGACATTATCAAAAGATACGGAGGGATTACCAAGAATATAAACAGTCAGCTTGGCATCAATAGTGTTGTCATTGGTAGTAATAATCTGGTAAAGAAAAGTTTCTTGTGCGACATCGTTGAGGCCCAAAGCCTGAACCTGCGGCAGATCGTTCTTTATGACATAACGAAAACTGCCGGCTGCAGAGATGTCCAGAAAACCATAATTTCCAATGGGACTATTCAGTAACCTGAGGGATAGGCCATCTAATTCAGCAAACAGATTTCCCGAGGCCTCCGGCTTTTCATTCTTTATCACGGTTACCACAAGCTCTAGATGATCAATCTGATTGGTGTCGGTGCTACTGCCTGATGATCCGCCCGATGAGGTGCCTCCACCTGATGAGGTGGTGCCTCCTGGTGGCCGTATTGTCGCCTCCGCAGAGAAGACTACACAGGAAAATATCAGCATCATAACCAGCATCATGGCATTACTTATTGCAGTCCATTTATTCATAATCGTTCGCAATTGAGTGTGTTGATCAAGAGTGTTCAGACGATAGCGGAATAGCAGAACAGCCAGGCAATGATTCACTTTGTCCCGAGAGATGAATCAGAGTCTGGCGGCAAGCGCTACGTAAAACCTTATGCTTGAGATTATGTGGAAGTTTGTTGTGCCGTGAGGGAAGGAACAGCCCGATAAAAAGCGGTTATTTCAGATTTATTAAATGAGTCTGAGGGGAGGTTTTCTGGGTCGATTGACGTGGAAGAATTGAATAGGGGGTTTTCAGAACCAGATAAGAATGGAATCGACTCATCCGGTTCTATTTTGCAGAACTATCCTTCAACGATTTCAAAATCATGGGTGATATTGACTGTGTTCTTTAGCATGATAGAGGCTGAGCAATATTTTTCTGCGGAGAGATTGATCGCGCGTTCTACCTGTTGGGCATTCAGGTTTTTTCCGGTTACGATGAAGTGCAGGTGAATATCGGTAAATACCTTGGGATCTTCGGTAGCCCGGGTGGCATCGATTTCCACGACGCAGTCGGTGATTTCCTGACGGCTTTTCTGCAGAATCAGAATGACATCGATTGAGGAGCAGCCGCCGAGTCCCAGCAAGATTAGTTCCATCGGGCGGGGTCCCAGATTTTTTCCACCGATATCCGGTGCGCCATCTATCTGGACTGCATGGCCACTTTCTGTTTCGCCGGTGAAATGAATGCCGTCCTGCCATTTGATACGTGATTTCATCAGTCTTTTTCCTGTATTTTTATTAGAGAACTTAACCCGAATATTTCATAAATTGGCGCGTGCCCTCACTTGCCTTTTGATTAATAAGAAAGATTTTGCTCAGTCGGGTGTATGAATCACTACACCCCTCCTCCTCAAAACTTCCCTATTAATCAAAATCCTGCGTGATGATCACGCGAATTTATGAAATATTCGGGTTAAGTAAATTCGTTTATTCAATTTCATCGTTCCCGCGGGCGGAAACCCGGGAAATATCAGTGCGCAAAAGATTGACGGGTCGTGAGGCGCAATCCAAGTTGCAGTAATTCATTTCCAATATCACCCTTGGCGACGCCTTTGATCATTCTGTCTATGCTTGCGGCGTGTAAAAGCGCCTGTAAAAGTAATCGAGGGGGCAAGCGTTTTACGGCAGTCGTCATGGTTTTCTGCTGCTGACTCCAGACACGTGCGTCTTTTAACGCTTGCGCGAGTGGCTTACCTGTACCCACTGCCTGGTGAATTTGCAGCAGCGTGCGAATGGGCTCAGTCAGCGCACTCAGTATCAGGGGAGGGGGCGTGCCTTCACCTTGCAGTCCTTCCAGGATACGGGTGTAGCGTACGGTATCCGCCGTCAGCATGGCTTCAGACAGGCTGAATACATCGTAGCGCGCGACATCGAGCACGGCATTCTTGACGTGCTCAAAAGAAAGCATGCCAGGCGGATAGAGTAAGGCAAGTTTCTTGATCTCCTGCTGGGCCGCCAGAAGATTGCCTTCCACCTTGTCTGCGAGAAATTGCAGGGTATCCGGCGCAATGTGCTGTTCTTGTAGCGCGAGGCGTTGCTCAATCCAGTTTGCCAGCCGGGAGTGTGCTATCGGATCGGCGGCGATCATTACGCTTGAATGCTCGAGCGCTTTAAACCATTTGCTGGTCTGGGTCTGTTTATCAATTTTGGGCAGCGTTATGAGCGTTATGGTATCAGGAGACTGGCTCTGACAGAGTGCTTCGATAGCGAGACCGCCTTCTTTTCCAGGCTTGCCTGAAGGAATACGGATATCGAGCAACCGCCGTTCTTCAAATAATGATGATTGGCAGCGCCATCGTTGCAGATTAGACCAGTCGAAACGGTGGTCTACCGTAAAAATATCCCGCTCGGCGTAGCCGTGTTGCCGGGCATGAGCGCGAATCGTGTCCGCTGCTTCCATTGCGAGCAGTTGCTCGTCGCCTACGATGGCATAAAGCGGTGCGAGCTGTTTTTGCAAGTGACGGGAAAGCTGATCGGGATTGATGCTCATAAATGAGTTTGATTGGAATTATGCAAGGCTTAACATTTTCTCAAAATGACGGGTGAGGCTTGATTGCGGCGATGCGCCGGATGATCTGCTGCACAGCGTCTGACTGCATGTCCTTGTAAAGCATTTCCTCTTCTGCTGCTTTGGCGAGAACCTGTTCATCCAGGAAAGGGAGCACCCGTGTCACGTTGATCTCCTCAACGGGTGCGATTTCAGCACCCTGGGAGTCGATCAGGCGCGCGGAAATACGATAGCCTAACTGAAATTCCCTGACGCGCCCACCAATTGAAAGAGACAGAATTTTCTTTTCATTAACCGCGCTCAGGATCTGCAGGATGGCCTGAGCTTTTTCTGGTTTTTTGACAACTTTTGCATTGGTGCTGACACGAATGGCACGCTCGACATCGATTCTGATGGAATGGCCTGGTGGCGCGGTGACATGAATAGAGTCAAATGGCAGGGCGGTGATTTGTCCGCGCAAATGGAAGCCGCAGGCGGTGAGTGTGAGCATAAGAGTGATCGCAAGGAATGCAAGGATGGGTTTCATAATATCGATAACGCTTATTTCCAGTTTATACGCATCACCCTTCAAAATTCGGTTTTTATCATCCTTCATCCGGCCTTCTCCCAGCGGGAGAAGGTCTAGCTGCCGGATTTTGAAGTGCGATGAGTATAAATCCAGCATTTGAGTATCTTTGTTTATTAGCCCGAATATTTCAAGGCAGCGCATTATTCTTAAACGACAATATTGATCAATCTTCCTGGGACGACGATCACTTTTTTCACTGACTGCCCCGCAATGGTTTTCTGAATATGCTCATGATCCAGGGCGATACGTTCGATTGTTGGGCGATCCGCATCTTTGGCGACCCGTATTTGAGCGCGTAATTTACCATTGACCTGGACAACGAGCTCGATGTCATCCTGGAGCAGCGCCTGAGGATCGGCCTTGGGCCATGCTTGATCGAGCAGTTCTGTACCTGGCTTGAGTGCCTGCCAGAGCGCGTGGCAAATATGCGGAACGATCGGTGACAGCAGCAGAACAATGCTTTCCAGCGCTTCTTGCATGAGCTGACGCGCTGCTAAATCGGTCGCTTGCAGTTTGGCCAGTTCGTTCATCAATTCCATTACAGCAGCAATTGCAGTATTGAAAGTGTGGCGGCGGTCCAGATCGTCGGTCACTTTGGCGATCGTCTGGTGAAGCTGGCACCGCAACGATTTGAGTTCAGGCGGGAGTGTATCGGCCTGAAGCTGCCCGGCAAGGACGCCGCCTTGTTGCAAGTGGCTATAAGTGAGCCTCCACAAGCGTTTGAGAAAACGGAAAGATCCTTCCACGCCCGTATCGGACCATTCCAGCGTCTGGGTAGGCGGGCTGGCAAACATCATGAACAATCGGGCGGTATCGGCACCATATGATTCCACTAACTCCTGGGGATCGACTCCATTATTTTTTGATTTTGACATAGTGCCGATACCGCCCGATTCAACGGGTTGGTTATCAGCATGCAATACGGCGCCAAACCGCTTGCCCAGCTCATCAAAATGAATGTCAACCTCCGCTGGATTGAAATAAGTGATACGGCCGGTATCCATTTTACGGAAGAAGATTTCATTCAATACCATGCCCTGGGTCAGCAGATTGGTAAAAGGCTCGTCGAGGGAAATCAATCCGAGATCACGCATGACTTTGCTCCAGAATCGCGAATAAAGCAGATGCAAAATGGCATGTTCAATCCCGCCGATATACTGGTCTACCGGTAGCCAGTAATTCACTCGTGAATCCGCCATGGCGGAACCCTGATCCGGGCAGGTATAGCGGATGTAATACCAGGATGAGTCGACGAACGTGTCCATGGTGTCGGTTTCACGGCGTGCGGATTGGCCGCACCGAGGGCAGGCACATTCATAAAATGACGGCGATTTTGCCAGAGGATTACCCGATCCGTCTGGCACTATATCTTCTGGTAGCCTGACGGGGAGTTGATCATCCGGCACGGGAACGACTCCGCAATGATCGCAATGAATCAATGGAATAGGACATCCCCAGTAGCGCTGGCGTGAGATGCCCCAATCGCGCAGACGATAACGCATCCGCTTTTCCCCTAGTTCCTTGTGTTTCAGCGCGGTTGCAATGGCCTCTACCGCAGCTTGAAATTCCAACCCTGAAAATTCTCCTGAGTTGAAGGTGATGCCGTACTCGACATAGGCTTGAGTCAGTGCCGTGTCTGCATCGCCGTCTTTGGGTTTGATGACGGTTTTAATTGGCAAGGCATATTGGGTGGCAAATTCAAAATCACGTTCGTCATGCGCCGGGACAGCCATGACAGCGCCTTCGCCGTAACTCATGAGAACATAATTGGCGATCCATACTGGCAGGCTTTCTCCGGTAAGCGGGTGAATGACGGATAAACCGGTATCCATGCCTTTCTTTTGCTGGGTAGCTAGTTCCGCTTCCATGGTGGCGCCGTGTTTGCATTCTTCAATGAATTCAGCCAGTTTTGGATTATCTTTTGCTGCATGGAGTGCGAGTGGGTGCTCGGCGGCTACCGCTACATAAGTCGCGCCCATCAGGGTGTCCGCGCGCGTGGTGAACACTTTGAGATCCTGAGGGGTGCCAGATTTTTTATCGGCAGGAAAAATGATATCGACGCCATAACTTTTACCAATCCAGTTAGCCTGCATGGTCTTGACGCGGTCGGGCCATCCCGGCAGCTTGTCCAGATCGTTGAGCAGTTCATCGGCGTACTGGGTAATGGCCAGGTAGTAGCCGGGAATCTCGCGTTTTTCTACCAGCGCGCCGGTACGCCAGCCGCACCCATCGATGACTTGCTCATTAGCTAATACGGTTTGATCAATGGGATCCCAGTTCACGACCTGGGTTTTCTTGTAGGCGATGCCTTTTTCCAGCATGCGCAGGAATAGCCATTGATTCCAGCGGTAATAGTGTGGATGACAGGTTGCGATTTCGCGATTCCAGTCAATACCCAGCCCCAGGCTTTGCAATTGCTTACGCATGTAGGCAATATTGTCATATGTCCATTGGGCTGGAGGAACGCCATTCTGCATGGCTGCATTTTCGGCGGGCAATCCAAATGCATCCCAGCCCATGGGTTGCAGGACGTTATAGCCTTGCATACGGTGGTAGCGGGACAATACATCGCCTATCGTGTAATTACGTACATGTCCCATGTGCAGTTTGCCGGATGGATAGGGAAACATCGACAGGCAGTAATATTTAGGCATGCCAGGGTTTTCAGTCACATTGAATGCGGCAGTCTTTTCCCAGTGTTGTTGCGCGACTTGTTCGATTTCCTGAGGGTGATATTTTTCTTGCATGTAACGAATTTCCTGGCAGTAAAGAAAGATCTGATTATACCGTGAACAAATGCGCTTGATACGTTCCAACCGCTCATGATAGCCTCAATTAACGAATATTTATCGAAGGGTTTTGAAATGATCATTAATCAATACTTAAAGCCGTTTTGCACCTTGCTATTTATCTTTTTTCTGGCTGCGTGCGCCACGTCGCCAACGGGCAGAACGCAATTGGCTTTTATGCCAGATGCTGAACTGGATAGCATGGGGCTTCAGGCTTTTGAAAATTTGAAAAAGGAAAAACCCATTAACCATAACAACAAAAATAACCAATTTGTAAGCTGTATTGCCAATGCGATCACGCGTGAAATTGGAGGGGAGTGGGAAGTGGTCGTGTTTGACGACCCATCGCTGAATGCGTTTGCACTGCCAGGTAGAAAAATCGGGGTACATACCGGTCTGATTGATCTGGTTGATAATCAGGATCAATTAGCTGCAGTCATCGGTCATGAAGTAGGTCATGTCCTGGCCAGACACAGTAATGAACGCATGTCGCAGCAATTAGGCGCGCAAGCAGGAATAGCCCTGGTTCAAGCGGTAGCAGCGCCGCAGACGGCAATGGGCCAGACTGCGATCAGTTTGCTGGGGATCGGCGCGGAGTATGGGGTTATCATGCCTTTTAGCAGATTGCATGAGAGTGAAGCCGATACGATTGGGCTGGATCTCATGGCGAAAGCGGGCTTTAATCCTGCAGAAAGCGTTACCCTATGGCAAAAAATGGCGCAAGCTAGCCACGGCAGCCAACCTGTCGAGTTTCTCTCAACGCATCCTTCCCATGCTACGCGCATTCAGGATCTGCAAGCCCGGCTGCCTCAGGCGCAGCGGTTACAACAACAAGCCAGGGCCGCGGGCAAGAGCCCTCGTTGTGTTAAGTGATCGTCAATCTCCTGGAAATCAGTGGGGGACGTGAATAAGGTATTGTGATATTGGGTAGATGATGCGCCGGAGCATGAACTGCATCAACCGCCAACGATGCGCTTTACTACGCTCGTTTCATCGAAATTTACTCCGTTCGTTCTCTCGTTTCCCACGCTCCGTCTTACTTTACTTCATGCTATCTGACGACTTATTCAGAGCTTGCCGGATTGCTTTCAATTTATATTTTCAGGTGATTACCTGTCAAAACAGTGTGGAAAGGAGGTATCATACAAGGTTATTGCCAGTGGCGTAGAGATCATCGGTAAATTCAGCATTGTTGTTTATATTTAAGGAGATAGTAGCAAAATGTCGCAAAAACATCCCGTTATTGCCGTGACCGGATCATCCGGTGCTGGCACATCCACGGTTAAGAATAGTTTCGAGCATATCTTTCGCCGGGAAAAATTGAATGTCGCTATCGTGGAAGGAGATAGTTTCCACCGCTACGACCGGGACGCCATGAGAAATGCAGTAGCAGAATCAGAGAAAAGCGGCGGGCGCCCTATCAGTCATTTTGGGCCAGAAGCCAATGAATTTGAGAAACTGGAAATTCTGTTCAGGGAATATGGTGAAACAGGCTCGGGTATGACCCGCCTATACCTTCATAATGAAGAAGAGGCTGCCCCTTACAATCAGAAACCTGGCACCTTTACCTCTTGGAAACCGATTGGGCCCGGTACCGATCTTTTGTTTTATGAAGGTCTGCACGGCGGTGTAAAAAGTGATACCGCGGATGTGGCAAAATACGTGGATCTTCTCGTGGGCGTGGTTCCCATCGTCAATCTGGAATGGATACAGAAAATTCACCGTGATACCAGTGCTCGCGGTTATTCAGCAGAGGCCGTGACACAGACTATTCTGCGCCGTATGCACGACTATGTGCACTATATTACGCCGCAGTTTTCACACACACATATCAATTTTCAGCGTGTTCCAACGGTCGATACCTCCAATCCTTTTATTGCGCGTGAGATTCCGACGCTGGATGAAAGCATGGTGGTGATCCGTTTTCGCGATTACAAATCTGTGGATTTTCCTTTCCTGTTGAATATGATTCATGATTCATTCATGTCACGTCCCAATACCATTGTTGTGCCGGGCGGCAAAATGGGCATGGCGATTGAATTGGTTTTGACGCCATTGATCCTGGATCTGACCGCAAAAAGTAAACAATAGTTTTACAAAGCCTACCTGGGAAGAGAGTGAGCGTTATGATAGCTCCTCATTATTCGCTCTCAGGTAGGTACAAGCTGAGTACACTGCAACACTTCCTTCTGAGTTATGACTTCCTTACTTTCTGGATTGAATCCACAGCAACTTGAAGCTGTCACTTTACCTCATCAGTCGGCATTGATACTGGCTGGAGCAGGGAGTGGCAAAACACGGGTGCTGACAACACGTATTGCCTATCTGATTCAATCAGGACAAGTTAGCCCAAACGGTATTCTTGCGGTCACGTTTACCAATAAAGCAGCTAGAGAAATGATCGTGCGCATTGCTGCGATGCTGCCCATCAATACGCAAGGAATGTGGATCGGGACTTTCCATGGGTTATGCCATCGCATGTTGCGCGCACATTATCAGGACGCGGGATTGCCAAAAACTTTTCAGATTCTCGATATGGGCGATCAGCAGGCGGTAATCAAGCGACTTCTGAAAAATCTTGCCGTTGATGAAAAGGCATTTCCTCCCCGCCAGGTTCAATGGTTTATTAATCACGCAAAAGAAGAGGGGCGGCGTGCTGCTCAGGTTGAAGTGTATGACAGTTTTACACGCAATATGCTCGAATTTTATCGTGCCTACGAAGTATCGTGTATGCGGGAAGGAATCGTTGATTTTGCCGAGCTGCTGTTGCGCTGTTACGAGTTACTGACGGATAACGAGCTTCTGCGAAATCATTATCGTGATCGTTTCAGCCATATACTGGTAGATGAGTTCCAAGATACCAACCGGTTACAATATCAATGGCTCAAACTGCTGGCAGGTGTGGGATCGCCAAAACAGGCTGCCGTATTTGCTGTCGGGGATGATGATCAAAGTATCTATGCTTTCCGCGGTGCTCATAGTGGAAATATGCAGGATCTCGAGCGTGATTTTGCCGTTTCGGGCATTATCAAGCTGGAACAAAACTACCGTTCCCACGGCAATATTCTGGAAGCAGCCAATGCACTGATAGAAAACAATCGCGGGCGTCTTGGCAAGAATTTGTGGACTGCTGAAGGACAAGGCGAGCCCGTGCGGGTGTATAACGCTGTGACGGATTTTGATGAAGCGGCCTTTATCGTGGATGAGATCAAGGCGCTGCATTCAGAAGGGGTGGCGCTCTCCGATATCGCTTTGCTTTATCGATCCAATGCGCAGTCACGCGTCCTGGAACATAGCTTGTTTAATGCCTCGTTGTCTTATCGAGTTTATGGCGGTATGCGCTTTTTTGAACGCCAGGAGATCAAGCATGCGATTGCTTATTTGCGATTGATCGCGCATCCTGATGATGATCATGCGTTGTTACGGGTGATCAATTTCCCGCCTCGGGGCATTGGGGTACGCAGCCTGGAGCAATTGCAGGATGCAGCGAAATTGCATCAAATAAGCTTATGGGCCGCAGCGCTCAAGAAATGCAGTGGCGAGACAGCCGTTAGTCCTGATGAGAGCAAAGCAAGAAAAGGACTTCCGAATTTTGTGTCGCTGGTGATGGCGATGCAGCACGCGTGCGCTGATTTGCCCTTGCCTGAGATAATCCGCTATATGCTGACGCATAGCGGATTATTGAATCATTACAGCTCGGAACGTGAAGGAACAGAGCGGCTGGAAAATCTCAATGAATTGATCAATGCAGCGACCAGTTTCGTTCATGAAGCTGAAGATGATAGTCTTGTGGCATTTCTTTCCCATGCCTCGCTCGAAGGGGGAGAGCATCAGGCAGATAATCACCAGGACGCATTGCAACTCATGACCGTGCATGCAGCTAAAGGACTGGAATTTCACACTGTATTTCTGAGTGGATTGGAAGAAGGGTTATTTCCGCATGACAATAGCCGCAATGAGGCGAATGGCGTGGAAGAAGAACGGCGTCTGATGTATGTGGCCACGACGCGTGCGCGGCGGCGATTATATTTAAGTTTTTCGCAAAGCCGGATGCTGCATGGCCAGACGCATTACAATATTCCTTCGCGGTTTATCGATGAAATCCCTGAGCATTTACTGAAATGGTTGCAGCCGCTATCAAAGGCTAACATGGGTTCTTACCGATCTTCTAATGAGCAGGCTAGATTTTCCTCTAGCAGAAGTTCATGGGGGCAGTCTCCTGCCGGAGGCGGGGGGGCGGAAAAGTTGTCTCGGGATTCAGCAGAACAGCTATCCGACTGGCGCATAGGACAGAATGTTTCACACGCAAAATTCGGCGCCGGTGTCATCATTAACTATGAGGGCCAGGGCCCTGATAGGCGAGTTCAGGTTCAATTCAACCGTGCAGGAACCAAATGGCTCCTGCTGGAATATGCCAAATTGACACCGTTGCAGTGAGGATCAGTCGCGGGTTTCTTGGTTGTTTTCGGTATTTTCTTTATTCTGCATCTCTTCTTTTTCCTCTGTAATTTCTTTACCGGTAGGCATGGTCCCAAAATGAAAAATATCCTGGTAGCTAACATAGATTGAGGCAAATACGGTCGGAATCCATAGGAGGAGCCCCAATCCATAAGGCATGATGGCAAGGAAAAGCAGTATGATGAGGGCGATGGTATAGATCTGAAAGGGAATGATATTTTTCAGGCAGGCAAAAAAGCTTTTTCGGATGGCAATCATGGGAGGCATATTCTCGAACATGACCAGCAACGGAGCAAACCAGATCGCCATCATGAGCGGAACTGTCAGCAGCAATCCAGCCAATGAAGCAGACAGGGCATTATCCATTACTTCCATCAGTTCCTGCTCATCAAATCGTTTTCCATAAAGTAACATATCGACCAGCGCGCTTCCTCCTATCAGCATGAATATGCCGATTATCAACACTTGGCTTATCAGATAAAATCCGCCTACCGTAATCAGCGGCACGGTATTCTTTTTGAAACCAAGAAATAAATGGCCCAGCTCTAATTGATCACCTTGCTCCAGACTTCTGCAGCCTGTCATGATTCCCGCCATAAAAACGGGAGAAATGAGCGTGAAAATAAATTTCCCCAGCACGGGCAGAAATTCCAGCGTCATGGCAATTAGTAGGAAGGTGAGGCACAGTAATATCCATACAAAAGGGGATAGGCGGAACAAATAAAAGCCACTCAGTATCCATTGCAATCCTTGCCTACCGCGAACTTGTCGAGCTTCCATCAATTTTGTTTTCTCCAATGAATTTTGTAACGGGTTATTTGTTTTTAAAATCTATTCATTTTCCAGAAGTACTTACAGATTTCCTGGGACTGTGGATATCAAGCAGATGATTCCGTTGAATCAAATTTAGGGAAATAATTCCATTATTCCCCTTTCCTTTCTGGTAAAGCCCGGAGATCAAGGCAGCACATAGATTTTTTAGTCGATTAGCTAATCCAGATTTGCATCAATCTGGAATGATTAGCCAGGTGATATTTCAGAATTTCTCTGAAATATCCAGGATCTTTCTGGTGAGTGAGCTCTCCTTCCCGAGGCAGATAATAATCATATAAACGCGATATCCAGAAACGCAATGCGCCAGCGCGCAGCATTTGTGGCCATGCCTTGTGCTCCTCGCTGACGAGGGGGCGTATACGGTGATATGCCGACAAAAGTGCCCGTGTGCGCATTTCATCCAGTGCGATATCTTCAGATACGCACCAATCATTGATTGTAATAGCAAGATCGTACAAGAACGTATCATTACACGCAAAATAGAAATCGATGATGCCGCCGATCGAGGTATCAATAAATAACACATTGTCGCGAAATAGATCGGCATGAATCACTCCCCGCGGCAGAGTTTCTGTTCGATGTAATGATTGGAATTGCAGCTCTTCATTAAGTAATGTTTGTTCTTCTCTGGTGAGAAACGGCATCACTTCTTTTGCTGCAGTATTCCACCATATTAAGCCGCGCGGATTGGCCATCTTTACAGGGTAAGATAAGCCAGATAAATGCATTCTGGCTAACATTCCGCCAATTTCGGCGCATTGCTCGAGAGTGGGATGTGTCAGTGATTTACCTGGTAAAAAGGTAACGATGCTGGCTGGCTTGCCATTCAGTTCACCCAGCAGTTTCTGTTCGCGCGTGGCAATTGGATTGGGACACGGAATACCTCGATGCGATAAATGGGCCATCAGATTGAGGTAGAAGGGGAGTTCTGAAACGGTCAGTTTTTCAAATAGTGTCAGAATGTATTTGCCAAGTGTGGTGGTAACGAGATAATTGGTATTTTCAATACCAGACGAGATACCTTGAAGATTGATCAGGGTACCGAGCGGATAATCTTGAAGCCAGACTGAGAGTTGTTCCTGGGTAACCGGAGTAAAGACAGACATGAATAAACAGGTAGAAAAAGCGTCAATAGGTAGATTTAAGCCTCACGTAGCGATTATTTTCTTATGCTGATTTTGTTTGGCCTCAAAATCTGTAAAGCTCCCACATCGGTACGTTCACCCCATAACCTTCAAGATCACCTCGATGGGGCTCGCCTACGGGACTACGTTTATTTAAAAGGTAAAAGGGTTTACCAATACGAGGGATAACTTTAATCATATATAACTGACCATTGACCCGATATTCCTCCACAGTTTCTTCTTTACCCTTGATAATCGTCACTTGCGGTTCCAATGATGAGTCGGTCCCCAGGTCAGGCAGCGGGGATTCCTCACGTGGCGCTAAATCAGGCAGTTCGGGAAGGGGTTGTAAATCTTTTGGTTGCTCATTGGATTGTGCGGATACGGACAACGTATACCAAATAGCACACAAAAATAGAGTAGTCTTTATGGATTGCATGCTGATTCCTGGCGGCTGGTAGCGTTCATTCTATCTGAAATAAAGTAGATTGTTATAAATTGAGTTGAATTTCTCTTTCGGCGGGAGTGGGTTCAAAGCCAGAGGTTTCATAATGTTGAAAAATGGCATCGACAATTTGCGCGGGCTCGTCGATAATCTGAATTAGATTCATATCTTCCGGAGAAATATAACCTTCATTAATGAGCACTTGCTGAAACCAGTCAAGCAAGCCTCGCCAGAAATCCGAGCACACTAAAATAATGGGCATTTTCCTCGTCTTACCAGTTTGCACCAGTGTCAACGCTTCCATCAATTCATCCACGGTACCAAATCCACCGGGCATGACGATATAAGCTGTCGCAAATTTGACGAACATGTATTTTCTGGCAAAGAAATGGCGAAATGATTGGCTGACATCCTGATAAACATTGCGATGCTGCTCATGAGGCAACTGGATATTCAGTCCTACACTGGGTGATTTGCCAAAATAGGCACCTTTGTTTGCTGCTTCCATAATGCCTGGGCCGCCGCCTGAAATAACTGAGAAACCTGCATCCGACAATTGCCGTGCGATGGCCTCAGTTAATTTATAATAAGGGTGATCCGGCTCAGTGCGCGCACTCCCGAATATACTGACTGCCGGTTGAATATATTCAAGACGTTCTGTGCCTTCAACAAACTCTGACATAATACCAAAGACACGCCATGATTCCCTTATTGACCAGGGTTTCTCAAGAGACATGATGCCGCTTAGTTTTTCTTGCAAACTCATAGAGGTCCTTTATTAGATGAAAACGCTTTTGCTAGTTGATGGCTCATCTTATTTATATCGTGCATTTCATGCACTACCCGATTTACGCAACCGCCAAAATGAGCCAACTGGCGCAATTTACGGTGTGCTCAGCATGTTACGGCGCTTGTACAAGGAATATCATGCAGATTATAGCGCGTGCGTGTTTGATGCAAAAGGCAAAACTTTTCGTGACGATATTTACCCGCAATATAAAGCACATCGTCCTCCCATGCCTGCTGATTTATCTCAACAAATTGCGCCATTGCATGAATGCATCGATGCGATGGGTTGGCCTATGCTGATAATAGAAGGCGTTGAAGCGGATGATGTGATCGGGACACTCGCTAAAAAGGCGAATCAGTCGGGTATGCAATGCATTATTTCAACAGGTGATAAAGATATCGCCCAATTGGTCAATCCTGGTATTAAACTCATTAATACCATGAACAATGAAATCCTGGATGAAGCGGGTGTGCAGAATAAATTTGGTGTCATCCCGGCACAGATACTCGATTACCTGGCACTGGTAGGCGACAGTGCAGATAACATTCCAGGGGTTGAGAAAGTGGGTCCTAAAACAGCAGTGAAGTGGCTGACACAATACGACACCTTGGATAATATCATCGCGCATGCCAGTGAAATAAGCGGAGTCGTCGGAGAAAATCTGCGCAAGGCATTACCTTGGCTGCAGATATCACGTACATTACTGACGATTAAGTGCGATGTGATGCTGCCGATTGATTTACATGATTTGATCATTAAGTCGCAAGATACTCAGAAACTGGCAGCGCTCTTCGAACATCTGGACTTTAAAACCTGGTTACGAGAGCTGCAGCAAAATGTCCAGCCGGACTCTGCTCATTCAAATCCCATTCCAGTGGCAAATCTACAACGTCAAGCAGAGCACTTGCCTGGAGGAGAGATTTCGCTTGTTTATGAAACCATTCTTACGGAAGCGCAGTTGAATCAATGGTTGGCGCGTTGTGAGGCAGCGCCACTGGTTTCACTTGATACCGAGACGACTAGCTTAAATCCAATGCAGGCTCAGCTTGTAGGAATCTCCTTATGTATTGACGCAGGTGAAGCGGCTTATCTGCCGCTCACTCACCGCTTTCCTGGTGCGCCGCAACAATTGGATATTGATTTTGTATTGAGCAAAATGAAACCTTGGCTTGAGAATCCGGCAAAATTGAAAGTCGGGCAGAACCTGAAATACGACAAGCATGTTTTTGCCAATCATGGCATCAGTCTGAATGGTATTGTCCATGACACGCTACTGCAGTCTTATGTGCTGGAGTCCCATCAATCGCATAATATGGATAGCCTGGCATTGCGCCATTTGGGTATAAAAACGATTACCTATGATGAAATCACGGGTAAGGGCGCGAGCCGGATCGGATTTGATCAGGTGATGATTGAGCAGGCCACTCGCTACGCAGCAGAAGATGCTGATATTACACTGCGATTGCATCAGTGTTTATACCCTGAAATTGAAAGTCAGGCGCAACTTGACTATGTTTATCGCCATCTTGAGATGCCACTGCTAGCTGTATTATTTCAGATTGAGCGTAATGGCGTGCTGCTGGATGTGGATCTTTTACGGGCACAAAGCCGTGAACTGGAAACGCAATTACTGGCGCTGGAACAGCAGGCTTGTTCGATTGCCGGCCAAGTATTCAATTTGAACTCAACCAAACAAATCCAGGAAATTTTGTTTAACCAACTCAAATTGCCGGTTATCAAGAAAACACCCAAAGGCTCCCCATCAACCGATGAAGACGTATTGCAGCAACTCGCGCTAGATTATCCGTTACCCAAGATTCTGCTCGATTATCGCGGTCTGGCTAAACTCAAATCGACGTATACGGATAAATTACCGTTAATGGTGGATAGCAGCACCGGGCGGGTACATACCAATTATGCGCAAGCAGTGGCCGTAACCGGGCGGTTGGCTAGCAACGATCCAAATTTACAGAATATTCCGGTACGCAGGCAGGAAGGCCGGCGTATCCGCGAAGCATTCATAGCACCTGCTGGTTGTCGTATTATTTCTGCAGATTATTCCCAGATTGAATTGCGCATCATGGCCCATATTTCCCAGGATGAAGGATTGCTCAAAGCATTTGCGGCGGATGAAGATATTCACCGTGCCACTGCTGCTGAAGTGTTTGGCGTACCGGTCGATCAAGTTGATCAGGAACAACGCCGCTACGCCAAGGTGATCAATTTTGGGCTCATCTATGGGATGTCGGATTTTGGCCTGGCAACCCAGTTAGGGATTGATCGCAGCGCCGCACGCGCTTATATCGATCGTTATTTCGCACGCTATCCCGGGGTGGCTGATTACATGCAGAGAACCCGGGTACAGGCCAGGGAAAAAGGATATGTCGAGACCGTATTCGGTCGCCGGTTATGGCTGCCGGAAATTAACAGCTCCAATCACAATCGTAGACAGGGAGCGGAACGTGCCGCGATTAATGCGCCCATGCAAGGAACTGCAGCAGATATCATTAAGCTTGCCATGATTGCCGTGCATGAATGGCTGATAAAGGAAAAAATGCACAGTAAACTCATTATGCAGGTTCATGACGAATTAGTGCTGGAAGTGACGGATGAAGAAATCGATATTGTAAAAAACGCATTGCCGGATTTAATGGAAAGTGTCGGCAAACTTAACGTATCCCTTCGGGTCGAAGTGGGTGTAGGTAATAATTGGGAGCAAGCTCATTAATCTTTGTGGAAGTGGCCATTTTGTGTTGCTTTCCCTTGATATTCCTGTAAAAAGAACAAATCAATATGAATCAAATCAAAACCTTTAACGACCGGCGCTTGCGCTTATTGTCGCAAATGCAGAAAGGGGTTGCCATCATTGCAACTTCTCCTTCAAGACTCAGAAATCGGGATGCTTTTTATCCCTATCGCTTTGATAGTTATTTTTATTACCTAACGGGATTTCATGAACCTGAAGCCGTATTGGCCATCATTGCCGGGAATGGTCAGGGAAATGCTGAGCAGATACTGTTTTGCCGGGAAAAAGATAAGGAACGTGAAATCTGGGATGGCTTCCGTTACGGACCCGATGCGGCGCGTGAAGCATATGGTTTTGATGCCGCTTATCCTATTGCTAAATTGGATGAGTGGATACCCAAATTATTGGAGAATCAACCCGTTGTTTATTCCATGTTCGGGCAGGATGCGGCATGGGATGCACGTCTCATCAACTGGATCAATCGAGTAAGAGAACAGGCGCGTAGCGGCGTATCCGCCCCCAGTGAAATACGCGATGTCCGCCACATTCTGGATGAAATGCGCTTATTCAAAAGCGAGGAGGAACTTTCACTGATGCGTCATGCAGCCAAGATTTCTGCTGGCGCACATTGCCGAGCAATGCAGAAAACTAGGCCAGGTATGTATGAATATGAGATTGAGGCCGAGTTATTGCATGAGTTTCGCCGGCTGGGCGCGCAAGCTCCAGCCTATTCATCCATTGTGGCAGGGGGCGCCAATGCGTGTGTATTGCATTACATCGAAAATAATGCACCGCTCCATTCCGGTGACTTGCTGCTGATCGATGCTGGCTGCGAATTCGACGGCTATGCAGCGGATATTACGCGCACCTTTCCGGTAGATAGAAAATTTACCTCGGTACAAAAAGACGTTTATCAGCTTGTGCTCTCTGCCCAAATGGCGGCGATCGCGGCAGTGCAGCCCGGGAATACCTGGGATATGCCCCATCAAACTGCTTTGCAGGTGCTTGCTCAGGGATTTATCGATCTGGGTCTTTGTCAAGGTAGCGTAGACGCGGTGATTCAGTCAGAAGATTACAAACGTTTTTACATGCACCGTACGGGGCATTGGCTCGGATTGGATGTGCATGATGCGGGAGAATATAAGTTGAAGGGTCAATGGCGTTGTTTGTCACCCGGGATGGCCTTAACGGTAGAACCAGGGTGTTATATTCGTCCAGCAGATAATGTTCCGCAGCATTTTTGGAATATAGGCGTGCGTATCGAGGATGATGTGGCAGTGACATCTGCTGGTCATGAAGTGCTGACTGTCGCTGCCCCTAAAACAATAGCAGAAATAGAGGAGTTGACACAATGAATGATGATCATAGAAAAATAATCATCAGCAGAATAATTGATGATAAGCAGACAGAGTCGCCGCAGAACGGATCTGCTCCTGGTTCTCCTTTCCAGCGCTGGCTATTTTACTTGGCGCTTATTCCAATATTCATTGGGATACTGTTTATGGGTATGTTTTTTTTCTCGATTTTTCTTGCTTTATTTGTGATCGTGGCTGCTGGTATTGGAATTAGATTCTGGTGGTTACGTCGTAAACTGCAAAAGTCCGGCAGGTTTGATGGGGAAGAGAAGTATGTTGAAATTGAAGATGCTGAAATTATTGAAACTAAGACTAACAAGCCTGGGGGCAAGTAAAACTCTCTTGGTATAAAGGCATGGACTAGTCCTCAACGCGGATACTTACGATGTTAGCCAAAGCAACCCCCCCGGCATTACCGGGATATTTGATTGCGGATTTTCATTTGGGTAAGGCTGATATTTTTCAACGTAGCAGACTGCTTTGTATGAGGGAGCCTCTGAATAAGTCGTTTTTATACCCGCTAAAGCGGGTATCCAGTTCGAATTGGATTTATTCAGAGTCTCCTTAGTGCCTTTTCTTAAGATTGCTCGGCCTTGGTTTCAACCTCAGTTACGGTTTCTACCGTGGGTTCTTCTTCAACTTCAGCTTTGCGGCCAGATGGGTTAGTAAATAGATCATTCAATGATTGAATATAATCATTGGCTTCATTCTTGACCTGACCGAGTATCTGTTGATTGGCCGTATTCCAGCCAGCTGGTTTTTGTAGAAACATGGGTCGGTAGGCTGCTGTACTTTTAATGAATGCCTGCGTGTATTGCTTGCAGGTAGTATGATCATGACCAAATTCTACAGGAAGTTTCTTGATGATACTGTTAGCTGCCTTGCTGCGAACAGTAAAATGAATATAGCCAATAAAGCCTAGTAACGAGGCAAGCATGACGAGTGAAGGGGTTTCATTGGCCATGACATTTCCACAGAATGTTTTCAACAGATCCCAGCTGTTTGTCTGATATAAAGCCGCGCCGCTTAGAAGTAGCAATATACTGAATAGAATGCCATCAAAGAGGATGACTCTTTTTTTCCAGCTATGAAGCATGCTGGTAAGCTTGTGGATAACCTGGTTCTCAATGGTTTCTGCCGTTTGCTCGAGCATACCGGCTATACGATAAGATCGTTCGATTTCGATTTGCTGCATGCGAGTATTGATCTCCGCCATATCTTCTTCACGTTTCTTCTCATAACGTTCTTTGATTTGCGAATCATCAATCGGTGATGCTGCATCAGGATTATAAATCCGGTAAAACTTGCCAGCCAGTAAGCCTGCCTGGGCAAGGGAACGCTGCCAGGCAGAGACAACTTCTTCAGGATTATCTTCTTTAGCAGTTACATCCATCTGGTTGAGGATATAAAGGAATTTATTTGAGTCAGCGCGATTAATTGTGCCTGCTACCAAATATTCCAGAGTATCTTTCATGGCGCCTGGTTCTGGATGGCGTGCATCAAAGAATACAAGCACAAGATCAGATAAATCGATAATGTGTTGTGTCAGGCGTAAAGTAGAGTTACGCTGACTGTCTGCATCAAATCCGGGAGAGTCAATCATAATCTTGCCGCGGATCTTTTCGGAAGGGCATGTTTTTAGCTGAATATAAGCATCGATACGCTGTGGTCCAGCTTCTGAAATTTCTGCGATACTCCGGCTGATTTGGAAAAAAGGAAAACGCGGATCAGCATCCAATGCTACACCGGGTAACGTCTTGACTTCATGGTCGCTACCGTAGCAAATAACCGTAAATTTATCGTCGACTGCCTGATTGCCTGTGCGTTGCAAATGCAGGCCTAGGTAAGAATTGATAAAAGTTGATTTACCCGCCGAGAATGTTCCCAGCACCGCAATCATCGGCCACCAGGTAACATAGGTTGCGTAAGATTCATTTCTATCCAGCAACCCGATATCCTGAGCGACGCGATCTAATTTACGGAAACTATGAACGGCCTTAGCCAATACCGGATTATCAGGATGTTCTTCAGCAAGATGCTTTTCGAGACTTTGAAGACGCTTATAAATATTTGTTGAGCTTTGTGGCATAGCAGTCCTTATTCAATTTCAATTCGTTAAATAACAAAGAGCCTAATCAATTTAGTGGCTCTAGCGTTCAATCTTACCCAAATCTTATTCTATTACAATCAGACACAAAAAATTGTGAAGCCTTGCACCCATACTTTATTTTATTTCAGCAAGCAATCTATCCAGGATCTGCTCTGCCTGACGCAGATATCCCCCTCCAAACAGGTTCAGATGATTCAAAACATGGTAGAGATTGTAAAGTGTTTTGCGAGTACGATAGCCTGCATCGAGAGGGTAGGCGTCTTGATAACTCGCATAGAACTGTGCCGGGAATCCTCCGAAAAGCTCGGTCATCGCGAGATCGGCCTCGCGATCTCCATAATATACCGCAGGATCGAACAACACGGGTTGTCCGGCCGAATTAAATGAATAATTGCCACTCCACAGATCACCGTGCAATAAAGAGGCGTTGATGCGTGATCCAGTGAAGAATAATTCCAAGTCTGCCATAAGCCGCTCACCCTGGGTTTGCAGTTTGCCTTGATAGCCGTTTGTTTTCGCAAGCTGGAGTTGATGTCCCAAACGATTATAACGCCAGAAATGAATCCAATCCGAAGAGCGATCGTTTTTCTGTAAGGTTGAGCCAATGGTGTTGTCACGTATCCATCCGAACTGCGCCGAGAAAGTACGGTGCATGCCGGCCAGCCCAGAACCCAGTGCTTCGGCGTGCTGCTTGGCGGTATCTGTTAATTCCAGATATTCCAGCACCAACCAAGCATGGAAATCATTATGACCCCAGCACTTTGGGTCAGGAACGCGCAAGGCATGAGAATTTTGTATTTCTTTAAGCCCCATCGCTTCTGCCTCAAACATGGGTAGGCTGCTTGCTTTGTTTAGTTTGACAAAATAGTGCTGATCGTTACCTTGAATATGGTAAGTCTCGTTGATACATCCGCCGCCAATAGCGCTGATCTTTTCCAGAACAAAATGAGTATCCAAAGAAGAAATCTGTGCTGCAATCTCTTGCCAGGGAGATTGTAAGGATAAATGACTGGATAATCGAGTCATGATTTACTGATTGGCTAAATCCTGCCTTGCCTGCTTGATCGCTTTACGGACTTGCGCTGGCGCGGTTCCACCCGGATGGTTGCGGCTTTTCATTGAGCCTTCAAGAGTCAGGATCGAAAAAATATCTTCTTCGATGATGGAGGAAAACTGCTTCAATTCGGACAGCGAAAGTCCGCTCAAATCACAGTTTTTATTTTCAGCAAAACGAACCGCTTTAGCGACGATTTCATGTGCATCACGGAAGGGTAGTCCCTTTTTGACCAGATAATCTGCCAGATCAGTTGCAGTGGCATAGCCACGCATTGCAGCATGGCGCATGATGTCTTGTTTTACGGTTATACCGGGAAGCATGTCCGTATAAATCCGGAAGGTATCGACCAATGTGTCGACAGTATCAAATAGCGGCTCTTTGTCTTCCTGATTATCCTTGTTGTAGGCAAGCGGCTGGGATTTCATGAGCGTCAGCAGTGCCACCAGATGGCCATTGACGCGCCCCGTTTTCCCTCGAACCAGTTCAGGCACATCAGGGTTTTTCTTTTGCGGCATAATGGATGAGCCGGTACAAAAACGATCCGCAAGTTGAATGAAACTGAACGCAGGACTCATCCATATAATCAGCTCTTCAGAAAAGCGCGACAGGTGCGTCATGATCAGTGCTGCGCAGGCGCAAAACTCCACTGCGAAATCACGATCTGATACGGCATCCAGTGAGTTTAGGCAGATTCCGTCAAAACCAAGCGCTTGTGCGACCCTTTCACGATCAATGGGATAACTGGTTCCAGCCAGCGCGGCTGCTCCCAAAGGCAGTTTATTGGCACGCTTGCGACAGTCCAGCAGCCTTTCTGTGTCTCTGCATAGCATCTCATAATAAGCCATGAGATGATGGCCGAATGAGACAGGCTGAGCTACTTGCAAATGGGTAAAACCCGGCATGACCGTCTCAGTATGCTGTTCGGCTAGATCCAATAAAGCTTGCTGCATTTTCCTGATGAGATTGACGATCTCATCGATCGAAGCCCGCAGATAAAGCCGTATATCGGTAGCAACCTGATCATTGCGGGAGCGTGCGGTATGTAATCTTTTTCCGGCATCACCAATCAGCGCGGTCAGTCGTTTCTCAATATTAAGGTGAACATCTTCTAACTCAATTTGCCAGTCAAAGGCATTATTCCGAATTTCTTCGAGAATTTGACCAAGGCCTTGCTCGATGGCAGTCAGGTCAGCCGAGCTTATCACACCGACTGATGAAAGCATTTGTGCATGAGCCAGCGACCCTTGTATATCGTATTCAGCTAATCGTTTGTCAAAATTAACTGAGGCGGTGTATCGCTGCACCAATTGAGAAACAGGTTCATTGAATCGTCCTGACCAAGTTTTGGAATGATTTTCCACTGCTGCTTTCTTCTCCATTTAGATTATCTGGTTGCTATCGCTATATAGTTTAACCCGAATTTATGAAATATTTGGGCTAGCATAGCGTGTAGCTATACCACACCATCATTTGAGATGTAAAAGTACATTCTCTATAATGTGACGTGAACGATAGCGCTCTGGATTGCAATTTCTGGGTATTTTCCGGTTTTCTCGAGATGGAATCACAGGCTTCATGCCTTGAATTTTAGCCTGCTCAACAATAATATCGCTGTCGTAGCCACGATCGATCCACAAGCAAATATTTGACTGTAATACCCTCAGTCAGGCGAGAAGCTTGTGTACAATCCGCTGGGATGAGTATATCTTGCATAATAATCCTGACCGGCATACCAAATGCATCCACGGCCAGATGCAATTTTGTGTTGAGCCTCCTTTTGTGTGGTTCATATCCTGATTTCCACCTTTTGCACTAGCAGCATATGGATGAACCTTGATGTGACTGGCATTCATCATTAACCAATCATCATCTGGCTTATCAATCAACTGTTCCAATAAAAATTCCCAAATGCCGTGGTCACGCCAGCGGCAAAAGCAACGGTGTGTGTTCTTCCAATCGCCATAGGAGGGTAGCAAGCCACGCTACGGAGCGCCTGCCCTTAAAATCCAAAATAACCGCATTGAGAAACTGACAGTTATCTCGTGCTTTGCCGCCCCATGCACCCTCTCATCCAGGTAAATGTGGTTCTAGCCCGAATATTTCACAAATTGACACGTGCCCTCACTTGCCTTTTGATTAATAAGAAAGATTTTGCTCAGTCGGGTGTATGAATTACTACACCCCTCCTTCTCAAAACTTCCTTATGAATCAAAATCCTGCGTGATCATCACGCAGGATTTATGAAATATTCGGGCTAGTGATACCGTCACAAGGCAAGAGAATGGCATAATTGGCGAATTACCAATTTCTTAATGAGAAGGTTCGCCATGAGTTCAGCGCATCGCAGGCACGATATTTCAAATGAAGTCTGGGTGTCTGGAAAGTTAAAGTGGATTTAAGCGTAATAATATGTGTTTGAACTGATAGCGGATATCATGCCGCACATTCGCATAATTTACAGGGAAGAAAGGTGCATTCTGTGGGAAAGGCTTCAACATACATCTACGGCGCAACATTCCGTAGTGTTAAATCACTGCAAAGACTCATCTCATCAAGTTCATCCAATTACGGCCTTGATATTTCACTAATAGCAATTACTTACTAGGAGATAATCAGTAATCTAAAGAACTAATGATCTATCTAATTCAGCTAGAAGCAATAGCTTAAAGCTACCAGCTTCTAGCCTTCATAACATTTACATAAATCACTCTTGACACTTACCTTGATTAACAAATATGCCAAGAGGGAAGCAGGGAAACATGGTATCTACAGAAATAAATCAATTAGTATTTACCGCCCATCCCCGTCATAAATACGATTGCCCCTGCAATAATGATACCAATCGTTGCGATCGCGACTACTTTGAACAAACCTGCTTCATCAGTTCTTCTATTCTCTTCCATTTCTACTATCTCCTTTTGAAAATTTACTTTTTCACTCTTAGATACAACCCTCATTCATTCTTAGGAAGCACACAAACATGGTAGGGGGTTTACGAAGATTCTACGCATATTTACTTAGAATGGCAATATTTGAGAAATAGAAATGTAGAGAGCAAATAAACTGTCCGGACTTGTAGCAAATGATCTGTCCGGTTTATATGGAATCCGGGGAGGATTTCAGATGAAACGGACAGAATGGCTACAGGAGACCGGGAAGATGAGATTTGAAGAAGCGTATCAAGGTTACAGAAAGAGGAACCTTACGCAATCGGAAGCGGCGTTGTTGCTTGGGGTATGCGATCGCACATTCCGGCGCTATATGAACCGGCATGATGCGGGTGGATTGGATGCGTTAGTGGATAAGCGTCTTGTGCGCAGGTATCGCACCGGCGGGCACCGGTAGATGAAGTCATGTGGTTAGTAGAGCGCTACCGCAATCGTCACTTGGGTTGGAGCGCCAAGCACTTTTACGCCTGGTACCGTTCTGATGGCGGCAATCGCAGTTATACGTGGGTTAACCCGAATATTTCATAAATTGGCACGTGTCCTCACTTGCCAATTTATGAAATATTCGGGTTTAATCAAAGCTTCCTTAACTACTAGGCAAAGCAATCATGACAGACAATTCGTTTCCACATTCATCGCATGTAAAAAGCACATTTCTAACGCCTAAATCCTCAAATATGTGGCTATGTCGGCTGCGTATTAGTTTCAGTTTAGTTGATCCGCAATGCTCGCAAGCATGTTCATGAGGGTTGGAATTATGAAAATCCTCTATTCTCTCGCGCAATTTGTGGTTCTCAAACTTAATATTATGAAAACTCTCTATTCTCTCGCGCAACTTGCGGTTCTCAAATTTAATATTTTCGTTCTCCATCTTAAGATTTGATATTTCTTCCATAAGTGCCGTCGCCTGATTTCTGCATATGGAAAGCTGCGCATAGAGAGCAGCGAACTGCTCCTTAAGAAGAAGGACGGGTTCTTTCAATATGGCAGCAGATTCATTTCCGTTAATTAGCTTATCGATTCCATCAAAAATGTTCATAAGAATGCTCCGAAAAATATCAAGGAGAAAAAAACATGAGAATAAACGTAACAAGGAGATATAAGCAATGGCATCGCAAAATGAAACATTTGTTGTTGACGCATGGGGCTATTGCGATCATTGTTTCCTAATGCCAGCAGCGTGCAGTCCGGTTGCTCCGGAGGCGAGATCAGTGAGCATTTGTCCGGCCATTGGATTAATTGTCCCATTTGCGGCAGTAAACTCAAGCGCGGAACCGATATCCCCGAGGTCGGCTGTGCTGCTAGCGGCGAGAGTCGGTAGCATACTGTGGAGAACTTCCTGGACGATGCTAAGAGCCTCAATGTCTGACTCTTTCGTGATTAATAATCCTTTTGGTCATAGTTCATAAGCCAACTGTTACAGGATGATGCCCATAGCCGTCGCAGCCTTTTCCGGCGTTGCCTTGCGAGGGCGCTTGGCGGCCTCGATTTGCGCGTAACCGGCTTGCGTGATGCCCATGCGTTTGCCGGCCACATCATTCGCGATCATGCCGGGTCGCACTACGCAGGGCAGTTTGACAAAATCAGCATAGGAAACAACTACAAAGGTGGGTTTACCATTGCTATCCAAAATGGTCTGGTAGCTAGCGAGTGTGCTTATCACGTTTTATCACCTCTTCAATATCAATAATACGCATAGCCGCTATCGAACTCAAAAAAATACTCGACAATCTCCTGCCCGCAGACGGTAGCTGAGATCTGTAGTTAATAAGTTTTTTAACTCCCCTGACAATTTGGAAAATATGCCGGCACCTGATTTCGGCAAAGATTCTCTGGCGCATGGCGATTATCTTCATTTCTTCAACTTACTTAACCCAAATATTTCATAAATTGGCACGTGCCCTCACTTGTCTTTTGATTAATAAGAAAGATTTTGCTCGGTCGGGTGTATGAATCACTACACCCCTCCTTCTCAAAACTTCCCTATTAATCAAAATCCTGCGTGATCATCACGCGAATTTATGAAATATTCGGGCTAATGATCAGGGGGAATTGCTGAGCGTGAAAATAACGGCAGGTAATGTCGATGATCGTGACCCGGCGCCCGAGCTGGCACGCTCCTTATTTGGGAGACTCTTTGGTGACCGGGGCTACATCTCCCGGCTGCTCTTGTTATTTACGCTTCTATTGAGAATTAGAATGAGGTGTTTCGCGGTCAATCTTTTTTTCGGAATTTCAGTCACTTACTGTAAGGGTGTCACGGTTGGTGCTGGGCGATTACCTTGCCACTGAAGAGCAGGGTGATCCAAGTTGAGTCCGATCCGGCACTTGCATTTCACTGTTCTCATCACTGGAGACCAAGGCCTGCCCGAGCGGCAGCGGTTATTGCCCAATGCTCTTATGAGACTGATTGTATCTACTGCTGCGATAACGTGCCAAATCAAGAGTCAAGATTATCATGCAGGCAAAACATTCCCTGATGGTAAATTGCTAGTTTTTAATAACGCTACTGCTTATGAAATATTCTCAGCCTCATTTTATATATTCGGCTGTAAACAGCCCAGTTAATTCTTGCAAAGAAAGTATAGTAAATTAACAGTAACATATTGGAATTATTATCATAAAACAAAATTCTGTTTTGTTAGCAATTGATTATTGTTATAATAAGCACAATTTAGGTGGGCTTATTTGGCCCATTTTTTATTTGTGGCGAAGCTATGGCGTTGTATGAATTACTGGATTTGATGTTAGCGGGAATAGGTTATGAGCTGATAGAGGTGGAACAATCAGCTCCTGGAAAATTATTAAGAGTATTTGTGGATAAAAAGGATGGTGGTATTACTATTGACGATTGTGTCGCTATTAGTAATCATCTCAATAGATTATTAACGGTAGAAGGTATAGATTATAGCCGACTCGAGATATCTTCTCCGGGCTTGGATAGGCCTCTGAAAAAAGAAAGTGATTTTATTCGCTTTGCGGGAAAATCAGTAAAAATTAAGTTACGTATAGCACTGCAAGGTCAAAAGAACTTTATTGGAATCATACGAGAAATTAATGATGGAATGTTAGAGCTAGAGGTAGAAGGGAGGATCCTGCATATTAAGTTAGATAATTTAGAAAAAGCTCGGTTGGTTCCAGAAATATAACTATAGGTGCATAAAAATTGGCTGGAGGAATATGAGTCGCGAGATTTTGCTATTAGTAGATGCCTTGGCACACGAAAAAAATGTTGATAAAGCGATCGTTTTTACTGCCTTGGAAATGGCGCTTGCGTCTGCTACAAAAAAACATTTTCATGAAGATATTGATGTGCAGGTTGTAGTTGAGCGAGAGACTGGGAGCTATCGATGTTTTCGTAACAGATTAGTAGTTGCTGATGATGCTGTGGAGAATCCTGCGCGGCAAATTTCTTTGAGTGAGGCGTTACAGTACGATGCTGATATCAAATTGGGTGAGCATATAGAAGAGCCTCTGGAGGTAATAGAGTTTGATCGCATTGGCGCTCAAGCGGCTAAGCAAATAATCTTTCAAAGAATTCGTGATGCAGAACGTGAACAGAATCTGAATGATTTTCTTGAGCGTAAAGAATATTTAGTTGCTGGTACTATAAAACGCATAGAGCGCGGTAATGCTACTGTGGAGGCGGGCAGGATTGAAGCAATTCTACCTCGTGATCAGATGATCCCAAAAGAAAATCTGAGGGTTGGAGATCGTGTTCGCGCTTATTTATTCAAAGTTGATCGCTCAGTAAGGGGGGCTCAATTAGTACTTTCACGTACTTCTCCAGAATTTTTGATCAAATTGTTTCAATTAGAGGTGCCTGAAATTGAAGAAGGATTGCTCGAAATTAAGGTGGCCGCAAGAGATCCGGGTTCACGCGCTAAAATAGCGGTTAAATCAACTGATCAGCGTATTGATCCAATTGGTACCTGTGTAGGCATGCGTGGTTCTAGAGTACAGGCTGTTATAAGTGAACTAGCGGGAGAACGGATTGATATTATATTGTGGTCGGAAGATCCTGCTACTTTTGTCGTTAACGCACTAGCGCCAGCCGAGATCAGTAGTATCATGGTCGATGAAGATAAACATAGTATGGATATTGTTGTCAATGAAGATAATCTCGCGCAAGCAATTGGTCGTGGTGGGCAAAATGTTCGGCTTGCCTCAGAATTAACTGGCTGGGATCTCAATATCATGACTGTAGAGGAGTCACAGAAAAAGAACGAAGAAGAAACCTCTATGATTTGTAAGGTCTTCATGGAAAAACTCGATGTGGATGAAGAGGTGGCCAATATTTTGATAGAAGAGGGTTTCTCTACGCTAGAAGAGATCGCTTACGTACCACTCAATGAAATGCTGGAAATAGAAGCGCTTGATGAAGAGACAATCAATGAATTACGTAATCGGGCACGTAACGTTCTTCTAACCGATGCAATTGCTACTGAGGAAAAGCTTGAACATACATCAGAAGGGCTACTTTCTCTGGAAGGTATGGATGCTCAGCTAGTTCGTGAGCTAGCGGCTAATGGTATTAAAACACAAGAAGAGCTTGCTGATCTGGCTGCAGATGATTTAGTTGAAATGACGGGTATTGATATTGAACGTGCTAATAAGCTTATTATAAAGGCACGAGAGCCATGGTTTATTTAAAATATGTTTATCATTTTGCTTTGAACTTGAAATTTTAATTATCAACACCAATAGAATAAAAGTAAGAGCCAAAATTAATGCTCTTGTTTTTGAAATGAATTTAAGGTAAACAAAGGGTTGCTGATGACTCAAATGACTGTAGAAAAATTTGCCAATGAGCTGGATATGTTGCCAGAAGCGTTACTTGAGCAGCTTCTGGCTGCGGGCGTCAAGAAGCAGTCGATAGGGGATATTTTGACAGAAATAGATAAAGCGCAGCTGCTTGATTATCTTCGTAAAACGCATGGATCGATTGAGTCAAAGAAGAAGATCACATTGACTCGTCGGCAAACTACTGAAATACGGCAATCGGATGGAGCTGGAAAAGCTCGAACTATTGAAGTCAAAGTCCGAAAAAAGCGTGTGCTCACTAACCCCTCTGAGCAAGATACTGAAAGAGAGACAGTGCTGGAAGCAACAACCACATCAGCTCCTGCTATTTCCTCAACATCAGCTCGAAAGCCAATAATTGATGCGGCACAGCAGGCATTACGTGAACAGGAAGCATTAAAACAAGCTGAATTAATTGCTCGTCAAGCAGCGGAGCTCAAAGAGAAGCAGGAAAAAAGAAAAAATATAATTGTTGAGGAAAAGAAAGAATTAAAAGAAGAGAAGATAATCCCAAAAAAAGAAGAGCCAGCCTCATCTACTCCTGGGGAAATACCATCAGTACCACAAGTAACAGTATCTCAACCAAAACAAGTGTCAGCTGAAAGCACTCTCAGCAAGCCTGCCGTTAAACCAGAAGATAAAACTGAAAAGAAAAAGAAACAAACTAAACAAGAAGATTTATGGAAGGATGGGGTTGCTAAAAAGCGTGAAGCTAAAATACGCGGTGATTTGTCAGGAAATCAAGGCTGGCGCGTTCGCAAAGATAAACAGCATCATGGCAAATCAAATTTAGCTGAGGTACAAACACAGCACGGTTTTTCTGCTCCAACCGAGCCGGTTGTGCATGAAGTTCTTGTGCCTGAAACTATCTCGGTTGCTGCACTCGCGCAAAAAATGTCGGTAAAAGCTGCTGAGGTTATCAAAGTGCTGATGAAAATGGGTAGCATGGTGACGATCAATCAAATGCTAGATCAAGATACTGCCATGATAGTAGTTGAAGAAATGGGTCATATTGCAAAATATGCTGCACTCGATAGTCCTGAATCTTTTCTTGAAGAAATTAAGACGCCAGTTTCAGAGCTGGAGATGCAGCATCGTGCGCCGGTAGTGACTGTTATGGGACATGTTGATCATGGAAAAACATCTCTATTGGATTATATTCGTAGAACACGTGTAGCAGGTGGCGAAGCTGGGGGAATTACACAGCACATTGGCGCTTATCATGTTGAAACTGCGCATGGAATGATCACTTTTCTTGATACGCCGGGTCATGAAGCATTCACTGCCATGCGTGCGCGTGGTGCAAAAATTACTGATCTTGTTGTTCTGGTTGTAGCAGCCGATGACGGTGTAATGCCTCAAACCATAGAAGCCATTCATCATGCCAAGGCGGCAAATATCCCAATTGTGGTAGCCGTTAATAAAATGGATAAACCTGAGGCAAATTTTGAGCGTATTAAGCAAGAACTTACAAATCATGGCGTTGTATCAGAGGATTGGGGGGGGGATACTATATTTGTAGGTGTTTCAGCTAAAACTGGTCAGGGTATTGATGAGCTTCTTGAAAGTATTTTATTGCAAGCAGAGGTTTTAGAGCTTAAAGCAATTAAAAATGCGCCTGCTAAAGGAGTGGTAATTGAATCACGCTTAGATAAAGGACGCGGCCCAGTTGCAACCATATTAGTACAGTCTGGCACTTTAAAACGTGGTGATGTTTTATTGACTGGCGCTGTATTTGGAAGAGTAAGGGCGATGTTAGATGAAAAAGGTAATTCAGTTGAAGAGGCGGGGACATCTATACCAGTAGAAATTCAAGGGTTATCTGAAGTGGCAGTTGCAGGTGAAACGATTATAGCCCTGGATGATGAGCGTAAAGCCCGTGAAATTGCATTGTTTCGTCAGGGCAAATTCCGGGATGTGAAGCTTGATAAACGACAAGCTGCAAAGATGGAGGATATTTTTGGCCAGAAAGAAGATATCAAAATACTCAATCTTATTATTAAAGCAGATGTTCAGGGCTCATGTGAGGCGCTGTCATATGCTTTGCAGAAACTTGCTACTGATGAAGTGAAAATCAATATTATTCATAGTGGTGTGGGTGCGATTATTGAATCTGATATTAATCTGGCTCTCGCATCCAAAGCTGTTGTGATTGGCTTTAACACACGTGCTGATGCCAGTGCCCGCAAGTTGATTGCTACAGCGGAAGTTGATGTTCGCTATTACAATATAATTTATGATGCGGTTGATGAGATTAAGAAAGCGCTGTCTGGGATGATGGTGCCAGAGCGAAAAGAAAGTATTCTTGGTTTGGTCGATATTCGTGAGATATACCGAATTTCAAAAATAGGCACTGTAGCTGGTTGCTATGTTCTTGATGGTTTGGTGAGGCGTGATTCTCTTGTGCGAGTGCTGCGCGATGGTGTAGTAATACATAGTTGTGGTCTTGATTCCTTGAAGCGGTTCAAAGAGGATGTGAAGGAAGTAAAGGCAGGGTTTGAATGTGGACTTTCACTTAAGAACTTCAATGATATTCAAGTTGGTGATCAACTGGAGGTATATGAAATTATTGAAACTGCGCGTGTGCTGTAACGTTAAAAGTAGATGTAATGTCTAAAGATTTCTCTCGAACGCAGCGTGTTGCTGATCAAATACAGCGTGAGTTGGCTGATATGATTAAAACCGAGGTCAAAGATCCGCGGGTAGGAATGATTACTATCACTGGTGTAGAGGTGACGCGTGATTATGCTCATGCCAAGATTTTTTATACATCGATCAATAGTAATAAAGAGAATAACATTACTATTGAAGAGGGTTTAAAACATGCAAATGGATTTCTGCGTAGTCAATTATCAAGCAGAATGAGATTACGGGTAATTCCACAACTTCATTTTATTTATGATGAATCAGTTGAGCGTGGATTATATCTTTCGCGGTTAATCGATGAAGCAATTGGAAAAAACTAACAAATATTTTTATATAAGCAATAATTGCTTTTTAATATACTTTTCTAGTTGACCTGAATTCCAGGAATGTAGAAATTTAATTTTAAAATATTAAATATAATAAAAAATACGTAATCTAGATAAGGTTATTAGTATAAATTATTTGTCTTATACAAGCCTACTTTCAAGACTTAGTAAAATTAAACTTATTAAACGCAATATTAGTGGTGTTTTGTTGCTCAACAAGCCATCTGGCTTAACTTCTAATTATTCCCTGCAAATTACTAAGCGTTTTTTCGGCGCTACTAAGGCGGGTCATACTGGCACTCTTGATCCAATGGCTACTGGATTGCTGCCAATCTGTTTCGGAGAAGCCACAAAATTCTCGGCTATGTTATTGAGTGCAGATAAAACCTATCATGCTACATTGAAACTTGGTTATATCAGCACGACGGGCGATGTGGAAGGAGAGATAACTGCAGCAACACGCACGGTGTCAAGTGACAATAAATTAAGCGCCTTACGAATAAAAAATATTCTTCAAACTTTTATAGGGCGAATCAAGCAAACTCCTCCCATGTTTAGTGCTCTGAAATTTAATGGAAAACCCTTATATAAATATGCTCGGAGGGGTGAGGAAATTGAAAGAAAACCGCGTGAGATTATTATTTATGATTTATGTTTAGATTCATGGATCGGAAATGAAATATCGATCATGGTTCGTTGTGGAGCAGGAACTTATATACGTACATTAGCTGAAGATATAGGCAAAGCATTGGGTTTTGGTGGTGCATATCTTACAAGTTTATGCCGAAGCCAGATTGGTGAGTTTAGCTTGCAGCAAGCACATCAATTAGATCAATTTCAAGGAGTTTTTTCTTCTGAGCATGATGCATATTTATATCCTATCGATAGCTTGCTTTACAATTTTCCTTCCATCGCATTCAGTGAAGCAGAAACTTTAGCTTTATTACAAGGACAACTGATAAATAATAAAAATAAATATGGCTTGCCCCTGGGAACTAAAATCAGGCTGTATAGCAGTAGCGGGTTATTTCTAGGATTGGGAGAAATAACAGAAATTGGAATAATAGCCCCCAAAAGATTAATATCTTCCAAAGGTATGATAAATCATATTACTGAATAATATGGCTTTTATACTTAAAGTGAAATAAATACTATTAGTAGAAATAAAATAGACAATGATTCATTCATTTTTAAGTCATGTTTTCTATAACGACAAAGTGTCAAAGATATTTCAGTGCGTTATAATGCTTAGTTTTAATTGCTAACTATGTTGCAAGGCAACAATCTAGAATGTATGCGTGGTGACCGCGTATTATTCAGTGGTATCAATTTTTCTATAAAGCCGGGTGAATTGATGCAGGTACGTGGGCCTAATGGCAGTGGCAAGACTAGTTTATTAAGAATGTTATGTGGCTTAGCGGTTCCAAACTCAGGCGAGGTTAGCTGGAATGGCTCCGATATCCGATCTCTAGGCGAAGATTATTATAGTGTTATAACTTATTTAGGGCATTTAAGTGGTGTAAAAGATGACTTGACCACCATTGAAAATCTGTGTATCACAAGCGCTCTTGCTGGTGTAGAGATTGATAAAAAGACAGCCTGTGAAATCTTACAGAAAATGGGTTTAGAGAAGCGTGAGGCGTTGCTGGCTAAAGTACTATCGCAAGGTCAGAAGCGGCGAGTTGCATTGGCGCGCTTATTGCTGGTACAGACTAAACTATGGATACTAGATGAACCTCTGACTGCATTGGATGTTTCAGCAATTGAATTGATTAAAAATATAATAGAACGATATTTGGCTCAAGGTGGTATGGTAATACTGACGACGCACCAGGAAATTAATATTACAGCTACGGTAACGCATCAACTATACCTTTCTTGATATGTTGATTTGGATAATTCGGCGTGATTTATTATTGGCAATGCGCCGGCAGGCTGATGTATTAACGACATTATTTTTCTTTATTATCGTAGTGAGCCTATTTCCACTAGGTGTGGGGCCAGAAATGAATATACTTCGGATCATGGCTCCAGGAATTGTATGGGTTGCCGCATTACTAGCGTCAATGCTCTCACTTGGACGTATGTTTTCCAATGATTATTTGGACGGAACCTTAGAGCAAATATTACTCTCACCAACATCCCTGCCTTTATTAGTACTAGGAAAGATGTTTTCACATTGGTTGGTTACGGGAGTTCCCTTAGTATTGATGGCTCCAGTATTAGGTATTCAATATGATTTACCTTTTAGTGCGCTTATAGTGTTGACATTATCATTATTGTTAGGTACTCCTATCTTGAGTCTAATTGGCGCAATAGGCGCTGCCCTAACTTTAGGATTAAGAGGGGGGGGAGTGCTAGTATCATTACTGGTGTTGCCGTTATATATCCCAGTACTTATTTTTGGCGCGGGTGCGGTAGAAGCAAGTACCGCAGGCTTAGGGTTTGACGCACATTTCTCATTGCTTGGTGCTTTCTTGCTTGTATCATTAGTTTGTGCACCTTGGGCAACAGCAGCCTCTCTTAGGATCTCAATCGAATAAAATTCAACTAAAACTTACAAGCAAAAATTTGATATGTCGATAAATTGGTACAAATATGCTTCACCTGCAAGTTTTTATTTTCTGGCAGGAAGAATGATTCCATATTTTTCTATTGCAGCCATAGTATTGCTCATTATTGGTCTTTATATTGGCTTTTTTGTAGCACCGACTGATTTTCAGCAAGGAGAAGCATATCGCATTATTTTCATTCACGTACCAGCTGCGTGGATGTCCATGTTCCTATATTTGGTTATGGCATTTTGGGCAGGGATTGGCCTTGCTTTTAATACCCGTCTTTCATCAATGGTGGCTACGGCTATTGCACCAACGGGAGCAATGTTCACCTTCATTGCATTATGGACAGGAGCTTGGTGGGGCAAGCCAATGTGGGGAGCATGGTGGGTGTGGGATGCACGACTTACTTCCGAGTTAATTTTATTATTCCTTTATATTGGATTTATGTCACTTCAGGCTGCTATTGATGATCCGCGACGGGCAGATAAAGCTGGTGCGGTTATCGCATTAGTGGGCGTAGTTAATATCCCTATTATTTATTTTTCTGTTCAATGGTGGAATACTTTACACCAAGGTGCATCGGTCAGTGTTACTCAATCACCCAAGATGGCGGCAAGTATGCTTGTTGGAATGCTGATCATGTCACTTGCCGCATGGATGTATTCCATTGCCATGATATTAATGCGAACACGGGTTATTATATTGGAGCGTGAACGTCATACTGCGTGGGTGGCAGAATTAAAGGGGGCTGCACGATGATCTGGAATAACTGGTCAGAATTTTTTTCAATGGGTGGGTATGGACTCTATGTCTGGGGCTCGTATCTAGTCTCATTTGCTTGCATAGCTGGTGAAATTTGGCTGATATTAAATCGTCGTAGAACTTTGCAAAAGTATCTTGGTCTCAGAGACGAATCAACTATAAGAGAGAAAAAATGAAACCACGTCATAAAAAAATAGCGATTATTGCCTCAAGTGTTACAGCATTAACAATTGCAGCTATTTTGGTACTGAATGTTTTCCAGAGCAATCTAGTTTTTTTCTTTAGCCCTAGCCAAATTGCAGCCAATGAGGCACCGATTGGTAAGAGTTTTAGAATTGGTGGAATTGTAGAAGAGGGTAGTTTAACTCGCCAAGGCAGCAGCACGACTGTTAGCTTTGCAGTAACCGATACTGCAGAAGCAATACAAGTGGTATACACTGGGATACTCCCTGATTTATTCAAAGAAGGTAAGGGTGTGGTAGCGCAAGGGAAAATAGCAGATGATGGTATTTTCTATGCGGATGAAGTTCTTGCCAAGCATGATGAAAATTACATGCCACCAGAGGCTGCAAGCGCACTAGAACAAGCGGCCAAAGCTCAGAAAACATCATTAACCCAATAAGAAAAAAGCTTTCATAGAGCACATAGGGTTAGGATTTCTTAATCTCAGATAATTATTTTTTAGGGATAGCATTTCAATCATGATTCCAGAACTTGGTAATTTTGCTCTAATTCTTGCTATGTTATTAGCTTTAATTCAAGGCACCTTGCCCATTATTGGCGCAGCTCGCGGCATCCCTTCATGGATTGCCCTGGCTCGCCCAGCTGTGCAAGGTCAATTCGTGTTTATTGCTATCTCTTTTGGTTGCTTAGCCTATTCCTTTGTTAGCAATGATTTTTCAGTACATAATGTAGCTTCTCACTCTAATTCTGAATTGCCGCTTCATTTTCGGTTTGCTGCTACTTGGGGGTCACATGAAGGATCGTTGCTTTTATGGGTACTGTTATTAGCAGGATGGTCAGTTGCTGTTAGTGTATTTAGCCGTCAACTGCCAGACGATATGGTAGCCAGGGTTTTAGGTGTGCTAGGTCTAGTTAGTGTGGGTTTTTTATTATTTTTGCTATTTACTTCCAACCCCTTTGATCGTCTTTTGCCAGCAGCTCTTGACGGTAATGATTTGAATCCTTTACTGCAGGATCCCGGGATGGTATTGCACCCACCTATGCTTTATATGGGGTATGTTGGCTTCTCGGTGGCGTTTGCTTTCGCTATTGCGGCCCTCCTAAGTGGTCAGCTAGATGCTGCCTGGGCACGTTGGTCGCGTCCCTGGACAACTGCTGCGTGGGTATTTCTGACTACCGGTATTATGATTGGTAGCTGGTGGGCTTATTATGAATTGGGTTGGGGCGGCTGGTGGTTTTGGGATGCAGTTGAAAATGCTTCCTTTATGCCTTGGCTAGTTGGCACCGCTCTTATTCATTCTCTAGCAGTTACGGAAAAGCGTGGTAGCTTCAAAAGCTGGACTGTGCTGCTTGCAATAGTCGCATTTTCATTGAGCTTACTCGGTACATTCTTAGTGCGTTCTGGTGTGCTTACATCAGTTCATGCATTTGCCACAGATCCTGCGCGCGGGATATTTATCTTAGTTTACTTAGTTGCGATAGTAGGTTTTTCATTAATATTATTTGCTTGGCGTGCGCCAAAAGTGGGTTTGGGAGGAAACTTTCAACTCATTTCACGTGAATCCATGCTTCTTGTAAATAATGTCCTGCTGTTGGTTGCTGCTGGCAGCGTTATGTTGGGCACACTCTATCCTTTACTGGTTGATGCTTTGGGTCTTGGAAAGATCTCAGTTGGACCGCCATATTTTGAAGCTGTATTTGTACCGTTAATGGCACCGGCTATTTTTCTGATAGGATTGGGGCCTATTGCGAGATGGAAACAGGCAAGTTTACCGTCTATGGTCATTCGTTTACGCTGGGCTTTTGGCGTGAGTCTGATCAGCGCATTAATAATGCCATTTTTCATGAGTGAGTGGAAACCACTCGTTAGTTTTGGCTTATTGTTAGCTTTCTGGATCATTGCCAGTATTTTTGTAAATATCAAACATCGTTTACAAAATAGTGGTGAGGGTGGATTACTCACAAAATTATCCCGGCAATCCCGTAGTTACTATGGAATGCACTGCGCACATTTAGGTATAGCTGTTTTTGTCATTGGCGTAACACTCGTCAATGGTTACGAGACTGAAAAAGATGTTCGTATGGAAATCGGTAATACTGTTTCAATTAGTGGGTACACTTTCCGATTTAATGGAATATCAAATATTCCTGGACCTAATTACAAAGCAGTTCAGGGTGATATTGATGTTCTGAAGGATGATAAGCTCATTCAGAAACTGTATCCAGAAAAAAGGACTTACAATGCTTCCGGTATGGTCATGACTGAAGCAGCCATTGATGCCGGTTTATTCCGTGATCTATACATTGCCTTAGGTGAACCATTAGATAACAATGCCTGGGTTGTTCGCGTTTACCATAAGCCATTTGTAGACTGGATATGGCTAGGATGTATCCTAATGGCATTAGGTGGAATTCTAGCTGTTACAGATCGTCGTTATCGTTACGGTATTCGTAAAAAAGACAAGACTGAGATCACTTCAGAAATACTTACTAAAAGTAATACAGACATAAAATCCAGAGATATAGAGCCGGTTATTCTTCCAGAGGTAAGAAAAGTATGATTCGCTTCTTACTACCGCTTGCTATATTTATTGTTCTGGTTGTATTTCTTGGAATTGGTCTGACACTAAATCCTCGCCAGGTACCATCGCCTCTTATCGATAAACCTGCACCTGTTTTCCAGTTAAATCATTTGCATGATCCGGACAAAATCATGATGTCGAAAGATAATCTTGGTAAAGTATGGATGTTGAATGTTTGGGCCTCTTGGTGTGTGGCTTGCCGTGATGAGCATCCTCTGCTTGTGCAACTAGCCAAGACAGGAATAGTGCCAATATACGGTCTCAATTACAAAGATGAGCGAGATACCGCTTTACAATGGCTTAGACAATATGGTGATCCTTATACGGTCAGTATTGTTGATTCCGATGGTAAGGTAGGCATTGATTATGGTGTCTACGGTGTTCCTGAGACATATATTATTGATAAACAGGGAATTATTCGTCACAAGCATATTGGACCTGTAACGGTAAAATCACTGGAAGACAAGATTCTCCCCTTGATAAGGGAGTTGCAAGGATAGATTCGATGTATAAATTTAAAGCTATAAATGTTTTTGTCTTACAAGAGCGTGCTAGTCAATTTTTTAAATATATAAGACAGTTAGTTATTGTTTTTTCTGTGTTTTTATTGCCATTGACTAGTTTTGCTAATGAAGCATTACCGGTTGCCGAGGATCCAGTGCTGGAAAAACGCCTGGTTGAACTATCAGAGAATCTCCGTTGTTTGGTATGCCAGAATGAATCACTTGCTGGTTCTCGTGCTGATTTTGCTATCGATTTGAGGCGTGAAATTCGAGAACAAATGAAAGCTGATAAAAGTGACGAAGAAATCATAGATTTTTTGGTTGCTCGCTATGGTGACTTTGTTCTTTACAATCCACCATTCAAAACTACCACAATATTATTATGGTTTGGCCCGCTTATTTTATTTATAGGTGCAACGACAGCCCTAATCTTCTATTTAAGACGCCGTCGCACACAGATAGATGATATCCCACTATCAGAAAGTCAGCGCTTAGAGGCTGAAGCTTTAATAAGAAAAATTAATAAGGAATAAGTAAGTATGACTTCATTTTGGGTCGTGGCTGGTATTTTTATTGTTGCTGCGTTGCTGTTTGTACTTCCGACTCTGCTGAGAAAAAGGCAGGATAAAATAGAACTATTAGAACGGGAAACTGCGAATATTGCGATTTATCGTGACCAGCTTGCTGAATTAGATAATGATCTGCGTAATGATATTTTATCCAAAGAACAATATGATAAAAGTAAGCAGGAATTGCACAAAAGAATGCTGCAAGATTTAGCGGCATCATCAAAAAATCCTTCAGCCTCCTCTGCTATAAAAAGCCATGGAATTGCCACGATAGCTGTTGTCATTTTAGCGATTCCACTTACAGCAATATCGTTATATATGGTTTTGGGTGATACACGTGGATTGCTTCCACAATCCCAGTTAGCTAGCGTAACACAATCTCATTCACAAGATATGGCAGGGATGCCTCCTGGCCATACCGAAATTAAATCTGTTGTGGATAATTTGGTTGCGCGTCTTAAGGAAAATCCAGAGGATATCGAAGGTTGGGTTATGCTAGGCCGAACCTACGCAATTACGGGTCAATTTGATGAAGCAAGTGCGACGTATGCCAAATTAATTGAAATTATTCCTGATAGCGCACAATTGTTGAGTGATTATGCAGACGTACTTGCAATGACAAATAATGGGAGTTTGATTGGTAAACCCGCTGAGTTAATTAATCAAGCACTTAAGATTGATCCAAATTATCCCAAGGCCCTTGCATTAGCAGGAACTGTTGAATTTGAACAAAAAAAATATGATCAAGCTACAGTCTATTGGGAAAGATTATTGAGCGCTATTCCATCTGATTCACAATTAGCTAAATCAGTAAGTGACAGTATTGCTCAGGCAAAATCACTGGCTATGAAAGGTGAAGAGAGTACCGCCCCGCTGCAATTGACACAAAGCTCAAATATAAGCAGTGACTTACCTGCTGAGACAAAACAGCAACCATTATCTGATAAATCGGATAGCACCAAAGCTACCACTACTATCACGGGTACCGTTACGCTGAACCCTTCTTTGACCAACAGAGTGTCACCAAATGATACTTTGTTTGTTTTTGCACGAGCCAAAACTGGACCAAAAATGCCATTAGCTATTTTAAGATTGACTGCTAAAGATTTACCTACAACCTTTTCACTAGATGATGATATGGCCATGACACCAACTATGAAGATGTCTAGTTTTCCAGAAGTGGTTATAGGTGCTAGGATAACGAAGTCAGGTCAAGCTGTACCAGCAAGTGGCGATTTAGAAGGTTTTAGTCAACCTGTAAAAATTGGTGATAAAGATATCGCTGTTGTAATCGATCAAATAATTCCCTAGCCCAACTTTTAATAAAACATTAGTTTGTGTAAATATTACGATGATGCTTAAACCTGCTCCAGATTTTGAGCTTAAGGCCACTGGTGAGAAAGTGTTTCACCTATCAGCACATTTAGGGAGAAATATAGTAATTTATTTTTATCCTAAAGATAATACGCCAGGTTGTACAGATGAGAGTCTACAATTTCGTGATCTATATACTGAATTTAATGATCTTAACTGTGTAATTATTGGAATTTCACGAGATAATATAAAATCTCATGAGAATTTTAAGGAGAAATTATCATTACCTTTTGACTTGCTTAGCGATACTGATGAGTCCATATGCGAACTTTACAGTGTCATTAAAATGAAAAATATGTTTGGTAAACAAGTGCGCGGTATAGAACGTAGTACTTTTGTGATCGATGCAAAAGGTATCTTACGAAAAGAGTGGCGTGGTGTTAAAGTGCCTGGTCATGCCGAGGAGGTTCTCTCGTTTATTAGAGAATTAAAAAATTAAATAAATTTTATGCTAATAAATGCTTAATTGAGCCTTTTTCCTCTAAAAGTTCTTTATATGTTGCAAGTATCTTTGTTCTAGAAATTTTATTTATTTCTAACCCCTGAACAATTGTATAAACGCCATTTTGGCAAGTGACGGGAAACCCATAAATTACCCCCTCCGGAATTTCATAGCTTCCATCAGAAAGAACTCCCATTGATACCCAATCATTTTCTCTTGTACCAATAACCCAGTCATGGACATGGCTAATTATTGCATTAGCGGCACTGGCTGCACTCGATAGTCCTCTTGCTTCAATTATTGCAGCACCTCGATTCTGAACGGTAGGAATAAAATAATCCTCTATCCAAGCCTGATCACCAATAAGGTTTATGACTTTCTTGTTATCTATTTCTGTATGACTCAGATCAGGAAACTGCGTAGAGGAATGATTGCCCCAAATAATCATTTTTCTGATTTCAGATACAGGCTGACCTAATTTTGTTGCTATTTGATACAATGCCCGATTATGATCAAGTCTAAGCATGGCAGCAAAATTACCTGTTGGTAAATCCGGAGCATTTCTCATTGTAATATAAGCATTAGTATTGGCTGGGTTGCCAACAATCAGTACTCTTACGTTACGTTTAGCAACTTTATTAAGTGCTTTACCTTGAATGCTGAATATTTCTGCATTTGCTGTGAGCAGATCTTTGCGCTCCATGCCTTTAGTTCGAGGGCGCGCGCCAACTAGAATGGCAATATCCGCCATATTGAAAGCAACTAACGGATCATCTGTTGTGACGACATTCTTCAAAAGTGGGAAAGCACAGTCGCACAATTCCATTACTACGCCATCAAGGATATGCTGAGATCCAGTAACGTCAAGTAGATGCAAAATGATGGGTTGATCACTTCCAAGCATATCACCAGCCGCAATCCTGAACAACAGACTATAGCCAATTTGACCTGCTGCGCCTGTGATCGCAATACAAAGAGGAGGTTTCATTCTTTAATTTACAAAATATTATCACTCATAATAAAACGCATAAATAAACAAGCTTGTCTATTATATTAAAAGTCTACCACTGTTTCCTTCTGATTTAGGATAATAATCCGATAATATTGCATACTTCCCATTTTCATGGGTTAGAAAAATACTGGGCAGCAAAGCATCTTACAGGATGCTCTGTGAGAAAAGGAAACAAAAAGAGCTCATAATCTTATTAAAATAGGGGCTCAGGCAAGGAAGAGCTATAGTTAAATCTGGTGTACTAGTACTCAGTCATTCTTCTAAAGTCAGGTAAAGTTTCTTCAATTTTACCCGAGCGTCATCATTCGTAAAGCGCCACTCCATGGGACGTGCGGAAGCATTTCGTTGTGCTTGCCACGCTGCC
>NZ_FNDH01000081.1 GCF_900100485.1 Nitrosomonas sp. Nm132 | reverse complement strand
TCTGGGTCAGTTGCGTCATGGTTTACCTTCCCGCTTTTCTGGCTAAAAAAGAATTATCTCCTTTTAATCAAGAAGGCGCACAGCAAAATGACTCGTTGTGAACAAAGGATACTCATATTGATCACCATTTTCGGCTGATCACGCCTGATAAGGCGATCCTTGATATCGCTTTTTATGACATATGCACTCCAGAAGGCGGGCACGAAACCTTCATAGATCTGGAACTACTCGATGCAGGATACTAAAAAGCTGAATCGTTTCGTGCAGGACTGTCAGCTTGCGTTACCGTGCGACGATTCAAAGTGCCTCGTGAGCCCGGTTCGACGTCAGCAGATTGCTCGAACGCTGCTACAGGGTCGGACCCTTCTCGCGCTGCATTGCCAGCTTCATTCCCTATCAGCCGGCAGGCGAGATCGCGCGCTCACACCGTTCAGAGCTTCGATAAAGCTCTCCAGAGAAACCGGCTTGCCGAAATAATAACCCTGCAGCTCATGGCACCCCTGAACAGTCAGCGACGTCGCCTGCTCGAGCGTCTCCACACCCTCTGCGGTAACCCGCAGATCCAGGCTTCTCGCTAGCGCGAGGATCGCCTGTACAATAGCTCCGTCCTGACTGCTTTGCGCAATGCCGGATACAAACGAACGATCGATCTTGAGACCCGTGATCGGAAAGCGCTTGAGGTACGCGAGGGAAGAGTATCCGGTGCCAAAGTCGTCGATCGCGATCCCACCGACGCCGAGTTCCCGCAGTTCGTAAAGGATCTGCGAGGCCTGTTGCGGCTCCTTCATCAGAAGACTCTCCGTCAGCTCGAGCTCCAGCCGGCCCGGATCGACCCCGGTGGCGTCGACTGCTCGTATCAGTCCTTCCCGCAAGCGGCGTTTCCCGAATTGCCGTGCCGAAACGTTCACCGCAATATCGATTCGCCGGCTACTGACCTGATCCAAGCGCAGCATGTCCTCACATACCTGACGGATGATCCAGTCCCAAAAGTCGACTATCAGCCCGGTTTCCTCTAGCAGCGGCACAAACTTCGAGGGTAGCATCAACCCTTGCTCGGGATGATGCCAGCGCAACAAAGCCTCCGCGCCGACAATCGCCGAAGTGGAAGCCAGCACTTTGGGTTGGTAGTGTATGGCCATCTCGTTGCGCTCCAGCACGCGCCGCAGCTGCCCTTCCAGCTGGAGGCGCTCGAGGCCACCTTCGTTCATGCGCGAGTGGAAGAACTGCACGCCGTTGCGTCCCTGCCCCTTGACCTCGTACATCGCCGCATCGGCGTTCTTCAACAGGTCTTCCAGCGTGTTGCCATCTTTGGGGTACAGGGCAATGCCGACGCTTGCGCTGATGAACGTCTCGTGGCCATTCAAACTCACCCCTTCTGTCATCCGCGCTGCGATCTTGCGCGCTAGCCCAGCAGCAATTTCTGTGCGCTGGAGGTCTTCGATCAATACGACGAACTCATCCCCGCTCAAGCGCGCTACGACATCGTGCGCACGCACGCACTCACGGATACGTGAGGCAGCTACCTTGAGTAACGCATCGCCCGCAGCATGACCCAGCGAATCGTTGACTGCTTTGAACCGATCAAGATCGAGAAAGAGCAGCCCAAGCGGGCGATTGGTTCCCTGCGCCCGCTCTATGGCTCTTCTCAAGTGGTCATGGAAGCGCTTGCGGTTTGGCAGTCCGGTCAGGAAGTCGTAATGGGCAAGCAGGTCGAGCTCACGGGTTGAGCGATAGCGGTCGATTGCGATAGCGCACATCTGGCTTGCGATATGCAGGAGTTGACCATCTCGCTCGAAACCATGGTCCGAGTTGATACGATAGTGCGCAAGCACGAGACCGATCGTATCCCCCGTGGAGCCTCGGATTGTCTCCAGATTGGTCTGGCTGACCGCCAACTGCTCCATGAGCCGAAGGTAGGCTCGGGACTCAAACCAGCGGCCAGGTGTCTCGACATTGATGCAATACGAATCATCTTTATGTTGTCCGATGCGCGGATGAAGCGCCAGCAGCTGGTCTCGGTACCAGGACGGCAGACTGCGACCGGTGACAACATTCAGATTAGTCGTGCGCCCATCCTCACAGAAGAAAATAGCGCAGAACATGTCGCCCGATTCGCGTTCAATGGCATCTGCCACCACAAACAGCGCGTCTTCCAGCGGCGCTCCTCGCACCACCTTTTCGAGGACAGCTTTTTCTGTAGACAGCAGCACTTCCGCCCGCTTGCTCTCGCTCACATCCCGGAAGGTGGAGATTCGTCCCACTACCTCTCCCTGAATGCGCTGGGGACGCGATGTCCATTCGAAGGATCGGCCATCGTGGAGTTCTAGGCACTCGGTCAGCTCAGAAGTCGGCGCGCCCAGCAACTGCTGGTTGCGTTCAAGGAAAGCCTTCGGATCACGGACTTTTGCCGCGAGCGAAGCGAAAAGCAAGCAGTCGTCGTCCTGCACTCGCTCACGCTCAGACAGCTTCCAGAGCTCGAGATAGCGAGTATTGCACGCCACGATCCGTCCTTGACCATCGATTGCCACAATTCCTTCGGCCGTCGATTCCAATATCGCCGAAAACAGTGAGTTGGCCGTACGCAGTCGATGCTCCGCTTCGGTACGCCGCTCCAGCTCATTCATGGCGATCCCCAGCATCTTGCGCGGATATGCTTGAGTCACGCGAAACACCAGAAATCCTATCAGCGCACCAGGAATCAGCCCGAGTGCCGCGGCCATGAAGACGGGTTGCAGAGACCGCGATACGGTCAGGGTGGCCCTGGTCCCATCCGCCTTACGCACCTCAACGCGCTTCCGGATAAGGTCCAGCGCGCCGTTGCTATTCTCTGTGTTCAAGGTCACTTCGCTCCCACTGCCGATGGAGATGGTGTGCAACAGCTGTTCCAGAGTATCTCGGCCTTCTCTGCGTGGGAAGTGCAACGGGCCTTGCAGTTTGGCTACCGCGGAGAGCATCGCCGCTTCATTGGTCGCGAGCAGATGCTGCGTCACATAGCCGAAGCCCAACACCAGCAATGGAATCAGTAATCCTGCAGCAATGCCCGTGAACCAAGCAATCCCGCTACTCAGTTGGCCAAGCTGGTCAGTGTCAGGAGCACTGATCTCCGCTCTTGCGCGCGGATCCGTTGCTGTACATTCCCCGACAATTGTACTGCTAAGCATTTTGGGTATAAGATAAAAATAACCCTTTCTCATAAGGGATGGATGTGCTGGAGGCGGACTGACTTTCAAACACATTGATGATCGATCAGGTCTTGCGTAACGCTCAGGTGCAGGTCATCAGCATAACGCCCTCCTCGACTTGGCCCTAGAAAACATCCGCAAGTTCATAAAAAAACCGGTTCGCAGCAATGGTGGTAACGGACGTCAAAGTGAACGTGCAGCTTGGACGATGAGCCCTAGCTAGGCAGCAACGAGGCACTCTCCTAGGGCGCGCGGTGACATTTGTGGTTGAGACGCTGGCTCGAGCATGTCAGTCGGCGCGCTAGGCTCGATTCCACCATTATAAAACACCGAGGTGCCAAATCCGCCATCACCGGCCACTCCTTGGCAGGTTGATGGCCGCCCCCACAGCATAAATTCGAATGCAAAAACTCTGATGATCAGCTGCAGAGTGGAATCGGTGCCGATGAGATTTGATGGCGGCACGTTCAATTCACCATGTCCTCTCCAGATGCCGAGCACCGAGGAGCTCACAAGTTGCCCTTCGCAATACAGGTGCTCGCCATTGTCAAAGTTGCAGTCCCGCATCACTTTTACATAGCCACCACTGTGCCGGCCAAATCGAGCGCACAATCCAAGCCAAAGGTCTGTGTGGACTGCAGCGCTTGCGGAGAGTTTCCCGTCACTAACTCGAGCAACTCGCGTTTTCGCTGTGCACAAAACTCGGCGGCATCGAACTCAGGTTGTTCCATCTTGTCTGCCTTCCTCCAGGATATAGGAAAAAATAAACACTCTTTGTCATCGAAAATGACTTTACTGAAAATCAATTTGATTTTCAGTGTATAGGAAAAATAAACGGTGTATAGGAAGAAATAGGATAAATAAACACCCTTTTTATCAAAAATATCTGTCCTAAAAGTATGCTCCTAGAAACTGCAGGTTGACTGCTTGACTGAAAAACCAACACTAAGACCATGACATATAAGTACAGGCAAAACTGAGGTCAGATACCGTCTTGAATTGCAAGTACTGAATGATTGAACTTTGCGTCAAATGATTGTCCCGATTTAACCCGGATATTTCATAAATTGGCACGTGCCAATTTATGAAATATCCGGGTTAATGGCTCAGCGCTAATCAAAAATTGAGGCTCAACAAATTGCAATCATGGCAACACTTTATGTCATTCATGCATTGCTTACCATGTGTCTAATTAAAAGTTTTGACATGAATGAGTTTAAGCGTAAAATTAAAACCATGGAGAGCAAGTTGAACGAGATATTGCTAGAACGAAAAAATTAATAGAATTGATTATTAAGTAAATTGGCTTTTTGAATGCTATGGCTGAAAAAAGCGAGTAAAAATTTTCCCTGCAGTGTTTGTTAAGGCTCATATTCTTTGAACCAATTCCTAGTATCTGGTTGTAAACCAAAGTGATGCTGTTGTGCGCTTCTTAAAAAAAGAAGTACCTGATGCATACGGTTAGCAACCACCTTGAACCTTAAGGTTCAAGATGACAGTCTGACGGCATTTGCGGGGAAGCTATTTTGTATGTATGAAGTTGCATTAGTGTCAACGGTTTGTTGAGAAAGCCGGTTTTATGCTGCGACTGCTTCATGTAGAAAGAATTCTGGTATGCGTCTAAAGTAATTTAGATAATTTTGTAATTTCTTTTCAATTTGTCGTATCGTGTTGCTATTGCCCGATACTGCTTTAGTCGTGCAAAGGTGTTTTCCACCAAATGCCGGTACCTATACTCATCGTACTTCAAAATTCGGCAGCTATACCTTCTCCCGTTGGGAGAGGGTCGGATGAGGGATGATAAAAACCGAATTTTGAAGCGCGATGAGTATATACAAGCCCCAATCCATATCTGCGTTACCCTTCAGCGAATTGCGCTTTCTTGGAATCACGGCCCTGGTTCCTTTCTTTATGATCTGCTCACGTATGCACTCACTGTCATAGCCCTTATCCGCCACAATCGCCTGCGCATCAGGTAACTTGGCAATCAGCTCCGGTGCCGCAGAGCAATCATTCACATCTCCACCGGTAATTTCAAATTCAACCGGCAA
>NZ_FNDH01000112.1 GCF_900100485.1 Nitrosomonas sp. Nm132 | reverse complement strand
TGATCGTGCAACAGGCGCTAGCGCATTCACCGTGTGCAGGATCAGCGTTTGTGTTTGGCAATCGTGCCAGGAATCGCATCAAGGTATTGTTGTGGGATGGTGCGGGTGTGTGGTTATGTCAGCGTCGCTTGCATGAGGGGCGGTTTACCTGGCCAAGCGCTGGTGAGCGCTGCTTTACATCGACGCAAGCTCAATGGGAATGGCTGATCGCAGGGGTAAATTGGCAGCGTTTATCCGCACTACCACCTGCCCATCTACGGCCATGAAAAATACCTGATTAGTTAATGATTACAATCTGTTAGGAGGACTGTATGGTATAATGTCAACCATGAAATCGTGGCTACAGCTAGATCAACTGAACCTTGATGCGGATACCAAAATGCAGGTGTCTGGCATCATGCAAACACTGTTTGATCAGGCACAAAAAGAAATTCACGCACAGGAACTCAAGATCCAGGCGCTTACACTGGAATTGGCGCATTTACGCCGTATCCGCTTTGGCAGGAGCAATGAATCCCTGTCGCTATTTCAATCGTAGCTACAGCTGGATGTGTTCGAAGAAACCGCTGCAGTGACAGCGGAAATTGAACAGCTCGATTCATCAGCAAAACAAGGCGCAAACAAACCCCCACGGGCTCGCGCGGGCCGCCAACCTTTGCCGGATCATCTACCCCGCATCGAGCATCGTCATGAACCACAATTCTGCCAATGTGATCAATGCGGCCACGATCTGGTCAAAATTGGCGAAGACATCACCGAACAGCTGGATGTGGAACCCGCCAGATTTTTCGTCCACCGCCACATTCGTCCGCAATATGCGTGCAAAACTTGCGAAACCATCACCGCAGAGCCTGTCCCACCGGCCGTGATCGATGGCGGCATGGCTGCACCCGGCCTGCTTACCTGGGTGATGACCAGCAAGTACCTGAATCATCTTCCCCTTTACCGTCTTGAACAAATCGCCGCACGTGAGCAGGTTATTTTATCCCGTTCCACCCTGGCGGAATGGGTGGGCCGCACGGGGGTGGCCTTACAGCCCCTGGCAGACCGTCTCACCTGGCATCTTTTGCAAGGGAATACGCTACATGCTGATGAGACCCCGGTGGCTCAGCTTGACCCTGGCAAAGGCAAGACCCGCAAGGCTTATTCTCAGGGCCTATCGCAGCAATGACTTGGAACCTGGGCCGCGCATCATTATCTTCGACTATCAAGCCGGTCGTAGTGGCCGACATGCACAAAACTTCCTGCAAAACTGGCAAGGTCACCTGCTGGTCGATGACTACGGTGGATATAAATCCCTATTCTCATCAGCATCACCCTGCACTGAGCTAGGCTGCTGGGCCCATGCACGTCGTAAATTCTTCGATCTATATCAGACTAATGATAGCCCAATGGCGTTCGAAGCGCTGCAACGTATCGGTGT
>NZ_FNDH01000041.1 GCF_900100485.1 Nitrosomonas sp. Nm132 | reverse complement strand
CGGACAACCAACCCGCATTCGGTATAGCACACCCTCCACCGTCATGCGCAGATTGCGCTTGTTATAAATCGCTTCTTGAAGCAGAATCTTCTCCAGCTTCGGCCAGAATTCATCGGTGAGCATCAGTCGGGGCATCGTAAACTCGTTTTGTGGGGGGGTGTAAAAATCTCTCAATATTACGAGTTTACTTCGATTTATGAAATACTTACCTCAAAACGTCAACAGACCCTACAGTAGAATGAAGTTAAAGCCAGGCTTTTTGGCACAAGCGATAAGATGGTGCAAGCACGTTACCTCAATCAAGCGCCATCTCTTTGGAACATCAGGCCGCGCTGCCTGTCTCATTCGTTTAATGCTTTACAATCCCTGTTTTGACAGATAATACCCGGCTAATACGATAAGGTCACATGAAACCCAATAGAAAATATACGAATGACAACGTCGGCTGGCGGTTTGATAATAGTTATGCCCGTTTGCCCGAATCTTTTTATGCGCAACTTCATCCTGTGCCCGTACGTGCGCCGCGGGTGGCGATGTTGAATCATGCCCTGGCAGAATCGCTGGGATTGGATATCCGCACATTGTCTGATGAAGAAGCCGCCTTGCTGTTTGCAGGTAATGTGCTGCCTGATATGGCGCAGCCCATCGCGCAAGCCTATGCCGGGCATCAATATGGTCATTTCACGATGCTGGGCGATGGACGAGCGATCCTGCTGGGCGAGCATCTCACACCGGCAGGCGACAGGTTTGACATTCAGCTAAAAGGCTCTGGCCAGACCCGGTTTTCACGGCGTGGCGATGGGCGCGCGGCGCTAGCGCCCATGCTGCGGGAATACCTTATCAGTGAGGCAATGCACGCGCTAGGCATCCCTACGACGCGCAGTCTTGCCGTAGTCACCACCGGCGAGCCAGTGATGCGGGAGACCGTGCTGCCGGGCGCGATTCTCACCCGGGTAGCGGCAAGTCACGTTCGCGTGGGCACATTTGAATATGTCGTAAGGATAGGAGGTACAGAAGGCATCAAAACCCTGGCCGATTATGTTATTCACCGTCATTATCCAGCGCTTGGCGAGGCCGATAACCCTTATCTTGCGCTCTTGAACAGCGTGATAGAACGCCAGGCATCGCTGGTCGCAAAGTGGCTGTTGGTTGGTTTCATTCATGGCGTGATGAATACAGATAATATGGCCATCAGTGGTGAGACGATCGACTATGGTCCTTGTGCTTTTATGGATGCGTACGACCCGGATACGGTGTTTAGCTCGATCGACCAACAGGGCCGCTACCGCTATTCCAACCAACCGCATATGGCGCAGTGGAATCTCGCACGTTTTGCCGAAACGCTGCTGCCGTTATTGCACCCGGAGCAGGAAAAGGCCGTCGCATTGGCGGAAGAAGCAATTCATCATTTTCCCGCTATCTTCCAGGAGCACTGGCTGGCCGGAATGCGAAAAAAACTGGGACTGTTCACTGAAGAAACAGAAGATAGCCAGCTTATCGAAACCCTGCTAACATGGATGCAGCAACACCAAGCCGATTACACCCAAAGCTTCCGCGCACTGGCTGCGGAAGCCTTGCTCCAGGATGCCCTGTTTCGTGATACCGTTTTTTTAGAGTGGCATGCGCGCTGGCAAGCGAGATTATCACGCCAGGTTGAATCCAGGCAGTCATCAGTCAGCTTGATGCGAGCGCATAACCCGGCGATTCACCCACGCAATCACCGCGTTGAAGAGGCGCTGGCAGCCGCTTCTGAACGTGGCGATTACTCGCTGCTGCAGCAATTACTTGCGGCTGTGACAAACCCTTACGCCGATGCGCCGGAATATCATGATTACCGCACTCCACCGGAACCTTCAGAGCGCGTTTATCAAACATTCTGCGGAACATAAGCTTTGATTACTGCCAGCCGGTAACCTCATAGCCTTTCTCTTGCAGGCAGCGGCTCACGAAATTGGCATAAGCCTGATCAGGCTGCGAGGGCCCTGAATAAAAGAGTCCTCGCAGCAATCCCCATACGGCGCCACTCACTGCTCCCACCATGGAGCCCGTGCCGGCTGCACCAGTAACCGCGCCTCCAGCAGCGCCGCTCGCAGCCCCTACGCCTGCTCCCATAGCGGTACTTGATGCAACATCGCCGCTCTTGCCATATCCTTCTTTAGCGCCAGCCGTTTCAGCGAGTTGTTTACAAGCCTCAATATCCTGCTGCGCAACCTCCTTCCCCGCCGATAGAAAGTGCGCGTTAGGATACAAGACAGGCTGCATGCTGGAGCAAGCCGAAAGCCATAATAGCATCAACCCCATATTCAGCATCGTTACTAATTTCATTACACCAGCCCTCTTCCCATAAATACCCTTGATTAAACGAGTATATCTTGATCTTTGCAGGGTGACGGATTAATTCCGGAAACCTTCCACTTTGTTTTGCAGTATGCCCGCCGTCACATAGGAATCCAGCGGCTTAAGCAGCAAGCAGATTCAAAACAAGGTAACTCACTCACCCTAAACCTCTTGTGGATAATACGACAAACCAATCATTTATTGGCTAAGTTAGATTGTAAAAGCCCATTCGACTCCAAGTATGTCTGGTGCTGCGTATATTGATTACCTCCCGGTCGAATAACTTTTATACTTCATCTGATCAGATCAATAGTGAAGCATAAGCTTGTTCTGTTTACTTCTAAACATGAAAGGAGCGTCTGTTATGAAAACGTGGAAAAGTGAATTACGATCAACCAGGGATGCCGCAGCCACAAAGGCTGGTTTGACAGGAATGATGGCTAACCCTCCAACTTGCTTGAGGAATGACAACCTGTCCTTCATTACCATACTGTTGCAACCCATCGGACTTATCCGAACGCTAGCAATGAGGAGCGGGTTCTTTGGAATGGCTTTCCTGGGGCTGATGGGATCGGCTGCTACGATCCATGCAGCAGACTATGAGGTATGGGTCAGCGACCAAGCCAATACACAAGGTATTACGGCCGAGGCGCCTAGCGGAACACATGGCGGAGCAGTGCGGATCTATGACAGCGCGGATCTGGAAAAAACGCCACCTGTGGACAATGCTGTGGTGCTGGATGTCGCTACAGACTTGTTCCCTACGGCGAAGGCCACTACAGGGGCGCATGTTGCTCGCATCCATGGCATTCTGCCGAGTCCGGATCATAAATACATGGCGCTCAACTTTGTCGCTTCGGGTCATCTGGGTATTGTTGATGGTGAAACGAAACGGCCTATTTGCCTCTTCCGAACTACCGGTACTTCCACCGGCCGGCAGAACCACATGAGCTTCTGGGCACCCAATGGTCACAGCATCATTATCGCCAACCAGAACGGGCGCATGCTGGAGCGTGTCGATGTGATGCGTGATCGTAAGGATACTGTGACTGGCTTTGATTTCAATGCGGCAGCCAGCTTCGATCTGGTCGGTGGCGCCGGCCGGATTACCGAGCAGCCTGTGGCGGTCGATCTGAATCCCGAGGATGGGGTTGCCTGTAAAGTGAGCGGCACGGTTGCGGATAGGCAAGCAACGACTACGCCAACGGGTGCGCTGAAGCAAGCCGATGGCATTCGCCCGCTGAACACGGTCATTTGCCCCATCGTTGCCAGCACGAGCCAGCATGTTTTCACGACATTGGGCGGGGGTGGCATGTTCGTGATCGACATGCGCAGCACACCGATGGCAATCGTAGCTGAATATGACATGAACGTTACCCGGGCAGCCGGTTGCGGCGGCGCCGAGGCAGCAGGTTTCATGCACCTGAATACCGGCACGCCAGGACCAAACATTTCTGAATTTACGCTCTATCGTCTCTCACTCGATTATCCATCGGCACCGGCGTTCAATGCGGCCAATACCCCCGCACCCATTGCGGTATGGGCAGATGCGGACAACGGCAAAGTAGCAGGCGCTGATATTCCAGAAGGGAACAATCGTGATGCGCATGGCCTTGTCCTGGTGAATAACCCGACAGCAGAAACAGCTTACTATTTGCATCAGATGGATCGGATTCGCAACAATGTCGAAGTGTTCGGAATTACCTCGTCGCGGGATAATCGAACATTCCAGCACGCAGGCAGCTATAGCCTAACGACGACAGGGGCCTGTGGTTCGACGCTCGGCACGACAAAAAGCAACGATCCGACACCCGATCTTGGCGATTTTTCAGTGGCTGGCCAAACGAAAGGCAGGCGGATCTATGTCGCGCTACGCGGTCCGTTCCCGCTCACCGTCAGCCATGCCGCCGACGGCAGTTGCCCGGGGCTGGGAATCATTACGCTATCGCCAAACCTGACGAGCGGGACGCTCACTCAGGTACTGCCTACCACTGTGCTGGACGTGGGGGGATCGAAGAATCTCAGTGATCCCCATGCCGCAATCATACGGTTAAAAGCGAAGTAGGTTTTGAATTTAGCGGCATAATGCATAGGGTGAGCCGCCTGCCAAAGCTTGGCCAAAGCCTGGTAAATGGCAGGCAGTTCTGGCCCACCCAGGCCGTGGTATTCAGTATCCACTGTCACCATCCTTTTTTGCCCAATACCAGCAGCTGCAAACTACTGCAAGGATGAGTTGATCATAGTCTGAATCGGGAATCAAACTTGGCATGCTGCGCGTATCTGCCCATCCAGAAACAATAAAGGAGCCAGCTGGCTCCTTATGTTTTTTGCGACCCGGGAGAGTTACTTGACCCGGTTGCGGTATTCCAGCGTACGGGTATCAATCTCGATCTTGTCGCCGATTTCGCAGAATAGCGGTACTGGCAGTTCGAAGCCGGTGGCGATCTTGGCAGGCTTCATTACCTTGCCGGAGGTATCGCCCTTGACGGCAGGTTCGGTGTAAGTGATTTCGCGCACTACGGAGTTGGGCAGTTCAACCGAGATGGCCTTGCCGTTGTAGAACACCACTTCGCAGGCCATACCGTCTTCCAGGAAATTGAGCGCATCGCTCATGGTTTCCGCTTCGACTTCATGCTGGTTGTATTCAGTGTCCATGAACACATACATGGGATCGGCAAAGTAAGAGTAGGAGACCTCCCTCTTATCCAGCACCACCACATCGAACTTATCATCCGCCTTGTACACCGCTTCGCTGGGCGATTCGGTAAGCAGATTCTTGAATTTCATTTTTACCACGGAAGAGTTGCGGCCGGATTTGCTGAATTCAGTTTTCAGCACGACCATGGGGTCTTTACCAACCATAAACACGTTACCTACGCGGAGTTCCTGGGCTGTTTTCATCTGATAAATCTGGGGAGTAAAAAAGCTGCATATTGTACTCCGGGCACCTCCAAAAATCCAATTTTCGTCGCTATCCGAATGGCTGTCTGAAAAAAATTACTCCTTACATATCAAATATATGCCATATGGTAATGGTTCGCCCGCGCCTTGTCTGGCGCAGCAACTTGAATTTTCAGGGGTACCTCTGATTTTTGCAGAAGCGTACCAGGTTAGATGCAAGGTCTGTGACCTGCGCAAGCTGCCCAGCCCAAGCCGTGGCATGGTCTTGCAGCACCGCACGGTACCGCCAGAAATCGTCCCAATTCAAGCGCCCGCCACTATTCCAGATCTGATGAAAAGCACGCAGCGCGGCGGCGGCATCTTCCACCAATCCCTGGCAATAGCGGTCGAGGAACGCCTCAAGTTTGACTTGATGCACATTGTCCTGTTGCGGATAGATTTGCCAGACCAGCGGCCGCGCCGCCCACTGCGCCCGCACGAAGGAATCCTCGCCGCGCACGAAATTGCAGTCGCACGCCCACAGCAGGCGATCATAGTCTTCCTGAGGCATGAAAGGAATGACGTGCAAGGTCAGGCTGCCACGCTGCACGCTATCGCCCGGCGTCAAGCCCGGTTGTCCGGTCCAACTTGCGACCTGCGCCACTGTCTTGCCTTCTGGCAACAGGCAGCGCACCGGCATGGTTGAAGCCGCCCAGGCATCCAGCAGCTTGCTCACTGGCGCGCTGTCATAACAGAATAGTGAAACCGTGGCTTCGGTGGAAATGGGGCAAGGCAGGCCAAGCTGATACCACCACTGCGCCGGATTGTGTTGCAACACATCGCGTTGCGCCAGTAGTCCATTTTCTCGGAGTAACCCGCCAGTAGCTGCAGTGAAGCCGGGGAAGAAGAAATACTTGGTCAGCGGTAGGCGCGGATGCGGTGAAGCCATGCCATGACAGCCCTCCACCCATCGCTCCGCTGACAAATATTCCAGATTGATCCATATGCGCTTTGCTCCCTCTGGGAGCGCACGCCTGTCCCCGACTTGATCCAGAGGCTGGGGTGAGGGAAGCGTCATCGCCGCCACATAACTCTCCGGCAGCTCGCAGCCAAACGCCTCAATCACCACGTCAGCCGGCATTACGTAGGGAAATGGTTCAATCCAGCGCCACACCTCCACCCCCCGACAGTTTTGCACTTCCCGGCTGGCATCGGCATCTGGGCACATGCGCTGCAGACTGGCCACATCGTCCACCCAAAGCCGCACTGCCATGCCATGCTCTGCCGCCAGTTGCTGCGACAGCCGCCAGCACACGCCAATGTCGCCATAGTTATCGATGATGCGGCAAAAAATGTCCCAGCACATTATCAACCCGCCAGCTGATCGTCCCGTTAAAATAATTACAAATCAAATAAGCCCCAAGTCGAACTTTCTCCAATGGAATGAAACCGGTGTTTCGTTAAACTCCGCAATACCTTTGAGGATTCGTTGTGTAATCGTAGTGAAGTTCCGGCTCTTTGGGAAATACTGCCGTATTAATCCATTTGCATTTTCATTGATGCTGCGCTCCCAAGAGGAATAAGGATCAGCAAAATAAAAGTTTGCCTTCAACGTTACCACAATTTTTTATGCTCGACGAACTCCCCGCCCATTGTCCGAAGTAATAGTGTGCACCTTGTTTTGATAGGGCTTCAGTAGCTTGATCATCGCCTGGCTAACTACGCGCAGTCTTGCGCTCTTCCTTGTTGTTCTCTAACGCCTCAAGAGGCAAGGAACTAAACCCGAATAAATTAGAAATGGTAGTGAGCACCGATTCCGAGATATTCAGCCTTCTCTTTATAAAACTGGCCGGTGGGGGAATTACCGTTAAAATACTCTATCATGAACAGTAGCTTGCGACCGAATGCTTGGTGGTTATCAAACTGGAATCCAGCTCTGGCAGAGATATCCGCATTCCAGTCGTTTTGCTCATGATTCTTAAAGTCAACCGCTAATATGGGTCTCATCGCGGCGAAATCGATACGCCAGGGACTTCTGAATTCAAGTCCATATTGAATTGACCAGGGTTTGATTGTTGAAGGTTGTTTATGAAAAATACCCCCCCCTCCCCCATAGATGCGTACTCCATAGGGCAGTTCATAGGAAACCCTGAGATCAGCTCCTTCATAACTGAGATTGATACGCTCTAACTGGGTTCGCAGCAGGAACTCGTCCCCTAGGTGCGAGCTTTGATGGAAAATGCGAGCAAAAGAAGAAAATTGACCTGTTCGCATGCTTGAGTAAACAGAAGCAATAAAATCAGTATTGATCAGATCGGAAGAGCTTGCATCAAGATTAAAGTCGCTAAAGACCCCAGCCTGGAGTCCTGCTTCCCATTGCACGGTGGTTCGGCCTAGATTGGCTCGATAGAAAGGAATGGTCTCGCCGAAACTGACTGACCCATTGTTATTCCCGTCAATGTCGGCGCCTACATAATTACGGTAAGCCGCTGAGAAGTGCGCCCAGCGTGGATCAGCCAGTAGAGGCTTAAATAAATGACCCGTTGGTAAGAAACCCGTAGGAAAAACTTCTGAGGGCGGAACAAGTGTACTTTCAGGCGTGTCCTGCTTATCTGCTGGTGAAGAAACAGCTATGTTTTGTTGCTTATCGTCTGCTAGCAGCTCCACTCCCATTACTCCCGGAATTTCAGACAATATTTGTTGAACTTGAGCGCGATCTTCCGGTGACAGGTCATATACCGGTAATGTAATAACACCGTCACGCACCACTAAGGCGGAGAAGTCAAGCGCATAATCTCGCTTGAGAATTCCTGTCGCATAACCCGCAATATAAGCGTCATTTGATACCCCATCGCTGTAAGCGGGGAGCATCATGAATAAAACGATTGCAGGGAAAAAAAAGCATCGTACAGCAAACATCATTTTATCCATGATTTTTTCGCGTGCAAAAGAAGAAGTATAAAGATTACGAAATTCACGAAATATGTAGGTATTGCCAATCAGACGGTCTGCAGCTTGATACCGTATTTCTCCTTGGCATCTCTCTATCGAAGATATGACAAAGAACCGTTACCGACAGATGACCACCCTCTATGTTCGTCAAGACAGTGGCCGCTAAAATAAAATAATATGGGGAACAGCGTGCACTTTCTTAACATGCATGGTAAGCCTTGTTGTTGATGTCATTACCATAATAATTATAATTAGCGTTACAAAGTGAATTAATTATCCCATCCCATCCGGCGATTGATTTCACTGCATCCGTAGTTTCCTCCATATGTCGAAGTGCATCAACCAAATGAGATTCGAGCGCGCCGATGCTGTCAAATACACGGTTATGAAAGCTCTTTTCGCGCAACTCATCCCACAGGTGCTCGACTGGATTGAGTTCAGGTGAATAAGGTGGCAGTAGCAGTAAGCGAAGATTCTCAGCTAACGTCAGCGAATGGCTGCGATGCCAGCCAGTACCGTCCATCACCATAACGATATTCTCATTGGGGTAGCGCCTGGCGATTTCATCAAGAAAGATTTGCATGCACTCAGTGTTGACATGAGGTAACCCCAAGCTGTCAAACTTTTCGTCCAGCGGACAGACTGTCACATAAGCGTAGGTGTACTCGTAGGTAAGCATAGCCTTGACTAGCGGACGCGCTGGACGAGGCGCCCATGCGCGACGGCAGTCGCTGATGCGGCCAAATCGTGCTTCGTCTTGAAACATCAGCCGCATGGGGCGAGGCACAGCAAACTCTGTTATCGCTTGACCCAGCACCCCGGGGAGTTTTTTTTCCAGTCTTCCCGGGCTAAGAGATCTCCTTTTGGGTGGGTGGCATCGGGTGCAATCTTACGCCAACCATGGCGCGCAAGCATTCGGTATATGGCCGAAAGCGAAAGCGGGACACCCATCTTCTGGCGAAACTTATCGGCAAACGGCGGAACCACCAATACTCCACCAACGCCGGCACTGTCAAATACCTCCTGCAACAACCCCCTCTCTTCTTCAAGTGATCAGTTCTCCCGATTACGCAGATTACGCTTGGCAACCGGCGCAGCCATTCTTCCAGTGGCTCGCTTGCAGTAATTGGTACGCAGTGTGCAGGTCTTGCCTTTTGATCGACCAATAGCAATGGCCGTCTGTTCCAGACTCAGACCCAATTCGAGTGGCAGCAGTAAAACCTGTGCGCTACGCAGTTCATCAGCTGTTTTAGCAATCCGTACCGCATTTCGGGCCAATTCAAGATGCTCCTCACCACTTGCTGGTCTTGCCATAATTGTCATCCATTTACGTGAGTCTAGATGATTTATTATTACATCTTATAACGCGAAATAGAATTAGATCCAAAAACACTATGCATGTTCCCCATTCTTTAATAAGAAATTCAGTAATTTGTTGGAACTACTCACGTATCCGCGATGGTTTCTCAGATCATGCATCCGATACCAGAGGAAGGTACCCAACAACCCAAGGACCGACCGGCGGACTGCGTCAGTAAATGACCGAACTCTCCTTGATTTGCTTTCTTCGCTTATTGATTATGGGATCTCAAATAGTTTCAAGAAGTATCTTTAAAACAGACCTGAAGAACGCAAGAAATTCAATTTATCTGCGGGCCTGGTCCGATAGGTACTCAGGTACCTATCGGACGCACCAGCGCCGGCCAGCGAGCTGAGTGCCAGCAGCATAACAGTTAATCTGAGTAAGTCGCGCCAGGTGATTTTCTCCTCTTCGAGTGAGATGTCGTTCAGGTAACCTATTATGATTCTGGGGCATATGCGGTACACCAGCCTTGGGGACTGATGTTACCTTCAACAACCTTGCATTCGCCGTTTGCTTCAGATGTCTTGCCCGGAATAAACTGTATGCAATTGCTGCATTTCTGTTTCCCATTCGGCTTGTCACGATACTGCACTACTTCCTTTGAGGTTTTTGCAGCTTGCGCCTGGCTTATGAATGCATTCATAAAAGGGATGGTTGCGCCAAGTGCCATGAATTTCATTATCTTACGACGCGAGAATTTCTTTTGACGATAATTCATAGTCTCTCTTCGTACTCTGATAAATGAAAATATACAGTAATTGCTTACGATTTCTTAAACCTCTATAATCCCGCACTTGCCGGAAGTTTAAAACGCTGTTGTAGCTCAGTTGGTAGAGCAACTGATTCGTAATCAGTAGGTCGGAGGTTCGACTCCTCTCAACAGCACCATAAAATCAATTTATTACATATATTCTTCATAATAGATAAAATTAGTGTAGACAATATGTAGACAGTAAAATAAATACGAGATACAGATAAAAATCTTTACTTGGAAAATTGATTGTTAAGCTAGTCAAATTCGTAATCAGTAGGTCGTAGGTTCGGACCCCATCATTTACTACATATTATCAATATTTTATGAAAATATTATTTTTATATATTTTATATAAAGGCGCAATGTAGACGGTAAAAAGCCGTATTATTCAAATTATTCTTACGGCACATATTGATTAAAAAATAATCATTGGTTAATAGCAGAAATCGGCTATTTCCTGCCATTGAGGCGCTGCTCCAGCGAAGTCAGCTTTGTGGTAGACAGCAGACCATGAAGGCTTCCCTAACTCATAGACAGACGGTTAAGCCAGGATATTTTGATAGATACTTGAAATAATAAGATTAATCTCAATATCACTTCTTTAAAGAATTATGGGTGTGATATGGCGTCAACAATACCATTTCGAGTACTGTGCCTGGACGGCGGCGGTGTGCGTGGCGTTTATCAAGCTACCTATCTAAAAACTTTCGCTGATCGAATTAAAAACGCTACAGGTGCAACTGTCGATCCTGGAAAATCTTTTGATTTGATAGTAGGCACAAGTACTGGCTCTTTTGTAGCCAGCGCATTGGCAGCTGGGACTCCATTGGAAAAAATGGTTGGTCTATACCACTCTCACGGTAACAAAATTTTCCCATGCCAGTGGTTTCGATCACTTCCCATTGTTGAAAAGATAGTCCGCGGGTTCTTCGCCGGACTTGGTGCAGGCGATTCGGCCTTACGTGAAGTGCTGACCGAAACGTTTGGTAACTTAACCATGGGCGAACTCTACAAGCAGAGAGGCATTGCCCTCGCCATTACGACTGTTGATTTAAATCGCCACGCTTCCACTGTTTTCAAAACACCTCATATGGATAGGCTTAACGGTCGTGATAACAATCGCTCAATTGTCGATGCATGCATGGCCAGTAGTGCAGCGCCTATTCTAAGATCAATCGCAAAATTAGAAGAGCCGGACACTTTGGGGACATACGTTAATTACGTTGATGGCGGTCTCTGGGCAAACAATCCCGGCGCAGTTGGCATGCTGGAAGCCTACGAGATACTTAGCAGAAAGGAAGAGTTCAACAGACCGATTCACCTCTACATGCTTGGCACCTTACCTGTTCAAGGTGGTGAGGAAGTCGGCCATTCCGTCAATAGAGGAGCGTATGGCTGGTCATTTGGTGTCAAGGCTATTACTGCGAGTATGAATGCACAAGCGGTAGCCAATGACTACATGTCCAAAAAAATTGCCGAATTAAGAGGCAATAACAGTTTTGCCTATAGGTTCCCTGCGCAATGTCCGTCAACTGAATTGCATGATTATCTAAAAAATATGGATGACGCAAGACCGAAGGTTTTGAACGCATTGGCTAGACAAGCAATTTCTGATGTCGATTTTGCTTGGGCTTCTATCGAATCAAACATTCAGATGAAAAGTTTTCGTGATGCACTTTTAGAAACCTCAACCTCTAGAGAGTAAGGACTCGGATATATGGCTAACATCGATTGCAATAGTGAAATCAAGAAATACCACTCAAACAAAGTGGTGCTATCTAAGACACAGCAAGATGAAATGCGTGGACGTAGAGATAATGGGCGTACCAGATTAGAAAATGGTTTGATCAAAGCTAATCATCCTCTTCCTTACTTGATTGCATCTCAAGGCTCATATGCAATGCGTACAATGGCCCAGGATGATGAGAATGACTATGACATCGATGATGGGGTCTATTTCGAATACGATGACTTACTAGACAACAATGGGAATGAACTCGAACCCAAAGCGGCCAGAAAACGAGTCAAGAACGCACTTTACGATGAGCGATTGGCTTTCGATGCTCAGGTTAAGAACAATTGTGTAAGGCAGTATTATCCAGCTGGATACCATATAGACCTGCCAGTTTATCGAACCACATGGTCTCAAGATATCTTAGGCAATGAAATAGTCAAACATGAACTTGCCAGCGGAGATGAATGGGTAGTATCCGATGCCCGTGCAGTTACAAAATGGTTCAATGATCATGTGACGCAAGAGCTGAAAAGCGGCGATGTAGATACAAGCCAACTCAGGAGAGTTGTCAGACTTACTAAAAAAATGGCAAGAAGCCGCAAGGCATGGAAAAACAAAACAACGAGTGGCATTTGTATTACAAAGCTAGTTGTTGATCATATGGTGTATGTCACAGACCGAGACGATGGGGCCTTACGCTCTACATGGCAGGCAATAAGAGATGTACTGGCCATCTCCCGAACAGTTAGGCATCCAGTGCAACCCAAGAATCTGGCCGAATGGGATGATGAGGGGGTTGGGTTCTTTAAGGATTGTTTGTCAGAGAACTTAAAACATCTTGAAGTACTTGATAAATCAGATTGCAATCACGAGATGGCGATGAAGGCATGGAATAAAGTCTTTGATACGGATTACTTCAATGACTTTATTACCGACAAGAAATCAGCTGCATCTCTACTTCAGCCAGCTACGGTTGTAGCAGCAGGCCTGTCATTCCCTGACAAGGCCATCGTACCAAACAAATCTTCAGGATTTGCCTAGATGGAATGGTTAACTAAATATCCGGATAGATTTGTTCGAGAATGTGCGGAACTCGACAAGCTAGCTCAAGAAGTGGATTGGCTCACTGTCTTTTGGTCAATAACACCGGAGGATTTGGTCCTAGAAGTCCAGCTGGATATGACAGTGCATGATAGGGTCTATAAAGCACGTATGGGCTATCCTGCAGTGTTTCCCAATGCACCTTTGTATATTCGGCCTCGAGATCCTTCGGAAAGGTGGTCAAATCATCAGTTCGGACCCGGAGGATCGCTATGCTTGCAATGGAGGGCAGACAACTGGAACTCTGAGGTAACAGGGGCTGACATTATCCGGAGTGCGTATGAGCTGTTGCATACTGAAAACATACCAGTTACTCCTGGCGTCGTGCCTTCTGTCCATAGAATAACTGATGGTCAAAGAGCTAGAAATTCCTACTTTCGTTCTATTGTGACAAATGATGCACTTTCAGTAATTAAAGGGTTGCAAGATCAAGTAAAAGTAGAACTTAAAACTAGCTCGCTATTCAGTGAAGCGGGGCAAATTGCCTTTATTACTCACATCAATGCAGGAGAAGACAATGCCCATGTTGTTGGTGATATACCTGTAGGCATTACTGGATTCTCCTCGTTATTCAGCATTGAGGGAAAAGGTTGGCTTTTAAAAAGCGATGCATTTGACGAGCTCCTTACAATCTCATCCGTTGATGAATTGATAAAAGTAATTTCTGAAACAGCGCTAGATATATCCGACATTGCTGTGAAGAATGAAGAAACGCAGAAATACGAAAAACGGATGATTGTTTTATATGGCAATAAAACAGGAGCAATTCGTCAATTCTCAATAGTCTCGTATTCTGACAATCCGTTAAAAGAATATAAGGTGATACTTCCACCACCATCTGATGAAGTTCGTTTGCCAGAAGAACATAAAAAACTGCCTGAATTAAAGGTAGGAATTATCGGGCTTGGGTCCATGGGAAGTAAGATTGCGCTTTCATTGGCCAGGTCCGGAATCCGGAAATTCGTTGTAGTAGATGATGATTTTCTAAAACTAGAGAATCTGGTTAGGCATGAATTATCATGGACGGAAGTTGGCTTGCATAAAGTGGATGCCATTAAAAATGCGCTAAATCTGACTATGCCTAACCTTGAGATCGAAGTGTTGAATCATCGTATCGCCGGTCAAGAGCCTCCAATTAACGCAGCGGGAGCATTTCAAAGCCTTTCGCAGTGTGACCTCCTGTTAGATGCAACAGCTAACCCTGAAGTCTTCCTCCATGTCGCAGCTATCGCCAACGCATACAAAATCCCAATGTGTTGGGGTGAAGTATTTGCCGGTGGTTACGGAGGACTTATTGCACGTGCTCGACCAGATATAGATCCGAATCCTATCGCTGTCCGAGACGGCTTCTATGTGTATTTATCTAAACAAGAAACTGCGCCATTTCAGCAAGAACGTGGATATGATATTGAAGCCGAGACACCATCAATTGCATACGATAGCAATGTGGGAGTGATAGCTACATCATTAACCAATCTCATCATCGACACTGCATTGCGAAAAAATCCGAGTGAATATCCGGCTCCTGTTTATCTTATCGGTATGAAAAAAAAGTGGATTTTCACTCAGCCTTTTGATACTAGGCCAATAGCGGTTACTGGCGAGGGTTGGAAGGATGGGATCCCACCTACGGCCGAAGCATCTGTGGCTGCAGTAAAATTGCTACTCGAAAAATTAAGCGAGAAAAGTAGTGCTGAAGCTAATTCTTGCTCCTGAAGTTGCCGAAGAAATCACTATTGCACTACGTAAATCAGGTGATCGTGAGATAGGCGGTATTTTGATGGGGGAGCACGTCGGCCCAGATGAGTTCAAAGTGACTAAGATCACTGTTCAAAAACGTGGAGGAATCAGCAGTTTCATACGAATAATCGAAGATGCGGTTGGGAAACTAAACGCTTTTTTTAGACAGAGCAACAATGATTACTCTCGCTTCAACTACATAGGTGAGTGGCATTCCCATCCACTTTTTACTCCATACCCGAGCTCCAAGGATGATAACTCTATGTTGGAGATCGTCATGGATGAAACTGTCGGAGCGAATTTTGCGGTACTTGTAATTGTAAAGCTTGCACCAGATAAAGGATTAATTGGTACGGCACATACATATTTGCCAAATGGAGTAAAGTCACAATCCTGTTTGATTTTTCAACGCTAAACAGTCCTGGAAAATCTGCCTATCTACATTCACCAAGAAATACCATTCAGCGCCCTTTTGATTAGAGGCTCAGATCAGAAGCGATACATCATTTGCGTTCAAGCCACTTTACAAGAAAAAGCAAAATGGAAAGTTGTTGCTGCCTCACTATTACTGTGGTGTGGCATTGAACTTGAACGTGACCAACTCGCTTTCACCTACTTGGGGCCTCGTTGAATGACCGTTATGTAGAAGTTCTACTGTCTGGGTTGGGGCGCAATCCGACCGGCCGCAATCGGCCGACCAGCGGACGCATATTAATGCCGGCATGATTGACCGTAACGGGTCGAAACCGGCTAATCAAAACACAACCATAAGACCGATAATTCGCTTGCGTACAGTTATTGACAGAACTCCAAGGGAGATTCTCCGCTGCCGCGTCCGTGCGGGTCGCTTCGCTCCCGCACTTCCGCTTCGCGTCGAATCCCTGATTAATCTGCGTTAACTGTTCTTGCTTGTCTTCTTTGGCTGCTTTCTTGATCGACCATTGATGCAAACGTGTTGGTAATAGAATCGTATCGGTTTGCAGACCGCAGATTCTTTTGCCTTTCGGGTCGCCATATTTGCCCGGTTCGGTGCATTCTTCCTTCATAAGTTTGATGGGTATGGCCTTGCGATTAGTGGTAATACCGCCCATCAACTGGATGAATCGTCCCCATTGCGCTTGATCGGCGGCTTGCTGAGCCTGCTGCAGGATGCCTTCGGGCGCATCATTTAGTCGTCGTAATTCCCGCCAGATGGTGACAGGTGCTCCACCGATTTGCTGGAATTGACGGATTCCCCAAGTCGAAGCCCAGGCTTCCACGCGTTCCGCTGCTGATTGGGCGGGGGTGCCATCAATATCATGGTCAATGGCGTAACCATCGATATTTTTTGAGATATATTTGGCAATGTAGCCTGCTGCCGTGCCTTTGTTTTTGTCGATGGCAATCGCGGTAAAGCGGTGTTCCAGTGCGCCCGGCTCGTCACCATCTGTTTGTAATGCGTAATGGCGCAAGATAGTGCGCACCTTTTCGCAGTGTTCGGGTGGCATGAACAGCAAAAGGTGCCAATGGGGAGTGCCATCGTGTTGCGGTTCAGCAATACGAAAGCCGTAGACATTTAAACCATCGCGCTCGAGTTTGGCGCGGATTCTTGCCCACAGGGTGTTCAGGTATTGTTGTGCTTGCGGTGGCGCAGTACCGTCATATTTTGGGTTGGATTGGCCGCTGACAGATAGTCGGGCATGCATGCGGGAAGGGCAAGTGAGGGTATAGAATTCACCGGCATGGCCTAAGTCATTGGCGATGGTTTCAAAGCCAAAGATGCGCACCATGAGTTCGCTGCGCCGGATACGCGGATTGGCAAGGCTGCGTTCTGCCAATTGTGACAAAGTGTAGCATTCGCCCAGTTCGTTCACAGCCAGTAAACCATCCAGAATGCGGCGGTTGCTGGTTTTCTGTTCTTTACGCCGCGCCAGTGTTTCATCGCTGACATAGATGCCTGCGCGTTTATGAACCAACCCTAGACGAATGGCATGTTTTTCCAGGTCTTTCGCATGGACTTTGCGCAATGCATGCAACCACCAGGATTCATCGGTCAAGCGCGTATAAATACCTCGCTGGGTGATGGTGACATCGTTAATTTCAGGAACATGCACCTCATATTTCCGGGATCGCTCCTGTAGTTGGTTAACCACCATCTCCAAATTACGGTAGAGTCGGCTAATGCTCAGCATTTCCCGGACGATGTTTTTCGCTAAGTCTTTCAGGTCGTCATCGGTGCTATCCAGTGGAATGCGGTGCTGGCTGAATTGCTCACTCTGGGCGAGCAGGGCGAGATTGGCTTGCCGCCTGCCATCAAAGATATAGTTTTCTTTGTATTCCAGGGCGGCAATTTGTGCAAAGCGTTTGGGCAACTGCCGGAATATTGAGGCTCGCCACGGTTTATCACTATCATCGTCTTCATCAAGCGTTACCAGGATATGTTCGGCGGCTGATTCACCAGGGGAAAGCAGGCTGCTTATATAACGTACTGACGTATGCATGGCATACCTCAGTACTGGCTGGTGGATTGGCGGGCACAGGATTCAATATAGGCGTGCAGATCGCTTAAACGATAGCGAACTGCACGGCTGCCTATTTTGATGAAGGGCACGCGTGCGCCTGCCCAGCGGTCACGTTCCAGAAAGGCGACGCTCACACCTAAAATGGGCGCGGCTTGTTTGGTAGTAAGAAGTGGGTCTTGCATGATTGCCTCCAATGGTTGATGAATAGGGAGGCAATTTGCAGCAGATGGCGGAAAATTAAAAAAGGGTTAGCTTGAAGAAGCAATTAAAAATACCTGGTCAGTACTGACAGGTACTTTTAAGCAAGCACTGGTGCGGATTATGTCATTTTCCGATTTCTCAAGAACCAGAAGAAACTTTATCTCAATCTTTGAGCTGGGAGTATATTTTTAGGTCAATTTTGTAGATGATTTCTGGAGGTCGTCCAGCATTACGCTGATCTTTGAGTGGATCAAGATCGCTAATCCATTTCTTGATAGTTTCCGGAGTGTAATGCTTGCCATTACCAAAACGTTGCAATGCATCTGACCTTGCAATGTGAGTGGGGTGAATATTTGGATCAAGCGCCCATAAGGTGCGTGCTATCGCTTGGCAGGTGAGCCGGTCTGCTTCTTCTGCCTTTGGTCTGTTTTTATTAGCTGGCTTATCAGAGAGCTCTGAGGTTAAATTTTTGGGTGTCCAGCAGGAAGGAGGTTCAAGATAAATCTTAGTGCACCAATCTACTACTTCGTTGCGTTTTACATAGATCGAATCCAAATAGGATTTGTTGAATTTATTTTGCTTTAAGCAAGCATTAATCTTTAAAAAATGAAAAAAATCAAAGATTAGTGTAAAAATAGAATCATCAATAAAAATAGAACGTTGGCGAGTGCGTACAGAAATTTCTTGAGCACGTGCGGCGTATATCATTTGATGAATGGCTGTTTTGAGATCAAGCGACAGATTATTGACATCAGTTTTATTCGGGTCAGCATTTCTCCAGTTGTGAGCAAGCTCCCAAACAGTTTGAAATTCTTCTTTATTATCAAGATACATTGCAAGTTATTTATTGTAGTCAATAACTGTAATTGACGGACGATAACTTGCAGGCTTGAGAAAAAATATTCTAGATTGCCCGAGCTGATATTCGGGCCTTGCTTGGTTATTGCTCAGTATGCCACTTGATAGAGCGAATTAAAGTCGATTGTCTGTTATGCAGGAAGGGTCAATCGATTGCATTTTAGAGATGGATCGAATATAGAAACCGCTATGCTTTAATCTTTTTACAGATCACATTTGATGGGCTATGGTCTGCTAAGGGCAAATTACTGTATAGCGATTTCCTTCAAAACATCAGGCCGGCGCTCAGCAATGGCAATCAGGGTTTTAGCTGCACCACTGGGTTGACGGCGGCCTTGTTCCCATTCCTGAAGGGTTCGTACTGACACACCTAACAGCTTGGCAAATTCAGTTTGCGAAAGACCCGATTTCTTGCGTGCAGAAATAACGGGGGACATCACCACATGACCTTTTTTTGCAACCATTTGCTTTACCGATTTTAGTAATTCAGCTTCCATGTCCCTGCTGTTTTCCCAGGCTTCTAGTTCTTCATCAGTCAATGGTTTTCTCGATTTCATGTTTGATTTCCTTCAATGTTTTGGCGCTAAGGGTATCCAACTTGCTTTTTGCGTAGATGAACACCAGCCAGATTTCACCATTAGTTAAGCGATTAAAATAGATGATGCGTACACCACTGGATTTTCCAGAACCTGAACGACTCCAGCGAACTTTTCGCATGCCACCTGAACTTTTGACGACATCACCTATATCTGGGTTCTGGGTCATGAAAGTCATGAACTCATTGTATTCTTGCTCCGTCCAGTAATGCGGCCAGAGTCGTTCAAAGTCTTCAGTTTCAACGATGGTGAGCATAGCGCAATTATCCGTCATTGACGGGTAATGTCAAGTTAAGTAATTAGGTGTTATTTATGATAGGAAAAGACAGTATTTTCTTTTCCTCATTGATCTTGAAATATTGCAATAATTGCGCCGTTATCTGTTCCATTGGTTTCCGTAATCGCTCTACATCGCTGACAATATAGCCCGCTGTCACATCATTGGCCATTTTATGATTCACCAGGCGTTTCAACGCATAAGCGGATATGTCGATACTCTCGGCGATAGTAATAAAAGTGCGACGTAGATCATGCAACGTGAACGATACACCGGATAACTCAATGACTTTCTGCACCTGGCGGCGCGGTTCGATCAAATAACCTGCTTTTCCCTCTCCAGCAAAGACATATTCAGAACTTGCCTCAACCTTTCTATTTTGCAGTAAATCGTAAACGTAATCAGTCAAGGGCAAAGTCAGCGGTTCCCGATTTTTGGTATTGGTCAATGTGAATGATCGTTCATTCAAATCAATATCAGACCACTTTAGCGTTGCAGCCTCCTGGCGTCGAAGGCCAGTAAACAGTAAGAATAGTAGGTAGTCAGCTACCAGGGCAGAATGTTTTGGAATCACATCCTGCTTTAGTGAGATGACTGCCTGATACCAGGGAGCGAGTTGGTGCGGCTTGATGACGGTTTGGCGGCGATCCACTCGATACCAGGCGCGGGTTTGGGTAAGTCGTATCACGGAATTTTCCCGCAAAATGGCATTACCGCTACCATCTTCATATTGCGCAATAGCAAAATTGAATAAGGCCCGCAAAAATCGCATGGCAAGATTGGCGTAAGCTTCTCCGCGCTCTGCACCAATATTGCGGTGTTGTTTGGCGACCATGTCTTTACTGATGCTGGTGATCGCTTTGTCTTGCCAGTTGACGAAAGCAACTGTCATCAATCGTCGGTAATCGTAGAGCGTCCGCTCTTTAAGATTTTTCCGGGTCTTAATGAAATCATCAAAGGCTTGCTTTAGTGTTGTGCCTTGCAAGGCTTCCTGTTTTTTCTCAGCGGCAGGGTTGCGACCGACAGCAATGTGGCCTAGCAACTTATGCGCTTCTTTTCTGGCTTGTTCGACGGTTAATTCGGGATAGCGGCCAAGAGTTAATCGTTTAACTTTGCCATCAATCCGTTTTTCCAGGATGAATGATTTTGCGCCGGAAGAAGTGACGCGCACAGCAAAACCTTTAAGGTCGGTATCACGCACAAAAGCTTGACCAGTTGCTGGTGTAGACAATCGGTCTACATGGGATTTTGTGATTTTCTGCGGAGGCGTTTGGGATGATGTCATTGCTTTAATCTCTTTTCATGTAGACGCCATGTAGACAGTAGGCGTAAAACTATGGAGTAGAGTTTAAAACAATATAATATAATAAATCAATATAAAACAATGACATTAATAGATTTTCAAAAATATTAAAGCAACGTAAAAAAGTCTATTTTAGAATTCTTAATCAGTAGGTCGGAGGTTCGACCCCTCTCAACAGAACCAATAAAATCAACGGTTTAGGCATAGATGCTTAAGCCGTTTTTTGTTTGCGGGGCACTCATAAAAAAATACCCTTCCGTAGGTTCTGTATGTATACTCATCGCGCTTCAAAATTCGTTTTTTTATAATCCCTCATCCTACCTTCTCCCAGCGGGAGAAGGTAGCTGCCGAATTTTGAAGTAATGGAATGGACGCCCACTACCCTAAACGGCATCAAAGTGCCAAAGTAACGGTGCAATAACCATTCAACCAGATAGGAGCGTCCAATATGAAGATTACAACAATAGGAATTGATTTAGCAAAAGAAGTATTTCAGATTCACGGTGTAGATACGCATGGTAAGACTGTGTTGCGCAAGCAATTGCGCCACAGCGAGATGGCGAAATATTTTTCGCCAATTTAGAGTCCTGCTTGATAGGCATGGAAGCCTGTGGTAGCTCGCACCACTGGGGGAGAAAATTGGGTGAATTTGGGCACACCGTCAAGCTCATGTCTCCTCAG
>NZ_FNDH01000080.1 GCF_900100485.1 Nitrosomonas sp. Nm132 | reverse complement strand
ATGGCCTGCGGCTTCTTGCCGGCAGCTCCCGCACTATGCTGATGCGCTTTAACGTAGCTGCCATCAATAAATTCCCATTCCCATTCCCATTCCCATTCCCATTCCCATTCCCAATCCGGATCAATAATCAGCGCCTTGAAAACTCTGCTCCACTTGTTAGTGGATGACCAAGCATTGAATCTCTTATAGATGGAATTCCAGCATCCAAAAATCTCGGGTAAGTCCCGCCACGGACAACCAACCCGCATTCGGTATAGCACACCCTCCACCGTCATGCGCAGATTGCGCTTGTTATAAATCGCTTCTTGAAGCAGAATCTTCTCCAGCTTCGGCCAGAATTCATCGGTGAGCATCAGTCGGGGCATCGTAAACTCGTTTTGTGGGGGGGTGTAAAAATCTCTCAATATTACGAGTTTACTTCGATTTATGAAATACTTACCTCAAAACGTCAACAGACCCTAATGGAAATCTGGGTCAAATATTCCCAGGGGTAGCGGGTAATAGAGAAAATTGCGGCGCTTAATCGATAAAAGACCGCTTCAGCACCTTAATCATATACTCATGGTCCCGCACGCCGGCGCTTTCCCTGATGCTGTGCATCGCCCACATCGGGCAGCCGATATCGACACTGCGTATGCCAAGCTTCGCCGAGACGATCGGCCCGATCGTGCTGCCGCAGGGCAGATCTGAGCGATGCGAGTAGCGTTGATAGGGAACCCCGGCTTCTTCGCACCAATGAATGAAGCGCGCGGTGGAGAGGCTTTCGGAGCTGTAGCGGCGGTTGGCATTGGATTTGATTACCGGACCTTGGTTCACGAAGACTTTATGATCCGTGTCATACGCCGAGGGGAAGTTGGGGTGATAGGCGTGCGCCATGTCCACGCTGATCAGAAAGCTCTGAGCCAGCGCGCGCGCCGTGTCTTCACGCTCTGATGAGGTCGCGATGCTGATCCGCTGCAATACATCGGTTAAAAAACTGCCGGCAGCGCCGATATGGCTTTCGCTGCCGATTTCTTCATGATCGAAAAACGCGCAGACCAGCGTGCTGTCAGTGTGGTCTAGAACAGCATCGTCTAGCAAGGCTTGCAGCCCGGCGTGACAGGAGGCCAGGTTATCGATCTGACTGTTGGCGTAAAATTCCTGATTCGCGCCCCAGAATGCACCTTTTTGGGTGTCGTAAACCGCCAGATCCCAGGACAGTGCTCGCGAGGCGTCGATGCCTGCCGCCTGTTCCAGCAGTGTCAGAAAATAAGGCTGCGGCAGTTGGTTGTTGGTCAATTGCGCGAGCAGCAGCGGTAATTCGTTCTGTTTATGCAGTTTCAAGCCGTCTTCATTGACGCCCCGGTTCATGTGAATCGCCAGATTCGGCAAACGCAGCAGTGGCCGATCGAAGCGAACCAGTTTGTGCGCGAGGCGTTCCCGCTCATCGACATAGCTGACCCGCCCGGCCAGACTCAGGTCGCGGTCAGTAAAGGTCGCAAGGATCGGTCCGCCGTAAATCTCGACGCCGAGCCGCGCGATGCCATCGCTCGTGGTCGCGGCGTTTGGCCTGATCCGCAACCCCGGTGAATCGGTATGCGCGCCGACAATCTTGAAGCCCGATTCGGCAGGTGTTTTGTGTCCCAGCGCGAACAGCACGATCGATGAATCGTCGCGCATCACGTAATAGCGCCCACCTGCTTGCAATGGCCATTTGGCCGTTTCGTCGAGTCGGACAAACTGAAATGCCTTGATTGTGGTTTCGATCGAGGCAACCGCATGCCATGGGCTTGGGCTCTTGTCGATGAAGTCCAGTAAATGTTGCACGTGCTGTTTAGCTGTCATGATTTATATTAACGTGAGTTCGACGTAAGAAAAGCTGTAAAAGGAATCGGGATTTCTTATGATGAAACGATTTTGGGTGCCACTTCAAAGAGCTTTATCGCTAGAGGAGTCAGATTCCGATGGATACTATAGCGATTTTTTGTGCGATTGACGATTTTTGCCAGGAGTTTGAGTCGTGGTGAGGTTTCATCTGTCGGGCTACCGGACTAAGGACTATTGCCTGAATCAGGTATTGAGGAATGAGCGACCTTATTTTCCAGGGTTGGTGAGTTACAATCGCTTTGTTGAGCTGTTGCAAGGTAACGCTGGCGCTCTTGAGCTGTTTTCTGATCAGCCGCTTTGGGCGCGGCAGTGGGATGAGCTTGATTGATTCGACCAAGATCAGTGTATGTCACAATCGCCGCATCTGGTCACATAAAGTGATGGCAGCGTTTGCTGCCAGGGAAAAGACCCGCGTGGATTGGTTTTATGGATTCAAGCTGCACTTAGTCATTAATGACCAGGGGGAATTAATGAGCGTGAAAATAACGGCAGGTAATGCCGATGATCGTAACCCGGTGCCAGAGCTGGCACGTTCCTTATTTGGGAGACTCTTTGGTGACCGGGGCTACATCCCCCAGCCGCTCTTTGAGCAACTCTGGGAGGAAAAGAATCTAGCAATCTGTTTCTCACATAGCCAAAAACTGTGGTCTGTCCTCTGGTCTGTTGCGCGCTATCCAACTACGATAAAACCATGTCTATATATTCTTTTAGGGCAACAGCATTATTATGTAGCTGCTCTTTTGCCGAATATAGGAATGTTACTTTGCCTTTTTTGATGTACTCAAATAGCTCACTTAAAGCTTCCTTTTCAGCATCAAGCTCAGAAAAATACCTTTTCTTGAACTCTGGCCACTTTTGAACATCGTGCTGGTACCATTTGCGAAGATCATTTGATGGGGCTACTGATTTTAACCAAACATCAATCTTCGCATCTTCCTTTGACAGCCCTCTCGGCCAAAGCCGATCAACCAGCATCCTCAACCCATCTCCTGGTTCTGGTTCTTCATATACTCGCTTTATTGAAATATTCATAGTTTGACTCAAGCGTACAACGGTTGTACTCAGCACCGCATGGAGCGTAGCGAAGCGGTCGGATGCAGCACATTGCTAGCAATCATTCACAGCTATGGACTGCAAGGGTAATGAATTCTCATAAACAATCACGCCTCCCTCTGTCTTAAATGTACCATGTGCCTCTCCAATCGACTAGAAGCATAATAACCGGCCTCTAATCACATATCAAACGCTTCATCGTACAACCGGTCCAAAATCACAAATATTTCTTCCGGGCAGGCGTGCGCTTTGCCGCCAAAGACACCCGTATAATAGCCGTCTTTAAACCACGTTAATCTGGTGTAATCACCGCTTTCATGGTCTATGGCCAACGTGACTTGCTTCAAATTCCCATGCGAACCATCAACTTCTTCCCACATCTCCGAGTTGATCGGATCCAAGGAATTCCAGTAGGTCATAATTGTTTTCATAGGTCGCTACAATCTCGTTCAGTTGCTAACGTTTGAGCTCAGGCCGACGCCCGGCAGGGCGGCCGGCCTGCAGCGAATTGTTAGATGCCGCTGCCACGCACGACCTTAATTTCCTTAACGAACAGCGGGGGATTCCGCGTATATGTTATCCGGTGACATATTAAACTGAGTATCCCAGCATAAGTTCGGCTCAAGTCGGCCCGCTCTACATACGCCCATCCAATCCTGGCGCGGCGTCCTTCCGGTAATAGTGATTCCAGATCGCTCGGCCGTGATTCCACGTGCGACCGATTCGGCATCAATACTCGCGCCACGCCCACAGCTAGCGGTTTAGCTAAAAAACCCGGGTTACGGGCATGTTGAGGTCTTCAGGAAACAAATCAGGGATGGATGGAGTTGTCATAGCAGGAATAAAAAAGATGAATCGTTCGTTCCGCTTATGTTATCCGCTACCGGCCAGTTGCAACCAGTGCCCAGGTGGTGTTTTTCACAGCCTCTGAGGACTCAATCGCTGACCGTTATTTCATCCCCTTCCACCGTGACCTGATACACGGGCTCATTCTTTTTCATGAAAGAGGTGATCGCGCCTATAATCGGGTGCCCACCTACCCAGGCCACCACCTTGCCGTCTGTGATGTCAAACTTTGAACCGTGGCAGGCGCAGGTCACTATCGTGCCCTCTAAGGTGCCATTGCAAAGAGAACACCCCATGTGGGTACACTTATCCCCAATCGCATAGAAATTCCCGCCCACCATGGCGGCCAGAACACCTTTTCCTGCTATCTCTACCCGCTTGGGCTGACCCTCGCGAAATTCTGCTATTTTCAATGTTGTCTTTGGCATCACTACCTCCGGTCTTTCGCAAAAGATTGTCTTGTCTTCGACGCGTATAGGAAAAATTAACACCTTCCTGCCAGAAATAAATATATGTGAAGCATGAATCCAAGGGATCAATCTCGATTGTTTCAGGAAAATTAATCGGCAACGTCACCGGTGCCCTAATAAATCTCTCTTCCCTCATTCTTAAAAATATCGAAAAATAGAGAGTAAATAAATACGTGTAAACACGTAGGGGCAATAATTCATAATAGGGCACTAGTATCAAAACATATTAATTACGAAACATAATGCTGCTGCATTTTTCGATCCGCATCCTGTCGAGTGAACGTCCACTCGATCGATCGGCGCTCGGCATTACGCCGCTGTTGCCAGGCTGAATTATCAAGAAACTGGTTCGTAAAAAATGCCTGCAATTGCTCGCCCCGCTGCCAATTCTGTCCCAGAACAACTCTGCTTTAATTCCATTCCCGGCTTCACAGTTCGCGCCGACTTTGCTGGAGGGGAGCTCTCCTCTGATTTTGGTGCAGTGGTATTGGATGCAGTCGATCATCGTATCGGCCTGATTGATCGCCTGACTGCGGCGATATCCGACTCACGTGATGCGCGCTATATCACTCACCCCCTGCGGGATTTGCTGAAACAGCGCGTCTTTCAAATTGCCTCAGGTTATGAAGACGGCAACGATGCCGATACTTTGCGCGCCGACCCGCTGTTTAAGCTGGCGGCAGGACGCGCACCGCTGGATGCCGGTAATCCATTGACAGTGGCGCAACGCACTCCCGCCTGGAGGGATCGCTGCGCCGCAGTGACCTCTATCGGACAGCCAGAGCATTGATCGAACAGTTTGTCGCCACTTACAGTGAGGCGCCGAGCAGCATCACGCTGGATATGGATCATACCGATGATGCAGTGCACGGTCAGCAGGAGCTTGCCTTTTACAATCATTACTATGGGCATACATGGACGCCCACTTTTTGCCAAGCTTTCAGTTAATGATTTTGAGAAAGTAAAGATTGCTGCCATACATCCGGACTTTTTATAAAGGCATA
>NZ_FNDH01000032.1 GCF_900100485.1 Nitrosomonas sp. Nm132 | reverse complement strand
TTGCGAGGAGTTCAATGCTACTGAAACCTTCTTTCCTCGATCTGGACTTCGTCTGATCTTTAAATTGGGGTCATCTTAAAATCGTCGGGATCAGGTGGTCTGAAGTTGTACTATTATGGTGTGCGGATCCATATCATAGGACGCAGCCAACCAGGCTCATTGCCGATCCCTGAGTACATTGGTGTCACCGGCGCCAGCGAGCATGATGGCAAGATATTTGATCAGATTCGGCCACAATTGCACAACAACGAACTGTATGGTGATAAAGCTTATCAACGGCCCGACGCCGAAGAGGTCAGACAAGCTCAGAATCTGACCGTCTTGACACCGGTTAAAAAACAAAAAGGGCAACACTATCTGGAACCACAGGATCAATGGTTGTCTACAGCGGTTTCTCGCATTCGGCAACCGATTGAAGCATTATTTGCCTGGATTGAAGAAAAGACAGGCATTGAATGTGTGAGTCAAGTTCGTTCTTATAAAGGGCTTATGGTGCATGTATTTGGAAAGCTGGCTGCGGCTCTGTTTTTCTGGAATTTTTTACGAGTTAGCTCTTAATTCACATTTAAGGTGATGAGTTACAAAGCAGATGGCAATCTCATTGAGGTGGTTGAGATGTCGGAATATCAAATCAATTCAGAGTTTCCCATGGGTTTTTTTTTGATCAATAAGGTGATGGTGGCAGAATTTAATTTTGTTACTGAATGGCGCATTGGTGCGCCTTTATCCCAGGTGTACGATGTTATTTCCGATTGCTTGGATTGGCCCAAATGGTGGAGAGGGGTTGAGAAGGTGGAAAAGCTTTTTCCTGGTGATGCGGATGGAGTAGAGAGTGTGCATCGCTTTACCTGGAGGGGACGAATTCCTTACCAGTTTACTTTCGATATGCGTGTGACGCGTGTTGTGCCGCTTACCCTAATAGAAGGGCAAGCCAGCGGTGAAGTGATTGGAATCGGGCGGTGGAATTTTTCTTATGAGGGCGCTATGACTGTGGTGCGCTACGAGTGGCGGGTACGTACCAATCGACTGTGGATGAATTTCATTGCCCCGATTGGACGGCCTGTGTTCAGTTGGAATCATCATCAGGTGATGCGGCAAGGTGCAGAGGGGATGGCGCGCTTGTTGAATGCCAGATTGGAGTCCGTTCACACTTCGACACACTCAATGTGAATGACGCTCAGTGTGAATGGCGTTATTAAGACATTGCTGCTTGTTTTCAGCAAAAAAGTTTTCTACGTCAGCTAGATTCCGGGTACGTTTCATAGGTGGCAGGCTTTGCCAGATGCGCTTGCCATAGGATTGGGTAATCAGACGCGGATCACAAATCATCAGCACTCCCCGGTCATTCTCATCTCGGATGAGGCGTCCGGCACCTTGCTTCAGGTTGATGATGGCGCGAGGCAATTGATATTCCATGAAGGCATTGCGGCCTTCTTTATTGATTTTTTCGATACGCGCTGACAGTACTGGATCATCCGGCGAGGCAAATGGTAATTTGTCGATGATGACCAATGAGAGCGTTTCACCCCGCACATCAACGCCTTCCCAGAAGGATTGGCTGCCGATGAGGATGGCATTGCCCAGCTCGCGAAAACGCTCCAGCATGGTGGTGCGTGATCCCTGGCCTTGCAGTAATAATGGGAAATCAAGTCGTTCCTGTTCAAACGTTGCTTGTAATAGCTCATAGACCTGCTGCATGGCGCGCAAGCTGGTACATAAAAAGAATGCACGCCCGTGACTGGCTCGCAATACCGGCAGCGCGGCCTTGACCATACATTCGGTATAGCTGCGGTCATTGGGATTAGGGAGGTGGGTGGGAACATACAGCAGTGCCTGCTGAGAAAAATCAAATGGGCTGCTCCAGCTGATTGATTGGGCAGTTGCTAATCCCATCGCCTGGTTGTAATGGGAGAAATCGTTTTTGACTGCTAGGGTTGCCGAGGTAAATATCCAGGCGCGCGGCGAAGCATTTAACTGTTTATTGAATATTTCAGCGATAGACAAAGGGGTGGCATTGAGCTGCAAGGCATGACTGAACGTCTCCACCCAGCGAACATAGCCTTCGTCTTCGATTTGCTCGCACCAGCGTTTGATGCTGGCAAGAATGGCAGTAGCGCGGTGCCAGCAGTTCTCCAGCCCTTGTGAGCGAACCGCCTGATTTTCAAGTAGGCTGACGAGTTGCGTGAGTTTTTCCTGCAGAATGGTTAATGTATCCTTGAAGCCAGGATTTTGCATCACTGTGGTGGATGGCAGGCGGGAGTTTTCTCCAGCAATGGTTAAACGTAAATCACGGGTTGCTTTTTCCATGGCAGCCACTGCTTCGGGGAGCGGAACGAAGTCCTTGGCATTGAGCAATGCTTCAGTCTCGGTATCGCGGGCGAGTTCCAACAACCGACTGGTGCTGACTGATTCGCCAAAAAACAGGCTGGCGACTTCCGGTAGCTGATGCGCTTCATCAAAGATGACTGTATTGCAGGCAGGTAGCAACTCGGATAGTCCTTCATCGCGTAACATCACATCAGCAAAGAATAAATGATGATTGACCACGACAATATCGGCTGAGAGCGCGCGTTTGCGCGCCTCCATGACAAAGCATTGCTTGTAATTCGGACATTCTGAGCCGAGGCAGTTATCGCGAGTGGAAGTTACATGCTGCCATATGGCCCCATTCTCCGGAACTTTGCTGAGCCCGCTTTTATCCCCATGCCGACTGGTATGGGCATAGCGTTCGATCAGTCCTAGATATTTGGTTTCATCACGGGATGCGAAACTGAGACGATCGGATTGTAATGTTCTTTCCAGATGATAATGACAGATATAATTGGCACGGCCTTTCAGCAGCGCAACCGTAACCGGGGTTTTCAGGGCTGCGCGTACGGTCGGAATATCCCGGTTAAATAGCTGATCTTGCAATGTTTTAGTGCCAGTGGAGAGAATTACTTTGCCACCCATGAGTAGAGCGGGCACCAAATAAGCAAATGTTTTTCCAGTGCCAGTACCGGCTTCTGCTACGAGCACACCATGATGCGCAATCGTATCTGCTATGGCCTGCGCCATTTGCAATTGCTGGGTACGGGCACGATAGCCCGGTATGGTATGGGCCAGCAGGCCATCCTCAGAAAAAATAGTAGCAAGATCAGACATGGAAAAATTTTTGTCAGCTAAAATAACGCCTTCATGGAATGAGTGGTAGGTAGAGCAAATTGGTTTAATTTAATTCTGCATACTTTAAGCAGATCCTGAGAATCGATATTGAACGGGTTGATTGCTTTTATTTGTTGAAATTGAATTGAGAACTTTCGCTCAGTGCTCGTAATATGAAATGATAGTTTTTATCTCACTTTTATATCATTCCTATCATATCGGTAGGGTGAAAACCTGATTATAGCAACCATCACCTGAAAAAAGATTTTCAGGATGACTATACGCGTAATGAACAATTTTTTTATTCAAATTTTCGTTTTTTTCATTTTAATTGGTTCATCTGCTGTCGCAATCGCAGCTGAACAGCCTAATCAACCGAAAAATGAGCAGCCAGTGTACATTGAGGCAGACCAAATAGAAGGTTATCCTCAACGAGAAGTAGAAGCTACAGGAAAGGCCAAGTTGCGGCGCGGCGATCAGGTAATATCAGCCGAGCATATGAAGTATTTTCCTACTACTCAAGATGCCGTAATTGAGGATAAGGTACATCTTGAACGAGAAAAAGATGTGGTGGAAGGAACGCATCTCAGGTTCAATCTGGAAAGTAAAACCGGGGAACTGCATCAGCCCAGTTATTATTTAAAAGAAGGAGGTGGGCGTGGAGACGGGAATTTGTTTTTATTTGAAGGAGAAGATCATTATCGGATAAAAAAGGGGAACTATACGACTTGTCCGGTCGGAAACGATGATTGGTTCATACGAGCAGAAGACCTGGAAATCGATCATGAGGAGCAAATAGCGACTGCGCGTCATGTCAGTGTTTCATTCAAGAATGTTCCCATTCTCTATTCGCCATGGTTGAATTTTTCCTATAGCGGAAAACGAAAAACAGGCCTTCTTGCACCCATTATGGGGAATACGGCGAGAAGTGGCGTGGAGGTATCGTTGCCTTTTTACTGGAACATCGCGCCTAACTACGATGCAACGATCACACCGCGAGCCATGAGCAAGCGCGGCATCATGCTCAATAACGAATTCCGCTATATGGGTGAGACACTGGGTGGGCACGCGATGTTCGATATATTGCCTGATGATCTGATAACCAATGATACTCGCTATGGTTTGTTCTTGAACCATACTCAGTATCTGGGTAGAGGCTGGACGGGTAATGTTGACTACAATCTGGTTTCTGATCGTGACTTTTTCCGTGATCTGGGCAATAACGTTGCCCTTACATCCAGAACCAACCTGTTGCAGCAGGTAGTTACCTCTTATAACGGTAGTTTGGGTCATAATAACGCGATAAACTTTACTACGCTCGTTCAGAATTTCCAAACGCTTCAGGATCCCAGGAACCTCATTACACCTCCTTACAAGCGTTTACCCCAGTTCTCCTTGACAGCGTCCCAACGGAATATCTATGGAATTGATCTTGATTTTACCAGTATCTGGACGAACTTTTATTTCGAAAGCCAACGCTTGCCAGATGGACAAAAATTAAGCTTGGCCGATGGGTTGCGCTTGGTGCTGTTCCCCAGTGTCAGCGTGCCTTTGCAAACGTCGTTTGGTTATATCAAACCCAAGGTAAGTTTGCATCACACCCGATATAATTTGAATGAGCCGGTGAGCGCAAAGGGAGATACCAATCTCGATCGTACCGTACCGATATTCAGTCTCGATAGTGGCATTGTATTTGAACGGGATACGATGTTCAGGAATGAAAAATTTGTGCAAACGCTCGAGCCACGTGTTTACTATCTCTATGTTCCCTTCCGGAATCAGGATGGTCTTGTTTTTCCCAATTTTGAATCAGCCGAGATGGATTTCAGCTTCGCACAGATTTTTACTGAGAACCGGTTCAGTGGCCATGACCGGATCAATGATGCCAATGAAATTACGTTTGCTTTAACTTCTCGTCTCATTGAATCAACAACAGGTAATGAGCGATTACGGCTAGCAGCAGGTCAGCGGATACGTTTTGCAGACCGGAACGTAGTGCTAAGTACACAACAAACCACCAGTAATAAATCAGATTTTATTGCGGCTATTTCAGGACGTATTACGCCTGTGATTACGACTGATACGAGTGTTCAGCTTGATGAAAGTGAATTCCGCACAGAAAAAATTCGTACTGGCGTAAGCTATCACCCACAGCCAGGCAAGGTGTTCAATATTGGCTATCGTTATACCCGGGGGATACCTGGTTTGGTACAAACCAATCCATTTTTCCTACCGCCAGGAGTGGGTCTGGAGCAGGTGGACGCATCAACTCAATGGCCATTCCTGAAAAATTGGCAAGGAATGGCAAGTATTAACTATTCGTTGAAGGATGATAAGCTTTTGGCTGGACTGGTAGGATTGGAATACAATTCATGCTGCTGGTCATTGCGCATGGTGCTTAACCGATTTATTACGGCAACGGAGAAAACTTCTACCGCATTTTTTGTCCAACTTGAGTTAAACGGCTTGATGCGAATGGGGAATAATCCGATACGAGTGTTACGGCAGGGAATTCCGGGCTATGCGCGAACAAGCGAGCAGTAAGCAAATTAGATTAATACAAATAATCGGAATAAGTGGGTATTGTGAAGAATATAATCGAGATAGCTAACTATCTCATTAATAAGACAGGATTTTCTTGTCAAATTGTGTTGATGCTAACCATCATGGCAGTGGCGGGAAAAGCCATTGCAGAACAGACCGTTGCTCCCAATCAGGTGATTCCAGTCGATCATATTGTTGCTGTCGTTAATGAGGAAATCATTACCCGCAATGAACTCAATGATGTGATTCAGAATACCACCAGACAGCTGCAGAAACAGAGAGTACAACTTCCACCTTCGGACGCGTTGGAGAAACAATTATTGGAACGTCTTATTCTTACGCGGATACAGTTGCAGCGTGCGAAGGAGCTGGGCATATCCGTTAGCGATACTGAGCTTGACAAAACGATTCGCAATATCGCCAAGGAGAATAATCTATCGATGGGAGAATTCTATGCCGCGCTCCAACAGGATGGCATCGGTTTGAGTCAATTTCGGGATGAGATACACAATGAAATCATAGTGACGCGATTAAAGGAACGGGAAGTAAGCAGTCGTATCAATGTGACAGAAGGTGAAATAGACAATTTTCTACGTACCCAGGAAACCTCATCGATCGGTAATGATGAATATCATGTGGCACATATTCTGGTTCAGATCCTAGAACAAATGGATGCAACTCAGGTTGAAGCAAAACATCAACGTGCTGAAGCTGCTTTGAGAAAATTGCAAGAGGGTGTTGAATTTGCACAAGTTTCAGCAGAATTTTCTGATGCGCCCAATGCCATGCAGGGTGGAGATCTCGGATGGCGGCCTATCATGCAAATGGGGCCTACTTTTGCTGAAATGTTGGTTACCATGCAACCCGGTGAAGTGACACCCCTCATTCAGAGTCCTGTAGGCTTTCATATTCTCAAGTTACTGGGTCGACGCCCGCAAGAAACCCCTGTGGTCATCATCAATCAAACGCACGCCCGGCATATTCTTATTAAAATCAGCGAGCTGATATCAGAAGATGATGCCCATCGTATGATTTTGCAGATCAAAGATCGCATTGATAAAGGGGCTAATTTTGCAGAAACGGCGAAGGCTTATTCTGAAGATGCCAGCGCCTCATCGGAGGGTGATCTCGGATGGCTTTCTCCCGGTGATACTGTTCGTGAGTTTGAACAAGCCATGGATGCGCTTTTACCTGGCCAAATTAGCACACCTGTAAGAACCCAGTTTGGTTGGCACTTGATTCAGGTAATCGAGCGCCGATCACAAGATGTGAGTGAGCAGCAGCAGCGCCAAACTGCACGTAAGGCGATCCACGCACGGAAGGCTGAAATGGTAATGCAGGAATGGTTGCAGCAGCTACGCGATCAGGTTTATGTGGAATACCGGTCTGAAGATACTCAGCGGTAGCCTTGAGTTGAAATACATGCCCATCCTTGCATTGACGGCTGGCGAGCCAGCGGGTATTGGTCCCGATTTGTGTGTTCAAATTGCGCAGGAAGCTTTATCTTGTCGACTCGTGGTCATTGCTGATCGTGACATGTTGCAACAGCGCGCAGCATTGTTACGGTTGCCCCTGGAAATAATTGAGAGGCCCGCTGCTTATTTCAGTGAGCATGAACCTGGTAGTCTGCAAATCGCGCATACACCGGTCAACGTACCGGTTTCTCCCGGTAAACTCGATTCGGCGAATGCGAGCTATGTACTTAGAACGCTGCAATATGCGGTGCAAGGATGTCAAAATGGAATGTTTGATGCCATGGTGACGGCTCCTGTTCACAAAGGAATCATCACCGAAGCGGGCATACCTTTTACGGGGCATACCGAATACCTGGCAGAAATGACGCGCAGTCAGGTGGTCATGATGTTGGTGGGCGGTAGCATGCGCGTAACGCTTGCTACCACGCACTTGCCATTGAAAGAGGTTGCTGCGGCGATTACGGCTGACAGGCTGGAACAAAAATTACGCATTATCCACCATGAGTTGGTTGACCGCTTTTTTATCCATAATCCCTGTATTGTCGTTGCAGGACTCAATCCTCATGCGGGGGAGTCTGGTCATATGGGGCGTGAAGAGATCGATGTCATCATTCCGGTACTGAACAAACTTCGTGCTGAAGGCATGAATTTGCTTGGGCCCTTGCCGGCTGATACGTTGTTCAATCCAGCACGATTGAAGGAGTATGATTGTATTCTTGCCATGTATCATGATCAAGGACTGTCTGTGCTCAAGTATGCAAGTTTCGGGACGGGGGTCAATGTTACGTTGGGGCTTCCGATTATTCGAACGTCGGTGGACCATGGCACCGCCATTGATTTGGTGGGAACAGGACAGGCTAATCCAGGCAGTTTACGAGCGGCCATAGAATTGGCAATCGCGCTGGCCCAAAAGCAGCATGCTTCGCAGCAATCCTGAGATTCCATAAGCCACCCCCGTTAGATCAACTTAAGCCTCCTTATTGATTAGATAGTGAAGCATATTCCTCGCAAGCGTTTTGGTCAGAATTTTCTGGTTGATTTCCAGATTATTGCTGAAATCATTCAAGCCATCCGACCGTCGAGGGGAGATCGGCTTGTTGAGATCGGTCCTGGATTAGGCGCATTGACGCGTCCATTGCTGCAAATGCTGGATCATCTTGAAGTCATAGAAGTTGACCGGGATATCGTTGAGCGATTGCGCCGGGAATTTACTGAAGACGAATTAACCATCCATTCAGCAGATGCACTGAAGTTCGACTTTTCTCAATTGGGCAGCTCATTACGCATCATTGGTAACTTGCCTTACAATATTTCTACGCCCCTTCTGTTTCACCTCAATCAATTCTGCTCTCATATTCTCGACATGCATTTCATGTTGCAGAAGGAAGTCGTCGAGCGCATGGTGGCTATCCCCTCCACTCCAGATTATGGGCGCTTGTCGGTCATGCTGCAGAATCGTTTTGAGATGGAACAAATCCTGACGGTTCCGGCAGAATCGTTCCGTCCTATCCCAAAAGTACAGTCAGCCATTGTGCGCATGCTTCCGCTGATGCAACCTATCGTTCCTGTTGAGGAGGAACCATTATTTGCCAAAGTTGTATCAGCCGCTTTCTCGCAGCGACGCAAAACATTGCGTAATACCTTGCGTGATTATCTGAGGCCCGCTGATTTTGATGGGTTAGGCTTGGATTCCGGTTTGCGGGCAGAGAATTTATCCGTGGAGCAATTTGCGGCTATCGCCAATTATGTAAAAGGAATGAAATGACAGTCAATGTTGGTTTCATGCATAGAGCGCTTAGCTGTGAGCAATCTTGGTAAAGGCGGAACATGCGAGGTTCGTACTGCACCTATGACGGTTGTTCATGAATGGATAGATGCAAGAACAGGCAGCCATGTAATATGACTTTTCGATAAAACCCAACCACTTGTAAAGTCCTTTTGCAGTCAGACAGGCCCAAAGTTATTCTTGTGAGGGCTAGTTTCTATGGCGCTCAGTGATAATTCTTAGATAATAACTAAACTACACCCAATCCTTGCCAATCAGAAAATCAGAGTAGAGCGCAGCTTCTGCACTGCCTGCTGAAGGTGTCCAGTTATACCGCCATTTGACGATCGGCGGCAGTGACATCAGGATAGATTCGGTGCGTCCGCCTGTTTGCAAGCCAAAAAGCGTTCCCCGATCCCAAACCAGATTGAATTCGACATAGCGTCCGCGACGATAAGCCTGGAAGTCACGCTCACGTTCCCCATACGGTGTATTGAGACGTCTTTCCAGAATCGGAACATATGCGGATATAAAATGATCTCCTACACTTTGCATTAAGTTAAAACAAGTTGCGAAATCGGGTTGATTGAGATCATCGAAAAAAATACCGCCAATACCGCGTGGCTCCTTGCGGTGTTTTAAGTAGAAATACTCATCACACCATTTTTTGAAGCGAGGATAGTAGTCATCACCAAAAGGTTGGAGCGCGCTTTTACAGGTTTGGTGAAAATGAATAGCATCTTCTTCAAAGCCATAATAGGGTGTCAAATCCATCCCGCCACCAAACCACCAAACAGACTCTGAACCTTCTTTTTTGGCTTCAAAAAAACGGATATTCATATGCACAGTGGGGGCATAAGGATTACGAGGATGCAAGACCAGTGATACGCCAGCGGCTTCAAATGAACGACCGGCTAATTCAGGTCGCGCGGCAGTGGCTGAGGCAGGTAAACCACTACCATGGACATGAGAAAAATTAACTCCCCCTCGCTCAAATATATTACCCTCTTCAATCACGCAGCTAAGTCCACCGCCTCCTTCCGGGCGTTCCCAGGCGTCATGCAGGAAAGGCTTGCCATCTACCTGCTCTAATCCTGCAACGATTCTTTTTTGTAAATCAGTGAGAAACGCTTTGACTTCCGCTGTATTCATGATTGCTCCTTTTTCAGCTCAGTAACATCAATTAGATAATGACTTTTAATCGTAGGTATCATTCTACCTATAGGCACACGGCTAGGAAAGAAATTCGGTCACAATCACATGTTTGAAAATGTTCTCTGGCGAACCACAGTGAGAAAATCCGTATCGGCATATGTTAGACTTGAGCTACTGATATAACGAGAAAAAATAGAATGTCTGGTAATACGTTTGGAAAACTTTTTTGTGTCACATCGTTTGGTGAATCGCATGGCCCGGCGATTGGTTGCGTAGTAGATGGATGCCCGCCGGGAATGGCCTTATCAGAAGAAGATATTCAACGAGAACTGGATCGGCGCAAACCGGGAACCTCGCGCCATGTTACGCAGCGGCGTGAAGCCGACAGCGTCGAGATTCTTTCGGGTGTATTTGAAGGTAAAACGACGGGTACACCCATCGCCTTGTTGATTCGCAACGAAGATCAGCGCAGCAAGGATTACAGCAAAATCATGGATGTATTTCGCCCCGGACATGCCGATTATACTTATTGGCAAAAATATGGTATTCGCGATTATCGTGGTGGCGGACGTGCTTCCGCGCGTGAAACTGCGGTACGGGTTGCAGCGGCGGCTATCGCCAGGAAATGGCTGCATGAAACCTATGGCATCATCATTCGAGGCTATATGGCGCAGCTGGGATCTGTCATCATGCCATTCAAACAGTGGGATGATGTGAACCAGAATCCATTTTTTGCTGCGGATAACAGTATCGTCTCTGAGCTTGAAGACTTCATGGATCGCCTGCGCAAATCCGGCGATTCAGTGGGTGCAAAAATTAGCGTCGTCGCCGAGGGAGTGCCAGTGGGTTGGGGAGAGCCCGTATATGATCGGCTGGATGCAGAAATCGCTTATGCCATGATGAGCATTAACGCTGTTAAAGGTGTGGAGATTGGGGCGGGATTTGCCAGTGTCAGTCAAAAGGGAACAGAGCATTCGGATGAGATGACCCCTGAGGGGTTTTTGAGCAATAACGCTGGCGGCATTCTAGGTGGCATTTCTACGGGTCAACCCATTACTGTCAATGTGGCGATCAAGCCGACATCGAGCATACGCCTGGAGAGAAGATCCATCGACAAGGCAGGTCATCCAGCGATTGTTGAAACCCATGGCAGGCATGATCCTTGTGTCGGCATACGCGCGACACCTATCGTCGAAGCTATGCTGGCATTGGTGCTGATGGACCATGCCCTGCGTCATCGCGCACAAAATGCTGATGTGGTATGCGAAACACCCCGCATCCCAGGAGCGATCGGAAGCAAGATCACGATAACTTCTTCATCAGAGTCAAGACCGCCATTGGCCGATGATCCGGAACCTGAGGAAGCCTGACCAAATTCGATGTTTAAACATTTGAGAAGGATTGCTGCCTGACTTTCTCAAAAAAACAAATCGCTGCAGCAGCAGCAGCATTGAGTGATTCCGTATTGTCCAACATGGGAATCATGACTTGCTCGCTGACCGCATGGAGTATTTCTTGCGACAATCCTGCACCCTCGTTGCCAAACACAAATGCAACCGGACCGTTGAGATCGGTCTCATAAAGATGCTGTGTAGCCTGTAAAGCGGTGGCAATGACTTTGCCGTGAAAATGCTGGGCTACCTGTACCAGATCAGATTGCTCATGAATGGTCAGCGAGAAGTGTGCTCCCATTGCTGCCCGCAGTGTTTTGGGAGACCAGGCATCCGCACAATCATCGGATAAATAAACATCACTGATGCCAGCCGCGGCAGCTGAACGCAGTATCGAACCCAGGTTGCCGGGATCCTGTATTGCTTCCAGCAATGCACAAAATACCTGATTGTCATTAACAGTATTAGGTTCGGATGGGGGGATAGCAATGAGTGCCAGGATGCCGGTCGGCGTTTTGACAGGGGATATCTGCCTAAACAAGGCATCACTGAAGATCACGATATTGATTTCAGCGCGTTTACTAAATTCGCTCAACAAGTGTTTTATTTCTGCATGTTCGCATCTCGATTCATTCACGATCAGTTTGAGCGGTACTTGTTGTGCAGCATGATAGGCCTGAATGAGATGCGTACCGTCGAGCAACGTCAAACGATCTAATCGTCGCTGCCGTGATGATTTTTCCAGCTTGACTAGCTGCTTGAAGAGAACATGTTCGCGGGAGGTAATGGAATGCATGAACTTAGGGATGATTAGTTACTTAACGTGAGTTCGACATAAGGATCACATCAACACAACTGGAAGAGCTTGAGAGGGTCTGATATTAAGTGAGGGCTTCTTCTCACGGAATGCGTAAGCTACCAGCCCGGCTATCAGATTAACAAAAAAGTTAAATGGGCTGCGATGACAGGAAGGCTCGATTTGCAAGATGTTTTTTAGTTGATCGTTGACAGTCTCCATGATCGAGCGTTTACGCAACAAAAGTTTGTCAAACAGCGGCAGCAGCTTGCCTTTCATGTTTTTACGCAGCTTGGTAACGAGTTGCACGCCTTCCTCCCAGAGTTGCTCAAAGAGCGGCTGAGAGATGTAGCCCCGGTCACCAAAGAGTTTCCCAAATAAAGAACATGCCAGCTCTGGCACCGGGTCACGATCATCGACATGATCTGCCGTTATTTTCACACTCAGTAATTCCCCCTAGTCATTAATGATTAAGTGCAGCTTGAATCCATAAAACCAATCTACGCGGGTCTTTTCCCTGGCAGCAAACGCCGCCATTACTTTATGTGACCAGATGCGGCGATTGTGACATGCACTGATCTCGGTCGAATCAATGAAGCTCATCCCACTGCAGCGCCCAAAACGGCTGATCAGAAAATAGCTCAAGGGCACCAGCGTTACCTTGCAACAGCTCAACAAAACGATTGTAGCTCACTAACCCTGGAAAATAAGGCCGCTCATTCCTCAATACCTGATTCAGGTAACAGTGCTTAAACGTCCGGTAACCCGGCAGATGAAACCCCACCACGACTCAAACTCCTGGCAAAAGTCGTCACTCGCACAAAAAATCGCTATAGTATCCATCGGAACCTGAATCCTCTAGTGATGAAGCTCTTTCCTAAAATCGTTTCATCATAAGGAATTCCGATTCCTTTTACAGCTTTTCTTGCGTCGAACTCACGTTACTTAATGCCATCGATTGAAAGCCTGGCATAAATGGATGATCATTGAGGAATTCAATAACGGAGCCACTTTCACAAAAGCTGTGCATTAAGCAATTGCAATCGTTCTGGTGTACCGATATCCATCCACATGCCTGGGTAATATTCCCCGCTCGCTTTGTCTGAAGTGATTACTTGGCGTAATAAAGGTGAGAGTTTGGTTGCGATGCCGGGCACGACCTGGTTGAAGAGTGTAGGGTGATACACACCAATGCCGCTAAAAGTGAGCCTATGATGCCCAGATGCTGCGAGCCGACCCTGCTTTAGAAAAAAGTCACCGTCAGGATGATGAGAGGGGTTATCGACCAGGATTAAATGAGCAAGATCGCCATCAGGATTTGTTTGGAATCGCTGCAATACCGCTAGTAAGGTGCGGTAATCCATCTGGCAAAATATATCCGCATTGATGACCAGGAAAGGCTGGCTTGCCGAGAGATTAGTTAACAGGGGGAGCGCGTTGGCTATTCCACCAGCTGTTTCCAGTATGGTAGTCTCTTTTGAATAAGTAATAGTGAGTCCATAGCGCTGACCATCACCTAATGCCGATTCGATCTTGTAACCTAGATAAGCATGATTAATGACGATATCCATAAAACCAGCCCGTGCCAGATTTTGTAGATGATATTCGATCAGCATTCGATTTCCGGCACGAAGCAATGGCTTGGGTAACGTATCGGTCAGAGGGCGCATGCGCTCGCCTCGGCCTGCTGCTAGAATCATGGCTTTAAATGAATGATCTAACATCTCTTAGAAGGTATAACCAATCTTTGTGGATTGAATGCCTTCAAGCTGATCCAATAGACCAAACAGTGGATGAAGCTCCCGATAGCGTTTGCATGCCTTGCGTAAATAATCCATAACCAGTGGCATATTTCTGAGATAGGCATCTTTATGATCTCGATGGTAAAGCCGTGCGAAAATACCCAGTACTTTGAGATGACGTTGGATACCCATCCACTCAAAATCTCGATAAAAATCGGAGAAATCAGCCGTTACGGGGAGCCCTGCCTTGCGCGCTTTTTCCCAGTAACGGATGACCCAGTCCAATATCTGTGCTTCTTCCCAATGAATATAGGCATCTTTAAATAGAGAAACCAGATCGTAGGTAATCGGACCATGGACTGCATCCTGAAAATCAATAATACCCGGGTTGGGGGTGGTCATCATTAAATTGCGGGAGTGATAATCGCGATGAACAAATACCTGGGGCTGAGCAAGATTATTCTGAAGAATGCGTGAGAAGACGATGGTCATGTCATTGACCTGCTTTTGATTAAGTGTTACTTGTAAATGCCGGATAATGTACCACTCCGGAAATAAATCTAATTCTCTCCTGAGCAACGTTTCATCGTATTCAGGGAATGTATGCACCTGACTGATCAGCTGAATCTTAATCAGCGCATCGATTGCATCCTTATAAAGCTCATCCGCGGCGGCTGGATTTGTTTCCAGTGTTTGTAAGTAAGTGGTGCTTCCCAGGTCAGAGAGTAATAAAAAGCCTTGCGTCAGGTTCTGTGCCAATATAATAGGTACATGAACGTTTGCTGTGGCAAATACTTTAGCTGCATGGAGGAAAGGCGTACAGTTTTCCAGCTGCGGTGGCGCATCCATGGCAACCATGGTTTGTGTATCTATCGTGATACGAAAATAACGACGAAAACTGGCATCAGCAGAAACAGGGGAAAGCTCGAAAGATTTACCAGGAAATTCTGCTTTTATCCAATTCTCCAGAAGTTGCAAACGTTCGATAGTCATGAATCAATATTGTATAAAAAAGAAAAGGATCATCGCACAGGATTTTGTTTTGTAACAGTCTTCGATACTCGTTTACTGGTTGCCTATTTGTTTGAAGTATGCGATTTTATCTTGTAAATGCCGTAACCAGGCTTATATAGTCGGTACTCGGTAATTAATCAATGCTAATGGAGAAAAAAATGATTAACAAAAACGTTTTGGATGAAATCGGCGCCAAGATCAGTGAAATTGTGGCGCAAAGTCCAGCTAAGGATATTGAAAGGAATATGCGCGCCATGCTGACAAGCATGCTTTCTCACTTGGATGTGGTGACGCGTGAAGAGTTTGATGTGCAACAAGAAGTGCTTAAACGTACACGCGCAAAATTGACCGAGCTAGAAGAAAAAGTTGCGGCACTGGAGAATCAATTGAAGCCTACTGCCTCAGATACTGTTGCGGGCGATGCAAATTATGAAGGCTAGAATTTAGAGTAAATATTTCCTGATAGTTAGATTTCTGGTTGCGCGGTTTCCCTGTTGTGAGTTTATTAACTCTCTGATAACAGGAGATATTTCTATTATACTCCTTATTCTTCATGTCGCTGGCTATCCTTTATAGTCGTGCACTATCAGGTATGGAGGCGCCACTGGTCACCGTGGAGACCCATTTATCTAATGGTTTACCCAGTTTCACGATTGTTGGATTACCTGAGACGGAAGTAAAGGAAAGTAAAGATAGAGTGCGGGCTGCGCTACAAAATGGGCGATTCAAATTCCCAGCGCAGCGTGTTACAGTCAATCTTGCACCAGCGGATTTGCCCAAGGAAAGTGGTCGATTTGATTTGCCTATCGCACTTGGCATACTGGCTGCAACCGGACAAATACCTGCTGATAAGCTCGATCAGTATGAATGGGTAGGTGAGCTTTCCTTAAGTGGGGCGTTGCGACCTATCCATGGTGCGTTAGCCATGACCTATGGCGCATTACGATCAGGGCGCAGCTTTGTGCTACCGCAGTACAATGCTGCAGAAGCTTCCCTGGTCAAAGAGGCGGTCGTTTATCCTGCAACATCTTTACTTCAGATCTGCGCACATTTAACCGGGCATGAGTCGTTACAGCAGCACGTAGCACCTTCTGAAATTGATGTTATCAATGCGAATGATTTAGACTGTCACTCGGATCTGGCTGAAGTAAAAGGTCAGGCACATGCTAAGCGTGTACTGGAGATTGCTGCTGCGGGTGGTCATAGTGTTTTGATGATTGGACCACCGGGTACAGGAAAATCGATGCTGGCTGCACGCCTTCCTGGCATTCTTCCCGCTATGACGGAGCAAGAAGCGCTTGAATTCGCTGCCATGCAGTCGCTTGCGAGCGGACACTTCGATATCACTAACTGGAAGCGTCGCCCTTTTCGTTCGCCTCATCATACCGCATCAGCCGTTGCCATGGTGGGGGGTGGCAGCGTTCCTCGCCCAGGAGAAATTTCTCTGGCAATGCATGGTGTGTTATTTCTGGATGAATTGCCGGAGTTTGACCGCAGAGTATTGGAGGTACTCCGCGAACCACTCGAGTCGGGTTATATCACAATTTCTCGAGCAGCACGGCAAGCTAATTTTCCTGCGAGATTTCAGTTAATCGCCGCGATGAATCCATGCCCTTGTGGTTATCTAGGTCATTATGGTGGGAAGTGCCGCTGTACGCCTGATCAGGTGGCGCGCTATCGTGGAAAAATATCTGGCCCGCTACTTGATCGTATCGATATGCAGATTGAAGTACCCGCGGTACCGCAACAGGATTTACTGCATCAAGGGAAAAGTGAATCAAGCCGCATGGTGAGGGCACGTGTCGAGACTGCTCGTCAGTATCAACTCGCGCGGCAGAATGCTACGAATGCTGTTTTGAAGGTGCATGAGATAGATAAACATTGCAAACTGGATGAACAGGGTAAGCATTTATTGGAGCATGCATTTTCCCGTTTGAATATTTCTGCACGGGCGTATCATCGTATCTTAAAGCTGGCGCGCACTATCGCAGATTTGGCAGCAAGTGAGCAGATTAATAGCAGGCATATAGCAGAAGCCATACAATATCGACGATTGGATCGAGACTAGTAAATTTTTTACTGATCGAAGTGCGGACCAATCGGTTGCCCGCTCAATAATATTCAGGTCGGGCGCAATTCTCAAAGCGTGTATATTCCCCTAGAAAGGTTAAATCGACTTTTCCAATTGGGCCATTGCGTTGTTTGCCAATAATGATCTCGGCGATTCCTTTATCCTGGGTATCTGGGTTGTATACTTCATCTCGGTAAATGAACAGAATGACATCCGCATCTTGTTCTATGGCGCCTGATTCACGCAAATCGGACATAACCGGGCGTTTGTGCGGGTTGGGCCGCTGCTCCAGGCTACGATTAAGTTGTGACAACGCAATGACAGGTACCTGTAACTCTTTCGCCAAAGCTTTGAGGGATCGCGAAATCTCAGAAATTTCAGTAGCGCGGTTTTCACTTTGGGTATGAGAAGACATGAGCTGGAGGTAATCGACTACGATTAATCCCAGTTCTCCATGCTGACGATAAAGTCGTCGTGATCGGGCCCTAAGTTCCAGGGCATTTAATGCAGCGCTTTCATCAATAAAGATAGGTGCGTCATTCAATTTTCCCAATGCATGAGTGAGTTTTGGCCAATCTTCATCTTCCAGGCGTCCAGTGCGCACCTTGTGTTGATCAAGCCTGCCTATTGAGCCCAGCATACGCATCGCGAGTTGTGCGCCACCCATTTCCATACTAAATACAGCAGCTGGTTTATTGAGTGCTAATGCCACATGTTCTGCAATATTAAGGGCAAAAGCTGTTTTTCCCATAGATGGCCTACCTGCCACGATGATAAGGTCTCCAGGCTGAAAGCCTGAGGTTTTCTGGTCTAAATCATGAAAACCAGATGCAATGCCCGTGACATCACTCGGATTGTCGCGGCTATACAGCATTTCAATACGTTCTACGACCTGCTTTAATAGCGGCTGGATATCGATAAACCCCTGCTTGCCACGAGCACCAATTTCAGCAATCTCAAATATTTTGCTTTCTGCTTCGTCCAAGAGGTTTGATGCAGAACGTCCTGCCGGATTATAGGCAGAGTCGGCGATTTGTGTGCTGATCTGAGCAAGCTTACGCATAATGGAGCGTTCTCTCACTATTTCAGCATAGCGGCGGATATTAGCAGCTGTTGGCGTATTTTGTACTATCGAACCGATATAAGCCAGTCCTCCAACATTCTGTAATTCAGCTGTGTTTTCAAGTGATTCCGCTACAGTAATAACATCAGCAGGTTTATTTTGCTCTATTAGGTTGCAGATATGGTGATAGATGAGCTGATGATCTTGCCGATAAAAGTCGGTGTGAGTAATGATATCTGCTATTTTGTCCCATGCGTGATTATCCAGCATTAATCCACCTAATACCGATTGTTCGGCTTCAACTGAATGAGGTGGTGTCTTGTAAATTTCTAATAACTCATTATGAGCTATGCTAATTGGGGATTGAACCATAGGAATCCGATAGAATCTACAAACACTGATAGAAAAGATTCTATCATTGAATGATGAGAATAAAAAAAGGACTGTTGCCAGTCCTTTTCATAATAAAATTAGAAGCGCTTAGGCAGTAGCTTCGCCCAGAACTGACACGGTAATATGTGCCGATACATCACTATGCAGAGCGATGGTAAGCGTATAATCACCTACTTGTTTGAGTTGGCCTTCTGGCATACGAATCATTGATTTATCAATAGAATAGCCTTGATCTTTAAGTGCTTCAGCGATATTTGAATTGGTAACTGAGCCAAACAATTTACCATCCAATCCACTTTTCTGGGTAATTTGCACAAGCAATCCATCCAGTTTTGCTGCGAGCGCTTGAGCACTTGTCATGGCCTCTGCCTGTTTTTTCTCTAGCTCAGCACGCTTGGATTTGAAATCAGCGATCGCCGTTTCGGTAGCCCATTTAGCCTTGCCTTGTGGTATCAGGTAATTACGAGCATACCCTCTTTTAACGTTGACGATGTCACCCAATTGTCCGAGGCTTGCAATTTTCTCCATTAGTATTACTTGCATGATATTTCTCCTCAGCTCTCAATGTCGATCAGTATAGGGCAATAACGCAAGAAAACGTGCACGCTCTATCGCTGTATTTAACTGGCGCTGATAATATGCTTTTGTTCCGGTAATACGAGCAGGAATGATTTTGCCATTCTCACTGATAAAGTCTTTCAATATATCGATATCTTTATAGTCGATCGTTTTGATGCCTTCTACTGTAAAGCGACAAAACTTTTTACGTTTAAATAATGGACGATTAGCCATTTTTTCTTTGGCTTTGATTTTGCTATCTTTATTTCTTGTGAATCTCATCGTGATTTTCCTATTTCCTAAATATTTATATGGTATCGATATGCGTTACATGCAATGCTAGCTGGGTACTGATTTTATTTCTTTTTGCAAGAAATCCAGTTAGCTTAACGACGCTGCCAACTTCCATGCCAGAAATTGTTTTAGCCATATCAGCTAATGCTACAGCAAAAATTTCGCAAGTTACCCGACGCTGAATGCTTGCTTCAATCTTATTCGAGAGATGGCTTATCTCGAATTCTATAATTGCTTTCCCCGCAGGGGTATAACGCAACTGGGCAAGCTTTACAATTTTCCCGCAAATGATAGTCTGATTACAATTCAATAGCTTACCTGATTCTAGACTTCAGCGCTGGTTTTTTCAGATATATCCTCTATCCCGGCTTCTGTGCTTTTTTGTGCGATTTCTGGATTATCTCCTACGTCATCGCTAGCTGTAGATAGCTTGGCTTTATCTTCCTGCATCATGATTGATGGTATGGTGATGGCCTGATCCATTTTGATTGTTAGGTGCCTAAGTACAGCATCACTGAACTTGAAAGCATGTTCAAGTTCGCCTAGCGTTTCCTGGTTACATTCGATATTCATTAGGACATAGTGCGCTTTGTGTACTTTCTGAATAAGATAGGCAAGTTGACGGCGCCCCCAGTCTTCGACACGATGAATTTTTCCATCTTTTGATGTAACGATCCCGCGGTAGCGTTCAATCATCGCAGGTACTTGTTCACTTTGATCTGGGTGAACGATAAAAACAATTTCGTAATGTCTCATAATATCCCTATGGGTAAAGCTTCCCGCTAATATTGTATGTTTGCGATGAAGCAAGGTTTAAAAAAATGCAGCCACAACACTATAATAACGCAACGTATTTTACTGAATTAATTGGAAAACATCAAAATAACTTTACTATCCTAAGCTAGGATTAAGTGTGTCGAAGCTAAGAAGACTGGATGCGAGGCACTGGATATAATTACCTTATAAATTACTTAGCTAAAGCGTTTCTGAAAAAAGTCGTCAGGTCCAAGAAGCTTACCCTCGACCCTGGTCGGGGAAGGCGGGTATTCAGTTCGTTGATTTTTGGCCTTGTTATAATTTCGTTTTCCGGGTTCCCGGTCTGCGTAGGAACAAGGAAATTCAACTTGTCCAAAAATTCCTTAATTGAAATGTGTAAACCTAAAGCCAATCACTGGTAACATACGCAGTTAATTTGGAAACTAAATTGGAAAAAATTTCTACGGAATTAATTTTTTCTGTCAACCATTATAATTATTATATTATCGATAAAAATTAGATAGATCATTCAATGACAAAACTAAGAAATGATACCCTCATACGGGCATTACTACGTCAACCGACTGAATATACTCCTGTATGGCTGATGCGACAGGCTGGACGCTATTTGCCTGAATACAACCAGACACGTGCTCGTGCAGGCGATTTTCTGTCGTTATGCAAGAATCCTAATTTTGCCACGGAAGTAACTATGCAGCCATTAGCCCGCTTTCCATTGGATGCTGCCATTTTATTTTCCGACATTCTTACCATACCTGATGCAATGGGATTGGGGTTATATTTTGCAGAAGGAGAGGGGCCACGATTTGAGCGACCTTTGCGTGAAGAATGGGAAATACGTTCTCTTATCGTGCCTGATCCTGATGTGCATTTGCGTTATGTCATCGATGCAGTTTCACAAATTCGTAAGGCATTGAGTGGCCAGGTTCCGCTCATCGGTTTTTCCGGCAGTCCATTTACACTTGCATGCTATATGGTGGAAGGATGTGGAGGCACCGATTTCCGTCAAATCAAGACCTTGCTATATCAACGCCCTGATCTGCTGCACCATATTCTCGATATCAATGCGCAGGCAGTCACAGCGTATTTGAATGCTCAAATTGAGGCGGGAGCCCAAGCTATCATGATATTTGATACTTGGGGTGGAGCGTTGTCACATTCTGCTTACCTGGAGTTTTCTTTGAATTATATGACGCAAATTATTGCAGGGTTAAAGCGTGAGCAGGATGGGGTGCGTATTCCCAACATTATCTTTACTAAGGGTGGAGGGCTGTGGCTGGAAAAAATGGTCGATAGTCAATGTGATGCGATAGGGCTTGATTGGACAATAGATATTGGTGAAGCACGTCGCCGCGTGCATGATAGCGTTGCATTGCAAGGAAATCTTGATCCTGGGGTATTATTCGCCACAACAGATACGATTACTGCTGAGGTTGAAAAAGTTTTGGCTAGTTATGGTCGTGGTACCGGGCATGTATTTAATCTTGGTCATGGGATTTCTCAGTTTACTCCTCCCGAAAATGCATTGACTCTTGTGGAAGCTGTTCATACACTTAGTCGTAAGTATCATATGGATTAGTTTGTTGTCTCTAATACGATCACGATCAATATTTTTTGCATATGCGTATACTCATTATCGAAGATGACCAGGCGATAGCCACGAATCTTTATGATTACCTGGAGTCGCGTGGCCATAGTGCTGATGCCGCGCTTGATGGGATGACAGGATTTCGTCTTGCAAGCACGCAATCGTTTGATGTCATCTTGCTCGATCTGAAATTACCTAAATTAGACGGTATGACGTTATGCCACAAGCTTCGTCATGAATGCGAAATTGATGTGCCAATATTAATGCTAACAGCGCGTGATACGTTAGAAGATAAGCTAATCGGTTTTGAGAATGGAGCGGATGATTATCTGGTTAAACCATTTGCACTTAAAGAAGTTGAAGCGCGCTTAACCGCGATGCATAAGCGATATAAAGGAAAAGTTGCTGTACGAAAATTGGAAGTGGGTGATCTTTCTTTTGACCCAAGAACGTTATCGATTCGTTTTAAGGATCATGATGTTAAATTGCCACCGAAGTGTATTCGGTTACTCGCGCTATTGATGAGTGAACCAGGGCGCGTCTTCAGTCGCAAGGAACTGGAGCATGAAGCTTGGGAAGAAGAGCAGGAAACGAGTGATACGTTGCGTAGTCATATGCATGTACTGAGACGGGCTTTAACAAAAGCTGGTGGATATGATCCCATTGAAACGGTTCATGGTCTAGGTTACTGTCTGAGTTCTGGTGTTCAAGACTAAATACGGCATTCGTCCGCGTGGCATTCGCCTGCGTGTGACGCTGGCGCTTGCAATTTTCTCTATCATCACTGTCGGTGCGCTTGCTGTCAGTCTTTATTTTGCTTCTGATGATATTGAAGAAGCGCATATCACACAGATTATGAAGACTGAGATGAATCATGTGATTCATCACTACCGTCAGCATACCAGCTTTACGCCGCAAGTAGGATCCAGTCTTAGAAGTTACATGATACATAACGGTACCGATGATTCGCATTTGCCTGATTATCTGCAAAGACTGACCTCTGGGTCGCATAAAATATTCCATTATGGTGAGGAAATTCGTATTTTAGTTAGACATGCAGATGACGCAAAATTTATTGTTGCATACCAAATTGGACTTCATGAGCAGCGGCAGCGTGAGTTTAGGTTTCTCGTTGTCTTATCCTTGATTACAGTTGTTGCGATTGCCTTTTTGATAGGGTATTTGCTTGCTGGTTTGTTGGTAAAGCAGGTAACGGATCTGGCCGAACGAGTAAAGCGTTTGTTACCCGCCAATCATAATGCACAAGGTCTGGTCTCGAATAATATCCAGTGTGTGTCATTGAGTCAGCCTGGCCAGGATGAAGAAGTTGCGCAGCTTGCGCGCACACTGGAAGATTACCAGTACCGCATCGTGCGAATGCTACAGCGTGAACAGGAGTTTACCGCCAATATTAGTCATGAACTTCGCACTCCAATTACAGCTATTTTGACTAGCTGTGAATTACTGCTTGCTGAACAAAATTTATCCAGTAAAGCGTACACTCGAATAAAAAATATCGAGGCGGTCTCTTTCCGTATGAGTGAGCAAGTACAAGCATTACTCTTTCTGGCGCGCGAGCAGGCTTTGGGTACGATGGAGCCTGTTGCTATTGCTGAATGCGTTTATGATGCAGTTGAGCAGTTTTGTGAGGAAATATATAAAAAAAATCTTGCGCTTGACGTGTCTATTAAACCAGGTCTTGTGCTGACTTTAAATAGACAAGCATTGTATACCGTTCTTGTCAATATACTACGAAATGCGGTCCAATATACTGAGCAGGGGTTTATTCGGATCAGTTTTAATAATAAGTGCTTATCAATTGCCGATTCAGGTATTGGTATTGAGCCTGCTTTCATGCCTTTTCTTTATGAACGCTTTTTTCGTGGATCTAAAAAAACGCAGGGATTAGGAATCGGACTCGTGATTGTTAAACGTATTTGTGATTACTATGATTGGAAGATTGAAGTTGATAGCACCCCTGGAAATGGAGCAGTTTTTCATATCCTTTTTCCTTAAGGCATAAGAATTTCTAGTGTTGTAGGTATTTAGAAGAATACCGTAGCTGAACATCCATAAATATTGCTGATTAATCTTACTGGATCACCAGGAGAGCTGGTGGCTTTCGCAAACACATAGCGTTGGACAGTAACTACCCTGGCAGAACGGTACCAGCTCAGTCGAGTAATGATTTATCAGATTCATAAATGGGCGAGATTATAACAAGCTGCTTAGCCTGAATAGACGCTCTCATCCGCTTATTACTATGATGCCCAGAACAGACTTACCAAGATAGAGAAGGCCATCCAGGAGCACCGACAACGCAAACTCGTCGGTATACAAATTCTCTCCTGGTGAGCTGGTTCATTTTGACCCCCCAATGCTTGCTGCTATGTAAAGGGCAGTTATACTCATCACAAATTTGTAGTCATTGACGACTTCTTTCGCGAATTGAATGCCGCTATTCTGCCTGACAAATCCAAGTCAGCGCTGCTTGCTTCCTCATAGCCACAATTATTTCCCAGTGCTCTTATGAGATTGATTGTGCCTATTGCGATAACGACATAACGGCACAAAGGTATGCAGATGCCGAGCAGCATGCGTTAGTGCGGCTTGCCAGCAGCACGGTATCGGTCAGAAATTTACCTATGTTAATAGACCTCAAACCAATGGGAAGGTCCAACGCGTTATCTGTACTCTCCTTGGAGGAGTGACATAACCAGTATTCCTTCAGGAATACTCAATATCGGCACCTCGAGTTAATGTGCTTCGCTAAGCTTGCGTAAGACCGTTAAATCTTACAACGGTTTAAATAACGCTCCTCTCATGAAATATTCTCAACTTATTTATTTTTCATTTCATAAAATTGCTACTTACTCAGAATTTTCTTTAATAATTTGTTCTCTATACTTCACGAATTCTTCACGCTCAATGTGTTAATTTTTATCTATAAATATTAGGAATATATGTGTGATGACGTCATATTCTATTGTTCATATTGACTTAATTGGTGGTAAATAAATTTCATAATAATTTATTAAATAAGGCGTTACAGCGATTTTTAAATAAAGAATGAATTCGAAGAAAAAATTATTAATGAATTCGCTTTAAATTTCTTTTGTGTAATCCAATCGTCATAGTGGCTGCTTATTCGCGTGGGAATTGATAATTGAAAATACGCTTGAATTTGGTAACAGGGATTCTCAAATGGATACACAGAATTCATCTTTTGATGAACATAAGGTACTTCATGATTTAAAGCACTACTTGCCCGCTCAAGCACCCCTAAAAGATTTTATTCATCACAATACGCTGCATGCATTTCAGCAAATGAAATTCCATGATGCAGCTAGGAAAGCAGCAAAAATTTTTGGTTATCAAACAAAACTTCAATTAGAGGAATATCGAGCACTTTATCATTCTGGTCGCATTAGAGAAGATGTTCTGAAAAGAATTGTTTCAGAGAGAAAAGGGGCGGATAGAGCTGATGAGTGGATAGATAAACTTCTCAATCAAAAATATAACACTTCTATCTCCGCAAGAATTGGTCAGTTAAGAGCTAACTGGAAAACAGCTTATCGTATTGATTTAGATCTACTCATTCAGCCATTCTTATTTAGAATTCTTTGTAATTATCTTGATCAAGGAATATCTGTTTGGGGATTTCCTATTGGCGATAGAGATTTTCTTTCCGCCATGAGAGATTTAGAAAAAGAAAGTGCTATCAGCCTTTTCAAAAAAACGAGAGCAAGGGAGCTTCTTCTTTCCGATGATTGCAGCATCAGTAAATTATTAAATATTCTTGTTGGTGATGAGTCACTCTATGAACATTATTTGTACGATCAACAATTTGCTCATCAAGGCTGGTCAGGTATTGTCGCTGTAGCTGAAGATCAGCCTCAGTTTTTCCTAAACCGAAAAGATATTACGTTGCATGATTTGATCAAATTTGAGCTCTTGCTTGAAATTGATACATTAGATGCTCAATTTGGTGAAATCTGGTCACCACTGGCTGGCAAATTGATGAATCGACCAGAGCCACTTTTTTCAGATGTGCCAGAAACTGAGCTTGATGAAGCTATCATATTATGGCATGAAGCTTTCGAGTGGTCTTACTACAATCAAGTGCTTGCTGCAATTCAATTACAAGAAAAACCGCAAGAGAATATAACAGATGATAAAAGTTTTCAGGCAATGTTTTGTCTGGATGATAGAGAATGCTCGTTTCGTCGTCATATTGAAGGCATTGATTCTAAATGTGAAACATTTGGTACGCCGGGATTTTTTGGCGTTCAGTTCTTTTTTCAGCCTGAACATGGGAAGTTTTACACCAAACTATGCCCAGCGCCCAACACACCCAAGCATCTGATCAAGGAAACAGAAACTCACCATCCACGGAAGAGTGAACCACTACTTTCCAAGTTATCACATGCTCTTTTCCATGGCTGGTTAATTACCCAGACGTTGGGATTCCTCTCTGTTTTGAAATTGGCCTTTAGTGTTTTTAGACCTACTGCAGCACCTGCAATGGCTTCGTCATTCGCGCATATGTATCAGCTTTCATCGCTTACCATTGAGAATAAGAATCCAGATGATAAAGAAAATGGTTTGCAAATAGGGTTTACCATTGAAGAAATGGCAACTAATCTGGAGAATCTGTTGAAAGGGATAGGACTTATTGATCATTTTGCGCCGATTGTCTATGTATTTGGTCACGGCGCAAGTAGCATAAATAATCCACATTATGCCGCTTATGATTGCGGTGCTTGCTCAGGTAGGCCAGGCTCGGTGAATGCGCGTGTGATTTGCCATATTGCTAATCATGCTGAAGTCAGAAAGATTCTTCGTCCCAGGGGAATCAACATTCCGAGCGGCACTCAGTTTGTGGGTGGTTTGCACGATACAACCCGTGATGAAGTATCTTATTTTGATGAAGATGCATTATCTCCTGAAAATCTTACTCGGCACCGCAAGAATGTATCTGTGATAAACAAAGCACTGGATCTTAATGCGAAGGAACGTTCACGAAGGCTGTTGTCGATCAATACCAAAGATAAAGCAGAAAAAATTCATGAAGAAGTCCGCAAACGTTCGGTCTCTCTTTTTGAACCACGGCCTGAACTGAATCATGCCACTAATGCAATCTGTGTTGTGGGCAGACGTCAGTTAACCAAAAGAATCTTTTTGGATCGCAGGGCGTTCATGAACTCTTTTAACTACCGTGTTGACCCAGATGGAAAATATCTGCTGATGGTCATGAGGCCAGTGGGGCCTGTTTTGGGAGGGATCAACCTGGAGTATTTTTTCTCGCGCATGGACAATTATAGAATGGGCGCGGGAACAAAGCTTCCGTATAACATTATGGGATTGATTGGTGTTGCTAATGGTAGCGATGGTGACTTAAGACCGGGTCTCCCAAGTCAGATGATTGAGGTGCATGACCCTGTTAGGCTGCTTGTCATTGTCGAACATTTCCCCGATGTCGTTTTAAAGTCGATTAACCAAGAAGCGGCAACTTATGAGTTTTATATTAATGAGTGGGTACGCATCGTTGCAGTGCATCCGGAAACACGCGAAATTTTCCTGTTCAGGGATGGTAAATTTGTGCCTTTCAAGCCGCTGCCGCAGCCGATTGATATCATCTCTGATACGATTCCGATCATAGAGTCGGCCATCGAGGCGCCAACGACACATATCGTTGATGCGACCAAAGAAAATCTGCCCGTTTATCTCATTAAATAAGAATGAGGTTTCATGATGACTTTCTTACTAGCTCCGCTTCTTAAGTATCTGATTATTATTCCATTTGTTGGGTTTGCAGCGAGTCTGTTTATTCCAGCGAGAATGGAGAGATTCATTGCTTGGACCTCACTTGCGACTGTAGGATTTCATTTAATCTGTGCCTGGTTGTTTATCGCTTTCTGGCTATTTCCAGGCGATTTTCCAACCTATCAGACCACTGAATTTAGCTTATATGAATCGCCTGACTATCAGTTTTTTATCTCATTCTATTTCGATAAAGTCACCACTGTTTTCCTATTTATCGGTAGCTTCCTGATATTGTTGGTAACTGTTTACAGTTCATACTATTTACATCGTGACAATGGGTACAAGCGTTTTTTTAATGCATTATTGTTGTTCTATCTTGGCTACAACATTGTCATTTTCTCAGGCAATTTTGAAACATTGTTTATTGGGTGGGAGGTATTGGGTATCTGCTCATTTCTGTTGATCGGTTTCTACAGAGATAGATTCTTGCCTGTTAAAAATGCCTTGAAAGTGTTTACGGTATTTCGTATAGCCGATATGGGTCTGCTTTTTTGCATCTGGTTAAGTCATCATTTATGGCACGAAAATATCACATTCATAAAATTGACGAATAGTGAAGTAGTTCAGGCGCAGATTCATAGTCATATGACAATCAGTATCGTGATTTCGCTCATGATTTTGCTTGCCGCCGCCGTGAAATCAGCACAACTTCCCTTTACTTCTTGGATGCCACGAGCCATGGAGGGGCCCACTCCTTCCAGTGCGATCTTTTATGGCTCACTATCGGTACATTTGGGTGTTTTTCTTTTGTTAAGAGCTTACCCGTTCTGGGAGCATCTGACACCTATCGTTATACTTGTCGCCGTAATAGGACTAGCAACCAGTATTGTGGCCACACTGATATCCCGCGTACAGTCGTCCATTAAGACACAGATTGCCTATTCTTCTACTGCCCAAATTGGAATCATATTTATCGAAGTGGCCATAGGATTACATGATTTAGCACTCTTTCACTTGGCTGGGAATGCATTCTTAAGGACGTACCAAATTTTAGTTTCACCTTCGGTAGTGTCTTATCTCATTCGGGAACAATTTTATAATTTTATTCCTCGGCTCCCTAATGACAAGAATAGGGCCTTAAGGAAGCTTAAATATAGTGTCTATTTATTGAGTACCAAAGAATTTTACTTGGACTCATTCATATATTTTATCTTATGGAATCCGATGAAATGGCTTGGCAGAAAACTGGATGGTATAGGAGAAAATACGGCTTTCAACTTCATCGCCATCAGTACTTTTATTGGTGTTACCTGTATCTACGCAAAAGGTAGCATTCCACAATCGATTTATTATCTGTTCCCGACATTCTTTGCTTTTGTTGGTTTGCTGATGGTGATTAGATCTTTCACAGAAAGAAGAAACGCGCAATTCAGCTGGGTGCTCATGGTTGTATATCACTTTTGGATAACACTGGCCGTTTCTTTTTATGAAGAATCAAACTTCATTGAGATGGCCATTTATTTAGGTGGTGTTCTCCTCTCAGGAATAATAGGATTTGCTGCGTTAGATAGATTAAAAACACTCGAAGGCAAGATCGACTGGAATGATTTTCAAGGCCATATTTATGAGCATCCAGATCTGGCATTAATCTTCTTTTTATCATGCCTCGGGCTAATGGCATTTCCTATCACACCTTCTTTCCTGGGTGTGGATTTAGTTTTTACCTATATCCATACAGAACAGATCGATTTCGCGATTATTCTAGCCATAAGTTACATTTTACTAGGTCTTTCGGTAATAAGGATGTATTCCCGTATTTTCCTGGGGCCTCATGCCAAAACTTATCATGAAGTTCCAAATAGATCGTCTTAATCAAGCCGTGCATATTTTATTAACATAACTGGAGGTATAGATGGACACATCGCAGCAAAGTATTCCAAAAGATGGGTTAGCTGGATTAAAAGAGAACTTTAAATATGATTTTATGGCAGGTTTTTTTGTTTTTCTACTGGCATTACCGCTTAGTTTAGGGATTGCTAAGGCAGGAGAATTTCCTCCTGCAATGGGTGTGCTGACTGCCATGATAGGAGGCTTGTTGGTTGCCTTTTTTGCTGGTTCTTCTTTGACGATCAAAGGGCCGGCAGCTGGGTTGATTACTATTGTTGCTGGATGTGTAATGGAGTTTGGTGGCGGAATAGAAGGTTGGCGTATGGCGCTGGGAGTGATGGTCGTTGCTGGATTTCTTCAAGTTGTCATAGGTTTTCTGAAAGCGGGTTCATTGAGTGATTTCTTTCCACACTCAGCTGTCCATGGAATGCTGGCTGCTATTGGGCTGATCATTATTTCCAAGCAAGCTCATATCATGTTGGGAATTGATCCAGCAGATCTGAAGGGAATGAATCCTGTTGCGCTCTATGCTGCGTTGCCAAAGTCTCTTATGAATCCTAATTGGCCTATCGCAGTGGTTGGATTAATCAGCCTCGCGCTCATGTTGATCATGCCAAAAATAAAGAATCCGCTAGCCAAAAAAATTCCGGCACCAATGCTCGTATTACTGATAGCAATACCTGCAACGATATTTTTCGATTACAAGACAACTCAAGGGGCGCATGCGCTTGTTCAGATCGGAGATTTCTGGGGAGTTCTTGGCTTTAATGCGGATTTCTCGGGTATTGGTACCGTTACTTTCTGGAAATATGTTGTGATGTTCTTGGTTATTGGAAGTCTTGAGTCTTGTCTTACAGTCAAGGCTATCGATAATATGGATCCATGGAAACGTCAGTCTCATTTCAACAAGGATCTGATTGCGGTGGGCGCAGGTAACACGCTTGCCGCTGTACTGGGAGGTTCTCCAGCGATATCGGAAGTGGCTCGTAGCTCTGCTAACATCGGTTTTGGAGCGAGGACGCGCTGGGCAAATTTCTTCCACGGATTCTTCTTGTTTATATCGATGTTACTAATGATTCCAATCATTGAGATGATTCCAAATGCAGCATTGGCAGCGATGCTAGTATTTGTCGGATGGCGCCTCGCGCATCCGCATGAATTCTTCAAAACCTACAAAATTGGTAGCGAGCAACTGACAATTTTTGTTGTCACCATTGCTGTGACGGTTGCAACTGATTTGCTCATGGGAGTTGCCTCCGGTATTTTGGTCAAATTTCTCTTTCATATTGTCAATGGTGCAAAATTGAGCAATCTTTTTTCTGCGAGATATGAGCTAAAGGAGGAGAATGATAAGTATTATCTAACAATTCGTGATTCAGCTATATTCTCTAATTTGATAGGCTTTAAAAAGGTATTTAATCAATTTAAGCCTGGCAAGGAAGTAGTGATCGATTTTCAGAACGCGAATTTGGTTGATCATACTTTTATGGAGTTTCTAGATCATTTTGAAGATGAATATACGCGCGGTGGTGGTGTTGTCGATGTTAGAGGCTTTGAGCGATTTGAGCCATTTTCTAGCCATCCACTGTCGGGTAGGAAAGTCCGGAAAAGTTAAATTTAGTTATTGCATTTAATCATATTTGAGGGGTGCCAGAAATGGCGCCCCTTTTTCTTGCGTGCGCCCGGCACGGGCGCACTCTTGGAGGTGAAAGTCCTTCCGTAAGTTGATCACAGCGAACGAAGCGAAGTGCAACTGCATGAGGGCGACCGATTGTGGGGAGGAAGCGTGGAGCGAAGCTGCGAGCCGATGGACAAGAACTGGATAGAAGGCGTTGCCGAGCAGGGCGAGTGGGCGTAAATCCGGCGGTTGTGCAGTGAAGGAGTGCGTTCTTACCCGGGGAGATCTCGCCTCATGGCTAAAAGGCTGACACTGCAAGGTGGAGCGAGAAGTCAGCAGAGGCCGTAGTAGTCGCCAGCAAGGGACGAAGGGCCGAACGAGGGGAAATGTTCGAGGCCATGTTGATGTTGAACGCAATGCGTCAGAAGTCTGCGCGAGCAGAGCGGGCAGGCGTAGCGCACGGTGAAGCCGGGCGTGATCCCGTCAGCGACGAAGCGGGCGACCCGCGACAAGACACCGAGAGCATAGGGCCGGGGCTGCTGCAAGCCGTCCTGGCGAGAGAGAACCTGCAGCGAGCGTGGAAACGGGTCAAAGCCAACAAAGGGGCGGCGGGGGTCGATGGTCTGAATATCGAGCAGACTGGACGCCACCTCATTACGGCGTGGCCGAAAATTCGGGGACAACTGCTGCGGGAGACGTACCGGCCCAGTCCGGTACGACGGGTCAGAATCCCGAAACCGGACGGCGGCGAGCGCGAGCTGGGCATCCCGACGGTCACGGATCGGCTGATCCAGCAAGCGGTGCTGCAACCGATGCTCGACCTGACATTCAGCGAACACAGCTACGGCTTCCGACCGGGAAGGCGAGCCCACGACGCGATTCTCGCGGCGCAGGCTACATCCAGACGGGACGGAAGATCGTGGTCGTGGTCGATGTCGATTTGGAGAAATTCTTTGATCGCGTCAATCACGACATCCTCATTGACCGCCTGAAGAAACGCATCGACGACGCTGGGATCATCCGGCTGATACGAGCGTATCTGAACAGCGGCATCATGAGCGACGGCGTGGTGCTGGAACGGTATCAAAGCACGCCGCAAGTGCGCTGTAGACGCGCAACAAACGCAAAATTATTTGCGTAAAGCTGAGCTTAAGCTCTATAGATGATGGAGGAATCGACCCTC
>NZ_FNDH01000099.1 GCF_900100485.1 Nitrosomonas sp. Nm132 | reverse complement strand
AGGCTACACGTACGGAGCCGGAACTGGCCGCTATCTACCAGGCGCTAAACTTAGATCCGCTAGCAGGAGGAGTTATCAAGACATACGTATAAGCTTGATGTAACAGAAAAAATCAAATGTAGTGCCTTACGATCATTTTTTCCTTGTAACATCATGATTGTTATGGTTTTTTAAAATATGATGTTAAAGATGGGTTAACATAGTTGCGTACGATGGTATAACCACCAGTAAAGCCGTGTTCTTCACGCAATCGCTCCAGTATCCGTATCGCAGTATGGCGTTGCTTGGAATGAACTTGTTTGTCAGCTTCCAGAATGGCATCAATGATGCCAGTGAATCCAGCTAGCTTAGGGGAAGCGGGTTCTCTCTTGCGTCGGTAACCCGGCGGCACTGCATATTGGCACATCTTCTTGACAGTCTTGCGGTGAACTCCAAAATATCGCGCAACTTCACGCTCACTTCTGCCTTCCACCATCACCGCTCGTCGAATCCTTACATATAGTTCCACTGTATACATCCTCATCGCCCTTCACTTCATGCTCATCGCATCAGCTTACAGGCTTCAGATTGGTACACTATTACTCCGCGATTGCCGCAAAATTTAGTGCGCCTCAGTGGTGCATTTTTACACCGCTATTTACAATTGATTCGACCAAGATCAGTGTGTGCCACAATCGCCGCATTTGGTCGCATAAAGTGATGGCAGAGTTTGCTGCCCGGGGAAAGACGAGCGTGGATTGGTTTTATGGGTTCAAGTTGCACTTGGTCATTAATGACCAAGGGGAATTGCTGGGAGTGAAAATCACGGCGGGCAATATCGACGACCGTGATCCGGTGCCTGAGCTGGCACACTCTTTGTTTGGGAAACTATTTGGTGACCTGGGTTACATCTCTCCGCCGCTCTTTGAGCAACTCTGGGAGCAAGGCGTACTGCTCGTTACCAAGGTGCGTAAGAACATGAAAAACAAACTATTGCCATCGTTTGACAAACTCTTGTTGCGTAAACGCTCGGTCATTGAGACTGTCAACGATCAATTGAAAAACTTCTCACAAATCGAACATTCCCGCCATCGCAGCCCATTTAACTTCTTTGTTAATTTGATAGCCGGGCTAGTGGCTTACACTTTCCGCATTAGATTTTCTCAGGTTCTTCCAGCCCCGTGGTGTGATGATTTTAATGTCGAACTCACGTTAACCAATCATTTCTGAAAGCTGCGTATATCAAGACTTGTAGAAGGAACGCGCGACAAATTGTACTTTTTGTCAAAGAACGCCATTTAGGTTCCAGGTTGTTCAAAAGAGATCTTGAGGTGTGTGCCAGTGGCTTCTGCAATACGTTGCAGCGTTTTTATCGTTGTGTTATCTGCTCCACTCTCAAGACGTGCAATAAGTGATTGTTTAGCTTTCAACCGCTTAGCTAACTCAGATTGTGTCAATCCTGCCAGATTCCGGGCCTCAATAATTGCAGAAGAAATTTCAAATTCCTCAGTAATTGCCTCAAAATCAGCTTTGTAACTTGGGTCATTAAGCCACTTTCTGTGGAGTTCATTTACTTTAGTCATTGCTCAATCTCCTGTGCTCTTTTTAGAGCTAGCTTGATTTCTCTGCGAGGCGTTTTTTGCGTTTTCTTTACAAAAACACGTACTACGATTACTCGTTTGGGTTTGACTGTTACATACAGTGCGCGAGAAATTTCATCTTTGCTTTTCATACGAATCTCCCATAAAACATCTTCAACATGTTTTATATAAGGCTCGCGCACATTATATAAGCCATGTGTCTCAATCAGTTGACTGATCCAAACAAACCTCGCCTTCATATCAGTGGGCAAGGCTTCAAGCTCTTCATCAACGGTAACCTTAAACGTTGGACTATCCTCTGGCAGCGTTTTGCGATGATCATAAATCCTTGTAGTAGCAATATTGGCATGACCCAGCCACTCCTGCACCTTGGCAATATCTGCCTGATGATCGAGCGCATTGGTCGCTGCTGTGGCGCGTAGCGAGTGCGCACCGATCTTAAAACCCAGTTTTTCAGAATAGGCCCGCACGATCTTATAAACCGCATCCGGGGTAATCGCCTTTTGTGAGCCCTGAATCCGGTTGTTGCTGACTGAACGAAACAGGAAACCCGTATCTTCCAGGCCGTGTTCCGCAGCATCCAGATATTCATGAATGAGTCCACTGGCGGCCGGGTGCAACGGCACATAACGCGTTTTGCCGCCTTTGCCGGATACTTTTAGATGAGGAACGCCGCGGCGTTCCTGCTTGAAATCTTTAATTTTTAATCGACACAATTCATCACGCCGCAGTGCATGATAGAGCAGGGTGGCCAGTATCGCGCGATCACGCTTGCCTTTGATCGTCGTGCCATCCGGTGCTTCCAGTAGTTGACGTGCCTGATGGTCGCCCAATGCCGGCGTTTTTCCTTCATAACTTTCCACCGCGGGCCGTTTAACACCCTTGACGGGATTATGGGTCACGGTGTTTCTCTCACACAGATATTCAAATAAAGAGGATAGGGCAGCCAGGCGATGACGGATACTCATGCCACTTAATGATCGATTCACCAGGTCATCACGCCAGGCAATAATATGGGCACGGGTTACCATCCTGAATTCTTCCGGATGCTGAATGCCTGTGAAATTCATAAAATCCTTTAAGGCATTTTCATAAGCGCGCCGCGTTTCTTTAGAAGCTGTCTGGCAAAACGATTTCCATTAGAATCAAGGATTTTTTGATAGTAAGCTAAGAGATGTCATACAAAACGGATATAAATGATGAGG
>NZ_FNDH01000010.1 GCF_900100485.1 Nitrosomonas sp. Nm132 | reverse complement strand
GTTTGCACCACAGCGCACGCGCACATACTGATGAGGTCATCGCTAAGCTTTGCGAGGAGCTCAATGCTACTGAAACCTTCTTTCCTCGATCTGGACTTCGTCTGATCTTTAAATTGGGGTCATCTTAAAATCGTCGGGATCAAGTGGTCTGAAGGTACAGATCCATTCGTTGTGAAATGTGGCGCTGCATCGGGTACGTTGTCTAGCTCACTCTCTCAAACGGGATATCGTCCCTGCGGCTATAAACCGCCGAGCCGATTCACCAATGTCGATAACGTCACCCATGACCACGCTATTCTGCGGGCAATATGCACCATTGTTATATCGGTCTTCTGCAGCGCCACATCTCACTTTGCTATAATCTAGCTACTTTGTGTTTCTTGGGCACGATTTGCGGCATCTGGCTGATTACTTCGCTATTCTTGAACAGCGAAAACGCCTCTATGAGAATGTAACAAAGAAACATCCGGAACGTTGGTCGGGAAAAACCAGAAACTGGTTGCACGAGTCAATAGTCAGGTTTAATCCCGGTAATGCGCAACCAGAAACTACGATGAAAAAAGTAGCTTAAATGATGTACTCAGGCGAAAAGTACGTTGACACCTACCGTTGGCGCCCTTGAGCTGTTTTCTGATCAGCCGCTTTGGGCGCAGCAGTGGGATGAGCTTGATTGATTCGACCAGAATCAGTGCATGTCACAATCGCCGCATTTAGTCACATAAAGTGATGGCGGCGTTTGCTGCCAGGGGACAGACCAGCGTGGATTGGTTTTATGGATTCAAGCTGCACTTAACCCGAATATTTCATAAATTGGCACGTGCCCTCACTTGCCTTTTGATTAATAAGAAAGATTTTGCTCAGTCGGGTGTATGAGTCACTACCCCCCTCTTTCTCAAAACTTCCCTATTAATCAAAATCCTGCGTGATCATCACGCGAATTTATGAAATATTCGGGTTAATCATTAATCACCAGGGGGAATTACTGAGCGTGAAAATAATGGCAGGTAATGTCGATGGCCGTGACCCGGCGCCAGAGCTGGCACGTTCCTTATTTGGGAAACTCTTTGGCGACCGGGGCTACATCTCCCAGCCGTTCTTTGGGTAACTCTGGGAGGAGAACATGCAACTCGTTACCAGGCTGCTGCCGCTGTTTGACAAACTTTTGTTGCGTAAACGTTCGATCATGGAGACTGTCAACGACCAACTGAAAAACATCTCGCAAGTCGAGCATTCCCGTCATCGCAGCCCATTTAACTTTTTTGTTAATCTGATAGCCGGGCTGGTAACTTACATATTCCGGGAGAAGGAACTTTCACTTAATATCAGACCCTCACAAGCTCTTCCAGTCGTGCTGATGTGATCCTTATGTCGAACTCACGTTAAATAGAAACTCATAAGCAATCATGAAATTTACAAGTGAAGTAACTCATTTATCACAAAAAGGGCTGGGTGTGGCCAGAAATGAAGAGGAAGGCATTTCCTATTTTGTGTTTGGTGCATGGCCAGGAGACAGAGGTGAATTTGAGATCATCAATCGACCACTGAACAATAAGAAATATGGCTATGCCAAACTGCTTCAACTCATTAGTGCATCTGCTCAGCGGCAACAACCAGAATGTACTTTTCTTGGCTCCAATGAGGATTCTTGTTCGGGTTGTCCCTGGATGATCGCCAATTATGAAAGTCAGCTTGAGCAAAAGCGAAATCGTCTGATTTATGCAATGAAGAGAATCGGATTCGAGACGAGACAATTGAATGTGTCTAATGTACAACCTTCTCCCCATCTGTATGGTTATCGTAATCGTTTCCAAGTTAAAACTGATGGTGAGAAATTAGGTTTTGTAGTTGAAGGCTCCCACAATATCGCGCCGGTGGGAGATTGCATGGTGCTCAATGATACCTGTAGGAATCTTTTGAAAGGGATGCTGGCGAGTTTGCCGCGCGAAGATTGGTTACCTGGCACTGGCTATGATTGGAATTTCATTGATCTGGATGATGATTTTTCGGCTGAGCTCATTCGACTCAATCAAAAGAGACCTTTCAAGCAGGGTAATACCACACAAAATGAATGGATAAAATCTTGGCTGCGTGCCAAGCTCAAGGAAAATTCCAGTGTAGGTAAGATCGTTGAGTTATTTTGCGGCTCCGGCAATTTCACCGAAGTGATTGCAGAGTCGGCATGTAGCGAAGTGATTGCTTATGAATCGGGACTTGATGCCATCAAACTGCTCAGAGCAAAGAATTTGGCCAAAGTGGATGCCCAACCGGTCGATTTGTTCAAGCCCTTTATCTGGAAGATCCTGCGAAAGAGGATTGCAGATGCGGATACATTGGTGCTTGATCCCCCGCGCGCTGGACTCAAAAACATGAAAGGTTTTTTTGAGCATTTTATTGCATTGAAAACGATTTACTATATTTCTTGCGATCCCGAGACGTTTGCCCGCGATGCCTGGGCTTTTTCAAAGAAAGGCTGGTCGATCACTGAGATTCAGTTGGTTGATCTTTTTCCGCATACACCCCATGTTGAAACACTTGCGGTGTTGAAAAAATAAAGAGCTTGACTCCGGCCAGAGGAAGTTTTCTGACAAATCTTAGCAATAACCAGCACGCCTAAACCAGTCTATTGCATCTTTAATGGCATCTATGGCTGGTCGGGATTGATATCCCAATTCACGAGCCGCTTTGGCACTAGTGAAAAACATTTTCTTTTTTGCCATCCGAATACTATCAACGGTGGCGCGAGGTTCAGTATTGGTAATTCTTGCGACTATCTCCATCGTATGAGCGATCGGTAGCATGACTTTAACCGGAATGTTTTTTCGCTTAGTTGGTTTACCAGTGATTTCATCGATGGTCTGGAGTATTTGCAGCAATGTCATATTGTCACCACCCAGAATATAACGTTCGCCAGATTTTCCGTATTGATGTGCAAGCAGGTGGCCATAGGCGATGTCATCAACATGAGCGACATTTAACCCGGTATCGACGTAGGCAGGCATTCTCCCGTGCAGCGTGTCAAGCACAATGCGTCCTGTCGGGGTGGGTTTGACATCGCGCGGACCAATTGGCGTGGATGGATTGACCGTGACCAATGGCAATTGATGTTCACGCACGAGTTCTTGTACGGTTTGTTCAGCTAGAAATTTTGAACGCTTATAGTGCCCGGCTATTGAGGCAAGGTTGGAGGGTGTCTCTTCGTCTGCCGGTAAGCTGTTTGGATTCAATCCCAGGGTGGCAACACTGCTCGTATACACCATACGGTTCATGCCCGCTTCTGCGCCGGCGAGTATCAATGCTCTGGTACCGCTGACATTTACGTCGTACATGATGGCTGGATTGGGTACCCAAAGACGGTAATCGGCTGCGACATGGAACAGGCTATCGCAGCCTGTTACTGCACGCTTTAATGAAGGGACATCGCGCAAGTCACCTTCCACAGTCTCAATAGGGAGTTTCGTGAGATTTTGCTGATCACTCCCCGGTCTGACGAATGCACGTACTTCATGGCCAGCGGCTAATAAGCATCTTATAACTGCTGAGCCAACGAAACCATTTGCGCCAGTTACCAGAGATTTCATAGTAGTTATAAGCAAATATGAAGTTAATAGTATAGTTTAGAGCTTATACCTCATTGCCTAAAATATCTACTTCGGGGAGTTGTCTTGAGGTAAATGTAAAGATTTGTTGCAACGCCCAGTCTTGACTGGCCAGTGCGCTGGTAATTAGAACAGTTGCTTTGACACTCCGGCGTGAAATCTTGACTTGAGTGCCTTCGATGAAAGAGCGGTTTTGGTTGATTTTATTCAGAGTCAGAATGGCCATACCCAGTGCCCACAGGCAGAAGCGGCGTATTCCCGTTTCCCTTGGGGGGATCATGCAGGTATAAGTAAGCGCATTGCGCAAATGGGCTTTAGCAATTCCAATCAATACGCCAAGACCATCATGAAATCGATGGTCAGTGCACCCTGGCTGCAAGTCATTGAGATCAAAATCCTTTTTCTTAAAAATGTCTTGTGGCAACCAGCATGCTCCGCGCTTTCTATCTTCCCAGATATCTTTCAGGATATTGGTCATCTGTAATCCTTGGCCAAACGAAACAGCTAATTTCATGAGAGTAGGCTTGTTGCGATTGATTTCTTCCGAATAATCACAGAATAATTCGGTTAACATTTCACCCACAACACCTGCAACATGGTAGCAGTACCGATCAAGCGCCGCTAAATCCTTTAACCCTGCCAGCGATTCAGTGTCCTGATAATCAGCCATGCCTTGTCCCATGATGCGAACACAGCGTTCTAATACCTTGCGCTGAATAGGATTGAAGCTATGAGTAATGCGTATCACCGCAGGCGTATTTTTGATCAGATCCTGCTCGGCAGGAATCGTATGCTCAGAGAGCAATGGAAATAATTCTTTTGAAAATGCTTCTGCAGTAACATTTCCACCAACAACTTGTATAAACATTTCAGCAAACTTGCGGGTTTGCTCAGACGATAAACCATTATCATCTTCCACGGTATCGACAATACGACATAATAAATAAGCATTGCCGATGACTTGATAGAGTGAGAGGGGAAGTTGTGGGATCGTTAGTGCAAAAGTACGTGAAACCCCCTGCAGAATGCGCTCCTGATAATGATTATCTTCAATGCTGGCAGGGTTAGTCATAGTATGGGTTGTCATAAATCAATGCAGCTTTTTGTCACAAATACAACAGGGGATTTATTTATACTGATTCATGGCTGGTTTCAGTCCAGTATCTTTTCAGAGGCAATAAGCTGTTCTATTGTTTCACGTGCACGAATCAAATGGGCTGTGTCACCATCCACCATGACTTCCGCTGCACGTGGGCGTGTATTGTAATTCGAGCTCATGCTCATTCCATAGGCGCCCGCAGACATGACGGCCAGCAAATCCTCTTTTGTTAAGTTTAGCTTACGGTCGTGTCCAATGAAATCACCGGTTTCACAGACAGGACCTACAACCTGATAAGTGTTGACATCGCCTGGTTTTTTAACGACCGGTAATATCTCATGGTAAGCATCGTACAGAGCTGGGCGCATCAGATCGTTCATCGCAGCGTCCACAATGGCAAAATTCCGGTGGGGAGCATGCTTAAGGTATTCGACACGAGTCAGTAATAGACCTGTATTGCCGATTAACGATCGGCCAGGCTCAATGAGTATGCGTTGTTTACGTTGACCAACGCTGTTACATAACGCCGTCACATAATCTTTGATTGATGGTGGCGATTCTTGGTTATAGCGTATGCCCAAACCTCCTCCCAGATCCAGATGCTCAATGTGTGACCCCTGTTTTTCCAGACGATCCAGTAAATTCAGCATTTTATTGCTGGCTTCAATGAATGGGTCGATTGTAGTGAGCTGCGAGCCGATATGGCAATCCAAACCGGTGATGCGAACATGGGTGAGTTCGTGGGCTGCTGCATAAATTCGTTCGGCTTCAGTCATGGGAATACCGAATTTATTTTCCTTGAGGCCCGTTGAGATATAAGGATGGGTTTTAGCATCGACATCAGGATTTACCCGTAGGCTTACCGGCGCAACTTTATTCATTTCCTTTGCAAGCTGGTTAAGACTCAATAATTCCATTTCTGATTCGACATTGAAGCAAAGGATGCCTGCAGCCAATGCCGCACGCATCTCATCCTGATTCTTCCCTACCCCCGAAAACACGATTTTTCGGGGATCACCGCCAGCTTTCAATACACGCAGCAATTCACCACCCGAAACGATATCAAAGCCACTACCCAGACGGGCAAGCATATTGAGAATGGCAAGATTGGAATTGGCCTTGACTGCGTAGCAGATGAGATGATCATGGTCTGCAAAGGCGCGGTCGAATTCCTGGTAAGCAGCAATCAATGCTGCACGCGAATAAACATAGCAAGGCGTGCCGAATTCCTTGGCAATATCGACCAAGGAAGCTGCTTCAGCGTAAAGCTGGCCATGTTGATATGTAAATGATGTAAACCCGCTCATTGATTTGTTTGTTCATCCTGAGACGATTGTGATGCTGGAGGGGCTTCGTTTTGTGGAAGGTAGAGCGGCCCTTTTAGACCGCAAGCAGTCAACCAGAGAGGCAATAAAACAACGATATAAAGTAGGTGCACGTGATGCATATAGAAAAATAAGGAAGTAATGGATATTATCACAAGAGCGTCACTGAAACGCGATAGGCGACCATTATTTCTTGACAGAGTTCTTCTCTGCTAGGTTGTCTATAAGCCATTTGATTAACTCATTCGATATCGTATCGCTTGCTGAGATCAATGCGGCAACTGCCCCAGCAGCATCTGCGGAAGGAGCCTCTTGTATGCTGGAAAACTTTTCTTGAGCGAGTAACATGCGTGTATTTCGTTCGATTAGGCTTGCACGCAATCGAATAATGACCCGGCTATTGTCTGGATGATCAAATACCTGAGTAAATTCCTCAAGCTCAGTGAGCAAAGCATAGTCAGCTTTTAAACCATCGTGACTACTAGTAATACCTTGATGAGTAACAAGGTAGTCCTTGATTCGTCGGGTGAGCAGTTTTGCAGGTGAAGCAGCCCAGCGGCTGTTGGCGTAGGCATAGGATCGTGCCGGATCATGATAGGTCAGGCGATACTGTATTGCTTGATTATCCAGCCATATGGGGGCGGTTACGTCTGCTACCAGAATACTCGTGTTAAAGGGGATTGAGCTATGATGTTCGGTAGATTGCTGCAGACCTAAATCATAGATGGCCATTGGAAGATTCTGTTTAGGTGTTAACGTACAGCCAGCAAGCAACAAGAACACGATAACGAATTTGATCATGGCGCTATTTTCCGAGGTGGCACAAAACCGCTTTCTCCTGGACCAGGCAAAGCGGGAGGGCTGCCGAATAGCAAGCTTTGCGGTTGCTCTTCTAGTTTAAGCAGCATACGGTTGATGTGGTGGGTACTTTGCATAATGGCGGTGCTGATCTCTCGTAATTTCGGCAAAGTATCAGCGATTTCTTGGCTATTTTGTGTCAATCCATCTACCAGACCATCTTGTTGATTGATTTTTACTACGGCCTGATTGATGTCTGAGAGGAGTTGATGGGTCTGCTTCAGTGCCAGGCTTGCTTCGGTGGCTAACTCAGGTAGAGATTTGATGCCTGAGTGCAACTGATCTGCCAAACTGTCGTAACGGCGGATAGCTTGTGCAAGATTTGTCAGAATAGCGTTGATTTGTATTTGGTTTTTTTCACTTAATAGTGAATTGATGCGCTCGATTGCCCGGTTGGAATTTTTGACTAAATCCTCGAATGAACTGGATAATTCCTTGATAAAAGAAGGACGCAAAGGGATGCGCACATCAGGGGATAGCCGTTCGTCATGTGGTTCTTTGCCCTCGATATTTAATTCGATGAAGGCTAGTCCGGTAAATCCTTGAGTGGCTAATTGTGCATAGATATTTTTAGGGAAGACAATATTGCTGCTCACGGCAATGCGGATCAAGATCAGATTGGGATTATTCGGGTCGAACCAAATGTCTTCGACTTTACCTACGGGCACACCACGATAGCGGACCGATGATTCAGGATTCAATCCTGCCACGGATCCCTCTTCCGATACCAGTAAATAGTGGTCATGCAGGATCTTCTGGTCACTAAACCACATGACAGCAGCTGCCACTGCCATGCCAAGGATAATTACGAATAAACCCGCTGCAAGCGCATGGGCTCGATTTTCCATTTACAGTCCTAATGAAATGAATACTGAAGTATGTAGGTATTATGACGCTAGGTCAGGGGGTAAATCAGACATTGATACTTACTACTTACTTGTGTTCTTGGTCTGAGTTGATTCTACAATACCTCAGTAGAATTTTATAGATTATTGAAAACTTCTATGCAGTGAGGCTTGACACAAGCATTTTCTACGGTAGTGTAGTCAGAATCTTAATCCTTACAGGAAAAAAATGATGCTCCTGTCTTTTTTATTGCTGATTCTTTCGCTGATTGCGATCGTAGTGGCTATTCTGGTGATTCCCTTCTTGCGTCGTCACATTTTTTCCAATTTTATAATGAGAATTTTCCGTAAAATTCTTCCTCAGATTTCGCAGACTGAGCAGGAAGCGCTTGATGCGGGTACGGTATGGTGGGAAGGAGATTTGTTTAGCGGTAAACCAGACTGGCACAAATTACTGGCTTATCCCAAACCTGTACTCAGTCCAGAGGAGAAGGCATTTCTGGAAGGGCCTGTCGAGCATCTCTGTGCGATGCTGGATGAATGGCATATTACCCATGAGCGCTATGATTTGCCACCGCAAGCCTGGCAATTTATAAAGGATAATGGATTCTTCGGTTTGATCATCCCTAAGGAGTATGGAGGATATGGATTCTCAGCACTCGCACATTCCGAGGTGGTGATGAAAATCAGTTCGCGTAGCAACACGGCAGCAATAACGGTGATGGTGCCCAATTCACTGGGCCCAGCTGAATTATTGTTGCATTATGGAACGGAGGAACAGAAAAATCATTATCTTCCTCGTTTGGCAAAAGGATTGGAGGTGCCCTGTTTCGCTTTGACAGGACCTGAAGCAGGTTCTGACGCTGGATCAATACCTGATCTGGGTATCGTATGTCGAGGTGAGTACAATGGCCAGCAAGACGTGCTAGGCATGCGTGTTACGTGGGAAAAGCGCTACATTACATTGGGGCCGGTCGCGACCATCCTGGGGTTGGCATTCAAGTTACGTGATCCAGATAGACTACTCGGTGATGAAGAAGATCTCGGCATTACGCTGGCGTTGATTCCTACCAATACACCAGGCGTCAATATCGGTCGTCGTCATTTTCCGTTAAATGGGGCATTTCAGAATGGGCCGAATTCTGGCAAGGATGTGTTCATTCCAATGGACTGGGTAATTGGTGGACGTGAGGGAGTGGGTAGCGGCTGGCGGATGTTGATGAACTGTCTGGCTGCAGGACGTTCGATTTCTCTGCCTGCTACCAGTACCGGTGCGGCTAAGCTGGCTGCACGTACGAGTGGTGCTTATGGGCGGGTGCGTGTGCAATTCAAGATACCCATTGGTTTTTTTGAAGGCGTAGAGGAAGCACTGGCGCGAATTGCCGGCAATACCTATATGATGGATGCTGCCAGAGTCATGACCGCAGGTGCAGTCGATCTGGGTGAAAAGCCTTCGGTGATTTCAGCCATCGTTAAATACCATTTGACTGAGCGCAGCCGCCAGGCAATCAATGACGCCATGGATGTGCTGGGTGGTAAAGGCATTTGTATGGGGCCGGGTAATTATTTAGCCCGCACTTACCAACAGACTCCGATTGGGATTACGGTTGAAGGCGCCAATATCCTGACGCGAAACATGATTATTTTCGGCCAAGGTGCGATTCGCGGCCACCCTTATGCGTTGCAAGAAATCAATGCGGCTAATGATGAAGACAAGAAGCGTGCTTCGATTGCATTCGATCAGGCATTGATGGGACACATCGCTTTTGGTATTCGCAACGTTTTCCGTAGTTTCTTTTTTGGTCTAACCAGCCGGTATATTAAAGAGATACCAGAGGGTGTTCTGAGTGATACGGCTGATTATTACCGGCAATTAACCCGATTTTCTGCTGCGTTTGCTTTAGTGACTGATATTGCCATGCTGAAGCTGGGAGGATCGCTCAAGCGCAAGGAAAGATTATCCGCAAGACTCGGCGATATTCTCAGCATGTTGTATTTGTGCTCTGCCACATTGAAGCGTTTTGAAGATGATGGGCGTCCTGTTTCAGATCTGCCGCTGCTACATTGGTCTATTCAGGATGCACTGTATCGCATACAGCAAGCCTTCGATGAATTTCTGAGAAACTTCCCTGGTCACTTTTTAATGCGTGGTTTGATGCGTTTCCTGATATTCCCATTGGGTAAACGATATTCGCTTCCTGCAGATGAGCTCTCGCATAGAGTTGCCCGATTAATCCTGGAGCCTGGAGAGGTGCGTAATCGTCTGACAGCAGGGATTTATATTCCAACTGCTGACAATGAACCATTAGTTGTTCTGGAACAGGCGCTGGAATGTGCTATTGCATGTGAGGCGATCGAAGCTAAGTTGCGTAGCGCTGCCAAGGCGGGACAGCTTGTCGCACGGAACGAGGAAATAATCACCGAGGCGTTAGAACGAGGCATTCTCCTTCAGGAGGAAGCGGTATTGCTTGAGAAAATGAAATTATTACGACGCCAGGTCATCATGGTTGATGATTTTTCGCCAGATTTTGGAAAAACGGCAAAGGCAACATCATAGAAACAGGAGGCGAGATCGGGCTCCTGTGAATATCGCAGTTAGTTAATAGAGGCAGGGAGAAAACGTGAGGGGTAGTCAGCATACAAGTGTCATTCCAGTGGAGGTTGCTAAAACACTTGATGGTTTATTCGGAGAGCGGGTGCGTCGTTCTCCTGAATCAGTGGCGTATCGTGACTACGATGATACTACTGAAGAATGGCGTGATTATACCTGGGCTGAGATGGAAAGAGCTGTCGCAAGGTGGCAAGCTGCGTTGTCACGAGAAAATTTATCTCTCGGTGATCGGGTTGCAGTGATGTCCAGAAACTGCTCACAATGGGTAATGTTTGAGCAGGCAGCTTTAGGGTTGGGCCTGGTTGTTGTGCCGCTTTATACCGAAGATCGCGCTGAGAATGCAGCTTATTGTCTGCAGAATGCGGGTGTCAAATTGCTGCTGGTGGAGAAACTGACCCAGTGGGAGGTGTTTTCGTCAGTACAGGATCAGCTCACAGCACTGTCGCGCATTGTAATCATGACTTTATTGGAGGAAAATAGGTATAAAGCGGAGGATGATCGAGTGATTGCATTGAGTAAATGGCTGCCGGAGCAGGGGAGCGATACTCAGCATCTGAATACGGATCCACATGCCCTGGCAACAATCATCTATACCTCCGGAACGACTGGTCGCCCCAAAGGTGTCATGCTTAGTCACCATAATATCCTGACCAATGCATATGGTTCTGCCCAGGTTGTCATCGTGACACCTGATGATCTCCTGCTTTCGTTTCTGCCGCTCTCGCATACTTTCGAGCGTACTTCTGGTTATTATGTGCCAATGATGTGCGGCGCCACAGTTGCTTACGCTCGTTCAATTCAATTATTGCAAGAAGATTTACTCACGATTCATCCAACTATCCTTGTCTCCGTTCCCCGCATCTATGAACGCGTGTATGCGGGGATACGCGCGAAACTGGCAGAAGGGCCGGCGCTGGCTAGAAAGTTATTCGATTTGGCAGTAGAAGTAGGTTACAGCCGGTTTGAGTATCAGCAAGGGCGTGATTCCTGGCATTTATCCCATTTACTGTGGCCACTGCTGAACAAGCTGGTGGCGCGTAAATTGATGGATAAACTGGGGGGGCGTTTACAGCAGGCGATGAGTGGGGGAGCAGCATTATCGCCTGAAATTTCACGTGTCTTTATTGGCCTAGGATTGCCGATATTGCAGGGCTATGGAATGACTGAAAGTAGTCCGGTGGTCTGTGCCAACCGCGTGGATAATAATCTTCCTTCCAGCGTGGGTCAGCCTATTCCGGGTGTGGAAGTTAAGCTGGGTGAACATGGTGCCTTGCTGGTTCGCGGCCCTAATGTCATGCTGGGCTACTGGAATAATCCGGAAGCCACTCGAGCGATCATCTCCGATGATGGTTGGTTGAATTCGGGGGATATTGCCAGTATCGATGAGCAAGGGCGAATCACGATTACCGGACGCTTGAAAGATATCATCGTGACGTCCACGGGTGAGAAGGTGCCACCAGCAGATATGGAGGCAGCTATTCTGCGGGATCCAATGTTCGAGCAAGTCATGGTTATAGGGGAAGGACGCTCTTATTTGAGCGCATTGGTGGTATTGAGTAAGCGTGGCTGGGAAAGGGTTGCTGCACAATGCCAAGTGGCGGCAGACCCGGAGCAACTAGCGAAAAATGAGCAGGCAAAAGAAGTCGTGCTGGAAATGATTACCCGGAAAATTCATGAATTTCCCGGGTATGCCAAAATATATCGTGTTGCTTTAATCCCTGAACTATGGACAGTGACGAATGAAATGCTGACACCTACCTTGAAATTGAAGCGATCAAAAATTCTGGAGCACTATAAGGATGAGATAAAGCATCTATATGCTGGGCACTGATAGAAAATGGACGATTTTCCGAATCATATTGAGTGAGTTTTAAGCCAACAATGCACAACTTTCCGAATGACCCGGCACTGCATGTTTCTTTACCAGAAGGTCAACCCATATTGCGTACGGTACCGATGCCAGCGGATACCAATTATGCAGGTGATATTTTTGGCGGCTGGATTATGTCGCAAGTCGATATGGCTGGCAGTATCCCCGCTATTCGGCGCGCGCACGGACGCGTCGCAACCGTGGCCGTCAATTCCTTTGTGTTCGCACAACCTGTGTTTGTGGGTGATATCGTCAGCTTCTACGCCGATATCGTTAAGATAGGGCGCACCTCGATCGCTGTCGCTGTGTCGGTCTATGCCCAGCGCGGTGCACGGGAAGGGGGGGAAGAGATTTGCATCAAAGTGACCGAAGCGGTGCTGACTTACGTGGCTATCGATGATAATCGGCGACCAAGAGTGGTACCGCAAGAATAATATGATTTGTTGAAAGCTAGACTGGCAGGTTATTAATCAACATGAAGAAATATCATGATACCTAACGTAATAGATCTCATTTATAACGTAATGTATTGCGCCATTTTGGAGACCGAACTCTGGTCATTTCAAGTGGATAGGAACGAATGGATTTGAAGTAGTAGATCCAAAAAATTGGAAGGTTAGGAGAAAGTCTTCCATTTCTGGGGAAAAGAATTAACTGATAGAGTTAATATTACATTTCTGTGTTACTGAAAATTGTATTGTTAGTCTGCTCGATGCATCACTTTGGTTTGCAATTATGTCGAATATAAAACTGCAGCTAATTTTACTTTTTATCAATACGACTTACCTCTTGCTAAATCAAGATTGTTTTTATAAGTTAGCAATAAATCATTTTTCATAATAGGTCACAAAGATGTCGATCTTGCCTGAACGAACACGTATCTATCAGAACCATCATTTTGACAGTACTCGCTGGGATTATTTCGAGCCGCGCGATGACGATATTATCGTCGCGACGTCATACAAAGCGGGCACGACGTGGACTCAAGCCATCGTTGCTCATCTTCTCTTTCCAGAAGGAAATTTTCCGGCAGCACCTGCGGAAATGTCACCGTGGCTAGATATGCGGATCATGCCCCTTGAAGTGATACTGAACAGACTAACAGCGCAGAAGCATCGTCGCTTTATCAAAACGCATTTGCCGCTCGATGGTATGTTATACAACGAGAAATTTAAGTATCTCTACATCGCCCGAGACGCGAAGGATGTTTTCATGTCTTTGTGGAATCACTATACAGGCATGAAGGATGAGTTCTTTATGTTGATGAATCTGCTGCCTGGTCGTCAGGGTGATGAATTCCCACGCCCACCGGATGATATCCATACCTTCTGGCGAAATTGGATGACGCGTGGTGGATTCGGGTGGGAGGCTGATGGCTGGCCATACTGGTCCCATCTTTCTAACGTACAGTCCTGGTGGAATTTTCGTCACTTGCCGAATATTCAGTTGTTTCACTATAGCGATATGCTTGAGAATACTGAGCGAGAGGTCCGCCGCATGGCTGCATTTTTGGAGATCGATGTGTCCGAGAGCTCCTGGGCTGGGATCATCAAGGCAGTTTCGTTCACTGAAATGAAACGTCAAGGTGAGCTATACGTACCTGGGGGCGGTCATTTTTGGAAGGGCGGCGCAAATACCTTTCTCCACAAGGGTACGAATGGTCGCTGGCGTGATATCTTGTCTAAGGAAGAGATGGCTCTGTACGATGCCACTTGCAAGCGGGTTCTTAGCCATGAGTGTCGCGAATGGCTCGAGAATGGCGGGATGATCTAATCGCTTAGAGTTTAAATCGGGTAAGCGCTAATCGTGTATCTCGCTGACGGTGATAAGAAATGAGTGCGTCATGGTCTCATCGCATGGTGAGGGAAATCGTGCCGAATGAATATTGCTATAAGGAGCACCAGCCTCCATCCCAGATATATGATCCAATCGATAACTGCTTAGCTTCAAACAAGAGGCGATGATCTGGAGCGCGGTGATGACTCGTGGTTACCTATTGCTCCAGCTGCAATTTCTACTTAATTAGATAATGTAAAAATCCGTATTGGTTAGCGTAAGTCCGCCGGTTAGTTGGGCGAATTGCTGGGCACTTGCGCCACCGATGCCGTCGGCGTCATAGTTGAGAGCGCCAGTTTGCATATTGTAAATGATCCGGTCTGTGGCATCGTGCGCTGCAGTGCCGATGTGGAAAGCTGCAGCGTTGAGGCTGCCGGTGGTTAGACTGGTAAAAATAGCGTTCTCTAAATGGATAATGTCATCGACTGGAGAGAAGTCGGTAATTTTATCGATGGCGCTGATAAAGGAAGCGTTGAATACGAAAATATCGTTGCCTGTTCCACCCGTTAAAGTATCTGCTCCTGCGTTACCCCATAGTTTATCGCTATTGCTACCCCCATCAATTTTGTCGTTGCCTGCATTACCGTAAAGTTTGTCGTTGCCACCCGAACCAGAGATGACATCAGCGCCAGAAGTTCCCATCAGTATATCTGAGCCTGATGTACCAAAGATTGTGTTAGATACTGGCTGGGATCGGGTGCTGCTGCTGATTGGATCGACCAGATCGAGTTTTATATTTTTACTATTAATGCTAACTTGTTGAGTCGTTGTAGTAAGTCCACTACTAGAAAAACTGACTGTATAACTTCCGGAAGCGAGTTCTAGTTCGTAACCACCAGCTGGGCTAGTCTGCGTCGTTGTGATGGTACCGGTTGTATTATTTTTGGCGCTGACAGTGAAGCTACCTAATCCTTCATTGATATCATAACGATTATCACCATCCAAGTCGTCAAATGCAACACCCGTTAAGAAAGAATGAGATGCAGTCCGGGCAAAGTTTTGTGTCACAAAAGCCCCTTCGTAGCTACTGTACTGACCAACCGCCAGACCGACTCCAATTTCGTGGTAGGTGTCATTTAATATGTTTGTCCTATGACCTGTTGAATTCATTAACGATGCATGCAATTGTTCCACTTCATCCAGTAAACCTGCCGGTGCGCGGGTGCTCATCCAGGCAATATTTTCTCCCCAAGCCCAAGAGCCAGAGAATACATAACCCGCTGCTTTCATGCGATCACCTGGATTTGATCCACCTGCGCCGGTATGAGAGAAAGTATCGGTTGCGATCATCCAGCTACTATGATTCTCTGCCGATTCGTTCAAATCACCGTCAAAGGCGAGAGGTTGAGCGCCAACCTTAGCACGTTCGGCATTGATTAGTTCTAGCATGTATTGTTCGTAAGCGCTAGCTTGAGACATAAGGGTGACTCCTGTCTGTTCGACTTGTGAAATTTGAATAGGGAAAGGGGCGGTACTAAAGACTCAATAACCTGTCAATCATGATAAGGAACGTGATGATGATGTCATCATCGTAACTTTGGACAAGGTGGGCGCATCTCCCTGGCAGACCGATAATATTTTGCGAATCGGTATAAACCGCCAAAACCATGTCGCAGCTATTGTTCGAAGCAGTCGCTTCGCTCAGCGCCCACAACAACGTTTGTAATTCCAATCTGGTCGAGCTTGGTTTGTTCAAAACGCTTCACTTTCACGGTATCTTTCAGCGATTCTATGGGTGTAGCCAAGTTAGCGATCGCCAGGTAGGCACCATACCCTACCTTTAATTGTGTATTCACACTGCCGTCGGTAAAAATCTGTAGGTGATTCATAATGCTTCGATCTTTTCAAAACCAAAGACTGCTTTGGGTTATTTATAAGCAGAGCGAATGATATTCAATAATTCTTGTTGATTCCTAATCGACCATGGCTAACTCTCTACTCATGGGAATACTTCAGGGAAATGATATATTGCGATGATGATGATTAGTAGTTCAATATCCAAGGTAGAAATGCTACTCACTGCATACAGCAATTTTATTGATTTGATAAATGGCAGTAGCTCTCAGCAGTCAGCTACTATAAATTTAAACCTTTATGATGCTAAACAATCAGTGCATTTTTACAATTATAGCAAAGCATGCAAGATGCTGATGTATATAACAATTTGTTGTGATTAATTAGTATAATTTATGGATGATCAAACCATTTCAGTTTATGACAGCTCTGCTGAGCAAATTGCTGCGTTGCACAAAACGCTAGTACCAGCTCGTGTTTATCAACTTATTAATCAGTTTTTCGTCAAAAATGGGGTTTGTGCTGATGTTGGCTGTGGCATAGGGCGTGATAGTTCTTGGTTGTCTGAGCAAGGGTACTCAGTTACAGGCATTGATGCTTCGGAGGGAATGCTGCAGCAGGCAAGAGGGTTTTACCCGAATATTTCCTTTGTCCGTGACAGCTTGCCACTATTAGAGAGACAGACAGATTCCTTCTTCGTCAATGTGTTATGTTCCGCAGTCATCATGCATTTGACAGAAGATCAGATTGCTTGTGCAGTAGTAAATCTAGTACGAATTGCCGCTGTCGGGGGCATAATAATTGTTTCTTTCCGTGGAACAAATAGCAAAGATCGCCGTGAAAACGGCAAACTCTATAGTGCTATTGAAGTGGATAAATTGGTTTCTTTGTTCATTCAATCGGAGACCATGTTATTGCATCGTGAAATAGATTACCAAGAAGATAGGAGAGTGGAATGGACCAATATTGTTCTTAAAAAATTGCCACTCCTTGCTGTCTAGGCTGCCATTTACGCCCTCCAGCTCCAATACGAAGGGTTGAGCAATTGTATGCATCTTGCAGGTATGCTTGGCGTTTCTCAGTTGTATTCCCTGTCTGGGAAATAAGTGTTTCTCGAAGGGGGTGGTGTGATGTAATCAGATATTCATTCCGGTTAAAAAGGCGTTCCAGCAATTCAGTGGATGGAAGTCTGTCAAACTTGCCATTTTCGCCACGATTGCATTCTTGGCAAGCCAGAACTAAATTTGCTATGCCATCAATTGGTTTGCGGCTGTCACACTGCTTTAGCATATGCGGAAAAAAATGATCAACTTCGGCTACTTCTTCCTTTTCAAGAACTACAGAGATCTCCCGAAAACAATAAAAGCACCGCCCTTTCTGATAACCATTCAATGCAGGCCGTGCCGATGTGACTGTGGTACGCCGTATGGCATTGACACCCATAAGTAAACAACTTTCCTCTTCGTATTCTACAAGCATCAAGTTCCGGGAGAGATTGTTTTCCCATGCGGCCTCAACTAGTTGCCAGCGTGACTCGGTTTCTTGTACAAGATTAGCAAATTGCTGCTGTTCCCCTAGACGCATAAAACCTTCTGTTAATTGAATTGCATTTTTCTTGTTACGTTCATCAATAATCAATAAAAAAGCGGATACCAATCTCTGTACCATGAACGTTATGGAAAGCATCAAGCACATTAATGAAACCATAGCGCAAAGTATGGGAAGTCATTTCGTCCTTCTCTATTTCACCCTGATTAAATGCACGTAGCTTATCCAGAAATGTACTCTGCTCACTTGTGCCTTGTTTTGGATGTTTTTTTAGATGTTCACAAAGGTGTGCAGCGTATGGCACTGCAAGTTCTTCAAGGGTGATTTGTGTTTTCCCCAATGACTGAAAATCGAAAAGGGTTTTTGCAAGAGCGAATTTGTACGAAGCAGAATTTCGTCCAAAAAGAATAATGGCACGCCAATAATTTTCTGCAGTTGGTTCTATTTCATAAAAACGCGACATGATTCGCTTTAGTCTTCAAAATTTCTTGTTGGTGTTAATAGGATTTTATTTCAGTAAGCGAATTGACGCAGCTTGAGAAGGCAAGTATGGGGATCATCTGCAAAATACTTTTCAGCCAGCATACCAAGACGCAGCAACTGCTCGTCGTGCTGGCTCAATACTGAAAAGTTAGATTTGATCATTTATGCTGATTTTTTGAATATCCATTTACTTTCCAATTTCTTGAAAGGGCTGCTTGACCGCGCGTGTAGTGATTTGTTTCCATCAGGCTTACCTATGGGAAATATATGGCCGCATCAATTTTATGCTTTTTTCGTTATGAATTCTCTCGGGGTACCTTTATTTAGTGGGTTTTATAAGGAACTGCTGGCACAGACGAGAGCAATGTTGCCTGGTTTGGCATTTTTAGCTAAAACCTATTATCCACAATTTCCGTGGATAAGGCTGTGGGTAACTGCTTTATGTTGAGAGAGGGTAATGGTTATTTCGAATGCCTCAAAAAGACGCTAAAGCTTTTAGAAATCCTGACAGATAAAAAATCAGATCATTTCTACCTCGTATACCGCGGGTTAACCAGCGGATTTCGGTCTGTTCATCAGTGCAATAATCGTTGCGGTTGGAATGAATCCATCAAACTGTTCTGTCACATCCAGCGCTTCTAATCCATAGAGAAGCCCATTTGTTCCAAACATCGCGGCGCAAAGTGCACAGCCTACGATCTCTCCACCAAAAGGCATGATGAAAAGTGTTCGTCCCAATGTGAGATCGAGTAAGTCATAGGCGATGCATACAGCGAGCTTGAGTCCCCACATGGCAGATCCCTGTTAGTTAGTCGTTCCTGAAAAGGTATTTTTCCAAGATATCCATTAAATTTTCCTGGTAGGAAGCATATCATTTTCTGCTGAGAATACTGGACTAACAGCAGCAATAGAGGCTATTGGCCCGACCAGGGGAGTTTGAAGTTGATTACGACAAATTTAATTTTGTAGTTAAAGCTTTACTTGGCTGGGTCAATAATGGGTTGCAGCGATTTGATAGCTTTCTGTAATATCCGGTAGGAGTCTTTGTCGAACTGGGGTCTGGGTGAGTCCAGGAGTTGCCAGAGTTCATCTTCTGTTTTGGCCGTGCCAAGATAAGCCCAATTATCTATGACGAGCAGATCGCCATCTTCCTTGAGGTAGGCGGGGCCGGTAAAAGGCCAGCTATTGAAGCGCAGGCTAGACAGTGCCGCCATCAGGCGCATCGAGTGCGCCACTAACGGTTCTTCGCCAACGCATCCCCCGCGGCATCTTTTGAGTTGGCGAGCAAAGCAGGGCTTGCCGGGCTTAACCTTTTCCAGTCCAATGATGGCCTTGCAAAGCTCATGCCCATCTGCCAGATTAGCCAATACCTTGTTCGCTTCTTGCAGGCTTTTGAATAGGCCATACAGATTCGATTGCCGGCCGAAATCCAGATCACGGGCATAAGCCACATTGATATGCAAACCTGCTCCGGTTTCCTTAAGCGAGATCGAGCAAAGTTCGTTATTGCGGCGAAGTTTCCGGTTATGCGTCGGCTGAAGTTTCTTCACCAACTCGGCTTCCTTGAGCAGCGCACCGATTTCGCCGCCTGTCTCGATATAGTCAATCCGCCGGACCTGCTGCGAGAGACTCATTTCCTTAGCGGATGAAACATCGCTGGTGAAATGAGAAAGCACCCGTTGGCGAATGTTCATGGATTTGCCAATATAAAGTGGAAGCTCGTTCTCTCCGTAGAACAGATAGACCCCCGGTCTCTGGGGGAGGCTATCCAGCATCTGTTCGTTCAAATGCGTCGGGATACTGGGGCGTCCGGTCAGAGCTTTGACCGCAGCGGCAACTTTGGCGGGAGGAATCTGTTGCTGTATCTTTTGCCAGAACTGGTGGATGAGCTGTGCATCCGCCAGCGCCCGGTGACGGCCATTGACCTGTAAGCCATGCCGTTCAATCAGACTATCCAGATTGTGCCTTGGATGTCCCGGGAATAGCCGCCTGGAAAGTTTGACGGTACAGATTGTCGTTGCCTGGAAGTCATAACCTTGGCGTTTGAATGATTGCTTCAGAAACCCGTAATCAAAACGGGCGTTATGCGCTACAAAAAGACGGCCCTCCAGCATCTGGAATACCCGTTGGGCGACCTCGGCAAAGGTTGGCGCCTCTGCCACCATCTGGTTCGTAATCCCGGTTAACCTCTCGATAAACGCAGAGATTCGTGTCTCCGGATTGATCAGAGAGCTCCATTCCTGAATATTTGAGCCATCAACCAGGATGATGCCGACTTCGGTGATCCGGTCGACAGACGCCGTGGTGCCAGTGGTTTCAAGATCGACAAAAGCAAAAGGCTGCATTGGCCGGATTCTACGCTAAACTTGAATAACTTAACCCGAATATTTCATAAATTCGCGTGATCATCACGCGAATTTATGAAATATTCGGGTTAACAACAGCCAAGAGTGTCAATCCGCGTTGAAATTTGCGCATCCTGCTGAAACAACGGTTGTCATGACAGGCGCTTTTAGTCCATTATGAGCCATCTATAAAACATTCATTTAGTGAATAACAATGACGGTATGTGCGGACGTTTTTGCCTGGCTTATCCACGTTCCAGCCTGATCGACTGGTATCATGCGGCGGCGATGCCGGAGATCGAGCCGCGTTATAACATCGCGCCTACGACCGGTATTGTGGCCATTCGTGACAGCATCACTGGCCGGGCAGGATCAATGATGCGCTGGGGGTTGATTCCCCATTGGGTCAAGGACCCAAAAAAGCTGCCTTTGCTATTTAATGCGCGCGCTGAATCGCTTGCGGTAAAGCCGTTGTTCAAAAACGCGTTTCGTCGGCAACGCTGCCTTATCCCGGCTTCAGGTTTCTATGAATGGAAGCCCCTGGCAGAAGGTAAAAGTAAACAGCCCTTCTTTATTTCGGCCAAAGATGGCAGTCCATTATCATTCGCTGGCATATGGGAGACAGCAACGGTAGATGAAGTTGTCATCGATAGCTGTGCAATCATCACTACGAGCAGTAATGCATTAATGCGTTCCATTCATGATCGCATGCCAGTGATCGTCCCTCCTGAATCCTGGGATAACTGGTTGACCCCTTCCCAGCTACCTGATGACGCCTTATCGTCTATTCTGAAACCGTGTTCTTCCGAGAAGATGCAGTTTTGGGCAGTATCGCCTGCGGTAGGACGGATCAGTAATCAGGGGGAGCAGCTGATCCAGCCAGTAAATGAATGAGTTTTTTAAATTGCAGCGTGTCTGATGAGCGCGCCATTGCTGAAAATAAGCAATAAGTATTTTACAAGGCAAATAATAATCATTATCATTTAGATCTCTTTAGGAGAAATTCAGGCTTGGGGTGTGATTTAAAGAGTTTGAGTGGTGCGAGCATTCCTATATGCAATAACACTATCATCACAATCACCCCTCAAAACGAAGTTTTGCACAGCCAGCCAACAAAGCGCATATCGCATGTCAGCCAGCCATTAATTAATGACTAGGAAATGGCTTTATGTACGAAAAAAAGAGCTTGGCTGACAATAGAAGACACCTCTTACGGGTTTCAAATCGAGGGTGGGCAGTTTGTTTATCGATACCGCTTACTGTTCGCGCAAGCCAGTCCAATTTAGCAAAATCAACTGTAACGAATGACTCGATCTCCGGACATTTAGTCGCCGAGTACTCCGTTGTTTTGAGCTTCGATGAAACTGTTGCGCTAAAACCTGGTTATGCCCGTAAGAAATCCAGTCACTGTAGCGGCGCTGAATCGCTAAGCGCTGGCGTTCGCTGTCAAATCGTGAATACATCACGTAGTGGATTTACCCATTGAGTAAGCCTGTTATTTTTAGGGCGACAATCGATCGATTGGTCAAGATAACAACTTATTAAAGGGATGGGCCTATTTTCTAGATTTTAGATTTTATTTTTATTAATAAGAATCATTATTACTAGCATTATTACTATTATTAACAGAATAAAAATAAAGAGGTTTACGATGATACCTGTAGAAAAATGGACTCAGGAAATAAACACATTATTTATTTCGAACCGTGTGCAGTTACGCCGGGCTGCCTACAAAATCCTGGGTGATTGGGAGCGTTCAGACGATATAGTGCAGGATGCTTATATCAAGATAATTGAAATGACAGCGGCTCAGGATATCAGGCAGCCGTTGGCTTATATGTTCCAGATCGTCCGTAATTTGGCTATTGATCATTATCGGCGAATGGTGTTCGAGACAGAACTGTTTGGAATAGACGAAGAAGGACTGCATGTTCCGGCCCTGGCAGACCTGCCTGAAACGCATGCGATCAATCGCCAGCATATTGCGCTGGTTATCCAGGTGCTGGCTAAACTCCCTGAACGCACCAAACGGGTTTTTGAGCTTTACCGGATAGATGGGTATACCCATCGGATGATAGCCGATGAATTAAATATTTCCACTTCCTTAGCAAATATCCTTATTCGCGAAACAACGAATCATTGTAGAAATGCGCTCCAATCCTGTTCTGCAGTGCCGCAATAATTGTTTTTTATTTCGCTTTTGATGATCGTTCCGAATTGGATCAATTTCGCTCGCTAATACTTTAATTCTTTCAATTCATTAGGAATTTATGGTGTTTGCAAAAAGCTTCTGGTTATTTTTTGTATTCTTCATAGGCCGATTCGTCTAGTTTGAATAAGAAGCATTCTTTTTAATAAGTATTAAAAAACTATTTATTCGTAAATCTGAGGTATGTGCTATGACAAGCTGTTTTGATCGCGAAGAGGGTGTGTTTCGTGTTTTGGTCAATCATGAAGAACAATACTCTGTTTGGCCGGAATGGAAAGCGATTCCGGGTGGCTGGCAAGATACCGGCGTGCTGGGCGACAAAAAGACCTGTCTGGATCATATTGAGAAAGTCTGGACAGATATGCGGCCGCTCAGCCTGCGGCGTTTCATGGATAACCGCATCTAGTGCAGCGTATTAATGTTGAAACCATTAACGCTTTTCTGTTTGCCGTGTGCAGGCGCAAGTGCAACGATGTATCTACGCTGGCGACGGTTACTGCCTTCCTGGATAACGGTGCAACCCGTTGAATTGCCGGGCCGTGGCAGTCGAATGGATGAGCTGCCGGAAGAAAACTATGCAGTGCTGACCGAAAGGCTGTGCGATGAGCTTGCAGCCACAATGCCTGAACACTACGCCTTTTTTGGCCACAGCATGGGAGCTTTGCTTGCTTATGGGATCACCCATGGTCTGGCTGCTCGAACATTGCCGCTACCCGCTGCATTATTCGTGTCGGGTTGTGCAGCACCGAATCGCCAGGATAGCGAGCGTTACGTCAGGATACAGGGGCAGGCTGCATTGATCGCAGATTTACGCAAACAGGGTGGTACTCCGGAAGAAGTGTTCGATAACCCGGAACTGCTGGCGATGACGCTGGATTTATTGAGGATGGATTACCGTGTTTGCGGGAGCTTCCGGCATGTGCCGTTATCGCCTCTGCCCATTCCCATCCATGTTTTTGGCGGGCATGCGGATCAGATCGAAGCGGAGAAGCTGAATGATTGGCGGCTGGCAAGTACCCAGGCGTTTACCCTGGACTGGTTCGATGGGGGTCATTTTTTTCTTCGGCAGTCTGAAGAAGCATTTCTCCTCGCGTTAATAAAACGCTTGGCGGAAAGTTTAATCGAAGTGCCACATGAAGCGTTTGCCACTGCCTGAGACTATTCCTGCTGGCATCGAAGTCTGGTTGCTCGAGTTCGATTTCGATTCGACCTGGCTTGCTGATGACTGGGCGATGCTGAGCGCTGACGAGCAGGCTCGTGCGCAACGCTTTCATCGCCAGCAGGATCGGGTGCGTGCTATAGCGACGCGGGCGGCGCTGCGCCGTTTGCTGGCGGAACGGGTGGTGTTGCCGCCAAATGAGCTGCACTTTGTAACAGGCGCCTTTGGTAAACCTCATTTACAAGCGCATCCAGGCATCGAGTTCAATGTTTCCCATGCAGGGAGTTTTGCGTTGATTGCACTTTCCACCCAGGGGGAGATTGGGATCGATATTGAGCAGCGTCAACGGGATGTCGCCTATTTGGATGCGCATGTGCTTTCTTCGGTAGAACATGCAGAGGGAATCTGGTCAAGCCAGAATTTTATCGAGCTCTGGGTAGTGAAGGAATCGGTACTGAAAGCACTGGGATGGGGGATTGCTGAATACCTGCAAGCCATTACCGTACGGCCAAATCATGACGGCAGCTACTGCATTATCCATGATCAAGGCGAATGGGCCGGAGTCGACGCCTGGTCGATTGGCGTACCTCTGCACTACGCGGCGGCATTGGCGTTGACCCATCAGGGTAAATCGCGAGTGCACGAATGCAGCGCCAGTCTTTCCTATGCTGATTAGTCGCAAAAACAATGAAGTGCCAAATACAGGTTTGGGTCGCAAAATTTTTTCCGGTAAAGCACGAATTTATTTTTAGGTGTAAATCATGAATACAAGACTGATTCCCTCTCGCAGTTATCCTGACAACATCGTTAGCCATCTGCAAAGGTTGGCACGGGAACGACCAGCGGACCCTGCGCTGATTGTCGTGAGTGCAGCCGGTGACGAGCTTGTTGACAAGCAATTAGATTATGCTTCGCTCGATCTGCACGTCAGGGTCGTTGCCGCTGTTTTGCAAGATCGTTTCATGCGGGGTGAACGGGCGTTATTGCTGATGGATAACGATGAGCATTACGTGATCGGTTTTCTTGCCTGCCTTTATGCAGGCATGATCGCTGTCCCTGCTTTTCCACCAGAGTCCATCCGGGAACAGCATCTGGCAAGATTGCTCGCGATTGCTGCGGATGCCAAGGCGAGGTGCATTGTCACGGCCAGCCAGTTTTTGCCGCTGATCAATGATGCAGCGATCGCTCAGTTAGCTGGCGCTGATATCCTGACTGTCGATACCCTAACTCAAAGTAGTGAGCAAAATAAGGTGCCCGCATGGCATGCGCGCCTGCCGGAGAAAGATGAGATCGCTTTCCTGCAATATACCTCGGGATCAACTTCCACGCCCAAAGGAGTCATGGTCAGTCACCACAATTTGATGATCAATGCGCGGGTATTTGAAGAAGGCATGTCGATTGATTCAGATGATATCTTCGTGAGTTGGTTGCCGCTTTACCATGATATGGGCCTGATTGGCGGTCTGTTGCAGCCTCTTCATCGCGGTGTTCCCGTGGTCCTGATGACGCCTGGTTTTTTTGTCGAAAGGCCGGTTCGCTGGCTGGAAGTCATTTCGCGCTACCGCGCTACAGTCAGTGGCGCTCCCAATTTCGCTTTCCAGCTATGCGTCGAGCGCGTAAGAAACGCACAATTACAGGAGCTCGATTTATCGAGCTGGCGCGTTGCGTTCTCGGGCGCCGAGCCGGTGCGCAGAGACACAATGTGGGCTTTCATCGAACGTTTTAGCTCAGTCGGTTTCTCTGCTGGGACGATTTACCCGTGTTATGGTTTGGCTGAGGCGACGTTATTTGTGACTGGCGGCGTGCGTGGAGAGGGGATGAAAGCCCATGACTTTTCTACCGAGAAGCTGGCGCAAGGCAAAGCCGAGGTAGCAGCGTCTGGGACATCCCTAGTGGCATGCGGTTTTCCCGCATCTCATCATTCGATAGCCATCGTTGATCCAGAGAAGTTGATTCCCTTGGCGGATGGCAATGTCGGTGAAATCTGGACAGATGGAGCCAGTCTCGCGTGTGGTTACTGGCAACGCCCGCAGGAGACGGCAGAAACCTTCGTGACCTATGAAGGCAAGCGCTGGTTACGTACCGGAGATCTGGGTTTTATTCACGCCGGGCAATTGTATATTGTGGGGCGGCGTAAAGATCTCATCATTATCCGTGGGCAGAATATTTATCCACAGGATATTGAACTGGTGATCGAAGAAGAAGTGGAAGCGGTGCGTAAAGGCCGGATTGCCGCATTTTCAGTGGAAACCAGAGATGGTGAAGGAATCGGTATTGCCGTTGAGGTATCGCGCAATATGCAGAAACTCGTTTCTGCCGAAACCCTTGTGAACGTATTAAATGAGACGGTCAGTATCAGTTGCCAAGAACCGTTGTCTGTAGTGGTGCTCCTGAATCCGGGGGCCTTGCCTAAAACCTCGAGTGGAAAACTGCAACGCGCGGCCTGCCGTCAGGGATGGCGTGAACGTACGCTGGATGCCTATGCCATCTACGAATTTGGCGGTTTCGTAATCGGTGGTAGCACTCAACCACCGCAAGCATTGACTGATGAAACGGAGATGGTGTTGGCAGCCATCTGGCAATCTGTGTTAAATCACACCGAGCTGGGGCGTGAAGATCATTTTTTTGCCATGGGTGGCAACTCACTCGCTACGGCTCAGGTTGCGGCACGTATCTCAGATCATTGGCAGATCAATTTCTCTCCGCGCAGCCTGTTTCAGCATCCCCGGCTGCATGCGTGCGCAGCGGAAATTAAGCATCTTTTATCAGCTGGCTGTTCCCCGCTGGCAGCTGATTCTCGCATAGTGCCTGTTCAACACGGAGTCAATTCAATCCCGTTGTCTTACGGACAGCAGCGGCTGTGGTTTCTTTGGCAGCTCGATCCCGCCAATACTGCCTATCATATTCAATATGCATTACGGCTGGCAGGATTGCTCGATGTCCAGGCATTGCATGCGAGCTTTCATGGTTTGATCGAGCGACATGAGTCATTACGCACGATTTTCTGTATCGGCACGGATGGATCGGTTGAGCAGGTGATTCAACCGCTGCCTCAGTTTGCGATGACGCAGATCGATTTAGGTGAGGTGGCTGCTTCAGAGCGGACGGCGCGGGCAGCAGCAGAAGCGCAGCGTATGGTCTCGATACCCTTTGATCTCACGCAAGGTCCGCTATTGAGAGTAGCGCTGGTGCGGATGACGGAGAACGAGAGCATCTTGATTATCGTCATGCACCATATCATCTCTGATGGCGCTTCCATGCAGATCATGATTGATGAATTGGCCGCCCGTTATCAGGCTCATCTACGGGGAGAAACCGCTTCCCTCAATAACTTGCCTATCCAGTATGCGGATTACACTTTATGGCAGCAAAAGTGGCTGCAGGCAGGGGAAAAAGAAAGGCAACTGGCTTACTGGCAAGATTACTTGGGCAGCGAACATCCGATTCTGACGCTCCCTACTGATCGCCCCCGGCAACCGCTTACCAGTTATCAGGCGGCACGACACCGCTTTGACTTACCCACCGCTGTTTTAAGCAAATTACGCAAGCTCATCCAGGATCGTGGCGCCACCCTCTTCATGGCATTATCAACCGCCTTTCAGGCATTGTTGTTCCGGCATACAGGCCAGTACGATATCCGTGTGGGCGTGCCGATAGCGAATCGCAATCGAGTAGAAACGGCTGGTCTGATCGGTTTCTTCGTCAATACGCAAGTATTGCGTGGTCAATTACATGGCCGGATGACCTTGGCTGAGCTTTTGGAGCAAGTGCGGGAAGCGGCGATTGAGGCGCAAGCTCATCAAGATTTGCCGTTTGAACAACTGGTTGAAGCACTGCATCCTCAGCGGGATGTGCGCCATAGTCCGCTGTTCCAAGTGACCATTAATCATTTGGTGAGAGATGACCAGGCACTGCAGAAAATTTCTGGACTTGCGATCACAGACTATCCTCTCCCTGAGCAGTCAGCCCAATTTGAACTGATATTGGAAACAGTCGAATCACCGGATGGGCGCATACGAGCTAGTTTCATCTACGCTGCTGATCTTTTTGATTCTTCCCTGATGGCGCGACTGGGACGTCATTATGTGTCTATCCTGCGCGCACTGGCGGAAAACCCGGAAGGAGCGATAGGGGACATTAACCTGTTAAATCAGGAGGAGGTATTACAGCTCAGAAACTGGGGTGTGGCGGTGCCACCTGCATCCGCTGCTCAGTTTGTGCACCAGCTCATAGAACAGCAGGTAGAGAGATGCCCTCAACTAGCCGCGGTCATCTCGGGTCATATTGAGTTGAGTTACGCAGAGCTCAATCGCAGGGCAAACCGGTTGGCGCATCGGCTTATCAGTCTTGGCGTTAAACCAGAAATTAAGGTTGGGATTGTAGTGGAGCGATCTATTGAAATGATCATGGGTCTGTTAGCGATCTTGAAGGCAGGCGGAGCTTACGTACCGCTTGATCCGGGGTATCCGGGAGAACGCCTGAGTTACATGCTGGAAGACAGCGGCATTCAGTTGCTGTTGACACAAACTCATATCAGATCGCGTATTCCGCAGAGGGAAGGACTGACAATTCTGGAATTCGAAGCGCTGGATCTAAGTACAGGAATAGAGACTAACCCGGTGGTGAGATTGCATGGGGATCATCTTGCCTATGTCATCTATACCTCTGGATCAACTGGCCGCCCCAAGGGCGTTTCAGTTGCGCATGGTCCGCTGGCCATGCATTTGACTGCGATTAAAAAGGTTTACGACGTTCGGCCCGGGGATCGGGAGTTGATGTTTTTCTCCATGAATTTTGATGCAGCGGTGGAGCAGTGGACTACTCCCCTGATTGAGGGGGCGGCGATTGTCTTGTCTTCCGCAAATGATCTGGCAGGGAAGGGCTTTGTCGATTTGATCGAAAAGCACCAGGTAACAACGTTACATCTTCCCCCCGCTTATTTGCGCATGTTGCTGCCGTTGCTGGACAATAAAGCGCTTTCAGTGCGCTTGTGCATCGCAGGAGGAGAAGCCTGGTATGCCACAGACGTTGCAGCTACCCAGGCTACCTTCCAGAACGTCCGGCTGGTAAACGCCTATGGCCCGACTGAAACCGTGATAACGCCTACAGCCTGGATTAGTCATGCTTCTGAAGAACATGCGCTAACATCTGTTGATGGAGATTATGCGCCGATCGGACAACCCGTGGGCGCACGTAGTTTGTATGTGCTGGATACCGAGCTCAATCTCGTGCCTCCGGGTACCACAGGAGAGCTTTATGTAGGAGGAGAGGGGCTGGCGCGGGGGTATCTTGATCGTCCTGCATTGACCAGCGAGCGTTTTATTCCTGACCCCTTTGCGCAAAGGGGAGGCCGCCTCTACCGGACCGGGGATTTAGTCCGCTGGCGAAGTGATGGGCAGCTTGAATATCTCGGCCGGGTTGATCATCAGATCAAGATTCGCGGTTTTCGCGTTGAACTGGGTGAGATTGAGTCGCAGCTGCTAGCTCAGGCAGGAGTGCGTGAAGCGGTAGTGGTGGCGCAAGAGGGACGAAATGGCCTGCGTCTGATCGCTTATGTAGCCGCCCATGCTGGAATGCTGCTCAATGCATCGTTGTTAAAAACAGCATTGGGTGCTGTTCTGCCTGATTACATGATTCCCAGTTTATTCATTTTTCTGGATACGTTACCGCTCAACCCTAATGGCAAGATAGACCGCCAGGCGCTTCCTTCCCCAGAGCAATTCGATCAACCGGATTATGAGCCGCCTGTTAATGCGATCGAGGTCATGGTTTCGGAAATCTGGGCCGAAACGTTGGGCGTTCCCAGAGTTGGACTGTACAACAATTTCTTCGATCTGGGAGGTCATTCACTGCTGTTGATCAAGATTCAACACCGGTTGCAAGAACGCTTAAATACGCCCATTTCCATCGTTGATCTCTTTAAATATCCCACTGTGGCGAGTCTGGTGAAATTTCTCAGTCAGGGAAGCGCCGATCACGTGTCTTTGCAGCGCCACCAGCAGCGAGCCCAGCGGCAGCGAGGCGCTTTTATTCAACGTACCCAAAAAGCAGAAAGGATACACTGATGAACAATATAGAAGAATCGCCAGAACGCGCAGACATTGATATTGCCATCATTGGTATGGCGTGCCGCTTTCCCGGTGCGAATGATATTGGAGCTTTCTGGCGCAATATCCGGGATGGAGTGGAGTCGATTACTTTCTTTACCGATGAGGAATTGCTGGCGCGCGGCGTCCCTGCGGACGTATTGAATGATCCGCTCTACATCAAAGCAGGTGCTCACCTGGAAAATGTCGATCACTTCGACGCGGCTTTTTTTGGCTATACCCCGCGGGAGGCGGCGGAGACGGATCCGCAGCATCGGCTTTTCCTTGAAGTCGCCTGGCAGGCCCTGGAAGATGCCGGTTATGATGCATCAATCTATCCTGATCTCATCGGGGTATACGCGGGTTGCGGTGTGGATACCTATCTACTGCTAAATCTGCTGTCCAGTGGACGCATGTCGGACAGGCAGGATATTTCCTCCCTGCAGGGGCTAATGAACGGCAACAATAAGGATTCTATGACGACGACTGTCGCGTATAAGCTTAATCTGCGCGGTCCCGGCATTACCGTTCAGACGGCCTGTTCCACCTCGCTGGCAGCGACCCATGTGGCTTGCCGCGGCCTGCTCAATCATGAGGCCGATATGGCGCTTGCCGGGGGCGCCTGGATCAACCTGTTGCATGAGGGAGGATACCACTATCAGCCCGGTGCCATTCTTTCTCCTGATGGTCATTGCCGTGCTTTTGATGCCAAGGCTGCTGGCACGGTGATAGGAAGTGGCGTGGGCATTGTGGTCTTAAAGCGGCTGGCCGATGCGCTGGCCGATGGCGATACCATTCATGCCGTGATTAAAGGTTCAGCTATCAATAATGATGGTTCAGCCAAGGCCGGGTACACCGCGCCCAGCATAGAAGGGCAGGCGGAAGTCATCCTGGCTGCTCAGGCCATTGCAGGCATATCTGCCGATACCATCAGCTATATTGAAGCGCATGGGACCGGTACGACGCTAGGTGATCCGATCGAAGTTACGGCTTTGACGCAGGCTTTCCGGGAAAGTACCGAGCGACGGGGATTTTGTGGTATTGGCTCAGTCAAGACCAACGTCGGTCATCTCGATGCGGCTGCTGGGGTAGCGGGTCTGATTAAGACGGCACTCTCATTGAAACACCGGATGCTGCCGCCGAGTTTAAATTTTGAGCAACCCAATCCGCAGATCGATTTTGCATCGAGCCCTTTTTACGTCAATACGATCAGTAAGGTTTGGCCGAGTGGCCCGACGCCACGGCGTGCCGGGGTCAGTTCATTTGGGATTGGTGGAACCAATGTTCACGTGGTCCTCGAAGAAGCGCCGCCAATTCATCCCTCCGGCCCTTCACGCGATTGGCAAATGCTCACCTTGTCAGCGCGCAGTCATCATGCGCTTGAGGTGATGCTGACTCGATTGAGGGAGCATCTGATGGCGCATCCTGAGGTACCATTGGCCGATGTCGCCTATACCCTCCAGATCGGAAGAAAAGGCTTTGCTCACCGGACGATCGCGTTATGCCGCGACCATGATGATGCAGTGGGTCTGTTAAAAAACCGGGACACGGAGCGGTTTCTAACGCAGCAAGTGATAGTCGAAAATCGCCCGGTCGCATTTCTTTTCCCAGGACAAGGGGCTCAGTATGTTGATATGGCGCGGGATCTGTATCAAAGTGAACCCGTTTTTCGCCAGGAATGTGATCGTTGTTTCAAGCTGTTAGAACCCTATCTTGATTTTGAGTTATTGACCGTCTTGTACCCTGGTTCAGATGAAGCTGACAAAGTTGCAGCAGCAGCACGGCTGGCGCAAACGGAGGTGACGCAACCCGCGCTTTTCGTGATTGAATATGCCTTGGCGCAACTGTGGAAGTCATGGGGTATCCAACCCACAGCAATGATTGGCCATAGCGTTGGCGAATACGTGGCTGCCTGCCTGGCAGAAGTCTTCTCCCTGGAGGATGCGTTGCGCCTGGTCGCGATGCGCGGGCGTTTGCTCCAGCAGATGGAAACGGGCGCCATGTTGGCTGTGATGCTATCCGAAACGGAGCTCACGCCTTATCTGATTGCAAATTGCGATTTGGCAGCCATCAACGGACCTGAGCTTTGTGTATTATCCGGCCCGGCTGCAGTCATTGAAGCTGTCGAGCAAAGTCTCACGAATAAGGGAATAGTAAGTCGGCGGCTGCATGTTTCCCATGCCTTTCATTCTGCCATGGTGGAGCCCATGCTCGCTGGTTTTGTTGAGAAGATTGCTCAAATTGAGTTGCGTCAACCAAAAATTCCGTTTATCTCCAATCTGAGTGGTAGCTGGATTACACCGTGCGAGGCCACCGACGCGAGTTACTGGGGGCGGCACCTGCGGGGAACTGTGCGTTTCAGCGATGGGTTACATAAACTGCTGAGTAACCCGGCGCAAATTCTTCTGGAAGTGGGGCCAGGGGAAACCCTGATCACGCTGGCGCAACGGCATCCTCAGGCAAAACCTGAGCAGCTCCTGCTCTCATCTTTACCGCATCCCAGCAAGGGCCATCTGGCTCAGAGACATTTATCGCTTAGCCTCAGCAAGCTTTGGTTGAGCGGGTTGACAATCAACTGGCGGAATTTTTATGCAAATGAGCACCGCCACCGCGTTTCATTACCGACGTATCCATTCGAGCATCAGCCCTACTGGGTGCAGCCGGCAGGGCAAAACCTTGAAGTGCCCAATAATAACGCCGGCATACAGCAGCGCAACAGGGAGGTCCGATCAGAAGCTTGCCCGCTGGATAGCTGGTTTTATGCGCCATCATGGCGGCGCGACGAGGGTACGGCGCTTAATGACATCTTGACCAAGCAAATCGGCTCTCTGCTGATTTTCAGGGATAAGCACCCTCTCGGGATAGAACTCACTGCCCATTTGCTCATGCATGGCATCGAGCCTATCGTGATCGTCGCGGGTACCCGGTTTCGACGGCAGGATAAAAATCACTATACCATTCGCCCTGGAGAGCGGCTTGATTATGATCATCTGTTGCGCAGCATTCGCGATGATGGCAAAACCATCGGCCATGTCCTCCATTTCTGGAGCATGACCACGGTTAACCAAAACCGCGCTCAAAGTGAAAGCCAGCTGAGGAATTTCTTTAGTCTGTTCTATCTCGCCCAGGCGTTGGAGTGGACTAAAGCGCTTATTCCTGCCGGGGAAAAGATAGCCATCACGGTCATCACCAGTCAGTTGACGGATGTGACCGGCAATGAGCAACTGCATCCCGAGAAAGCGCTTCTACTGGGACCATGCAGAGTGATTCCTCAGGAATATTCCTATCTCGGTTGCCGTATCATTGACGTCGAATTCCAGCCCACAGAGAGTAGCGCCAGATCACGGCTGATCAAACAGATTCTTGCCGAGATCCAAACCGATTCCCTTGCATCCATTGTCGCCTATCGGGGCCCGCATCGCTGGGTTCAAACCTTTGAGCCTATCCAGTTAGCTAAACCTGTCAGCACTTCTCTTAAACAAGGGGGGGTTTATCTGATCACCGGTGGATTAGGCGGCATCGGCTTGACGCTGGCCGAATATCTCGCCCAGACCCGGCAGGCAAAACTGGTGTTATTAGGGCGTTCTCCTCTTCCGTCACGGGAATGCTGGCCAGAAGTGCTGTCAACCAGCAGTCAGGAAGACGCCACCCGGCACAAAATTGAAAAAATCATGCATCTGGAAGCACTGGGCGCCAATGTGCTGGTAGTGAGTGCGGATGTGGCCAATCAGGCTGACTTGAAGGCAGCTGTGACCCGGGCACGCCGCCATTATGGCGCGATTGACGGCGTGATTCACGCTGCAGGTGAAGTCAGCAGCGGTTTGATTTCAGCGAAAACGGAAGAAACGATGACCCGGATATTCGCCCCTAAAGTGCAGGGAATGCGTGCCCTGCGAGCTGTATTTAAGGATAAGCCGCTGGATTTCATGATTTTATGCTCTTCGCTCGCGACGATTGCAGGCGGTCTCAGCAAAATCGATTATTGTGCTGCCAATGCGTATCTTGATGCCGTCGCGCACGCCGCCTATCGTGCATCTCCATTTCCTGTCATTTCGATTAATTGGGATAGCTGGCGTGAAGTCGGTATGGCCGCAAATATGGCGATGCCGGATGGCGTGGGAATCGCTCCTAAAGAAGGGGCAGCGGTTTTCGAACGCATCGTGAGCAGTCAAAGAAGGGCGCAGGTAATCGTTTCTACGCTTGACCTGCACACGCGGCTCAGCCAGACCCAGGAAGAGCTGGTTACCCAGCCCTTTGCATTCGCTCCCGCAGTCAGGACAGGGAGATTCCCAAGACCTGCATTACAGACCCTGTTCAGGTCTCCCGAAAGTGAATTGGAGAAGCATATCGCAGAGGTTTGGCAGAGTCTCTTGGGAATGGAGAGCATCGGCATGGATGACAATTTATTTGAATTGGGAGGAGATTCCTTGCTGGGCATACAGCTGCTGTCCAGGGTGCGGGCAAGTTTTGCTGTCGACTTGCATCCGGTAGACTTCTTCAGATCACCCACCATCGCCGGTCTGGCGGCATTAGTTGAGACAAAGCTACTGGATGAAGCCGAGTGTTCCTAATTGTGCCGATGGGTTTTGCGTGAGCGATGATCGGATAGCGGGAAGTAAAAATGGAAAATAATTCAGGGTATTTTTATGTCCAATAGTGACGACCTTGCAAAAAGACGGGCGCGCCTGACGCCTGAGCAACGCAGTAAGCTTACTCGGCGACTCTCAGCTGCTGCGAGTAATCTGGTACGACCTGAAGCGGTTATTTCACCCCGAGATTCCCGGGAACCCGCATTATTGTCCTACGCGCAGCAGCGTCAATGGTTTTTATGGCAACTGGAGCCGCTGAGTACTGCGTACCATTTGAGCGGCGCCTTGCGTCTGGTGGGGAAGCTGGATATTGAGGTATTGCAGGCGAGTTTTCAGGCGTTGGTCGCCAGGCATGAAGCGTTGCGCACGGTATTCCGGGTGAATGCGCAAGGATTGCCAGAGCAGCTGGTAGAAGCAGAACGCAAGCTGGAAATCCCCCTGATCGATCTGTGCGATTGGCCAGCGGAGCAGCGCGCGAGGCACGCGCAGGAAGCCGCCAAGCGGATCAATGCGGCCGCGTTCGATCTCACCCGTGACCCGCTGCTGAGGCTGGCGCTGATCCGCATCACACCGGAAGAGCACCTGTTGGTGGTAGTGATGCACCACATCATCTCGGATGCCTGGTCGAACCACATACTCATTGAAGAATTCGCGGCCCAGTACCGGGCGCGGCTGCAGGGCCGGGAACCTTCACTGCCGGCGCTCACGATTCAGTACGCGGATTATGCCATGTGGCAGCGCAACTGGCTGGAAGCGGGCGAAAAAGAGCGCCAGCTGAGTTACTGGCGCAAGCAGCTCGGGGAGAATCAGCCGGTGCTGCAACTGCCCACCGATCACCCGCGCCTGGCCAGCGCCCATTATCGGGCCGCGCGGCATGACTTTGCGTTACCGGCGCTACTGATTGCCCGCCTGCAGCAGCAGGCGCAGCGCCAGGGGGCGACCCTTTTCATGGCATTGCTGGCGGGTTTCCAGGCGTTGCTGCAACGCTACACCGGCCAGAACGATATCCGTATCGGCGTGCCGATCGCCAATCGCCACCGGGTGGAAATCGAACATATGGTAGGTTTCTTCGTGAATACCCAGGTATTGCGTAACCGCATCGACGGACGCACTCCGCTCAGCCTCATTCTCGAACAGACCCGTGAAGCCGCGCTGGCTGCCCAGATGCACCAGGATCTGCCGTTTGAGCAACTGGTGGAAGCTTTGCAGCCGGAGCGCAGTTTAACGCAACAGCCGCTGTTTCAGGTCATGTTCAATCACCTGCGCCTGGATCGTCGCGCCTTGGAGCAATTGCCAGGGCTTAAGGTAGAGGAATATGAACTGAGCGGCCAGACAGCCCAGTTTGAATTGACGCTGGATACCGTAGAAAAGCCAAATGGGCAGTTTAGCGCCCGCTTCACCTATGCTGGCGAGTTATTCGAGCCGGCCACCATCCAGCGCCTTGGAGCGCATTATCTGCACCTCCTTGAACAGCTGGCCGGGCATCCGGAATGCAGGCTGGGCGACATTGCTCTGCTGAGTGAAGCGGAGCTGGCGCAGCTTAAGGCATGGGGGGTGAACCAACGGCGCTATGCCGATACCGAGCCGGTGCACCGCCTGATTGAGCGGCAGGTAGCCGAGCGACCGGAAGCGATTGCACTGATCTTTGGCGATACGGAACTCAGCTATGCCGAATTAAACCGCCGGGCCAACCGGCTGGCGCACCGGTTGATTGCATTGGGGGTTACACCGGAAACCCGAGTGGGGATTGCAGCGGAACGCTCGATCGAGATGATCGTCGGTCTGCTGGCGATCCTCAAGGCGGGCGGTGCATATGTGCCGCTCGACCCGGCGTACCCGCGGGAGCGTCTGCATTACATGGTGAGGGACAGCGCCATTGCGTTGCTGTTGACGCAAAGCGCGATCAGAGAGCGGATCCCGCATGCCGAAGGGTGCCAGGTTGTGGAACTGGACACACTCGATCTGACAGATTGGCCGCAGAACAATCCGCAGGTGAGTCTGCATGGCGAGCATCTCGCTTACCTCATCTATACTTCCGGTTCCACCGGAAAACCCAAGGGGGTGATGGTGCGCCATCATGCATTGAGTCACTTCGTAATGAGTATGCTTGAGTTGCCGGGTATGACAGTCAAGGATACCTTGGTATCCGTCACTGCGCTTTCATTCGATATTGCTGGCCTGGAGATTTATCTGCCTCTGAGTGCCGGCGCGCGGCTGGTACTGGCGCCACAGGCAGCAAGTCATGATGGATCGATACTCGCGCAATTACTCCAGACCTACCAGGTAAGTATTCTCCAGTCTACTCCAGCTGGATGGCGGGTGTTGCTGGCAAGTGGATGGCAGGCTTTACCAGAAGAAGAGAATCAACCTCCTCTTAAATGTCTATGCGGTGGGGAAGCGTTGCCCATAGACTTGGTTGATCAGTTGCGCGCATTGAATGTCGAGTTGTGGAATATGTATGGTCCCACAGAAACGACTATTTGGTCGGTTATCGGCAGGATCGATCAGCGAGCCATCTCGCTTGGTAACCCTATTGCTGCGACCCAGCTTTATATCCTCGATGCGGAAATGAAGCCGGTGCCGTATGGTGTGGTGGGAGAATTGTATCTTGGTGGCATGGGGCTTGCGCGTGGTTATCTAAACAAACCTGGTTTAACCGCCGAGCGGTTTATCGCGGATCCTTTTGCTGACGAGGGCGGACGGCTGTACCGGACTGGCGATCTGGCGAGATGGCGCGCCGATGGGCAGATTGAATACTTGGGGCGGCTCGATTATCAGGTCAAGATACGGGGTTTCCGCATAGAGCTTGGGGAAATTGAAGCGCAGCTGTTGTCACACCCTGAAGTGAGAGAAGCTGTGGTGGCCGCTAAGGAAGCGCCCAGTGGCGCCAGGCTGGTGGCTTATGTCTCGCTGCATGCGGGCAGCACGGTAGATACTGCCGTATTGCGCGAATCGATAGGGAAAGCTTTGCCGGATTATATGGTGCCTTCGGCGATCGTCATGCTGGAGCGTCTGCCGCTGAATGCAAACGGCAAAGTCGATCGTAAGCTGTTGCCTGAGCCGGAATTTGCCGGCGCGGATGCTTATGAAGCACCGCAAGGCGAAGTGGAAGAGACGTTGGCGGCAGTCTGGGTGGAAGTGCTGGGCATCAGCCAAGTCGGACGCAATGACCACTTCTTTATGTCAGGAGGGCACTCCCTGGCAGTGCTGCAGGTTCAGCAGAAATTGCGGCAGCGCCTGTCTATTTCGTTGCCGCTACATTTATATTTTGAGAATCCTGTATTGAGGGATATGGCGTCTGTTATCCAGGATAAATATTCGTTGCGATCTAAAGAAAATACCGCATTACACGAAATGTCGGAATTACTGGATTTATTAGGGAACTGAGTAGAATTGAATAAACAGGATATTGCCGAGCGATTTTCTGCGCTCTCACGTGAGAAACAAAAAGCATTCCTCAGTGGATTGAAACAACGAGGGATCGACTTCTCTCTTCTCCCGATTATTCAACAGCCACCGCAGAACCGAAGCGTACTTTCCTACGCGCAGCAACGTCAATGGTTTTTATGGCAACTGGAGCCGCTGAGTACTGCGTACCATTTGAGCGGCGCCTTGCGTCTGGTGGGGAAGCTGGATATTGAGGTATTGCAGGCGAGTTTTCAGGCGTTGGTCGCCAGGCATGAAGCGTTGCGCACGGTATTCCGGGTGAATGCGCAAGGATTGCCAGAGCAGCTGGTAGAAGCAGAACGCAAGCTGGAAATCCCCCTGATCGATCTGTGCGATTGGCCAGCGGAGCAGCGCGCGAGGCACGCGCAGGAAGCCGCCAAGCGGATCAATGCGGCCGCGTTCGATCTCACCCGTGACCCGCTGCTGAGGCTGGCGCTGATCCGCATCACACCGGAAGAGCACCTGTTGGTGGTAGTGATGCACCACATCATCTCGGATGCCTGGTCGAACCACATACTCATTGAAGAATTCGCGGCCCAGTACCGGGCGCGGCTGCAGGGCCGGGAACCTTCACTGCCGGCGCTCACGATTCAGTACGCGGATTATGCCATGTGGCAGCGCAACTGGCTGGAAGCGGGCGAAAAAGAGCGCCAGCTGAGTTACTGGCGCAAGCAGCTCGGGGAGAATCAGCCGGTGCTGCAACTGCCCACCGATCACCCGCGCCTGGCCAGCGCCCATTATCGGGCCGCGCGGCATGACTTTGCGTTACCGGCGCTACTGATTGCCCGCCTGCAGCAGCAGGCGCAGCGCCAGGGGGCGACCCTTTTCATGGCATTGCTGGCGGGTTTCCAGGCGTTGCTGCAACGCTACACCGGCCAGAACGATATCCGTATCGGCGTGCCGATCGCCAATCGCCACCGGGTGGAAATCGAACATATGGTAGGTTTCTTCGTGAATACCCAGGTATTGCGTAACCGCATCGACGGACGCACTCCGCTCAGCCTCATTCTCGAACAGACCCGTGAAGCCGCGCTGGCTGCCCAGATGCACCAGGATCTGCCGTTTGAGCAACTGGTGGAAGCTTTGCAGCCGGAGCGCAGTTTAACGCAACAGCCGCTGTTTCAGGTCATGTTCAATCACCTGCGCCTGGATCGTCGCGCCTTGGAGCAATTGCCAGGGCTTAAGGTAGAGGAATATGAACTGAGCGGCCAGACAGCCCAGTTTGAATTGACGCTGGATACCGTAGAAAAGCCAAATGGGCAGTTTAGCGCCCGCTTCACCTATGCTGGCGAGTTATTCGAGCCGGCCACCATCCAGCGCCTTGGAGCGCATTATCTGCACCTCCTTGAACAGCTGGCCGGGCATCCGGAATGCAGGCTGGGCGACATTGCTCTGCTGAGTGAAGCGGAGCTGGCGCAGCTTAAGGCATGGGGGGTGAACCAACGGCGCTATGCCGATACCGAGCCGGTGCACCGCCTGATTGAGCGGCAGGTAGCCGAGCGACCGGAAGCGATTGCACTGATCTTTGGCGATACGGAACTCAGCTATGCCGAATTAAACCGCCGGGCCAACCGGCTGGCGCACCGGTTGATTGCATTGGGGGTTACACCGGAAACCCGAGTGGGGATTGCAGCGGAACGCTCGATCGAGATGATCGTCGGTCTGCTGGCGATCCTCAAGGCGGGCGGTGCATATGTGCCGCTCGACCCGGCGTACCCGCGGGAGCGTCTGCATTACATGGTGAGGGACAGCGCCATTGCGTTGCTGTTGACGCAAAGCGCGATCAGAGAGCGGATCCCGCATGCCGAAGGGTGCCAGGTTGTGGAACTGGACACACTCGATCTGACAGATTGGCCGCAGAACAATCCGCAGGTGAGTCTGCATGGCGAGCATCTCGCTTACCTCATCTATACTTCCGGTTCCACCGGAAAACCCAAGGGGGTAGCGGTCACTCATGAACCGTTGTCAATGCATGTCCAAGCAATCGGTAAGCTTTACGGTATGACGCCTGCAGACCGGGAACTGCAGTTTGCCTCGATCAATTTCGACGGGGCGCATGAACGCTGGCTGGTGCCGCTGGCCTTTGGCGCGGCATTAATGCCGCGGGACAACGATTTCTGGTCTGTTGACCGTACCGTCTCCGAGATTATCCAACATCGCATCACCATCGCCTGTTTCACACCGGGTTATCTGCAGCAACTGGCTGAATTGACGGGCAGTGCAGGCCGGAGTTTACCGATTCGTTCCTACACAGTCGGTGGCGAAGCAATGAGCCGGGCCAGCTTTGATTTTATTCAGGAAACACTGCAACCTCCGCGCATCATTAACGGCTATGGTCCTACCGAGACGGTCATCACACCTTTAATTTCGAAAGCCTATCCGGGTACTCGATTCGAGTCAGCTTATATGCCCATCGGTTATCCTGTCGGAGATCGCGTTGCTTATGTTCTTGATTCAGAACTTAATCTGGTTCCACTGGGAGTTGCTGGGGAGCTTTATCTAGGGGGAGTAGGATTAGCTCGCGGCTATCTAAACAAACCTGGTTTGACCGCCGAGCGATTTATCGCGGATCCCTTTGATGACAAGGGCGGACGGCTGTACCGGACTGGCGATCTGGCGAGATGGCGCGCCGATGGGCAGATTGACTACCTGGGACGATTGGATCATCAAGTCAAGATACGGGGTTTCCGCATAGAGCTTGGGGAAATTGAAGCGCAGCTGTTGTCACACCCTGAAGTGAGAGAAGCCGTGGTGGCCGCCAAGGAAGCGCCCAGTGGCGCCAGGCTGGTGGCTTATGTCTCGCTGCATGCGGGCAGCACGGTAGATACTGTCGTATTGCGCGAATCGATAGGGAAAGCTTTGCCGGATTATATGGTGCCTTCGGCGATCGTCATACTGGAGCGTCTGCCGCTGAATGCAAACGGTAAAGTCGATCGCAAACTATTGCCTGAACCGGAGTTTATCAGCGAGTGCCCATATGAGGCGCCGCAGGGTGAGGTGGAAGAAGCGCTGACAGTAATCTGGAGAGAGGTACTGGCAATCAGCCAAGTCGGCCGCCAGGATAATTTCTTCGAACTAGGGGGAGATTCCATTCTTAGTTTGCAGATTGTGACCAAAGCACGCCGTGCAGGCTGGAAGATTACGCCGCGACAATTGTTCGAACGGCAAACCATTGCTGCGCTGGCAAGTGTTGCCAGGCCGCTGGAGGAAGCTGCTAAAACTATTCATGAACAAAATGACTTGCCGGATATCACAGCGCCTATTCCCATGCTGCCGATCCAGCTTGATTTTTTTAACCAAGCAATTCCTATGCGGCATCACTGGAATCAGGCGGTACTGCTGAAAAGCTGCCAACCTTTACATGCGGCATGGCTGGATCAGGCACTGCAGGTTGTTGCGCAACATCATAGCGCGTTACATTTCTGTTATAGCAAGCAAACGAACGATCAATGGCAGCAAATTGCCATTAAATCGAGCATGCAGGATGTGTTGTGGGTTCGGCAGGCGGCAGATGCTGAGCAGTTATTGACACTATGCAATGAAGCGCAGCGTAGTTTGAATTTGCAGCAAGGATCGCTGATACGCGCCATGCTTGTCGAGATGGCGGATCAATCCCAGCGTTTGTTGCTGGTTGTGCATCATTTGGTGATTGATGGCGTTTCCTGGCGTATTTTGATTGAGGATCTTGAAACCGCTTATCACCAGGCGAAGAACCATGAAGCCATCAGATTGCCCGAAGTGATCACCGGCTACCCTGCCTGGACTCACCGACTGCAACAGTATCCTGATAGCCATGCAGCCGAGTTTGCCTATTGGCAAAACCAGATGAATGTGCCTGTTTCCCTTCCCTGTGATTTTCCAGAAGGCTCCAACAGTGTGTTTAATCGTACCCGTATTACGGCGAGGCTTGATCAGGCGCAGACTCAGGCGTTGCTCAAAGACGCTCCCGCCGCTTACCGCACACAAGTTAACGATTTGCTGCTTACTGCATTGGGTAGCGCCTTATGTCAATGGAGCGGACATCAGAAGATTCGGGTAGACCTGGAAGGTCATGGACGGGAAGATCTTTATTCGGATATCGATTTGTCGCGAACGATCGGGTGGTTTACTGCGCTGTTTCCAGTCATCCTCGATCCATCGGGTGATTTGCCGCAAAGAATCAAGCATATTAAAGAGAATCTGCGGCAGATACCCAATAAAGGATTGGGTTATGGTTTATTTAAATACTATGGCACTGCGGCGCAACGGAAGGTGATCGATGGTCTTCCCAAAGCGCAAGTGGTGTTCAATTATCTGGGGCAATTTGATACCAGCTTCGAAGAACAAACCCCCTGGATACTGGCCGATGAACCAATAGGTGATTTGATGGATCAAGGCGTTGTGCAGCAGCATGATCTCTCAATCAACAGCCACATTTACAAGGGGGAGCTCTGTCTGGAAGTCAGCTACAGTGAAGCTCGCTATGCCAAAGAAACGATCGAAACATTTATCGCTACGTTGCTGACTGAACTTAAAGCGGTTATTGGTCATTGCAGGAAGGGTGTTCGCGGGGTGACGCCTACTGATTTTCCGTTGCTTCAGATCACTCAGGATGAACTGGATAGTTTGCCGATTCCCGTTGGGCAACTGGAGGATCTTTACCCGCTCTCACCGATGCAGACTGGCATGCTGTTCCATAGCGTGTTTGATAGGGATGGCGGCATGTATCTCACTCAACTGAGCGCTGATATCGAGCATCTGTCGGTCGAGCGGTTCAAGGCTGCCTGGCAGGCTGCGATCGATCGTCATGAGATATTGCGCACCGGTTTCGTGCAGGAAGGAAAAGTGCCTTTGCAATGGGTAGCCAGAACGGCTGAATTACCCTTCATCGTGTACGACTGGCGTAATCAGGATGCTTATCCTTTAACCCATCGGAAGCAGGATCTTGATACGCTCGCGCTATCCGAGCACACGGCAGGTATCAATCTGAAAGAACCACCGCTGCTCCGGATTGCCGTGGTGCGCCTCACCGATGATCGATATCACGTCATTATGATGATCCATCATCTGCTGCTGGATGGCTGGAGCACTTCGCAATTGCTGGGTGAAGTACTGCGGCAGTATGGTGGTGCGATAGGGCCATCACCGCGTACTCGCTACCGGGATTTCATTGCATGGTTAAGTGATCGCGATCAGAAAACATCGGAAATGTATTGGCAGGAGCGGCTACGCCATATCACTGAATCTACCCGGTTAGCCGATGTGGTTGCAGCGCCCGCAACAAATGAAGGCTATGGAGAATCTATTCATCCACTCCATCGGACCTTGACCCGTGATTTGGCCCATTTCTGCAAACATGAACACGTTACGATCAATACCTTAATACAAGCTACGTGGGCTTTGCTGCTTGGCCATTATACGGGTCAGCAGACAGTTACCTTTGGGGTGACTGTCGCGGGCCGGCCGGCAGATTTGCCGGGATCGGATCAGATGCTCGGACTTTTCATTAATACTTTGCCAGTGAGCATTGCACTTAAGCCTGAACTTGCCATCGGCGCATGGCTGCGTGATTTACAAATGCAGAATTTGGCTTCTCGCGAGCATGAATACACGCCATTGTATGAAATCCAGCGTTGGGCGGGGCAAAGCCGGCAGGGGCTGTTCGATAGTATTTTAGTGTTTGAAAACTATCCCATCGATGAAGCATTGCAACAGCATACGCCGGGCGGGCTCGTCATCTCTGGCATCAAAGGCCGGGAAGCGACCAATTATCCGATGACCGTATCGGTGGTAGAGAATAATGGACTTACCTTGCAATATGGCTATGCCTGCAAGTATTTCTCAGAAGCAACCGTCCATCGTATCGCAGTGCACATTGAACAATTGCTGCGCGAGATCACCCGAGATGGAGTCAAATGCCTGGGCGATATCGCGCTATTAAATGCAGCAGAATGGCATCAGCTTAAAGCATGGGGTATCAATGAGCGGCGCTACGCGAATGCTGAACCGGTGCATCGCTTGATTGAACGGCAAGTGATTGCGCATCCTGATGCGACGGCACTCATTTTTGGCGAAACGGAGCTCAGTTACGCGGAACTGAACCGGCAGGCAAACCGCTTGGCGCACCGGCTGATCGCGCTGGGAATCAAACCAGAGAGCCGGGTCGGGATTGCGGTGGAGCGCTCGATCGATATGGTAATTGGCTTGCTGGCGACGCTCAAGGCAGGTGCAGCCTATGTGCCGCTCGACCCGGACTATCCACGGGAGCGGCTAAATCACATGGTGGCGGACAGTGCGATTGAATTGCTGCTGACACAAAGCCCGCTGCGGGCGCGGATTCCGCACGTTGAGGGATGCCATGTTCTGGAATTGGATGCGCAGGATTGGGTTGGCTGGCCGGAGAACAATCCTGATGTAAGCCTGCACGGCGAGCATCTGGCCTACATCATCTACACTTCCGGTTCTACCGGGAAACCCAAAGGGGTGGGGGTTGCGCACCACGCGCTGGTTGAGCATGCTTATATTGCCATTGATTTCTTTAAACTACGCAGCACAGACCGGATGCTGCAATTTTCCACCATTAACTTCGATGGCTTCGTCGAACAGCTTTTCCCTCCGTTATGCGCAGGCGCGGCCATTGTTTTACGCGGCCCGATGCTATGGGACAGTGAAGCATTCTACCGTGAACTGATGGATAAACGGATAACAGTTGCCGATCTTACAACAGCCTACTGGTTTTTGCTCGTGCAGGATTTTGCCAAGTTGGGGCCGCGCGATTATGGTGCGTTGCGGCAAGTGCACGCAGGGGGTGAAGCCATGTCGCCTGAAGGCATCAAAGCTTGGCGGCAAGCCGGCATGAATGCGATTACCCTGCTGAATACCTATGGACCGACAGAAGCGATTGTCACCGCCACGGTCGCTGATTGCGGCGGGAATTATCCGGATAGTGGTCCGGGATCAGTACAAGTGACGATCGGAAAGCCGCTGCCAGCGCGCCGTATTTATTTGCTTGACGCTAATCTGGCGCTTGCTATGCCTGGAATTCCTGGTGAGCTTTGCATTGGCGGAGAGCTGCTCGCACGCGGCTATCTGAACCGGCCGGAGTTAACTGCAGAACGGTTTATCGCAGATCCTTTTGATGACAAGGGTGGACGGCTTTACCGTACAGGCGATCTGGCAAGATGGCGCTCGGATGGGCAAATAGAATATTTAGGGCGGCTGGATCATCAGGTCAAGATACGAGGTTTCCGCATAGAGCTGGGTGAAATTGAAGCGCAGTTGTTGTTACAACCTGAAGTGAGAGAAGCGGTGGTAATCGCCAAGGAAGGGCCCAGTGGGGCGAGGCTGGTGGCCTATATCTCGCTGCACGCAGGCAGTACGCTGGATACCACTGTGTTGCGTGAGTCGGTAGGAACAGCTTTGCCGGATTACATGATGCCATCGGCGATGGTCGTTTTAGAGAGCTTGCCACTGAACGCGAACGGCAAAGTGGACCGTGAACTGCTGCCCGAGCCGGAATTTGTCAGCGCGGACCAATATGAAGCACCACATGGCGAAGTGGAGGAAGCGTTGGCGGCGATCTGGGCGGAAGTGCTGGGCATCAATCAGGTAGGGCGTAACGATAACTTCTTTGAAGTGGGCGGAGATTCCATTCTCAGTTTGCAGATTGTGACCAAAGCACGCCGTGCAGGTTGGAAGATCACACCGCGGCAATTGTTCGAACGGCAAACCATCGCTGCGCTCGCGAGGGCGGCAGAAGCCATGGCAGAGCCGGTCACCGAGGAGTTATCACTCAAGAAAGCCCAGCTGCAAGACTATCTTGATGCTGGAATCATCGCTACGCTGCCATTTGGTAATAGTGAGATCGAAGATATCTATCCGCTGTCACCGACGCAGGAAGGGATGTTATTTCATACCCTAGAAGCGCCCGGCACCGGACTGTATGTGAATCAGATCAGCGTCGAAGTCGAGGGTCTCGATGCCGCGCGGCTGACGCAGGCCTGGCAGGCGATGGTTGCCCGGCATCCGGTGCTGCGTACGGGGTTTTTATGGCGGGCAGGTCTGGCGCGTCCTTCACAGATCGTCTTCAAGCAAGTCGAGGCGCCAGTTAGCCATTTGGATTGGCGGGGTAAGGATCGTCTCGAAGAACGCATCATTGCTTATGCCGATCAAGAGCTGAAGCGTGAATTCGATTTTCTTAATCCTCCCTTAGCTCGATTGAGCTTGATCCAGATAGGCGAGAACCGCCATCAGCTGGTATGGACTAAGCATCACATATTGCTCGATGGCTGGGGCGATTCCATGCTGATCAGTGATTGGCTACGCTGCTATAACGGTGAGACCCTGGCGCAACCAGGGCCGGATTATGGCGTTTATGTGCGATGGCTGGCGAAACAAACCGCTCAGGCAGCCCAGCATTTCTGGCAAGTTGAACTCGATCACATTGACGGTCCGACACTGTTAGCGGAATCAGTCGGCAAGGGGGTGAAAAAAGAGCAACGGTCAGACTTTGCTCAGATTTATACGCATCTGAGTTCTGACGAAACGCGTCGCTTGCAGGCGTTTGTCCAGCAAGCGCACGTGACCTTGAATACTTTTGTCCAGGTAGCCTGGGCGCTGCTGTTGCAACGTTATACCGGAAAACAGACTGTCATTTTCGGTGCCACGGTTGCCGGCCGTCCGCCCAGCTTACCGCAAGCAGATGAGATTCTTGGGTTGTTTATCAATATGATTCCTATTCCTGTTGCGCGCCGCAGCGAATTGACGGTGAGTGAATATTTGGTTTCGTTGCAGGAGACCAATGCCAGGTTACGCGATTATGAACATACTGCGCTCGCCGATATTCAGCGCTGGGCCGGTTTTCCTGGGCAGCCGCTGTTTGACAGCATCGTTGTCTTCGAAAACTATCCGATTAATGCTGCTTTGCGCAGTAATGAGCTGTATGGTCTGCGTTTCGGGGACATTGCAGGCAAGGGATTGACCGGTTACGCAATGGATTTGCAGGTGACGGTCGGCGATACGCTGGAAATCGAATATGCCTATGGATGCAACGATTTTACCGATGAGTTTGTACTGGAACTGCGCAGTCACATGGAATGCCTGATGCGGGAAATGATGACTTACCCGCAACGGGTAGTGGGAGAGTTGGGGGGAGTGGGGAAGGAGAGGCTGGCTCAACTGTTTCTGCTGCGCGGTGATGCAAATTTAAGCGATACCTTGTCTCGCGCCTATCAACCCGTTCATCATTTGATCGAGCGAAATGCCGCGCATCAACCGGATGCCATCGCGCTGCTGATGGGCGAGCAGGAAATGGCCTATGCAGAACTGAATAGGCGCGCAAACCAGCTTGCACACCACTTGATCCGGCTGGGTGCTGGGCCGGAGATCTGTATCGGCGTCGCGATGGAACGTTCCCTGGATATCATTGTAACGCTGCTCGCTATTCTCAAATCTGGCGCAGCGTATGTACCGCTTGACGTGGATTATCCGGCTGGCCGGCTCTCGTTTATGATGAAAGACAGCGCATTATCGCTGTTGATCACGCAAAGCAAGGTGCTCGCAAAGCTCGAATTCAATAGTGCTGTGCCTGTGCTCGTTATGGATACCCTCGAGCTTGAGGCTGAGCCGACGTCGAATCCGGCAATTGCGGTGCATGAGCATAATCTCGCTTATGTGATTTACACCTCAGGGTCGACCGGGCTGCCAAAAGGCGTGGCGGTCACGCATGGTCCGCTCGCCATGCACTGCCAGGCGACGGCGCACATTTACGGTATGAGCCCCCGTTCCTGCGAGCTGCTGTTTATGTCGTTTTCGTTCGACGGCGCGCATGAACGCTGGCTGACTGCGCTCACCATAGGCGCAGGGCTCGCGGTGCGCGATCAGGAATTATGGACCGCCGAGCAGACCTATGATGCGCTGCATCATTACGGAATTACCAATGCCGCGTTTCCGCCCGCTTATCTCGGTCAGGTGGCGGAATGGGCCGTGCCGCGCAACGATCCGCCCCCCGTAGAACTTTATGTATTTGGCGGCGAAGCCATGCCGAAAGCTTCCTATGATTTAGTTCGAAAAACGTTACGGCCACGCACGCTGATTAATGGTTACGGACCCACTGAAACTGTGGTAACTCCCTTGATCTGGAAAACGGACGCCAGCAATAGCTTCGAATGTGCTTATGCTCCGATTGGGCGTCCTGTGGGTGAACGAGTCGTGTATGTCCTGGATGTCGATATGCAGCTCGTGCCAATGGGTATCGTGGGCGAGCTTTATATCGGCGGATATGGATTGGCGCGAGGGTATCTGGGACGCGCCGGATTGACTGCTGAACGCTTCGTTGCCGATCCCTTCGACGAACATGGTGGTCGCCTCTACCGCACTGGCGATCTGGTAAGGTGGATGGAGGACGGCAATATCGAATATGTCGGCCGCGCTGATCATCAGGTGAAGATACGGGGTTTCCGCATCGAATTGGGCGAAATCGAGGCCCGTATTCGCGAGGTAACCGGTATCGCAGAAGCAGCTGTTACGGTTCACCAAGGAGCAATCGGCGCCCAGCTGGTGGCCTACATCGTTCCCGTTGCGCCTGTCACCGGGCAATCAGCGCAGAACCTGATAGCGCAATTGAAGCTAACACTTGCCAAGCGATTGCCCGAATACATGCTGCCGGCTCACTTTATGACGTTAACTGCGCTGCCGCGTTTACCGAGCGGCAAGCTCGATCGCAAGGCGTTGCCGGAACCCGATTGCTTGCCAGGAGAGCGTTATCAAGCACCTTCGACTCCTGAAGCCAGATTGATTGCAGAGATATGGCAGGAAGTCCTGGGTGTCGAGCAAGTCGGGGAGACGGATAATTTCTTTGCACTCGGCGGTGATTCTTTATCGAGCTTGAAGGTTATGGCGCGCATGCGCAACCTGACCGATGTGAAACTGGATTTTAAGTTGCGGGATCTGATACAGCGGCCAACCATCGCAAGCCTCCTGGGATTGGATAAACGAACGATAGCAAGTGCGAGCGGGTTATTAGCGCTAAACCAACCTAGCGGGAACGGGGAAAGAAAACCATTATTTTGCATCCATGCCGGACTGGGTACGGTATTCGATTACCAGCCGCTCGCGCGGCAATTGCAAGGTGTGCGGACTGTTTACGGATTGCCTTGCCGTATGCTGGCCGATCCTGCGCACCAGGATATTTCCTTGAGGCAGATGGCAGAAGACTATTGCAGCATGATTCGCTCTGTTCAACCGGAAGGACCGTATCATCTGCTGGGCTGGTCATTAGGCGGAACATTGGCTGTCATGATGGCCGATTTGCTGGAAGCAAACCGGCAAACCGTAGCGTTTCTGGGCCTGATCGATCCCTACGTTCCCGGAACGGCGCCGCTGCAGCGAGATGACTGGCGCGAAGATTTTCTTGATTTTATTTCGGTGGCGATTCCCGGGGGCGAGCCCGATGATGCCTTGAAGGCGGCGTTATCCAGCCAATCTGCAGGAGTGGTGTCGAAACAGGCCATCGCCGATTTACTGGAGAGGATGTTAGCCATCAAGCAAGCTGAGAGCCAAACGAGCGGGCAAACGGCAATCCAGGGCTATGCCGATATGGGCGTGGAGGAACTGGCGCATATCTTCCTTGTCGCTCGCCATTTAAAAACGCTGTCGTTGCGGGTGGGCGCACTGCGTCCCTTGAGAAGCCAGACAACGTGCTGGTGGGCAGCGACCCGAGAGGTAGGTGACCGGCTTACACTCGAACAGCAAATCAAACCGGCCGAGATACGCTCGATTGAAATCGACGTGGATCATTTTGATATCGTGCGTGCTGGGTCTTTGCTATTGGGGATTCAGTCTCTATTGACGACTGTCTTGACCAGCTCTACTGATGGTAAAGAGAATGTCTGCGTAAAAGAAAATCTTTAGCGATGACTATTTAATTGTTTGGCAGTCGATCGAATTTCTTTGGAAAGCAGGATAGATACTTCACCCGAATATTTCATAAATTGGCACGTGCCCTCACTTGTCTTTTGATTAATAAGAAAGATTTTGCTCAGTCGGGTGTATGAATCACTACACCACTCCTTCTCAAAACTTCCCTATTAATCAAAATCCTGCGTGATCATCACGCGAATTTATGAAATATTCGGGTTCAAAGCCTGGTTCCATCAATGTGCAAAATTTCCTGTTTTTGCTTTTTCAAGCATTATCCTGAGATCAAATTAAGGTTTTTGCTTATTTTAATTTTCTTCAAGAAAGAGTAACTTCTGGGGTGGTGGATTTAAGTTGAAAGCGCTGATCAAGCAAATAACTTGATAAATCAGCAATCTATTTATTAAGAAGGAGGTTAAATATCATGAATGCACTTACCGCGTTGTTAGTTGCTTTTTCTATTTCCTCTGTGCTGGTAGGTTGCAAAGATAGCAAGCCACCACAAGCCCCTGAACCTTCAGAAATGGTATGTGGCACGATCCAGGGATTGACATGTCCTGATGAGCAGTACTGCGATCTTGGAATCGGTCAATGCAAAGTCGCTGATGCACAAGGTGTCTGCAAGACTAAACCCACGATTTGCACAAGGGAATTCAATCCAGTCTGTGGTTGCGACGGCAAGACCTATGGTAATGCATGTGAGGCAGCTGCAGCAGGGGTTTCCATTGATCACACGGGTGAATGTAAGCCAGCAGAGCCTCAAGCGTGTGGTGGCATTGCGGCAATCAAATGTCCGGAAGACCAGACTTGCATTGATGATCCGAGTGATAGCTGCGACCCCACTCAAGGAGGAGCAGACTGCCCAGGGATATGCACAACCCAGCAGGACCCGATGGGAGATGTTTGAATTTGTTTGCGTGATTAATCGCATCATTATGATTTGTTGAAGTACAAAAAATATTTTGTAGTTAACGCGAAGGGCTGCTCTGTTTTTCAAGTTGAACAAGATGAAGTGGCCTGCCTTAGCCCCGCGTGGATGCGATACAGCCAAGAAAACGCTTTCCATTGAGGGCGCAAAATTAAGTGAGGTGACTGTTATGAAACAACTCAATACGATCAAGTTTTTCTCCATTTTGCTTGGACTATGGTGCGGGTTCGGCTTTATCGGCATCCAGCGAATCGCTCAGGCAGAAACAGCGAAATACCCAGAAACGATCAAAACCGAGTATCAATATGCCGCAAAAGTCGCTTGCTCGATGTTGCTGGCGCACCAGGATGGCACCTTGGCGAGAGGCACTTACCGCACAATCGTCAATATTCACAACCCTACCAATAAGAAAATTACCATTGCAGCCAAGGTGGCGCTTGCAACACAGCTTGGCTCCGAGCCAGGTCCCTTCGATATTACGCCTTTCAAGGGCATTGTTCTCCAGCCAGACGGGGCGGTTGGAGTAAACTGCTTTGACATTGCAGGCTACTTTTGTCCGATTGATGGTGTTTGTGTGGATTTCGCCTTCCTGGAAGGATTTCTGGTTGTGAAAAGCCCTGTTCCACTGGATGTTGTGAGCGTATATACCGCTCGGCATACCGACGGGGAGGTTGAGTCCATAGATGTTGAAACAATTGAGCCGCGAAAAGCGCACGATACCGTTAAGCTGGGGCCAACAGAGCTCACCAAACCGGGGGAAGGAAAACGCATTGATTATCCACCCAAGGGAAGCTCTGCTTACTATGATCAGAAACCAAAACAAATGTGTGGAGGAATTGCCGGTTTTCCATGTCCTGAAGGCATGAAGTGTGTGGATGATCCTTCAGATGATTGCGACCCTACTAAAGGTGATGCTGATTGTGCAGGTATCTGTGTGAAATAACCGCAAGTAAGCGTAAAAATAGTTGCTGCAAGGAATGCAGCAGCGGGGTGGTTCCTGTTTTGTTGAGTTAAGCACTTAATTGGAGGATTTGTACAAATTGCAGTGAGTGTGCATGCTGCTGATAGCAAGGAGTGCAATCATTGCGCACTCACAGCGCGTTCTCGAGGAAAGGCGCCATGAAACCAATTGCTGTGATTCTCATGGGTATGGCGATTCTTGTCGAGATGAGCTCCACCGCAATGTCACAGGAACCTTTCGATTTAAAGAATATGACTTGCCACATTGCATCAGCAGATACAAATGGTTGCACAGGAATACCCACGCTTCATTCCGGGGTGCTGACTATTTCGAAAGAGGGTGCTTTTAAACTGAAGGCTCACTACGAGGGATGTTTCATGGTTGAGAAGGTTACAAAATCGGGGAGATATCAGGTATCCCGTTTTAAGGAAACGATGAGCCTTGAGCTCCTGACTACAAAAACAACGGGGATGGCAGATACGGCATCAGATTTTCCGAGAACGCTTGGGTTTGCCAATTTAAATTATGACAGGCTGGATGGATACTTTATTGACATATCTGCCGTGATTCGTGAGCGTGGACGTCATACAGAAAATATCATTACCTCGAAACTGCAATGCGAGGTGGATGAATAGGGCAGCAAATGGCTACCCCTTTACTGGTTTGTCAAAATATTGTAGTGAGTAACACAGTAGAAACTCTTTTTTATACAAAGGCAAAGGGCGGATCAATTTTTCATCACTCAAAAGGGAGTTCACAGTATGGCGCATCATAAAGAAATGTTTGAAGGCTGCGATATTGAAATAAAAGACGATATCAATCTGTCGATTAACGGAAAGGAAATTCATTACGAGCATGATGAGGCAAAAAATAAGTGGTCTTCGAAATATCTACCCTATACCCAATATGATTCGTTATTGGAACTGGCAAGAGCAATTGCTCAGCACACTGTTGAGTTTTCCAACGTAAAAAAATAGTCTAAACAGACTGAGAGAAGGAGGAAATTCTCATGGCTATCAGAAAAGATGCAAATACCCTGACGGTTGCTGAACGGGCAGAATTCGTTGCCGCCATCGTAGCTTTGAAAGCCGAAGGCATTTATGACCAATTTGTTCTCAGGCATGCAAATGCCATCATGAGCGCCATTCATCGGGCTCCTGCCTTCTTGCCCTGGCACCGCCGTTTTATTTTTGATCTCGAGCTGGAACTGCAGCGTGTCTCAGGCAACCCGAATCTCGGAATACCCTATTGGAACTGGCCTTCGGGAGGAGCCAATGCCTCCATGTGGAATGATGACTTACTTGGAGGAGATGGAGATGCCGGTGGAGTCGTCCGGACCGGACCATTCCGGGCCGGTCAATGGACAGTCGTCAATTCCAGCGGATTACCAGCTGGCCCACTTATGCGAGCATTTGGTCAAAATGGCCTGCCAACCTTACCCACTCAAGCGGAAATCAATCAAGTCATAGCGGTCACGCCGTACGATGTCCCTCCATGGAATATGAACAGCAATCCAAGTTTCCGTAATCAACTTGAAGGCTGGGTGGGTCCTAATCTCCACAATCGTGGTCATGTCTGGGTTGGCGGCTCCATGCTGCCAATGACCTCTCCGAATGATCCGGTATTCTTCATGCATCATTGCATGGTCGATAAGATCTGGCATGAGTGGCAATTACGCTTTCCGAATCAAGGCTACCTGCCAACAAGCGGTGGTCCTTTTGGACAGAACTTGACCGATCCAATGAATAACACCCCTTCAGGGCGGATCGGTTCGCGCCCGATTGATGTTCTTGACAGTAATGCTCTGGGTATTATCTATGACGGTGCGGCCCCTCAGCCTCAACCACAGATACCGCTCATTGTTGTCGGAGCCAATCCAACGTCGGCTGATATCGGAACACCAGGAGAAATTGACGTATTCCGGTTTGAAGTCTCGTCCTTCGGCCCGCATACGATGTACACTACTGGGCCATCCGATACTTTCATGACCCTCTTTGGCCCCAATGATCCGAATATCGAAGTGACCTCAGATGATGATGCAGGCGAAAATCTTAATTCACAAATCACGCGGAATCTCTCGGCAGGAACCTACTATCTGCATATTCGCCTTTATAGTGCGAGCGCAGCAGGAAATTATGCGGTCGGTGTGCGCGCTGCTGGTACCAGTCCCACTCCCACCCCCACCCCCATCCCTGATCTCGTTGTAGATGGCGCAAGCATCAATGCGGCTATTTCTGCAGCAAATGAAAGCGATGTGTACCGATTTAATATAACAACTGAAGATACCTATACTATTCAGACGAGCGGGACTACGGATACCTTTATGAGTTTGCATGGACCAAATAGCCAGATACCGGAAATTGCTAGCAATGACGATGAGGGAGTTTCCTTCAATGCCCGGATTCGCCGCCAGCTCCCGCCTGGTGAGTATTTCGTCCGTATAAGGCACTACTCGCCTTTCGGGACAGGACCCTATTCCATCCACGTCACTCGGGGATGATGCTGAAACCGGCAGGCTAGCCGGATATTTAACCAGGACGCGGGATGATGGCGGGACAATTGGCTCATCCCGCGCCAAGTCGATATCAGCAGTTATTAGTGCGAAGTGGGCTGCCAATCGCTCATCAGCCCCTGCGACTAACAATCCTATAACGCTACGCCATCGATACCATAGCCTCATGGAATGTTTTCATTTCTTTTCTGGGCTTTTTGCAATGGCACGCTGAAGAATGATCCTGATATCAGCTGATATCGCGGAGTCGGTGGGGTTTTCTATAACATCAGGAACACTATTCGCTGTTATTATGGCCGGCGTGGCTGTATTTACTTTAGCCCGAATATTTCATAAATTCGCGTGATGATCACGCAGGATTTTGATTAATAGGGAAGTTTTGAGAAGGAGGGGTGTAGTGATTCATACACCCGACTGAGCAAAATCTTTCTTATTAATCAAAAGACAAGTGAGGGCACGTGTCAATTTGTGAAATATTCGGGTTAGTCTCTGGCGATTTTACAGGATCAAAGAGTAACCGGCCATTTTCCATGCGGATGAGACGATCGGCTAAATGAAAATAACGGTCATCGTGCGAAATGACCAGGATTGCCTTACCCATCGCGCGCAATTCGGGAAGTACCTCATAATAGAAAATCTCTTTAAAGGCTGGATCCTGGTCCGCTGCCCATTCATCAAATACCAGGAAGGGGCGGTTTTCCAGGTAAGCGACCACTAAAGCCAGACGTTTGCGTTGTCCTTGCGATAAGGTCAGTGTGGTAAAGGCGCCATTCTGGACTTTTACTTTGTTTTGCAGATGGAGTTTGGCTAAAAGCTGGTTTCCTTTTTCATCGAGATCCTTGCCATGCCCTGTTTCAAGCAATCGGTCAAAAAGATGAAAATCAGAAAAAATGGTCGTAAAAAACTGTCTATAGTTATCACGATTGGTATCATTGATGATGACGCCATTGAGCGTGATGTTGCCTTCTTCCGGGGGATAGAGTCCCACAAGCAATTTTGCTAATGTGGTTTTACCACTGCCATTGCCCCCAATCAGAAAAGTGATTTCTCCGGGATGGAACTGCAAGTCAACTGGTCCCAGCGTAAACATTTCATCTTTTTGCTCATGATAGTAGCGGTGTAACACGCCCTGTAACACGATAGATTGCAGCGGCGGTAGCTCGGCTTTCTCTGTTTGAGATTCGGAAGAGGACATCAAGCGCGTAATCTCATCGATCCGGTCAGCTGATACTTGTGCAAGGTTAGCGCGAGGGATATTTAATAGCAGCGCCTCGAGCGGCCCTACCATATAAACGAAAACCAATGCATAACCTGTGATGATCAATGCTCGGTCAGGCACGTCGCCGACTAGCAGGAACAGCACCATGCCAATGAATGCGTAAATCAAGAAATTACCCCAACTTGCCGAGGCTACGAAAACAGACATACCAAAGGTTCGTTCTTTACGTACTTTCTCGATAGATTGTTTGAGCACATCATCGTAAAAAGTGGTACGTTTATCCCGGTTAAGGCGTAACTCCTTGGCGCCGTCAGTAAGTGAGCGGAAATAGGTAAATAGATTATCCTGCTCCTGGGCGGCAATATCCAGATGCCGGATAGCGCGCAGATGGGCAAGATGATATCCCAGTGAACCGAAACCGATGACGAGGATTGCGAGCAGGAAAACTTGCCATGATAGCAACGCCATGTAAACCAGACAGCCGGCAACGACCACGGCATTGGTGAGAATAACTGGAAAACTCACAAAAAATTCGGCCACCCGGGTGCAGTGCTCGGAAAGGGCGGACTGGATGCGTGCAGCGCCAAGTTGTTCGAGTTGCCGGTAATCGGCCACAATCACTCTTTGCGCGATAAAGCTGCGTAACTCAGAATGGGCGCGTTGTCCTAAGCGTTCGAATAAAATCGCCGCCATCATATAACTGAGCATGACACACAGCGCCGTTCCCGCAAAAATGAGCGCCATCTCTTCGCGATCAGATTCTGTCGCTGTCAGCGCTGAACTGATTTGTGCAAGCAGCAGAACGCTGCAAATACCATGCAATATGCTGGCAAACGATGCGCTCAAAAGCAGCGGCTTGGATTGTTTAATAAGATACTTCAGCATGGTTTACCTATTTAAAATGTATATCAAGAGAGACGAATAGCAAGCATAAATATTTACTCTGCTGGAGTAATGCCTTCAGTATTCCTCAATGGCTGAGCTATCCCTCCGGTCACTTCTTCTGATAGGGAATTAAATGCTGTTTATCAACGACATAGCCATATTTCATTTTCTTGTCTATGGTCAGCAGATAATCAGAAAAAATTTTATGGAGAAGAAAATTTATAAATAACAATACTTCTCATTCGTCTTCAATCAGTGAGATAAGGGTAATACCAAAATCAAAATTTTTTGGGGACATATGAATCTATATCGATTAAATGATCAATCTTGTGAGTCATTAGTGGAGCAGTCGATGCTCCCAGTGAGCTTATTATCTTACCCAGAGCAAACTCGCTATCTTGTCATCTATGAAGGCAGAACGTTAAAGGTACAGGATGTTGAAAATGAAAAGACAACGATTTGGCATTTATACCAGCAATCTGATCAGCTAATGCTGGAATGGGTCGATTCCTATTCAGAACAACCTGAAGCGACCGAATTCCTGGCAGCAGTGGAAGCTTCATTTGTCAACTATCCCCACCAGAAGAAATTGTACTTGTCTGCACCAACCAAACAGCTTGCCGGGTTATTCGATTCAGGCGCTCTGGTTAAAACGGAAGATGGCCGATACGTAGTCTATGTGGAGCTTTTCTGGCAGCAATCCAGAGTATGGCTTTCTTCATCCCGATCTCAAGCGTACCCAATTTATTCTACCTTCAGCCATGGGCGACGTCACCCGCTGCGGCCGCCCAAGCCTAATGGTATCGTTTATCAGCGTTATATCACGTGGTTGGACCGTACCTTGGCACTTCGGACAGTTGATGTTGATACCGATCTCGGTTGCTTCAATCGCTGGATGAATGACCCCGTGGTAGCAGAGTTCTGGCAAGAAACGGGCGATCTCTCCAAGCATCGCACCTACCTCGAAGGTATCCGGGCTGACCCGCATGTGATTAACCTCATCGGTTGTCTGGATGACGAACCATTTGGCTATTTCGAAATATATTGGGCCAAGGAGGATCGGATTGCGCCTTACTACGATGTGTATGATTTTGATCGCGGCTGGCATGTATTGATTGGAGAGCCCCATTTGCGTGGTAAACCTTTCGTGACCGCCTGGTTACCCTCAATTTCCCATTATTTATTTCTTGATGATGACAGAACTCAGCGTATCGTCATTGAACCCCGCGCTGACAATCACAAAATAATCCGGAATCTTGCACAATGCGGTTATGCCCATCTCAAGGAATTCGATTTTTCACATAAACGCGCCATGCTCGGCATGTTGCTACGAGAGCGCTTTTTTGCTGAACAACTCTGGGTGCCGCGCAATACGATGCCACCCCATTCTGTCTCTTTATCCTGAGGATTTCGTCATGAAAATTTATGATTTGATCGGCATTGGCTTTGGTCCCTCCAATATTGCACTCGCCATTACGCTCGAAGAAAAAAAACAAGCTGGCTACGGCGTCGAGTCATTTTTTATTGAGAGGCAGCCCAGTTTTGCCTGGCACGTAAACATGATGTTGGATAACGCGCATATGCAAGTTTCTTTTCTCAAGGATCTGGCCACAATGCGCAATCCATCGAGTCATTTCACGTTTATCAATTATCTTCACCAAAAGAACCGGCTACAGGATTTTATCAATCTCAAGACTTTCTTTCCGAGTCGTCATGAGTTCAATGATTATCTGGCATGGGCGGCAGCACATTTCGATCATTGCTGTGCTTATGGCGAAGAGGTGATCGAGGTGCTGCCAGAGAAACATGGTGATGAGATTGTGCTGCTGCGCATACGTTCACGTGATCGTGAACAAGTCATTCATGAGCGACTGGCCCGCAATCTGGTGATCAGTATCGGTGGCCAACCGAGAATTCCAGATTGCTTTTCGTCATTGAGAGGAGATTCGCGTGTGTTCCACTCAAACAGCTATCTCAAGGAGATTCAACAGCATGCTCATGCAAACAAGATTGCGGTAGTAGGGGGTGGGCAAAGTGCAGCAGAAATTTTTATGGATTTGCATCATCGCTCTCATACGACTGAGGTCGATTTGATTATGCGTGCGCGTTCCATCAAGCCATCAGATGACAGCCCTTTCGTCAATGAGATTTTCAATACTGATTTCACGGATTATGTTTTCAATAGCTCTGATCAACAACGGACTGAAATCCTCAATGAATTCTGGCATACCAACTATGCTGCACCGGATCTGGTTTTGATCGAGCAAATCTTTAAGGTGTTTTATCAGCAAAAAGTTTCCGGTATCGAGCGACATCGTTTTCTGCGGCGCCATGAAGTCAGGAAAGCAATCTCTCGGCCTGACGGCATTCAGTTTGTTTTGCATGATCTGAATACAAATTGTGAGCGAACGATAACCTATGATGCGGTGGTGCTTGCGACGGGCTATAACCGGGATCACCATAAATCTTTATTAGCGCCGCTTACTCCTTATTTCAATAATTTAACTGTGGATCGTCAATATCGATTATGCAGTACACCCCATTTCAAGCCAGCAGTTTTTCTTCAAGGTACCTGTGAATCAAGTCATGGTTTGAGCGATACCTTGTTGTCAGTGACGGCGGTACGCACGAGCGAAATAACCCAGGCGCTCATGAGCTTACCCAATCAAACGACCGCCGTGCAAGCAAAGCGCGCGATATCTTCCGCGCTTGTTTATTCTAGATAGAATTTCTCTTAACTTCGGTCATTGATTCAATCATACAGATCTTTACAAGCTACCACGGAAGAACGATCGATCTACAGAATGCGATTCTTTTTATAAATTTCAACTTCTTTTTTAGATGTTGCAAAAAAAACCGCACAATCCCGATGCGAACTGGTGTAAGATTGCGGCTAAATCCAGCTCCTGTAATCACTGGATACGGGCTTGGTTATTCGGGAGCTGATTCCAGGATTTTTCGAGTCCTTTGCGGATCCAGCAAAGGACTTTTTAATGAGATCATTGGCACCAGAAGTAATGAATAGATATGCGCTTCTGAGTAGTTTGAAAGAGTTTTGACCGAGTAATGGTTATTTACGAATCAGCAACGCTGATTGATGTAAAATTGTCTTATGGCGGGCCTCCCCGCATTGCAGGGTAGTGAACCTGGTCAGATCCGGAAGGAAGCAGCCACAGCTATTTTTTGCAAGTGCCGGGGGTTCGGCTCGCCACCCTAACAGATAGGTTATTGATAATCATCTGCTCTTTTTCCTTCATTTGACAAATATCGTGTCCCAAACACAAGTTCTTGCTCGGAAATGGCGCCCAAGAAACTTTTCTGAGTTGGCTGGGCAAGACCATATCGTTAAAGCAATCACCCATTCACTTGAGCAGAATCGGTTGCATCATGCATACTTGTTTACGGGCACACGCGGTGTCGGTAAAACAACGATTGCCAGAATCCTGGCCAAAGCACTGAATTGTGAAACTGGCGTGACATCCACGCCTTGTGGAGAATGTCCGGCTTGCGTAGCTATTGATAAAGGAAGCTTTGTTGATCTGGTTGAACTGGACGCAGCATCCAATACCCAAGTTGACAGCATGCGCGAGCTTCTGGAGAGCGCATGCTATGCCCCTACTGCTGCCCGCTATAAGGTGTATCTGATTGATGAAGTGCACATGCTTTCCAGAGCGGCTTTTAATGCCATGCTCAAAACTCTGGAAGAGCCTCCTGAACATGTCAAATTCATACTGGCGACTACTGACCCACAGAAGATTCCTATCACCGTGCTCTCGCGTTGCCTTCAGTTCAATTTGAAGCAGATTCCTCCCCCTTTGATTGCAGCACATTTAGAGAACATATTGTCTCAAGAGCAGGTTACATCGGATGTTGCGTCCTTGCGATTATTGGCAAGAGCTGCACAAGGTAGCATGCGAGATGCGCTGAGTTTACTCGACCAAGCAATTGCCTATGGTAATGGTGTTGTTGAAGAAGCTGATGTACGTGCCATGCTGGGTGTAATAGATCAGGAATATCTTTATGATTTGCTTGAAGCGTTAGCTGAAAAAGATGGCGCGAAGATATTATTGATTGCTGATGAGATGGAGGTGCGCAGTTTATCGTTTGATACTGCTTTACAAGATCTGGCAACCATACTTCATCGTCTTGCATTAGCACAAATCGCGCCCCAGGCGATTGATGAGACATTGCCTGAACGTGAGCGAATATTTGCCTTGGCTAAGCGTTTTACCTCCGAAGATGTTCAATTGTTTTACCAGATCGCACTCCATGGGCGCAGTGATTTGAATCTGGCGCCGGATGAATATGCTGGCTTCACGATGACATTGATGCGGATGCTGGCATTTATACCCGACCAGATGTTTCCAGGGGAGATTTCTAAGAATTCTGGAGAGAATGGAAATAGCGCACGGGAATCGGTTCAAGTGATGAATCAGGCTAAAGATAACAGTCGATCAATACAGAAAAAAGAGAGCGAAGTTTCTAGTTCTCCCAATAAAGACTGGCTGGCAGCCGTAAATCAATTGAAACTGAATGGTATGGCGAAGATGCTGGCGCAACATTGCGAGGCAAGGCATTTCTCGGCTGATCAGGTTGAATTGTGTGTGCCAGAAATACACAAATATTTGTTAGAAAAAACTTATCAGGATAAGTTAAAAGCTGCGTTAGAGCACTACTTTGAGAAACCTGTTAAAGTCGTATTTTCGATAGGCAGTATTACCGGTATGACGTCAGCAGTCATGCAGGATCGTGAAAAACAGGCAAAACAGTCTGAAACGATTGCGGCAATTGAAGCCGATCCTTTTGTAAGAGAATTGGTAGAAAATTTTGATGCAAAACTAATCGTTTCTTCGATTAAACCGATTGAAGATTGAATAATGGAGACAAAATAATGATGAAAGCTAATTTAGGCAATTTGATGAAGCAGGCGCAGCAGATGCAGGAGAATATGAAAGCCATGCAAGAGCAGTTGGCGACGATAGAAGTGGAGGGTCAGTCAGGAGCAGGTATGGTCAAAGTTGTGATGACCTGTCGCTATGATGTCAAGCGTATCAATATCGATAATAGTTTGATGGGTGATGACAAAGAAATGCTGGAAGATTTGATTGCTGCGGCAGTTAATGATGCTGTGCGTCGAGTGGAGGCAACCACGCAGGAAAAAATGGCTGGTTTGACCGGTGGACTGGGTTTGCCCCCAGGGATGAAACTGCCTTTCTGAATAACGGATCAATGGTATCGAATTAAGCATAGGATTATTTATTCTGTTTATCAGTATTCAGTGCCTTCTCAAATTATCCTCGTTGTGAAGTAAAGTAAATGCGCATCAAGCGACCACTCAATCCAAGAAATTCAAAGAAAAAGCAGACTCTGGCACCGATGAGTAACCGTGTTTCCGCCAAACCTGATTTAATGGTTACCCACAAGCTCCATAAGTTGCTGGCGCAAAGCGGTCTGGGTTCCCGGCGTGAGATGGAAGACCTGATTGCCTCAGGTCAGGTCAGTATCAATGGAAAGATCGCGAAATTGGGAGATCGGGTGGGGTCCAGAGATCTGGTGCGTGTAAATAAACGGATTATACGGATCAACACCAGCGAGCGTTTACCACGCGTGATCCTCTATCACAAACCGGAAGGTGAAATTGTGAGTCGTCATGATCCCGAAAAGCGTCCATCTGTTTTTGATAAATTGCCGCAATTGAAATCATCGCGGTGGATTGCTATTGGTAGATTAGATTTCAATACCAGTGGATTACTGATATTTACCACAAGCGGTGTTTTGGCAAACCGGCTGATGCACCCACGTTTTCAAATCGAACGTGAATATGCGGTCAGAATTGTTGGTCGCCTGACCCCGGAACAAAAAAGCCAATTATTGGCAGGTGTTGAACTGGAAGATGGTCTGGCAAAATTCAGTGATTTGTCAGAACAAGGAGGGGAGGGCACCAATCGTTGGTATCACGTGATATTAAAAGAGGGCAGGAATCGGGAAGTGAGACGTATTTTTGAAGCATTGGGCTTAGTGGTCAGTCGATTAATTCGTGTACGATTTGGCCCGATTAATCTATCTCCCAGATTGAGGCGCGGCATGTGGCACGAACTGGATGAGAGTGAAATCAAGTACTTGCTGGAGTTGGTTAATGGTGTTCCGTCTTCTGGTGCTATAGCAAGAAAAAACAGTAAGTTAAATTAGATCGCTGCGCTTCAACATGAAAACAAATTGATCGCCTGCGCTTGTTTCCAGCCAGGTAAAAGGCATACGTGGGAAGGATTGTTCAAGGGCATCGCGATTATGGCCAATTTCTACGATCAATAGGCCTTCTTCAGTCAGATAATTGGCAGCTTCGTTGAGTATTGTACGTGTTATGGTCAATCCATCCGAACCGCCTGAGAGTGCAATGTGTGGTTCATGGCGAAACTCTTCAGGGAGTGCTGCCATCGATTCGGCATTGACATAGGGCGGATTGCTAATGATCACATCATAGCGTTTTCCAGTTAATTCGCTAAATAGATCGGAGTGAATAGGGTTGATAGTATGCGATAGGGCATAACCAGTTATATTTTTATGAGCGACTTCCAATGCTTCAGTTGAAATATCAACTGCATCAATGTTTGCATACTCAAACGCATGAGCCAGTAATACAGCCAGACAGCCAGAACCCGTACACAGATCCAATGCAGAATGGATGTCGTCAGGATGCTTGATCCAGGGTGCCAATCGAGTTTGCAATAATTCAGCGATAAACGATCGAGGGATGATAACGCGTTTGTCGACGTAAAAACTGAAGTCACCTAACCAGGCTTCATTCGTCAGATAAGCTGCTGGGATCTTTTCGGCTACGCGCTGTTCAATGTAATGAAATATCTGATCGCGTTCAGGCTGGGTGAGGTGTGCGTCCAGGAATAGATCTAATTGGTCTGGCGTAAGATGTAGTGCATGTAAAATTAGATGAGCGGCTTCATCGTAAGCCGTGGGAAATCCCTGGCCAAAAAACAAGCCGGTTTGGTTAAAATAGCTTACGGCAAAACGCAACAGATCGCGCAGTGTGCGCAGCTCATTCCTGGCGTAGTCGGTAACTGGAATTCTGGGTTCTTGGGAAGGAGTCACCATATCTGGCAATAGAAGAATATTTGCATGCGATACGAATGTAGCATAAAAGATAGGCTGATGCTCAAATTATTCGATTAACCCATCTTATGAACAATATCCATGAATGACGAATATTTTATGCGGGTAGCACTTGACCTTGCGTTCAAGGCGCAGGAGCTGGGAGAAGTGCCAGTGGGTGCTGTCATCGTTAGAAAGGGCGAAATCATAGGCCGTGGCTACAATCGTTCCATCGTGGCGATGGATCCTACGGCGCATGCAGAGGTAACTGCACTGCGTGATGCAGCTCAAAATTTACACAATTATCGTCTACTGGATTGTACGTTGTTCGTAACCCTTGAGCCTTGCACCATGTGTATCGGCGCCCTTTTCCATGCTAGGATCAAGCGCCTTGTGTATGCCGCTGCAGATCCCAAAACAGGTGTTTGTGGCGGCGTATTAAATTTACCGGCGGAGACAAGGCTTAATCATCATCTAGAAGTCACCGGCGGTGTGCTGGCCCATGAGGCAAGTGGGCTATTAAAACAATTTTTTATCAGAAAGCGAAATCCTGACAAGATCGTTTTATTATGAAAATCCATATCAGTATCGACCGGCAGCAACTCGATTTGTTGAATGATGAAAATACAGTTATCAGCAGCTATTTGATATCTTCAGCCAGAAAAGGTGTCGGTCAGCAGCGGGGTAGTTTTTGTACGCCATTGGGAATGCATATTATCCGTGCCAAAATTGGAGAGAATCAACCGATTAATGCCGTCTTCGTCAAGCGTCGCCCGACTGGAGAAATCTATACGCCCGAGCTGGCTAGCCGCTATCCTGGTCGGGACTGGATTTTGACGCGCATCATGTGGTTATCAGGATGTGAGATCGGATTTAATCGGCTGGGTCTGGTTGATACCATGCGTCGTTATATCTATATCCATGGCAGTCCCGATAGTGCAGAGATGGGTAAGCCTGGCTCGATCGGTTGTATTCGCATGCATAATAACGATTTATTGGATTTATTTGGCCGGGTAGCGGTGGGAACACCTATTGAGATTAATCCTTGAGCATGTTCTCCTTATTCCAATTCTCGATAGAAACGTAAATATATTTAATACGTAACTCTCTGTATTTAAGAAGTTATACTAATATAATTGTTCCTCTTTCTATTGAGAATTGGAATGAAATATGATTTTGGCGGAGAGAGCTTTAATCTCAGAGATTCCTGGGCGACTGGAAATGTGATGAGTTTGTTTCGCCAGGGCGGTATTAAGAAGTGACATGGTTTCGGGTAAAACTGATACCCAACACACCCTCAAAACACTTCGTTATAAGCTCTTTGCCAAGGCTGGTTTACATTACTCATGAGGGTCGAAAAAAGATTATTAACCTGGCCGTTGCTATGCAACAACGTGACTGGATTGATGGCCTTTGGAATCAATCTAAAACGTTCGATCTTCCTGTTAAATTTAACCCGAATATTTCATAAATTGGCACGTGCCCTCACTTGTCTTTTGATTAATAAGAAAGATTTTGCTCAGTCGGGTGTATGAGTCGCTACACCCCTCCTTCTCAAAACTTCCCTATTAATCAAAATCCTGCGTGATCATCACGCGAATTTATGAAATATTCGGGTTAATTGGTTCTAATGGAAAATCTGGGATAAAAACAGCTTTTTCAACAGACGACCGTCCAAACTTTTACACATGAAGTGGCTATTTTTTAGTATTCTACGCGCACCCGGTAGGTTAGCGTGGCTTCGCTCTCGGCTGGGAGGGGTATTTTCCATTCAACCATGCTAGCCGATAGTTTGGTGTGGGGCAATGATTCGGATAATATGTCCCAGTCCCCCGGGATAGGTTCTCGCACTTGTACCGTGACCGCTTCTTTCTTGGCATTCTTGAGTGTGATTTGATAAGCCGTTTCAAAAATACTGGCATGTCGTGGCGTGCCAGCAATTTGTTGAAAATCGGTTTGTAGCTTATCAGCGGTAATATCAAAGGCATTACCCAGTCTGAGACGAATCAGCTCATTTTGCGGGGTGTGATCGATCTGATCTTCACCAATAAATTGATTATTTCCTTGCTTATCTTTTTTATAGACCCGAATAATTCCTTTCGGCAGGGGAATTCCCAGACCCTCTCCTTTGTTAAGAAAGCCGATGAGTACGCCTATTTTTAATTTCTGGCTGATCGCATCGTATTTCCCTGAGTAGTAATAATCCGCACCTTGCAGCACATATTCCTTACTGACAGGAATATGGGTTGCGGACATGAGCGCAACTTGCTTGGTCTGGTTCTCAGCTAGTGTTGTAGGCTGTTGTAGTGTATAGAGATGATATTCAAAAAGTGATTCTTCCTTCATTTGTGCTGCATCAGCCATTTCTGGTGCTATCGCCATCATTTTTCTGGGTAGACGCTGCTCAGGGTAAATTCGATGGATATCACCTGCTACCAATTGCAAATTGGCATGATGATAGATCATGCCGCTTTGATTAGTTAACGTCACCAGTCCATTGAGATCAAGTCGGCTATCATCTTCGCTCAAGGCAGCCACATAGTCCGCATGCCAGGATAATCCCGATGTGAGGTAGGAAAGCTCAAGATCATGCTTGCCTGGGGAGGGGCTGGTCAGTGAAATGAGCAATGTGGGTTTGTCACGCAGATTCTCTGGTACTCCAGGGAATACAATACGTCCAGGGACGCTACTTTCGATACGGTCATTAAATTTCAGGATAGTTCCTTCATTAGTCGAAAGAACTGTAGCTGTCTCGCTAGTCTCGGAACCTGTCGCAGGGCTGGTGCGAATGACGATAACTTCTTTACCCGAGTACTTTTCTAGCAGTTTTCTTGGAGTGAGTAGATCGAAATCAAAATTCTGTTCCAGTAAGCGGAATCCTGAAGAATGAGTAAGATTGCGTAAAAGTGCAGTTTCAGGACGTATCTGCGCAGATACCTCACGCCAGGCCAGCTTGTTGAAAGCTTGATCCAGCACAACGCTACGCAAGTCTTTTATCAGCGCCAGATCCTCATTATAAATTGTAACGACAATGTTCTTCTGATCCTGGGATGTAGTAATTCTTTCGCCAGTCGACGCAGCAACATAACTTAAAGGACTGCTGCTTATCAGCGTTATTGCAAGAATCGTTACACAAAAAGATTGTTGATGACAGTATTTTCTTCTTGCGACTAAACACGCCTTTCTTAGCCATTTCATCATCATGATTTACTTTGTGGATTAGAAGTGATGGTTATTTCTTATCAGTAGACATTCCAACATGTTCAGTGATATCTGTCGAGTTCTTGTGTTCGTTTCCTTATGTTCCCATCATTGCTTCCACGTGCGATAAGGGCTTGTTTATTACCCTCGACTTGGAATAGGGTTTGATCTATAGTCTGGGTTTCCAGCTAACCTAATTACTTTTCTGAGTGATGTCCATGTGGTCATCTGCATATTTATGAAAATTGATGATTCTTTGATTGGATTGATTGCGCGCTGGGATTCTCTTGCCTATCAATAGACTTGATTCAGTTGATATGCTTGTGAGCATGAGTCAGCAAATTTTGTAGATGCGTCATCCAGGGCTCAGTAATGGCCCTGATTTTGGCATCACAGGCCAATATCTGATGAATGATCTCAATTCTTTTTTTCTGCATTTCTGCGCTTAATGGTTGTTGTGGAGGATTGGCAATCAATGCATGAGTTAATTTTTTGCACTCCTGTTCCAGTGAGAACAGTTTCTTCCCATCGTTTTCCTGGGCAGCTTTTAGCATTTTGTGAGTGATGGCCAATATTGCTTTATACGTAGAAATTATTTGTGCTTCGTCCATATTATTTATCGTTATTTATTTGGTATGTATTTAAGCAGTATTAGAACTAAAATCAGCGGTATAAGAACTGGAATTAATTACTCCAATATTTGTAGGTATATCATCGCTATCATTGGTATTCTGTAAAACTTGATTGAACCCCCCGATTTGTGAAGTCATGCGTCTAGAAATCGTTGGTCATGCCGCATGCTCTGAAATAATTGATGCAGAAACCGGATGCTAGGCATTCTGAATTGACTTCAAGCATATTTCTCGGCACATTCTGGTTATCTCGTGCATTCAACGAGGTAGTATTAATGTTGATAGCTTGGAGCATTTGAGGAGCTCTTATTCTTATTCGGGTCTATAAAGCCGCTATTTAAGGGGTAATCGGACAGAATGGAAAAAAATTTAATAGATTGTTAAATAGATGTTAAGTAAATGTTAAGTAAAGGTTGGGTAAAATGAGAAAAACCTGTGAGCAATCCATGACTGTATTGCTGTATTTTCCGCTTACTTCCTCAGTTTTTAAGAGGAATGATGAGAAATGCCCTAACCGAGTCGCTATGTTGCGGCCTGCGCCCCTCATCAAAATAATGCGTTGGTTATATAATTAGTTGGGCAGGATTAAATCTTCTCAGAAATATTTCTGCTTTATTGGGTAGCTATATAATATGCTGATTTCATTTCCCAAATAAGTGTTGAGGACAGTGTTGGTCAAAACGCTCAATATGCTGCTGGTAGGATACTCGGCCGAGGATGCCCAGCGTATCTGCAGAACGCTCAAGGAAGGTGATTTATACTTTAATTCAGAATGTATCAATACCATTGATGCCTTTTCAAAGGCGCTGGTTGAATGCTCGTGGGATGTCATTTTGTCCGATGCGATGACTGATTTGGGTGCTGAGCAGGTATTATTTTATCTTGCCATGCATCATTTGACTATTCCTGTGATCGTAGTATCCAGCCAGGGAAGCGATGAGTCAGCAGTTCATTTTATGAAAGCAGGAGCTCAGGATTTCATATTAATGGCTTGCATGGTGAGGTTAATTCCAGCGATACAACGCAGTCTGAAGCAAATGGAAGCTCTTCATCATATCTGTGAAGCACAGCTTGCATTGCAGAAAAGCGAGGCACGCTTTCGTGCAATCGCCTCCAATTTGCCTGGCCTGGTATTCCAGTTTTTGCTGAACCGGGATGGTTCCAAAAGCTTTCCTTATGTGAGCGAAGGGTCAATAATGCTGCTGGGAATTTTGCCAACAGCACTAATAGAGCAGCCGGATTTATTTACCGACTTGATTTTGCCTGAAGACAGGGTTACTTATGATGAACTTATGCAAACATCAGCCAGGCATTTTTCTACTTGGAATTGGGAGGGACGCATTCAGGTCAAAGGTGATCCAGATATCAAGTGGGTCAGTTTGCGCGCAACACCACGTCGACCGCTCAATGACGCTGTTTTATGGGATGGGATAGTGATGAATATTTCACGCAATAAGCTGGCAGAAATTGAAATTGCTCGCTCACATGCGCAATTAGCTGAACTTTCTTCTTATCTACAGAAAATCAAGGAACATGAACGCGCAAAAATTGCCCGAGAAATTCACGATGATATTGGTGGGACCTTGACAGCGATCAAGTGTGAGCTAGTGCCCTTTATGGATACTAAACCGAGGAAGCCTGATTTTTATCAGCAGAAAGCGGCGTCTATTGAAAAACTGGTCGACTATGTGATTGACAGCACACGCCGAATATCTATGGATTTGCGGCCAGGTATACTGGATTTTGGTATTGTGGCGGCAATTGAGTGGCAAGCAAGGAAATTTAGCAAACGCACGGAAATTCCTTGTCAATTTTATTGTGACAGTGAAGATATTCCTCTGGATGCAGATTTAGCTACTGCAATTTTCCGAATTTTTCAGGAAATATTGACTAATATTTATAAACATGCAGGCGCATAGAATGTCAGAGTCAAACTGTTTGGGGCAGATGGTTGGATATTTTTGGAGGCGACTGATAATGGACGTGGAATTAGGGAGGCGGATATGAACAAACCAGGGTCCTTTGGAATCCGGGGGATGCGTGAGCGCTGCCATCAATTAGGAGGAGATCTTCGCGTTAGCGGAATACCCGAAAAAGAAACTTGCGTAATAATCAAGATTCCAGTCAATGGTAAAGAGCAGTATGCCTTGTAGGCAGTATCAAGTATCGAATAATAAGCAGGCGAGGAAAGATAAAATGATACGTGTGATGATTGCCGACGATCATGCTATTGTGCGCCGGGGTCTGAAGCAGATTCTGGGTGAAACGGACGATATCAGTGTAGCTGGTGAAGCGGAAAGCGGGATTGAAGCGATCATGATCGCACGCCAGCAAGTTTTTGATGTGATCCTGCTGGATATCTCATTGCCTGATAGAAATGGCATCGAAGTGCTCAAGCAGATTAAAAAAGATCAATCTAACTTAACGGTATTAATACTCAGTATGTATAACGAAAGTGAATTCGCGATACGTGCAATCAGGGCGGGTGCGGCAGGTTATCTGAACAAACAAAGTGCACCCATGCAACTGGTGACAGCGATTCGTCAGGTCGCAGCGGGGCGCAAGTATATTACCCCGACCCTTGCACAGGAACTGGCTAACGCAATCACATTAGACACTGAACAGCCATTACATACTAGTTTATCTGACCGTGAATACCAGACACTATGCTTGATTGCGATAGGTAAGTCACTTGCGGAGATTTCAACCAGTTTGTGTCTGAGTCCCAAAACAATCAGTGTCTATCGTGCCCGTCTTATGGAAAAACTTAAGCTAACGAATAATTCTGAATTGGTACGTTATGCGATTAAGCACAATTTGGTTGACTAATCTAGCCAGAATATTTCATAAATTGGCACGTGCCCTCACTTGTCTTTTGATTAATGAGAAAGATTTTGCTCAGTCGGGTGTATGAATCACTACACCCCTCCTTCTCAAAACTTCCCTATTAATCAGAATCCTGCGTGATCATCACGCGAATTTATGAAATATTCGGGCTAGACTAACCCAGAGTTGATCTGAGTAAATACGGATTAAAGTTATCACTTGCTGATCCGCATTCCAGTAGTTCGCTGACGACGCTCCCTGCCAGTTAATGGTTATGGGGTTTCTTGGGTGCTTCTTTGATTATAACGTTCGACTTAATTTATCCTGCCAAGAATCTGAAACTATTCTTGCTTCTGACCGAGATCAGGGTAAATTTAGAACAAAGCGAGATTTTCATTCTAATTTCATTTATTGAATCACACTGGATTTGTTAATCTACTGGTCATGGTAGATTATTCTTAGATAGCTTCTCCTCCCCAATTCAATCAATCTAGGCTTGTCTGGAATAAGCATCCATTTCATGGTGTGACTAAAAGGAGATTACATGATCATGCAGACTTCAAGTAAGAAGCAGTTAAAATTGGTTAAATCATCTGGGGGTGGAGAGAAAAATGTAGGAAGTGAGAAAGATGGTAAGTCATTGCTTACTATTGATAAATATTATCAGCGTGTAGAATGGTATGCCCAGAGAATTCGGAAGACTCATGATATTGGAGAGATTACTAGCATTCTGGATACCGTCTTGTCTGAAATTAGGGAATTGCATCATAACAATGAGTTGTCCAGCTCCCGGGAACAAATTCTTTACGCAGTGCAGAAAATTGAATCTCTAAGACATGAGCTGGAGCTCATCAGAGGGCTAGTGCAGACAGACCAGATGACTGGTTTGTTTAACCGGCGTGGGCTGGATGAGCATTTTACGCGCGAAGCTGCACGTGCAGACCGAAACAAGGGGCAATTATGCGCCATACTGATTGATTTGGATAATTTCAAGGAAATTAATGAAATTTATGGTTACCGGTTTGGTGACAGTGCTTTGATCCATTTTGCGAGGATCGTGAAGGATACGCTGCGTCCAAGCGATGCGGTTGCGCGCTATGGTGGTGAAGAGTTCGTTATTTTGTTGCCTGATACTCGTACAGATGAGGCGGTTCGGGTAATGCAGCGGGTGCAGCATACCTTAGTGAGTAGGGCTATGCTAAATACAAATAATCAACCGGTATCGATCACTTTTAGTGGCGGGATAGCATTACGTCAAGCCTATGAGCATCAGTATTCGGTGATGAGGCGTGCTGAAGAAGCGCTATCTCGCGCAAAAAATACCGGAAAGTCTCGAATAGAAATTGCCTGATGATTTGAATCGTTCTAACGGAGACCTGCCCTGACTGTTACCGTATCATAGGTTTGTAGATAGCCTGGTAAGATTTCCAGGGAGGGCCTATCCAATTCTCGATTTGTATGAGTTGAATACTCAGCGTTCATATGCCAATGTGGGGGCGAGCCATCTTTCTGCTTCATCAAGCGTCCAGTCTTTTCTTCTAGCGTAATCTTCCACTTGATCTTTACCAATTTTACCCACGGCGAAATAAGTAGATTCCGGATGCGAAAAATAAAAACCGGATACGGCCGCGGTGGGGACCATAGCGTAAGATTCAGTGATAATGATGCCGGCTCGTTTTTCGGCTTCGAGTAAGGCAAATAGGGGTCCTTTTTCGGTATGATCAGGGCAGGCCGGATAGCCCGGTGCCGGACGAATTCCCTGATATTCTTCATTGATGAGTTGTTCGTTGGTTAGAGTTTCATCCTTGGCATAACCCCAGAATTCCCGCCGCACGCGCGCATGCATGTGCTCGGCAAACGCCTCAGCTAAGCGATCAGCTAAAGCCTTCAGTATGATGGCACTATAATCATCATTGGCAGCTTCGAATGCTTTTACGTGCTCGTCGATGCCAAAACCAGCTCCGACAGCAAATAATCCAATCGTATCGATGACGCCGCTTTCCTTAGGTGCAATGAAATCGGCCAAACACAAATTGGGGCGTCCTGCTGGCTTGACTGTTTGTTGTCGTAAAGTGTGGTAGGTCATCAACACTTTGGTACGAGACTTATCCGAATAAATCTCGATATCGTCATGATTGACTGAATTGGCTGGGAAGAGACCGATGACTGCATTGGCTGTGAGCCACTTTTGTTCAATGATCTTCTTCAGCATGATCTGTGCATCACGGAACAGATTGCTGGCAGCTTCACCCACCACTTCATCCTCTAGGATAGCCGGATAGCGTCCTGACAATTCCCACGCCTGGAAGAAGGGCGTCCAGTCAATGTAAGGAATCAGTGTTTCAAGAGGATAATTCTTCAGAGTTCGGATGCCCAGGAAACTCGATTCTGTGGGAGCGTAGCTCTGCCAATCTATTTTCAATGCATTGGCGCGTGCTTGAGCGAGAGAGAGTAATTGTGCCGGTCCTTTTTTGTTTTTCTGCTGAGCGCGGACCTTTTCTTGCTCAGCCTTGATTTCCTGCTTATACGCAATATGCTGATCCCGGGACATCAATTGACTGCATACGCCTACAGCTCGGCTTGCATCGGGTACCCATACCGTGACCCCACTATAATGTGGTGCAATTTTAACGGCAGTATGCACTCGTGAAGTAGTGGCGCCGCCAATCAACAGTGGAATGGTAAAACCTTCACGCTCCATTTCTTTGGCGACATGCGCCATTTCTTCCAGTGAAGGGGTGATTAAGCCAGATAAACCGATAATATCGACTTTTTCGTTGCGTGCCATTTCCAGAATTTGCGCACTTGGCACCATCACGCCCATGTTGATAACTTCGTAGTTATTACACTGGAGGACGACTGTAACAATATTCTTGCCAATGTCATGAACATCACCCTTGACTGTCGCAATAACGATTTTTCCCTTGGGCTTAGCATCGCCGGAAATTCTTTTTTCTGCTTCGATGTAAGGTAGCAGATAAGCGACTGCTTGTTTCATGACACGTGCGGATTTGACGACTTGCGGCAGGAACATTTTTCCGGCGCCAAACAGATCACCTACCACATTCATGCCATCCATTAAGGGACCTTCAATCACTTCAATTGGGCGCCCACCGCTGTTTTCAATCTCCTGCCGAATGATTTCGGTATCTTCAGTAATGTAGGTGCCGATTCCTTTGACCAGCGCATGTATTAATCGTTGACGAACAGGTTCATTACGCCAGGCGAGATCCTCGACTAGCTCCTTTTTTTGTCCTTTGAAATTTTCGGAAAATTCAACCAGACGCTCGGTGGCATCAGGGCGGCGATTAAGCAGCACGTCTTCAACCCGCTCCAGCAAATCTTTGGGAATATCAGAATACACCCCTAATTGACCTGCATTAACGATACCCATAGTCATGCCAGCCTGGATGGCGTGATACAGGAACGCGGTATGGATGGCTTCTCTGATCGGTTCGTTTCCACGGAAAGAAAAGGAAACATTGGAAACGCCACCGCTGATCTTGGCATAAGGCAAGGTTTGTTTGATGATACTGATGGCTTCGATGAAATCCAGCGCATAGTTGTTATGTTCTTCAATCCCTGTTGCGATCGCGAAAATATTTGGATCGAAAATAATATCTTCCGGCGGGAAGCCAACCTTGTCGACCAATACACGATAACTTCGCGTACAGATTTCAACCTTGCGCGCCATCGTATCGGCTTGCCCCTTCTCATCAAATGCCATCACGATGATGGCCATGCCATAGCGGCGTGCAAGCTTGGCATGATAAATGAATTCTTCTTCACTTTCTTTTATGCTGATGGAGTTGATAATGGCTTTACCTTGAATGCATTGCAGACCTGCTTCAATGACTGACCATTTGCTGGAGTCGATCATAATAGGCACCCGGCTAATATCTGGCTCCGCTGCAATGAGATTGAGGAAAGTGACCATGGCTTTTTGCGAATCCAGCATGGCCTCGTCCATATTGATATCGATAATTTGTGCGCCATTTTCTACCTGGCTGCGTGCAATACTTAACGCTTCCGCATAATTATCATTAAGTATCAAGCGGGCAAAGGCTTTCGAGCCGGTAACGTTGGTGCGTTCGCCCACATTTACAAACAGCGAGTCATCACCAATATTAAGCGGTTCCAGGCCAGACAGGCGGAGTTTCTTGGTGATATCCGGGATTTTTCGTGGCGCAATACCGTGTACTGCCTCGGCAATAGCTTTAATGTGGGCAGGTGTCGTGCCACAGCAGCCACCCACAATATTAACGAAGCCAGACTGGGCAAATTCCTTGATCAGGCCTGCGGTGTATTCGGGCGATTCGTCATAGCCGGTTTCTGATAGGGGATTCGGTAAGCCCGCATTGGGGTGAGTGCTGGTATATACCTCAGCAACATTGGAAAGTTCTTCCACATAAGGACGCATTAATTCGGCGCCTAGTGCACAATTAATGCCTACTGAGATGGGTTGTGCATGTTTGACTGAATTCCAGAAAGCTTCTGGGGTTTGTCCAGAAAGATTACGCCCGGAAGCATCGGTAATTGTTACCGAAATCATCACAGGCAGGCGAATCTGATGTCTTTCAAAGTATTGATCTATCGCGAACAGTGCAGCCTTGGCATTCAGGGTGTCAAAAATGGTTTCAACCAGCAGAATATCGACCCCCCCCTCAACTAATCCGCGTATGGATTCCGAGTAATCCGTGACAAGTTGTCCGAAAGTGATCGAGCGGAAACCAGGATCATTCACATCCGGTGAAATGGAAGTCGTTTTGGTTGTAGGCCCGATGACACCTGCGACAAAGCGGGGCCTGTCTGGTGTTTTAGCTTCCATCGCAAGCGCTTCTTCATGCGCCAATTTTGCTCCGGCGAAATTTAACTCATATACCAAATCCTGCATATGGTAATCAGCCATCGAAGGCACATTGGAATTGAAAGTGTTGGTTTCAATGATATCGGCACCAGCTTCCAGGTAGCGCGCATGAATCGAACGGATGATTTGCGGTTGCGTCAGCGTCAGCAAATCATTGTTGCCTTTGAGGTCATGAGGAAAGTCTGCGAAACGGGTTCCTCGATAATCGATCTCGCTCAATTTGTAGCTCTGGATCATGGTTCCCATTGCTCCATCCAGAAGCAGAATGCGTTGAGCAAGCAAATTCTCCAGCAAAGTAGTGCGATGATGAGTCATGTTGGAATGGTATTTCCGGTAAATACAAAGTAACTGATTATACCCTATGGTCACTGCATCATGGCCTGATGAAGTGACCTTCAAGAAAAGTTAACAAAATTGAAATCATCAAGACATAAACACAATGTAAAGTATGCATACGCTATGCTGTGTCTATTTGACAATAAAATTGTCCCCGTTGTCTGAATCTGAAATATTCGGGTTAAGTAATACATAACTCCTGTAGCTCCCTTTGGGAAGGTGGTAGAGAAGATATTGCTTCCACCTTCTTTTTTATGAGGAGAATCAGGGATAGAGCAGCAGCAACCGGTAGCCCATTGCGTTCAGATCGCTGTTATCAAAATAAAGCTTGATATCGATTTCGCTATTTGCCGCAAAAACCTGGGGATCACTTTCTTTATCCAAATAGTCGTGCGCGGTAAGAAGGCGACTGGCTAGTGTTTGGTCATCCATGTCGGTGAATGTGAGTAATAATGCAGGCAATTCCTGCGGAAATGGGGCGTGATTACGTATCGTGGCAATAAGGGTGAGGATCCCGGGTTGATGCGCTGGATTTGCCTGTAAATCAGATGATTCAAGACTTAACAAAGCGATATGTTTGGGTGACTTGATCGTGCATTGTAAAAGCGCACAGTAATTTTCCAAAAAAGGTCTGGTACCGGGTATGGCGATAGAAAGTTCAGTGCGATAAAAATAGATACCTTGTACAGTTAAGATAAATATCATCAGTAAGCTGGCAAAAAGCCAATGTCGTGAAGTTTTGCGTGCTGACTGAACATCAAACTGATCGACCGCAGCGAGGATTTCTTTTTCCTGATCCTGAATGCTAAAAGCAGGGGGTGTCAGTTCATTCTGAGAAGGGAGCTTTGATTTGTTTGCCTGAGTTACTTTAGCTTCTAAGGGTGATTTCGTTATCAGTGATTCCGGGACGGTAATAAGCATGACGAGGGCATCAAACAATTGAGTGCATTGTCCGCATTGCACTTTACCATCATGGGCTTGCAATTCAGCAATGGTCAAGCTGAAAATTGAATTACAACCGGGACATCGTGTTACCAGTGCCATTGCTATCAGTAAAAAGTCGTTATTTCTTTATCCCAGTCAACAGCACCCAACCTTCTTTTTTATCAGCAATATCCATTTCAAACCATTGACGATAAGTATTGATGACTTCGCTAGCTTGTTCCTCAAGTATGCCAGAAAGCGCGATAGAGCCACCTGTTCGTACGGCATTCATCAATATGGGCGCCAACATGATTAATGGATTAGCCAGGATATTTGCGACGATCCTATCTACTTGTCCGTTTTCTTTCGTGTTGCTTTGGGATGAACCCAATGTTGTTGAGAAAATTATTCTTTCTGGATCGCAACGGTTGAGTGCTGCATTGTCACGGCTCGCTGCGATAGCATTAGCATCGATATCGACGCCTAACACGCTACTCGCGCCGAGCTTTAATGCAGCAATTGCCAGTATGCCTGAGCCACATCCGTAATCGAGCACAGTCTCACCAGACTGTATATTCTTGTCCAGCCAGAAGAGGCAAAGTTGAGTCGTCGGATGACTGCCGGTACCAAAAGCGCGTCCTGGATCAAGAATCAGATTGATTGCTGTTGAGTCAGGGGGCTCGTGCCAAGTAGGAACAATCCATAATCGTGGTGATATGTCGATTGGATCGAACTGTGCTTGCGTCAGTTTGACCCAATCTTGTTCTGGTATGCGAGATAAACGGTATTCAGGTTGGGTTGCAAGCTGAAGTATCCGAGTAATCGTTTGCATGATTGCTGGGATATTTGCGTCTTGCTCGAATAGTGCAGTGATGGCCGCTTTTGTCCAGACTTCGCCTGTGAATTCGCCAGGCTCATCAAACAAAGGCTGTTCTTGCTCGGTGCCAGCAGCAGCATCATGGATATCGACAGATAATGCGCCTATCTCAAAGAGCTTATCACTTAAAATTTCAACATACGTTGCATTGACTTCAATGTTAAGGGATACCCAGGACATATTTAACTGCAGGTGACCTCAATAAGATCGCTCAATCATTTTCCTTATTTGTTTTATTATGCAAGGCAAGCTTGTGTTCAAGATAATGAATCGAAACACCACCACTAAGAAAATTGCTATCGGATAGCAGATCAAGATGTAGTGGAATATTCGTCTTGATGCCGCTAACTACCATTTCTGAAAGGGCAATACGCATTCTGGCAATGGTTTCATCTCGATCATCTCCATAAGCGATAATTTTGCCGATCATGGAATCATAATAAGGAGGTACCATATAGTTATGATAGACATGAGAATCAACCCGGATACCCGGACCACCCGGAGCATGATACTGGGTAATACGACCTGCCGACGGGGTTAGCTTATAGGGATCTTCTGCATTGATACGACATTCAATCGCATGCCCTTTTATCACAATGTCTTTTTGCCGTAACAAGAGTTTTTCTCCTGCGGCAACACGAATCTGTGCTCGTACCAGATCAATGCCAGTAACAGCTTCGGTCACAGGATGCTCTACCTGCAAACGAGTATTCATTTCAATGAAATAGAATTCATTATTCTCGTAAAGGAATTCAAAGGTTCCTACACCACGGTAATTGATCCGACGACAGGCTTCTGTGCAACGCTCGCCAATTTTGTCGCGTAATCGTGGAGAGATATCCGGTGCTGGAGCTTCTTCAAGAATTTTCTGATGACGACGTTGCATGGAGCAATCCCGTTCTCCCAGGTAAACAGCATTGCCATACTCGTCAACCAGTACCTGTATCTCAATATGCCTTGGATTCTCCAGATATTTTTCTGCATAAACCGTTGGGTTTCCGAAGGCTGCTTGAGCTTCATTCCGCGTTGTAATGACCGCATTCGAGAGTGCGGCCTCGGTGTGCACCACGCGCATGCCTCGACCTCCTCCACCTCCAGCCGCTTTGATAATGATGGGATAGCCTATCGACTTAGCAATTTTCTTAATTTCTTCTATCGATTCCGGTAATGCACCATCTGAACCAGGAACACAGGGCACACCTGCTTGTCTCATCGCATTTTTTGCGCTGACTTTATCACCCATCAACCGTATGGTTTCTGGACGGGGGCCAATAAAAACAAAGCCACTTTTTTCTACCCGTTCAGCAAAATCAGCATTCTCAGAAAGAAAGCCATAGCCGGGGTGAATGGCTTCGGCATCTGTTACTTCTGCTGCACTGATAATGGCTGGTATATTGAGGTAACTCTGTGAAGACGGTGCAGGGCCGATACACACAGATTCGTCAGCGAGCTTGACATATTTTGCTTCAGCATCGGCCTCAGAATGAACTGCAACGGTTTTAATCCCCAGGGCACGGCATGCACGCTGGATGCGCAACGCAATTTCGCCACGATTGGCAATAAGTATTTTCTCAAACATAGTTGAAGTATTTGAGGTGAAGTCTGGAGGATAACATCGCAGAAATAGATGATTGAAAAATCATCCGATCACAAACAAAGGCTCGCCATATTCGACTGGCTGTCCATTTTCAAGCAAAATAGCTTTAATGACACCAGCTTTATCAGCTTCTATTTCATTGAGAAGCTTCATCGCTTCAATAATGCATAAGGTGTCGCCCGCCTTAACGGTCTGCCCGATTTCTACGAAAGGTTTTGCACCCGGTGCGGAAGAACGATAAAAAGTACCTACCATAGGTGATTTTACGATATGGCCTTCCGGTAAACTTGGTTTTATTTCTGCTTCTGTCGAAATAGTCTCAGCTATATTGGTAGGCACATTTGCTGTTGGGGCAGTAGCTGTTTGGTAAAGCTGGGGTATAGCCGCATAATTTTGTGATGAGTAACCAGATTTGTTGATGCGAACTTTTTCTTCGCCCTCAGTAATTTCTAATTCGGCGATATTATATTCTTCAACTAATTCAATTAGTTTCTTTAGCTTTCTTAGATCCATATACAGTCTCCCGGGAACATCCCGTTCACGAGTAATCTAAAATCAAACCTGAGACATTATCTATCATTAAGGTTTGCGAGATTCAGTTAAAAACAAAATAGAACTTATGTAGCTTGCTAATAAAGTGATGCATCAAGGAATACCTCAGTAAGTGGCGGCGGCATGTTACTACATATTATCAATTCCTTGTATTATTCTTTATCTTTGGTCTTCTATCAGGTTAATTGGATTAATGCTTAATCAAGTCATGCGCTAGCGATTGAAGGATTGATCAGGAAATCATCATTCACTTAAAGCAGACTGTAATGCCAGTTCATAACCTTTCGCCCCTAGACCACTGATTACTCCGATAGCAAGATCAGAAAAGTAAGATTTCTGACGAAATGCCTCACGTGCATAGATATTAGAAAGATGTATTTCAATAAAAGGTAAGCCTGTCGCGGCTAGGGCATCACGTAAAGCGATGCTGGTATGAGTCAAACCTGCGGGATTGATAATGATGAAATCAGTTTCATCACGCATAGCCTGCTGCACGCGACCTATTAATTCACCCTCACTATTGCTTTGAAAAACTTCCAGTCTTGCTTCAGCAGCTAGCGATATTTCATACAATTTTCTGTTAATATCATCCAATGTCGTTTTTCCATAGATCCCAGGCTCTCGTATACCCAGAAGATTCAAATTGGGCCCATGGATAACCAGAATATTTTTAGCCGATATATTTCTAGATGTCATTTCAAAATTATGGCTTTTTTTGCTGGAAATGTACAGATTTTTGGAGATAATCAGAGAAATTAAACGGAATTATTAAGAATCACTTTGCTTAGTTATTTAACCTCCCAAGATCCGTGATTCAAAGATTGTAAAGCAAAGGGATGCCGCATCCCACAATCGATCCGGTAGAATTAGTATCATCGAAACGCTCACCTATTGGGTGATGAAAGAGGTTGATGCGATGAGAGCTTTGGCACAAATGGTGCTTCCGTTCAGGGTAGAGGCGACGGACGAGTCATTGACAGCAAATGCTGGATTGGTGTTATTTGGGGAATTTGTCTGTGGCCTGGGGCTGGAGCGGTGGTTACGGCAGGAGATGCCCAAGCCTGGAAGTGGGCATAGCTATCATGCGGTTGCCTACGTCACTTCCCTGGTACTCATGCTCAATGATGGCGGACGATCATTGGAGGACATGCGTACCTTCAAGAGCGACTCTGCGCTATCCCGCTTGCTGAAACTGGGCATACTGCCGACACCAGATGCTGTGGGCGATTGGTTGCGCCGTACGGGTGCTGGAGAGGGGCTGATGGGTCTTTCACGCTATCCAACCGACGGATCGTTGCTACGCGAATTCGGCAAACTGGCCTCACTGCTCATACGCTGGATGGGGATGTTTGACAAATTATCGCCGAGAAGAAAGCGGCGCGCTTTACCTACCAAGGGGAACAAGGCTATATGCCGATGATTGGCCATCTGGCTGAGGCAGGTGTAGTGGTTCATGATGAATTTCGTGAAGGCAACATTGCTCTGGCCAGTAAAAATCTTGAATTCATCAAGGATTGTGAAACTTACCTGCCCAAGGGGCATCGAATCGCCCATGTCCGCATGGATGATGAGCCGACCCTTAAGGCCATCGAAGTTATCCCTGAATCAGACTGGAAGCATTATGCCGATTGCGCCATAGCTGAAGCCACGCACAAGGCGTTTTGCCTGATCGTAGTCAAGTGCAAATACCAGGCTGAATTGTTCGATGATCAGCCCAAGTATCACGTGATCGCCAGCAATCGGGTTGAGTCGACGGCAGACACCCTGATCTGGTATCGAAGCCGCGGCGAAGTCTCCGAGAATGGCATCAAGGAGCTAAAAATCGGCTTTGGCATGGAGCGCATGCCTTGCGGGCAGTTCGAAGCGAATGCCGCCTTTTTTCGTATTGGCGTAATCGCTCATAATTTGTTTGTCCTGTTCAAGCATTCTGCACCGGGTGGCAATTGGCAACGTCATCGAGTGGCCACAGTACGCTGGCGACTATTCCATCTGCCAGGTAAGCTTGTGCAGCATGCCCGCACGCTAACGCTCAAGATCGCTGCCGAGTTCGCCAAGTTGTTCCGGGACATACGTATTAACCCGAATATTTCATAAATTGGCACGTGCCCTCACTTGTCTTTTGATTAATAAGAAAGATTTTGCTCAGTCGAGTGTATGAATCACCACACCACTCCTTCTCAAAACTTCCCTATTAATCAAGATCTTGCGTGATCATCACGCGAATATATGAAATATTCGGGTTAAAAGCTACCAATTTCTCCTTGTTTCCACTCTCATATGCATCCCTTTGCACACTAAAAAAGGAAGATAAAAATTCAATCGCGGAATTTGGGTTTACACAATTGTGGAACAGATACCGAATTGGGTAGCGTCATCTTCTTGATTAATGATTTCTTGAATTCTTTTGAATAGCTCTTTTGCATCATCTCCTCTCGCTTCGCCCTTGAAGTTTTTAGGTTTTAAATGAGGCGAAAGGTATCCTGACACATAGGGTGATCGACTGCTTAAATTTCAGACCACCTGATCCCGACGATTTTAAGATGACCCCAATTTAAAGATCAGACGAAGTCCAGATCGAGGAAAGAAGGTTTCAGTAGCATTGAGCTCCTCGCAAAGCTTAGCGATGACCTCATCAGTATGTGCGCGTGCGCTGTGGTGCAAAC
>NZ_FNDH01000027.1 GCF_900100485.1 Nitrosomonas sp. Nm132 | reverse complement strand
ATCGAAGGTAAATGGGCTGTTTTACCGAAGCGGTGGGTAGTCGAACGCACGTTCTCCTGGCTGGGTAACTTTCGCCGTTTATCAAAGGACTTCGAAATCCTGCCAGGCACTGCCGAAAATATGATTCGAATCGCCATGATGAAAATAACACTTGCAAAATGCGTCTAATGTTTTGCCAGACAGCTTCTGAAGGTAATGGAGAAAGACCAGGCCATAGCCTCCATGATGTGTAAGTGGTAATTTCTTGCCCATTACGTGAATTGGACTGACTCAATGACGCTCAACTTGTTTTCTGTGTAATTGACAACATGTAGGGTGTTCAGTACATTTTGTCTGGACGCAGAAAAATGGTGCAGATGGAGATTCTTTAATTCGGAATTGAATCAGTCTTTCATCCCATTCATGGAGAAACCGATCATGGAACAGTCACTCGCAACCCAGTTCGAATTACCCGATGACGTCATCGCGCTGATCCCCATGCGCAACGTTGTGTTATTTCCACATGTCCTTATGCCGATTACTGTCGGGCGTGTGAAATCAATCGCCACAATCGAGCACGCACTGCGATCGGATTCTCCCATCGGTATCGTATTACAACGAGATGCCTCAGCTGATGATCCTGGGCTGAATGAGTTATGTCTGCTTGGCACCATTGCGAGAATTGTGCGCCACATTACCTCGGCTGATGGCACGCAACACGTCGTCTGTCAGGGGATAGAACGCTTCCAGATCAAGGAGTTGGTCGAGGGTTATCCCTTCCTGGCTGCGCGGATAAACCGTATTGAAGAGATTCCTCAGCCCTCTACCCAGGTTGAAGCGCTCGCTATACAGCTACGTGAACGTGCAACCGAGATTCTGTCGTTATTACCCGGCATCCCTGCGGAACTCGGGCATGCATTGCAAACGACACGGGCGCCTGCACAGCTTGCCGACATTACAGCCAGTCTGCTTGATACTGAAGTCAATGAAAAACAGGTGCTGCTCGAAACCATCGACATCGAAGAGCGGCTACAAAAAGTCCTGAGAATTTTGTCGCACCGGATTGAGGTATTAAGACTATCGAAGGAAATCAGTGAGCGGACCAAGGAGCAGATGGAAGATCGCGAACGCAAGTTTTTATTGCGTGAGCAATTGAAAGCGATCCAGAAAGAATTGGGTGAGGATGGCGACCATGACCAGGAGATTGCCCAGCTGAATGAGGCGATCTCAAAAGCGGGTATGCCAGAGGAGATCGAAACCCAGGTCCGTAAAGAGCTTCAGCGATTGCAACGCATGCCAAGTGCCTCAAGTGAATACTCGATGCTGCATACTTATCTGGAATGGATGACTGAGTTACCTTGGCGATTGCCGGAAGATACGCCGATCGATCTCAATGCCGCACGTGAAGTTCTAGCGGCTGATCACTTCGGGTTGGAACGTGTCAAACAACGTATCATCGAATTCCTGGCAGTTCAGAAATTGAAGCCCCAAGGCCGAGCACCCATCCTCTGTTTTGTCGGTCCACCCGGGGTTGGAAAAACCTCGCTTGGTCAGAGTATCGCCCGTGCCCTGCAACGAACATTCGTACGAGTATCGCTGGGGGGGATACACGATGAAGCGGAAATGCGTGGTCACCGTCGTACTTATGTGGGTGCGATGCCGGGCAATATCGTGCAAGGCTTGCGCAAGGCAAATGCACGTAACTGTGTGATGATGCTCGATGAAATCGATAAGATGACGGTCAGCGCGCATGGTGATCCAGCAGCAGCACTGCTTGAGATTTTGGATCCCGAGCAAAACTCGACTTTTCGTGATAATTATCTTGGTGTCCCATTTGATTTGAGTCGGGTGATTTTTATTGCTACCGCCAATGTTATCGATCAAGTCTCTCCTCCGGTGCGTGACCGTATGGAGATCATTGATCTACCGGGTTATACCCGTGAGGAAAAACTTCAAATTGCGTTGCGCTATCTGGTGCAGCGCCAGCGTGAAGCTAATGGTTTGCGCGAAGATCAATGTGCACTGACAGTCGAAGCGCTGGATAGCCTTATTGCCAACTATACCCGTGAAGCAGGCGTACGCCAGCTCGAACGTGAGCTTGGTCGGGTCATGCGTCATACCGCTTTACGCGTGGCAGAGGAAGCGCAACTTCAGGTGCGTGTCGATGCAGCTGATCTGGATCCTATCCTGGGACCAGCCAAATATGAGTATGAAACTGCCTCGCGCACCAGTCTGCCTGGAGTGGCTACCGGGCTGGCATGGACACCTGTGGGAGGCGATATCCTGTTTATTGAAGCGACGCGGGTGAGTGGTAGCGGACGACTGATTCTGACGGGGCAGCTGGGCGATGTTATGAAGGAAAGTGCTCAAGCCGCACTGACCCTGGTCAAAGCGCGTGCTCATGAGCTGAATATTCCGGCATCAATGTTCGAAGGGATTGATGTGCACTTGCATGTCCCGGCGGGGGCTATTCCGAAAGATGGGCCCAGTGCGGGCGTAGCGATGTTTGTTGCGCTTGCCTCATTGTTTACCGACCGACCGGTGCACCATGAAGTGGCAATGACGGGTGAAATCAGTTTGCGCGGACTGGTCCTGCCAGTCGGAGGCATCAAGGAAAAGGTGCTGGCCGCGCAACGAGCGGGCTTACGAACAGTGCTTCTGCCCGTACGCAACCAGAAGGATTTGCGCGATGTGCCAGAGACAGCAAAATCTGCCATGCAGTTTATTTATTTGGAAACGGCCGAGGATGCAATTCAGGCGGCACTGGGTCAAACTGGCCAGCACACAGCATCAGAATTCAAGCTTGTTTGAGTCCGAGAGCGCTTCATGCCTTGGACTACTGAGCATTATCCATCGGCTATGCAAAATTTGCCGCGGTTAGTTCGGCTAAAAGCCATTGCGATTGCTAACGCTTTACTGGCTGAAGGAATGGAAGAAGGGCGTGCGATCCGCATTGCTATTGCCAAGGCAAAGCAATGGGCCTGCCGCGGCTCCAGTTGATTCGGTTGAATACAAATACACAAATAAGAATGGCGATCTCTTGTTGGTAAGCCCATCATGTCTCCGCTGAACCGCCGTTCCCTTCTCATTACGATAGCTATTTTCGCTACGATTATTGCTGCATGGGGTGTGGAGTTACTATTGAGTCTCCCGGCTCACTGGTCATTTGCACATAGCCAGCCAGGCCATGTACTGGGCTGGCTAGGGTTGGCAGTGATTTTACTTACTTATGTTTACCCCTGGAAAAAACGGCATGCTCCTTCAGGAACCTGGCCTAAAAAGTGGTTCATGGCTCACATGCTGTGCGGTAGCCTGGGGCCAATGTTAATTTTGATTCACTCTGGCTGGCATCTACATGCAGGAGTCGCTGTCCTGGCTTTACTAGCGATGGGCGGCGCAGCAATCAGTGGCATTATCGGTAAAACCATTCATAGCGTTGCATTACGAACGCTGTCCAGTCAACAACGCACACTGACAGAGCAAGGGTTATCTCAGGAGCAGATTGGGCAAGTCCTTGACGATGCCGCATCGCAAGAAAGCATGTTTCGTATGTGGCAGATTATTCATGCACCGCTGGCAGCCATCTTTACAGTGCTAACCATTTTGCACATTATGGGTGCTATTTTCTTCACTGGGTTCTAGGTCATATGGCTTTCCATCCACTGCCCCGTCACATCTATCGAATAACGGTTTTGATCATTGTGTGTCTGTGTAGTTGGATTGCCTGGGGATCCTTTCATTACCCGGAAGCATTTTGGGCACCAGGTCATCTCAGTCGCTACCATGATCATATTGAGTACTGCACTGCTTGCCATACATCGTTTCGCGGCGTACTGGCAGCGAACTGTATCAACTGTCATGATGCTGAGCAATTTTCTGACGGTACCACAACAGTGGCCGAATTTCATAGGAACTACGTTACCCAGGGAAGAAGCTGTAGCGGATGTCATACTGAACACAATGGCTTGTTAGCCCAAATTACTATCACTACTTTAACCCGAATATTTCATAAATTGGCACGTGCCCTCACTTGCCTTTTGATTAATAAGAAAGATTTTGCTCAGTCGGGTGTATGAGTCACTACACCCCTCTTTCTCAAAACTTCCCTATTAATCAAAATCCTGCGTGATCATCACGCGAATTTATGAAATATTCGGGTTAAATGGCTTCTAGGGGAGTCTGAACAAGTGCGGGGTGAAACGGATTGCGGCATTAGGCGGTGCTCAAAAACTTGTCTATCTATTCGATCAGTAGTTTTGCCGATAGGAAGTTTCGCCAAGAACCTGCAAAACTCGCTTTTACTACGCTAAAAAACAGCATAGATACCTTCCGACATGTCTGCTGCTAATCTAATCCACTGCGCCAAGAGCACTCAATGTCGCTTTGAAAGTTTGATCAAGATCAATATTCCCCATATTTATAACGGGTACTATCCCAATCGTAGTTTAAAAAACAATTTTAATTATCTGCTTATGCTAAAGGAATTTCATATGAAGATTATGCACTTGGCTGCGATGGTAAGCGTATTGGTTTTGGTCGGTTGTAAACCATCGGCGCCAGAAACTCCTGATCCTTCAAAATATGGACAAACTATTCAGCCCTTCCATCAGATACCTGCGGAAGCTCAGGAAGGTCAGGGTAAGGCCAGATCAACAGAAGAAAAATCGCAGTACTAAAGATTCGTCAGCGTTCTATAGCTGACGGGCGCCATGCGAGCTCTAAGCTATAGAACGCTGTAGTTTGCCTTTCTTGCCTGCTGATGCTAATTTCCACGCATGAACATCTTGTCAAGCTCGGCCAGGCTGATTCCGAACCAGGTTGGCCTGCCATGATTACATTGATCGGAGCGCTCGGTCGCTTCCATTTCGCGCAGCAATGCATTCATTTCCGTAGTCGTTAATTGACGATTGGCACGGACGGAGCCATGACAAGCCATCGTAGCTAGAAGCTCGTTACGTCTACTGGTCAATAGCTGGCTGGCTCCAAATTCACGAATTTCAGCTAACACATCGCGAGCCAGTTTGACTGTATCAGCATCTTTTAACATCATAGGGACTGCTCGTATAACGAGGGAGGTGGGAGTAAGTGCCGCTATTTCAAAACCCAGCTCATTTAAAACGGCATGATTTTCCTCGACTGTGGCTACATCCAACGGATCAGTCTGAAAGGTCACTGGCATCAGCAGCGGTTGCATCGGTAAGGTATGCTGATCAAGCGCTGATTTGAGTTTCTCATAAACAACGCGCTCATGGGCTGCGTGCATATCGACGATGATTAGACCTTGCTCATTTTGTGCCAGGATATAAATCCCGAGAAGTTGTCCCAATGCAAAACCCAGTGGTGGAATCGGCTGCGTGGACTGAGTGGGGGGATTGCCAGGATTCATATCCAGCACATCCGAATTGTCACCGAATAAAGTCTGATAAAAAGCAGGAGGTTGCGCAATGGCCTTAATCGGTAAATTTCCCTGTCGTGAATAGCCTAGCGGAGGATGTTGAGAATTTTGGGTTGCCTGGGTAACGAGAGGAGAGAGGATTTGTGTATCCGATTTACGCTGGGGTGATGCTAATACCTTGTGGATACTGTGAAAAACAAATTGATGCACAGCACGCGCATCACGGAAACGTACTTCTGCTTTGGCTGGATGAACGTTAACATCAACATTTTCAGGGTTGATTTGAAGATACAGCACGAATGCGGGATGGCGATCCAGATGGAGTACATCACGATAAGCTTCGCGCAAAGCGTGAGAAATCAGTTTGTCCCTGACGTAGCGGCCATTGACAAAAAAATACTGCATGTCACGAGCTGAACGCGAATAAGTGGGGAGTGCAACCATGCCTTGCAAATTGATATCAGCTGCCTCCTCGGAAACAGGTACGGCAGTCTGGCCAAATTCTTCCCCCAGTACGGCAGTAATACGTTGAGCGGCATCTGCCGCATATAAGTGGCTCCGTGCCTTGCCATTGTGCTGCAGACTAAATGCGATATCGGCATGGGACAGTGCGATACGTCGGAATACTTCCTCGCAATGTGCAAATTCAGTGGCTTCGGTTTTCAGAAACTTACGACGTGCCGGCAGATTAAAAAAAAGATCGCGTACTTCCAGAGTGGTGCCAGCACCTCGTGCCGTTGGCTCAGGTCGGCTAACTTGTCCTCCTTCTGCTTGAATATGCCAGGCATGTTTATCGCCAGACTGATAACTCGCTAATAGTAATCGGGAGACCGCTCCGATACTGGCGAGTGCTTCGCCACGGAACCCCAAGCTGGCTATTTTTTGCAAATCTTCCTGTGTGCTGATTTTGCTCGTTGCATGACGTGCTAACGCGAGAGGCAGATCGCTTCCAGAAATTCCTTTTCCATTATCAGCTACGCGGATCAGGCTAAGGCCACCTTGCATAATGTGTACTGTGATCTCGGTTGTGCCAGCATCTATACTGTTTTCGAGGATTTCTTTCAGTACTGAGGCGGGCCGCTCGATTACTTCTCCTGCAGCGATTTGATTGATGAGCACATCTGGAAGCAGCTTGATTGCATTCATATGAAAATAAATTGAGTATGCATGGGCATTATTTTGCCCTAAAGTTATGATACGCTTGATAGAAAGTCACATACATAGTTTTACTGAAGCCGGGCAGGCAAGGAATTTTTGGCTGGAAACAGTGGAAACTTTCATTAGGAAACGGAAGTTTATATCCAGAACTGTTAAGCATTACATAGGATGCAACATAGTTATTGTCTAAATATTCAGTTAATACTATCCTGATGGTTAATTATTATTTGACACCGACACAGGAGTACCATGACACAAGATGAACAAAAACGTGCGGCTGCTCAAGCCGCCATTCAGCATATTCCGATTGGGGCAGTAATTGGCGTAGGAACCGGTTCTACCGCTAACTATTTCATAGACGAACTCGCTAAAATCAAGCATAAAATTGAAGGTGCGGTTGCCAGCTCCGAAGCAACGGCGCAACGCTTAAGCAAACATGGCATAGACGTATTGGATCTTAACACGGTTACAGATTTGCCCGTCTACGTAGATGGTGCAGATGAAATTACCAAACATTTGCACATGATCAAAGGCGGCGGCGGTGCCTTGACCCGTGAAAAGATTGTTGCGGCAGTGGCAAGAAAATTCATATGCATCGCTGATCAGAGTAAGTTGGTCAATATATTGGGTGCCTTTCCGCTCCCAGTGGAAGTCATTCCGATGGCACGTAGTTATGTGGCACGAGAAATTACCTTGCTAGGCGGCCATCCGGCACTGCGCCAGGGATTTATTACCGATAATGGCAACCTCATTCTGGATATACATGGTCTGCAAATCCTGAATCCAGTTGAACTGGAAACGACGCTTAACCAAATAACGGGCGTTGTTACTAACGGATTGTTTGCCAGAAAAGGCGCGGATACCTTGCTACTGGGTACAGAAGAAGGTGTTGAAGTTATTACTGTTTGATATTTTGACTTGTAATCAAAATGTCATTGGCTACAGAGAAAGAGAACAGTTTTATCTGACTTATCAGAAGGGAGAATATGGCTAATAAAGAGCACATTTCGAAAAGATTTGATGCAGATCTTGAAGAAGTACGCACCCGGGTGTTGCAAATGGGGGGATTTGTTGAAGAGCAGATTGAACATGCGATAGAGGCTTTAACTGATGGTAATGAAGCTATCATCGAGCAAGTAATTGCCAATGATCATCGGGTCAATGCCATGGAAGTTTCAATCGATGAAATCTGCAATCAGATCATTGCGCGCAGACAGCCCACAGCCAGTGATCTACGTATGATCATGACCGTTATCAAGACAATTACTGATTTAGAACGAATCGGTGATGAAGCTGAAAAAATTGCGCGCATGGCGAGACTTATTTATGCAGCAGATCGCTTACATGCACCACGTTTTGTAGAAGTTAAGCATGTTGCCAAAATTGCTCTGGATATGTTGCATAAAGCACTGGATGCTTTTGCTCGTCTGGATTTGAATGCTGCTGCGCATATTGTGCGCCAGGACGAATTGGTAGATGAAGAATTTCGCGCCATTCTTCGGCAGCTCATTACGTTCATGATGGAAGATCCCCGTAAAATTTCCACTTCACTGGAAATTCTTTTTGTGGCCAAAGCAATCGAGCGTATTGGCGATCACGCAAAAAACATGTCTGAATATGTAGTTTATATGGTTAAAGGCAAGGATGTTCGCCATGTCACAGCTGATGAAATTGAACGCGAAGTTAGAGGGTAAATTATTTGTTTGATTTAAGCCTGCCTAAGATTTAGGCATAGGGTTATGCGCGAATATTCCACACTGGCTGCAGTTGATCTTGGCTCCAATAGCTTTCACCTGCAGGTGTCGCGTGTGGTAGGCAAACAGCTTTATCCACTAGATAGTCTAAAGGAAATGGTTCGGCTGGCTGCGGGACTTACGATTGACAAAAAGCTGGATGAAGCGTGTCAAGTGCGCGCCTTGGATTGCTTAGAGCGCTTTAGTGAACGTCTACGGGGATTTCCGACGCATGCTGTGCGGGTGGTCGGAACAAACTCACTGCGAGTTGCTAAAAACGCTTCTGATTTCCTGGTAAAAGCTGAGACTGTATTGGGATTTCCAATTGAGATCATTGCTGGCCATGAAGAAGCGCGCCTCATTTATCTGGGAGTCGCGCACAGCCTGCCAGCTTCTGATAATAATCGGCTTATCATCGATATTGGAGGTGGCTCCACGGAATTTATCATTGGCACCCACTTGGAACCGAATAAGCTGGAAAGCCTTTATATGGGTTGTGTCAGCCATAGTTTGCTCTTCTTTCCAGATGGAAAGATTACTAAAGGTGCCATGAAACGTGCAGAGCTTGCCGCGCAAACTGAAATACAGAGTATTACAACAGAATTCTCAGCCGATCAATGGCAGGAGGTTTATGGATCTTCTGGAACAGCACGGGCGCTAGGCCGCATCCTTAAACTGAATAACTATGGTGATCGCAATAAAACAGAAGGTATTACGCTGGAGGGTCTGGAAAAATTTCGTGAATATCTCCTGAAGGTGGGTGATATCCGGAAGATTGTCATCGCTGGTTTACATCCTGATCGGACACCTGTGATTGCGGGTGGATTTGCCATCATGTATGCAGCGTTCAAGGCACTAGGTATTCAGCGCATGCATCTTACGACAGGTGCACTGCGCCAGGGTGTGCTCTACGATATGCTCGGCCGGTTCCATAATGAAGATATGCGGGAGGTATCTGTGCAGCAGTTTATGCAACGCTATCGTGTCGATCCTGCCCAAGCTGCGCGCATAGAATCGCTCGCGTTAGTATTGGGCAAGCAGCTTCTGGCTAACTATCCTGATGAGGAAATAGCGGAAGATGCGCTGCGTTTGTTGTCCTGGGCAGCGCGTCTCCATGAGGTGGGTATCTCAGTAGCTCATTCTGGCTATCACAAACATTCTGCCTATATTCTTGGGAATGCAGACATACCGGGCTTTTCCAAAATGGAACAGATGCACCTGAGTCAACTTGTACTCGTCCATCAGGGATCACTGACCAAGGTGAGTGAATTTTTGGCCAATCCTATCAACCTGGCGCAATCAATCGCCCTGCGCTTAGCGGCAATTTTTTACCGTAGCCGCACGAGTATCGAGTTACCTTCCATGAAAATACAAGCGGATAATGGTGCCTGTGAGCTGTTTATTTCACAGGCATGGCTGGAGCGCAATCCGTTAACGGAAACTTTGCTACGTGTTGAAATTGATGCCTGGGCAGCATTGAAAATTCATTTCTGTATTGAGAGTTCCTCTCCAAAGAAGAATCTTTTTTGAGTTTTTTATCCACGAATTCTGGGTGCGATTAACGCTGCCAGCAATCTGCTGCCGTTAACGATGGGCTACCGCTGACGCCTTTGATGCCAGTATGCGTTAACGTCAGAGTGGCGCACGCATCACTGGTCATCGTGCCCGTCGGAACAGCCTCCAATGTGTAGGTGTTTTGTGTCGGCGTGCCTGTTGCAAACTGAATGGTATATTTTGCAGTGCCTGTCTTGGGAGACTGGGTGACAGGCAGCGTAAAATTGGTGGCATCGCTTTTCAGATCATACCGGTTCGCTTCGGTAAAATTACGTTCCAGTAACTGCGCCATCTCCAGCAGAATGCCTTTAGCTTCGGCACGATTAGTCCGGCGTACATGCTCTTGATAGGCAGGCAGCGCCACTGCCGCCAGAATGCCAACTATGGCGACTGCGATCATTAATTCAATCAGGGTAAAGCCTGACAATCTATTTTTTGGCGGGATCATCGGATTAATCATGTGTTTCATTATTTTTTCCTCCAAGCTTATATCCGCCTATTGTATTTGTTTCCAGGAGTGGCGTGGGTTAAGTGGATTACCTTTGACTGTAATGGTTTCGATTAAACCAGTGGTTGAGCCGGCAATCAAGTGGATGAGGTTGCCTGCACTGATCGCGACGGATTCGCTGCGTACACCATCGGAGCCCATGGCTGCGATCAGCCGATCCTGATTATTGAGCGCGCCATTATCGTCAGTATCAAATTGAGGAGCAGTCAGCATTCCGCCTGTTTCTGCATTCAATAGCATGAACCAATTATGGCCTCCCGAAGCACAGGGGTCACTGGAAGAAATGAGCGTGGTAAAGATAACCCGTCCGAAACTGAGTTGTGGCATGATGACCGAGCGTTCTCCTTGAGCACCTGGGCCAGGTGGCTGCAGCAGATCGAGGTACCACCCTTGCTTGGTCGTCCAGCTTACTAAATTGCTTGATACGGTACGTTCAAAAGGAGGCCGCACGGTTTCAGTCAGAATGGTCTGCTGTTGCAGCGTACTCCGATCTGTGGCGGATATGCGACTCTCGTTGTTGTCCCAGATGCCATACAAGGTTTGTATGTCGGCATTGGCATTGTCTCCCGAGGCAATGAACCGTCCGGTGCCAAAATAAACGAGATGGCCACCGCTGGGATGAAGCCCGATTTCCAAGGGAGAAGTAATGGGTTGCACCTGATTGCTGGCATTTCTGGCGGTAAATAGCGGAGACTTTGTATTGCCAGGTTTATAAGAAGCAACATCCCAATTCCCTGAGTTAGTGTGCAATAGATCGAATTTCCAGACATTGCCTTGCAAATCTCCGGCATAAACAATATCGATGATTCTGTCACTATTGGTGTCGACTAACGCCGGACTGGAAAGGCCATTGCTGGTGCTGTCATTGGTTGCGATTTTCTTAATCAGCACGCCCGTCTGCAAATCAATGATGTAAAGATAAGCGCGATCATTGGTGCTGTTGTAACCGTTGCTGATAATGGCCGCCCAGACACCGTTATTCAATAACGCGATTTTTGCCTGTCCCTGGGTAAATCCCAAATCAGAATCAGAAAACTCCCACAGCACGTTAGAATCAGAAAAATTAACTGGATTGGTGATATCTAACGCGAAGACACTTTTTCCGCCAGTACCTAACGAACCCAGCAATAGGGTTCTCCAGCTGGGTGTCGCACCAATATAGGCATCGCCGGCGTAGGTGTTGCCATCAACAAAATAGCGATGCGTGTAATCGGGTGAAGTCAGCCAGCTCAGTTTGGGATAGACTGCGCTGGGGATATAGCTGAACAGCTCAACTCCCGTTTCGGCATTAAAGGCATGGAGCATGCCATCGTTGGCGCCAGTATAGATAACCGGCGTTCTGCTGGCATTGGCTTGAACATAGGCAGCATAGGCAGCTTGCCCTGCTGTCCCGCTGGGTAATGCGTCGTAACCAAAATTGAGGACTTTGACGAATAATAGATCGGAATTGACAATATCACCAAGCAGGCCATTGTTCCGATTACGGAAGCTCCCGCCTTGTGCCACCTCAGTGGTTTTATCCCCGCGCAGCCAGGAAATTCGACTCATGCCCAGGCCGTCCTTAGCCCCGCTGATGTTGGTGTTGAGTGCATTTTGTTGTGAACTGGATAGCGATGAAAAATTAGCAGAGGTAAACGCGAGCCCGCGCGTTCCATCATGGGTAAATATGGTACGGCTGGCATGCGCTGGCAGCACAGACGAAGCTTCCCATAGGGTTGTCCCTAGCGAGCCATTTGAACCCAATTCGTATGCAAACAGCTGTCCACTCCAGTCACTGCTGTTAAACTTGGCCTGATAAATATGGGTGCCATTGTTGAGCCGACTGGTATTCGTAGTGACGGCGGCGGCTGAACTTACTCTCGATGAGATATTGCTGAGAGCCTTGCTCAAATTGCTGGCAAATGCGGCAGGATCTTGTGCGCTGAAGAAGCCGCCCCGGCTATTTACCGCGGCATGCCATAAATCATCAATTTTGGCCGCATTACTGGCTATCGGATCAGGCCAGGTTTCTGATCCGGTAGGTAACGAGGATAACGCGCCCTGCACCCCCAGGCCGACAGTAAAATGGACCAGATGTTGCCAGAAGGCAGGATCAGCAACATTAGTCGGTACTTTATTATCCAGATCGGGACGTAAATCGTTTTTCCAGTAATGCATGGCAATATCGGCCAGCGTGTCGCTGGAGCTGTCGGAGTAGGGAAGCTTCGGCGTATAGGTATAAGTAGCAGGCGTGGCATTGGGAAAATGATTCGTAAGGGTGTTTCCTGCTGTATTATCTGAATTCCCCACTGCTGAGAAGGAATCATCCCAGTAACCATCGGTCACCAGAATGTGGTAATTTTGTCGGCATACATATTGCGTGCCGCCATTCGAGCCAGGCGTTTCGCCCCAGGGGCCTTGATCATCGGTACGCATAAAATAGCGACCTACACGGTTTGTTGCGTTGCGGAGAGGCGCTTCTGCCGTTGAAAGGGGATACCCATAAAGATTGTTGAAGAAGGCTGTCCTATTGGTGCCGGTAAATTGCCTTACCCCACGGATAATGGTGCCTGTTGAGACATTATCGATGCTCGTTTCTTCCTTATGGATTGCACCAAATCCTAACCGCATGCCACCGCCTTGAGCAGACAGCACTTTGCCTACTCCCGCACGCGACAACAAGGTACGGGAACGGTAATAGGTATACCAGTTGGCAAAATTCTGTATTTCCTCATTATAAGTACAAATGGGCGCAGCCGCACAGTCTGTGCGATTTATTCCACCCTGATAGGAGTTTAAGGTAGTTGATTTAATTTCAATCCTGGAATAGCTGTGTGCCGAGAGAATTTCCCCGCCGTTGTAATTGAAATAAACCGCAGGATAGAATGTTCTTGATTCCTCATTAGATAAACTGCCGTCACTATTCAGCCAGAAAGCGGTTTGTGTCGTACTGACGGTGAGATCCCGGCAGCCGGCATTCGCCTTCATGGGATTGTGCGGCGCACAGGTGGGTGAGGCATTGCTCATCAAGGAGCCATCGGCATTGCTCCACGGTTGGTATCTTACCGTGGGATCGTAATAAATTTTGTTGATCTGACTGGAGCGTAAAGCCGCGGCATAGGGATTATTTGGATCAAAATCAACCACCCGGTTATCGTAATCACCTCCACCATAAACCCCTGCCGTGCGGGGGAACAGATAGTGCGCATTCTGAAAAACCCGTTCTTCCGGCATGATTTCAGACTGCATCGAGCCTGAATCATCCAGAGTAACCATGATATTAGGTTCGACAGCCGTGGTTAGAAATAAGGGGACATCTGAGAGAGTAAGGGTGGCTTGCGCACGCGAGGGAACAAAGGTGATCAGGACAGTGGTGATACAGGCCCCAATAATACTCAGATGCTTCAATTTAGTTTTCCTTTATCTGCGGTAAGTGCTTTGTAATATCACGATCGCCGATTCAGTTCCCCCCACGCTCCTGGCAGTTACCCGGTACATGTTTGATGTCAACGATGTAGCGGATTGCTGCACACTGCCTCCGGTTCCTAGGGGGATGCTGACGAGCTGTTCGATGATATAGCGGGGTTGACTTGCTACGCCCGCTATCGTTGCATTGATGGACCTGCCTGAAGCAGGCCATCCTGACCAGGTGGTGACCGGATAAGAATCAGGAGGAAGGTTGCAGGGATCGTTAGGATTAGTGGGGTTATAACAATAAAGTCCCCCCGTTCCATCAAATAGGGGTAAGGTAATCTGTTCCAGAAACAGCTCGCCTTCTCTGAGGGCGGCCTCGGCTGCCTGGAAAGCCAGATTCTCGTCACGCAAATTACCCGCCATTTTTTCTTCCAGCATCGTGGTCTGCATGGCTGTTACTCCTAGCAGCGTCATCATCACCAAGAAGATCAGCCCGGTCATGAGAACGACGCCACGTTGCCTCGATCCCGGTTTGATTTCATGAGTGATCATGACGGATATCCTCTGCCAGCGCTGATCAGGCTACCCGGTTGCGTAATGCCACTACGGTAGTAAAAGCCTGGCGTAGTCGCCGATCGGTGGGGGTCGTGGTCGCGCCGTTAAAGGTGTAGGGCTGTGGTTGGCTGGCGATGTTATTCTCTATCGACTGCATTAGTAGGCTAATGCGCACGCTGACAATTTTTCCCCAGTTCTTTACTGGCACCATATCGGCAGTACGATAGACATCCGCTGTCCAGTTATCATCGAGATCCTCGCCGTATTCGATCTGCATGTTCTCTATCCCCCTGACCAGTTCCTCCGCGTCACTCGCTCCAACCTTGCGATAAAGCGCCGGCCATTCACCTGCCATACGAATAAAATAGGAGCGGGTAGAGATCTTGAGGAGCTCGCCATCAGTAAAATCCTTGCCTAAGTCTTTTTTATAATTTCCGGGCGTATTTGTTGTGCCAGTGTTGTGTACGATATTGTCCTGCCCGGATGAGGTATTGATGTTGGTAATTTGGAAAATGGCGGCTGCCTGGCAATTCGTAACCAGTACAATATCGTCATTCTTGAAGCCACTTCTCATCGTCACTTTGAGATCAGCGGAACCGGGGCCATTTGCACCCCCTGGTTGTTGAGTCACTTTGGTGTCACTGCCATCGACGCCACGCACCACGATAATATCTCGTCCCCCTAGCGGGCTGGGAATTGCACCTGAGGGAGGGGCAGGTGTCCAGGCGGTCGCGCTGGTTGCCTCAAAGCCTTCTAGCGATCGACCGAGATTCCATAGAAAATCTGGAGGATAGGGCGCATTCGGATTATTCAAGGTATTCACAACCGGAGTACCATTACCCGCGCAGCCAAAATAGCCGGCCATGCGGATATCCCTGGAAATCACATGGAAGGCATAGCGGGCGTTTTCCTGCATTCTGGCCAGCGCATCATTGACGCGATAGGTTTGATGACTGGAAGTTAAGATAGTGATGACACCGCCCAGCAACAAAAGTCCGATGGTCATGGCGACCATGAGTTCAACCAGAGTAAAGCCATGCTGTTTTGCTGCCATTGCCTTCATGTTATAAGCGAGTGGTTAAAACAAATTGCTGAGCAGCCAAAGCGCCACGGCTGTCATCCCACTGGATGGTCACTGTGACGACATTGTTATCTACATGGATAGCGCCTGTGCCAGCAGGTAACCGCAAGGCCAGTTCACTTAGCCAATCGTCAAGATCTTGCTCGGCAACAGAGCTGCCGGAAGTTGCTGAAGCGCCTAGGGTGATGTTATAACTGCCATTCATCGCTTCCATTCGATTGGCGCGCATGCTGTCGAGAATACTGTAGGTCATCATCGTCGCGGTAGAGCGGAAACTCGCGCTCTGGTTATGGGTGAGTCCGGCAGATTGCAAACCTGCCAATCCAAGTAAACCGATGGAGAGCACAATGACTGCCACCAACACTTCGATCATGGTGACGCCTTTCTGTGATCGTGCCAAGAGGCTCTTCTTGATCGTTAACATGATGAGACCTTTGTCACGTATGGCCGGCCCGTTTTATTGACGGTAATGCTGCGTCCTTGTGCACTGTTGCATAGCGTGAAAGTGTCGTTACCTAACCCGCCGCTTATACTTCCTTGGCTACTGCCATTGGCTAAGTAAGCAATCCAGTCTTTATAGTTATTGCCAGTAGTCATCGTGCTACCTTTTAATCCGGGAGAAACCCGCAATATTTGATCGTTACCATCGACTTTTCCTGCTGTCCCGCTATCACGGTATATTATCCAGCCATCCTGCCAGTTACTTCCGGTTGTGCAGTCTGTGCCACTGCTACTTTTGCATAGGGTTACCCGCATTCCACGTTTCACTGCCTCAGAGCGGCTGTAATGAAGTGCAGTGAGGAACTCATTCGATTGCGTCGACAAGCGTGATTGCACCATCATCGACTGATAGCTAGGCACAGCGATAGTCGCTAGAATGGCGCCTATGCTCAGCGCAATCATGAGTTCTAACGTCGTAAAACCGCTATTGGCAGGCATATTTAATCCTTTATCTTATGGGCGTGTGCCTCTAAAAATCCATTCTGCGGGTGAATCGCTGTGTCGTATGCTTGATCGTTCCTACCTGTTGTCTATGTCTGCTAGGCCTTGTTCGTTCATTGCGCGACCCCTTGCACTTCGTCCCATGAAAGTAAATGTTTAGTGATACTCTTAGCGCTCAACTCTAAATTTGTTTACGGCTAGCGCTTAATCAACTTTAGCCAAAGTTGCCAGGGCTCTTGATGCGCCTTGTTTACACATATAATCAACGATTGCTATATGAATGGAGTGACACAAGATTTCATTGTGATAGGTGCTGGAATAATTGGTCTTGCTGCTGCAGTGCGATTGCTGGAAGAAGGCGCAACTGTCACGATTCTGGAACGTGGCAAAGTGGGGCAAGAATCCTCTTGGGCGGGAGGCGGTATTTTGTCACCGCTATGTCCCTGGGATTATTCGGATGCCGTGACGTGCCTTACTGATTATAGTGCGGCTATGTTTCCAGCATGGGTGGCGGAACTGTATGCATTAACGGGTATTGATGCTCAGTACGAGGTAAGTGGAATGCTTGTGCTGCCGCCTTATCACGCAGAGGCCGCTCAAACATGGCGCATTGCACATGAGGTTGATGTGGAGCAGAATGTATTCACCCGGCTTCTACCATTTAGTGAACAAATCGACCCTCTTCATTTCAAAGTGGAGAGCTTGCTGTTTCTTCCCCGCATCGCACAAGTACGCAACCCCCACTTGCTATGCGCGCTACACAAGCAAGTCTTGCAACTGGGAGGGCGTATTATTGAGTACTGTGAGGTACAAGAAATCATCACCCAGAATAACCGGCTTCACTGGCTTGTCACCTCTTGCGGTAAATGGTGTGCTGATCGCTTTGTCATCACTGCGGGCGCATGGAGCAAACAAGTGTTAGGAAAGCATGCGCTCGGTCTTGACATTAAGCCGATGCGCGGACAAATGTTGTTATACAAGTTTGAAGAACCGCCGCTGGGGTCGATTGTGCTCCAGGGGGATTTATATCTGATTCCTCGGCGCGATGGATATTTGCTCATCGGTAGCACAGTGGAAGACGTTGGCTTTAACAAACAAACGACGCCAGCCGCGCGCGAGCATTTATCTGAACGCGCCCAAAGATTACTACCACAGTTAAAGGCGATGCCGCTAATAAATCAATGGGCAGGTCTCAGACCAGGTTCGCCATCCAATATTCCCACTATCGGCCGCCATCCGCTATTGAATAACCTATTCATTAATAGCGGGCATTTCCGCTATGGCGTAACCATGTCGCCGGGCAGTACTCAAATTTTGCTGAATGAGATTATGGGCAGATCTCAACCCTTTGATACCAGCCCTTATCAAAAAGGATGGGGGGTCTATTAATTTGCTTCGCGAATATATTTATCCAGAGGGATCGCTTCTGCCTTAGGAAGTGGAAATACCACTGACTCAATGACGCCACTTAATTCTTCTATGATGACATCGCTACCCGATTGTTTGGCGCCAATCTGTTTAAGCCTGTCTAGGACCTGTTGCACCAATATTTCTGGCGCCGAGGCCCCAGCAGTGATGCCAATGCGACTTTTTCCAATTAACCAGGCTTCCTGTAATTGTTCAGCACGGTCAACCATATAGGCTTCAACGTTGGCATTACGCGCCACTTCACATAAGCGATTGGAATTTGAGCTATTGGGAGAGCCTACCACAATGACCAAATCACAGTGCTTAACCATCTTTTTGACGGCATCCTGGCGGTTTTGCGTGGCGTAACAGATATCATCCTTTTTGGGGCCGATGATTTTGGGAAAACGCCGTTTTAATGCTTCGATGACACGTGCAGCATCATCGACCGATAAGGTCGTTTGGGTGACATAAGTAAGATTATGCTCGTTTCTAACCTGTAACTCCGCAACATCTTCTTCTGTTTCCACCAAATACATCCCACTATCATTTCCTTCCACCTGACCCATGGTTCCTTCAACTTCAGGATGACCCTCATGGCCAATCATGATGATCTCTTTCCCCTCTTTGCGCATTTTGGCGACTTCGACATGCACTTTAGTGACCAGCGGACAGGTCGCATCGAATATCTTGAGTTTGCGTGCAGCTGCTTCTCGCCGCACTGCATGCGAGACACCATGTGCACTGAAAATCAGAATACTTTCTTGTGGAACTTCTTCCAGATTCTCAACAAATACAGCGCCTTTTCTTTCCAAATCTTCCACGACAAAACGATTGTGTACGACTTCATGTCGCACATAAATAGGTGCGCCATGCATGGTTAATGCGCGTTCAACAATTTCAATGGCACGATCCACACCGGCACAAAAACCTCTCGGGTTTGCAAGCAAAACTTTGATCATTGGTTATTCTCCCTGAAGACAATATCTGGCATTACCGACAATAGGCATTCGTACCTCCCAATTATTCGGCCATACATACTTTAAGGTGATTATAAGATATCTGGTCAGAATATTTCATAAATTGACATGCGCTCTCTCTTGTCCTTTGATTAATAAGAAAGATTTTGTTCAGCCGGATGTATACTCATCTCACTTCAAAATTCGGCAGCTATACCTTCTCCCGCTGGGAGAAGGTCGGAAGAGGGATTATAAAAACCGAATTTTGAAGTGTGATGAGTATATTTACGAAAAGCCTATCCGGCTTTCTGATATCGTTTGACCAGTTCTACTCGTTTCTCATAGGCTTCGCGAGCAATACGAACATCTTCCAGAAAGAGGGGTAATTCTTTAAGTAATAATGCTTGAGGGCCATCAACCAGCGCCTTGCTAGGTACTGGGTGGAAATCAACCAATATCATATTGGCGCCTGCGATAACTCCCTGGGCAGTTGCATGCATGACATCAAGAATTCCATCGGGTGAGCCAGTGCGGATCCCCACTGAGTGGGAGGGGTCAATACAAACCGGCATACGAGTTAGGCGCTTGACTACAGGAACATGCGCAAAATCTACAAAATTACGATGAGGGTCACCCATATTGGTTTTCATCCCGCGCAAGCCAAAAACCACTTTGCGATTTCCTTCAGAGGCCAGATATTCCGCTGCATTAAGCGATTCATCCAAGGTAATGCCAAAACCACGCTTAATCAGTACTGGAAAATCCTGCTGGCGGCCAACGATTTTCAATAACTCGAAATTCTGGGTATTGCGCGTACCAATTTGCAGTATCACACCCGTTGAGTTGCCAGTTTGATAGAGTGCTTCCCGAATCTCCTCAACATGTGATTCGTGAGTGACTTCCATGGCAATCACTTTGATCTCATATTTGCCAGCGAGATCAAATACATAAGGAAGACAGGCCTTGCCATGCCCCTGGAATGAGTAAGGGCTCGTGCGTGGCTTATAGGCGCCCATGCGGGTACAAACCTGGCCATGATCACGCAATGCTTTCATCATTAATTCTACATGCTCTAGCGTGTCGACAGCGCATAACCCAGCAAATACATTCAAGGTATCTTGACCAAACCGTACCCCGTTATAGTCGAAATAGGCCGGGCGGACATCATTTTCGTGTCGTCCGAGAACACGATATTCTTCAGAGATGCGGACTACCCGTTCGACACACGGCAGACTTTGCATATCTTCAAGCAATAATGCCTTGGTATTGCCAATCAAGTAGACTTCCGTCAGTGTCTGCTCAATACCCACTTCAGTATGGGCGCGCACAGTAATGCCTGCAAGATTGGTGAGGTAAGCAAGTAATTGCTTATATTCGGGGCTCTCAGAAAGCATACCCGGTTTGAGAATAAGAATCATAAAAAATGCCTGATATAGTTTCCACGAGAAGAGGTAACAATGATTCGATGCCGATTTTAACTGAAATCAGAATGGGTTGCCATGATCTGTGCAACTATATATCTGGCTCATCTCTCTAATGTTAAGATATTTCTTGCAAGGCATGATATTTAAGTTTATGCCGCTTATTTTTCTGGCTGCATTATTTAGTTAATTGAGTGCATCTTGTCCAAAAATGCAAAAAATGATTCCACTTTATTTCGAGCACGATGCCGATGTCGGCATCATTGGTCGTGGATCAACAATTGAACAAGCATTTGAAGCAGCCGCTCAAGCAGTGTTCGCCATTATGACCGATCTTGATACGGTACAGCCTGATACCTCTGTAGTTTTTGAGTTTGAAGAAGACGATCTCGAACTTGCTTTGGTAACTTGGCTCAATCTGTTGTTGGGAAAAGCGCGTGAGTTAGGCATGGTTTTTTGCCGCTTTCGTATTCATCGCCAGGGGAATCTGTGGCATGCCGAGGCGCTAGGTGAAAAATGGCATGCGGATTTAGAACGCGGTGTTGAAGTTAAAGGTGCGACTTTGACGATGCTTTCAGTCAAGCAAACCGGCGCAATGTGGGAAGCGCGTTGTGTGGTAGACGTATAAGATAGAGGAGGTACAAGATGGATTTACAGCAATTACATCAAATTCAGCCTTATCTGTGGACGCTTCCCCTTAAACCAGGCGAGAGTCGCAAGGAGATCTTGCTATACGGTAGCGCTCCCTTGCTGGTTAGTATGGACGATAAGGTACTTGAGCAGATTACCAACGTCGCATCGTTGCCTGGTTTGGTAGGCGCTGCCATGACCATGCCGGACGCACATTGGGGCTACGGCTTTCCCATTGGCGGGGTCGCGGCATTTGATGCTGAACAGGGCGGTATCATTTCTGCTGGCGGCGTTGGTTTCGATATTTCCTGTGGAATTCGTTGCTTGCGCAGTAACCTGAATGTGCAGGATGTGGCTCCACAGCTTTCAACATTGGCTGACAGGTTATTCCAGAGCATTCCGGCTGGTGTGGGTGAGGAAGGCGCGCTCAAGCTGGACACGAAGCAGCTCGATCAGGTACTGCTTGGTGGCGCGCGCTGGGCGGTTCAGCAAAGTTATGGCAGAGAAGCAGATTTAGAGTATATCGAAGAACAGGGGTGTGTGGCAGGCGCTGTGCCAGCGAACGTTTCGGAATTGGCCAAGAAACGCCAGCGGGGTGAAATGGGCACTCTTGGGTCGGGCAATCATTATCTCGAAGTTCAAGTAGTGGACCGTATTTTTGACGCTGCTGCTGCGCAGGCTTTTGGATTGCAGGAAGGTCAGATTATCATTTCGATACATTGTGGTTCGCGTGGATTAGGGCATCAAATTGGCACGGATTATCTTGTCATGCTAGCCAAGGCCGCTAGTCGCTGCGGCATTCATTTACCCGATCGCGAACTGGCGTGCGCGCCGATCAAATCTTCAGAAGGGCAGCAATATATCGGTGCAATGAATGCTGGAATCAATTGCGCGCTGGCTAACCGGCAAATCTTGACGCATCTGGCCCGTGAAACATTCAGGGAAGTTTTTCCGGACAGTGAACTCGAAACGCTATTTGATGTTTCGCACAATACCTGCAAGATAGAAAAACATGAGGTTGATGGTCAGTCTCGATTGCTGCATGTGCACCGTAAAGGTGCAACCCGTGCATTTGGTCCGGAGCACGCCACGTTGCCAAAACGCTATCGCGCGGTAGGTCAACCGGTGATCATCGGGGGGAGCATGGGGACGGGCTCTTACGTGCTGGCGGGGAGTAGTGGTAATGCCGCATTTGCTTCATCCAGTCATGGGGCGGGTCGTGCCTTGAGCCGGCACCAGGCATCATCACGCTGGCAGGGGAAGCAGCTGATTAGCGAGCTTGCCCAGCAAGGCATCTTAATCCGTTCGCGCTCCATGCGTGGAGTCGCCGAGGAAGCGCCCGGCGCCTATAAGGATGTTGACTTGGTCGCAGAAGCGACAGAGCAGGCAGGGCTTGCCCGCAGGGTTGCCTTTCTTCGGCCCAAGGTATGTGTGAAAGGTTAATTTTCAGAGGAGGCATCATGTATCAAAAAATTCTGGTTCCGGTTGACGGTAGCCCCACTTCAGAATGTGCACTACAGGAAGCGATCAGGCTGGCGCAGCAGCATCATACTCAACTGGAGCTCGTACATGTATTTGAGGATGTTCTTTACTGGGTAGATGAAAGCTATATCAATTATACCGAACTGCAAGAAACCATCAGGGCAAGCAGTGAAAAAATACTGGCTCAGGCACAAGCGTTGGTACAGCAAGCGGGATTGGCAGCTGAAACAAAGTTACTTGAGGCAAAAAGTCAGCGGATTGCCAATATTATTGTGGCAGAAGCCGAGCGCTGGCAGGCCGAGCTGATTGTTATCGGCACCCATGGCCGGACGGGTTTCAGTCGCCTCGTATTGGGAAGTGTCGCTGAAGGGGTAGTGCGGGCGGCATCTATGCCCGTTTTATTGATTCGCGGTGGCTAACGCTCGGTGTCGGGTAGGCCGATATATCAAAATGTAGCATATTGACAGTTAAATAATTCATTCGATATGAAAGTGACTCTAGCTAGCGGCGACGCGCTCGTGATCGTCGATATGCAGAATGATTTTCTGCCTGGTGGCAGCCTGGCTGTGCCGATGGGGGATACGATCATCCCTGTGATCAATCGCTACCTGAGGCTTTTTCATGATCACGGACTACCAGTTTTTGCAACCCGCGACTGGCATCCATCCGATCACTGTTCTTTCCAGCAGCAAGGCGGCCAGTGGCCCGCGCACTGCATCGCCACTACCTCAGGGGCAGCATTTCACCCAGACATCGAATTTCCTATTAATACCCAGGTTATTTCCAAAGCGACAACGCGAGAGAAAGATGCCTACTCTGGCTTTACTGACACGCAGTTCAATGCCTTACTGCAGACATCGGGTATTCGCCGCTTGTTTGTCGGAGGCATTGCGACTGAATACTGCGTGCTCAATACTGTCAAGGACGCGCTGCAAGCACATTACGCGACTTATGTTCTCGAGGATGCGATCCGTGCCATCAATCTGAAGCCTGATGACAATTTGCATGCACTGCGGGAAATGAAGCGCCTGGGTGCAACGCTGATCCCATTTGGGGCAATCGCTGCGTGAATCCGCTTTCCAGTCCGCTCCTCGCTGATCTTTATCAGTTCACCATGCTGCAAAGCTATCTTGAGCAAGGCATGCAAGAAACGGCTGTATTTGAGCTATTTATCCGCAAACTGCCGCCTGGACGGAATTTCATGGTGGCGGCCGGCTTAGAACAGGCGCTGGATTTTCTTGAAAACCTGAGATTCTCACCTGAGGAACTCGGCTGGCTGGCCACACGCTTTCGCCCGTCGGTCATCGATTATCTTGAGCAGTTTCGCTTCAGCGGAGATGTTCACGCTATGCCAGAAGGGACCTTGTTTTTTCCCAACGAGCCTATCCTGCGAATTACCGCCCCGCTGCCGCAAGCGCAATTGGTCGAGTCGCGCCTCATCAATCTCCTTCATTTCGAAACGCTCATCGCATCCAAGGCTGCCCGCTCGGTACTGGTCGCGCCCGATAAGGTATTGGTAGACTTTGGTATGCGTCGTGCGCATGGTGCCGAAGCAGGATTGCTGGCAGCGCGGGCAAGCTATCTGGCGGGGTTTTCTGGCACAGCGACTGTGCTGGCAGGCGCGCTTTACGACATTCCCTTGTTTGGGACCATGGCGCATTCCTACATTCAGGCCCATGCAGATGAGACGACGGCCTTTGAACACTTTGCCCGCTCCAATCCGGATAATGTCGTTTTGCTGATTGACACCTATGATACTGAGGCAGCAGCCGGTAAAGTAGTTACGCTTGCGCCGAAACTTCATGCAGCGCATATTGACATTAAGGGTGTCCGCCTGGATAGCGGCGATCTGGCGGCGCATGCCCGCAACGTGCGCCAGATACTCGATCAGGGCGGTCTGCAGAGCACAACCATTTTTGCCAGTGGCAACCTGGATGAGTACCGGCTGCAGACTTTGTTGTCAGTCAAGGCGCCAATAGACGGTTTTGGCATTGGTACTGCACTCGATATTTCCAGCGATGCGCCTGCGTTCGACTGTGCCTACAAGCTGCAGGAATACGCAGGTAAGCCGCGCCGTAAACGCTCAGAAGGCAAAGCTACCTGGCCGGGAAGGAAGCAGGTCTATCGCTATTACACGCCTCAGGGGGAGATCAGTCATGACATTGTGGCGCTGGAGGAGAATGATTCCTATGAAGGTCAGCCGCTTCTTGTGCCGGTCATGCAGGCAGGGCAGCGCATTCATGCGAAAATACCTTTATACGAGTTACGTCAGCAGACACTGGCAAGCTACACGCGCCTGCCGAAAGCCATGACTGCTCTTGATACCGCTCCCACTTACCCGGTCACGATTTCTACCGCCTTGCAGGATTTGGCGAAACAGCTCGATGCCGAAATGATGGCTCATCTGTAGCGAAATTAGTTGTAGTGGTTGCATGGCAACCGTGCATAAAGTTTCCGTAAACACCTAAACACCCACTGTACTCAGGAAAAGAAGCAACAAAGTTGTGCTATTCGTCCGATCTGTCGATTGGATAATTAGCAGATAATTAACCCGAATATTTCATAAATTGGCACGTGCCAATTTATGAAATATTCGGGTTAACGTTTTGAAAATTACTTTTGCAGGGACGCCTCATTACCTGCTGATTGGGTGAACATCAATCCTTGCTGAATCATGGCAATCCCGAGTAGTGATCAATAGAAACTGAGTTACCAGCTACCATAAACATCAAGTAGAAGGTTTTGCTTAGGAGCATTCGATGCCGCAAAGGGTTGAAGGAGCCAGGCAAGGCTGCACTGACAATAGGAGAATTTTATGCAACGCATCTTCATCCCTCTTGGGCTTATCGTGCTTGGTTTGTCTGTTTGCGCAAGCACGGCTTTGGCCGAACCCAAGCCCGTCATTCCGGCTTGCACTTACCAAGACATTGATGTTAAAAAATACGGCTACGCGCCGTTCCAGAATCCTCCTGACATCCATTCCAAAGGCGGCGTGCTGGATACCCGCCTCAACGCCCAGTATACCGATCCCGCTACCATATCCATCGCCGGTTGCCCAGTCACCCTGCGTACCTACAATGGTCAGTTGGTCGGTCCCACTTTACGTGTCCGGCAAGGGGATGTCATCAATTTGCTGCTCGACAATCAACTGCCCAAAGAGACGGCAGATGAGATTCGGGCGCAGTTTGAGCAGGAGAACGGAAATGCCTATCTTGATACCATACCTGCTTCATTCAATACCACCAACATGCACTATCATGGTCTCCATGTCTCACCCACGGGCAATAGTGATAATGTCCTGCTGGACATCGCACCGCAAAGCCAATTTCAAAATGAGGTGAAATTGCCGGCCAACCATCCGATAGGCTCTTACTGGTATCATGCCCATGCCCACGGTTCCACATCTATTCAGGTGGGTAGCGGTATGGCGGGGGCTATCGTCATAGAAGATGACCCAAAGACCACACCAAAATCACTGCTTGCCGCTAATGCCAATGAGAAAATATTTGTGCTACAAACTATTCTTTATGATCAGAAAGGAGAGCTTAACAACATAACCAGCCTTTTTCCTGGCCCGTCCAGACCCACACCCAAGAATTGTAACCAAGATGGTGATAAAGATACTTGGCCGTGTTCACATCGCCGCATCACCATTAATGGGCAGATTGTTCCTGTCATCACCATGAAACGAGGTGAGGTGCAGCGCTGGCGTTTGATTGACACCGCTTTCCGTGAGTCTATTGCTTTCGTGGTAGAGGGTCATGATCTGCATGAAATTGCCTTGGACGGCAATTATTTGGGTCGCGTTGATACCTGGAAGGCGGGAACGCCGATTGATCTTCAACCGGGCTACCGTAGCGATATCCTGGTCAAAGCGAGCATGAAAGCCGGTGATTATCGGATCATCGATAAGTCTACCGTGTCGGCTAAATCCTTGCGGCAGGCAGACGAGCCTGAGAATCTGCTGGCAATCCTGCGGGTTTCCAATGAGACCGAGGACATGGCTTTGCCGACCAGCGCAGAAATGGCTCCGCTGGCACCATTCGGCGACACTGATCTGAGAAAGACAGCCTTGGGTGTGCAGGAGGTTATCTTCAAGCTCGGTCAAGACATGAAGGGTCAAAAAAACTATTTCCAAGTCAACTACCGCGCTTTTAGCTCCAGCCATGTGCGTCAATTGCCGCTGAACGCCACCGACATGTGGGCGCTGACGACAGTGGGTGATCCTACCGGCGTACCGGAAGGTATTGGTCAGCCACCTTCCTTGCCGCCACCCCATGTATTTCATATCCATGTCAATCCATTCCAGTGGGTGCGGAAAGGGCCAGACGGCACCGACGAGTTGGTATGGAAGGATACGCTGTTGGTGCAGGGACCGGCCGTCACCAACATTTATACACAGTACCGGGACTATATCGGCAAGTTCGTGATGCACTGCCATATCCTGGACCATGAGGATTTAGGCATGATGGAGGTCGAGGAAGTCGTCAACGCAGTGGGTGGCGTTGCGAATCCGCATTCCCACTAAGCCCGGAAATCAAGAGGGCTTTGATGCAACCTTCTCCCTGCCGGGAGAGGGTTTTCAAAATTGACGTATTACGCTTAGGGAAGGTTTGAATAAATAGGAGAGGCGGGTACTGAGCCACATACACCGTTTTGAGATCTGATCAAGTCAAATCGGTGTTATCCTCAAACCATGGATGATCCCTATTTCACCACGCCAATTGCCCGGCATGTCTGGGAAGCCAAATACCGTTATCGTAAAAATGCTGTGGTTTATGACGCCACGATTGCCGATAGCTGGAGGCGTATCGCATCTACCCTGGCCGCAGGAGAAAGTAGCCGTGAATATTGGCAAGCGCGCTTTTACGACATTCTGCATCGTTTTAAATTCCTGCCAGGGGGGCGCATTCAGGCCGGCGTAGGGACTGCGCATAAGGTCACGCTATTTAACTGCTTTGTCATGGGCACCATACCCGACGCGATGGAAGGTATCTTTAACGCCCTTAAGGAAGGCGCGCTGACGATGCAGCAGGGCGGGGGCGTCGGCTATGATTTTTCCACACTGCGCCCGCGCGGCACGCAAGCCTATAATGTCGGTTCAGTTGCATCCGGTCCGGTTTCTTTCATGCACATCTGGGACAGCATGTGCGCCACCATCCTTTCTACGGGCGCCCGCCGCGGTGCCATGATGGGGACATTGCGTTGCGACCATCCTGATATTGAAGAATTCATCGCAGCCAAACAGGATCGAACCCGGTTACGGCACTTCAATATTTCCGTGCTGGTCAGCGATGGCTTTCTGGCTGCGGTAAGGAAGGATGAAGACTGGCCATTGGTCTTTCCAGTCAGTGAGCATGCAGTGGAGGGTGAGGTTGTGCTGCAGGAATGGCCAGGTTACGAGCATCCCACGCCGTGCAAGCTATACAAGCGTATTCGTGCCCGCGCGCTATGGGAAAAGATCATGTGCGCCACCTATGACTATGCTGAGCCAGGCATACTGTTTATTGACCGGATCAATCAACTCAATAATCTTTATTATTGCGAGAGGATTCATGCGACCAATCCTTGTGGTGAAGTTCCGCTGCCTCCTTATGGCGCCTGTAATCTTGGTTCGATCAATCTGACGCAATTCGTTTGTGAACCTTTTACGGAGCAAGCGCATCTTGATATAGCAGCTATTGGTGCAACCGCAAGCACCGCCGTGCGCTTGCTGGATAATGTGATAGACGCCTCTAATTTTCCCTTACCCAATCAGGCCGCGCAGGCGCGTTGTTCCCGGCGTATCGGTTTGGGAATTACGGGTTTGGCCGATACCCTGATGATGCTGAATATACGTTATGGCAGCAAAGCGTCATTGCAGGCTGCGCAATCAGTCATGCAGGCTATTTGTCATGCGGCTTACCGAACTTCTGTCGAGATTGCCCGGGAGAAAGGATCATTTCCATCCCTCGATCAGGAAAAATATCTTGCCGGCGCTTTTGTACGTACCTTGCCTGAATCTATCCGCCACAGCATTGCGCAACATGGCATACGTAACAGTCACCTGACGGCGATTGCGCCGACTGGCACGATCAGCTTGCTTGCCAATAATATTTCAAGCAGTCTGGAGCCCGTTTTTGATAGTGAGTATACCCGGCGCGTATTGGGGCTGGACGGAGGTTACTCGGAATATCAAGTAGTCGATTATGCGGTTGCTTGCTGGCGCAAGATGCGTGGCCATGAGTCTCTACCTCCCTCATTTATCAATGCGCACCAGCTTCCACCCACCGATCACCTGCAAATGCAGGCAGCCATACAGCCTTATGTTGACCAGGCCATTTCCAAAACCATTAACGTGCCAACGGATTATGACTTCGGAGCATTTCGTAACCTCTATCAGCATGCTTATGACCTCGGTTTGAAAGGATGCACGACCTTTCGTCCTAATCCGGTAACAGGTACCATTCTAAGCCAAATAGAAGAAGAGCAAACAGCGTTGCACTGTTGTAATGTGGAACGTGAGGCGGATTAAGCTAGTAGACCGTTCCAGCATAACGGTTACAGAAAACGCCGTTCGGCCTGAGCCTGTCGAGGGCTGATGTCAGTTGCTTGGAGGTTCGGCAAGCTCACCGAGAATGGTAAAGGTTTTACCGGAACGATTCACTGATTTGCTGGCTAATCCTCATCCAATGTTTCAAAGCGATCGGTCAGATAATCGATCAAAGCCCGAACGGAAGGCAACAAACTGCGCCGTGAGGGAAAGACGACATGAATGATTTCGCGTCGTGGCGCCCATTCTGGCAGTAAACGTATGAGCTTGCCTTGAGCGAGCTCCTCTCGAACCATCATGGCAGGGAGTTGCGCGATACCGATTCCAGCAAGCGCTGCGTTGCGTAACGTGATCATGTTACTGGTCACCAGACGCGGTAGATGAGGCACTGCGGCCTGTTGTCGATGATCTGCTTTAGTCGTTGCCCTTGCTGGTTGCTATGCAGGGGAGGCATGAAAGGAGAACGATGGTTGGGATAAGTGACTCAATTCTGTGACACACCGAAAGGTAACGAATTTTTTGAAGTTTTGTGCCATCATGATTGGACGCAATCTTATTTTATGATCATTTGTCAGTCTTTTTGGGCGCGTATTGGTGTCTGGGCATGGCAATTTCGCAAAAAAAAAGTAGATGTGCTTGCTATGTGCGAGGGTCGCATGCGAGCTGCCTACCGGGTTGGCGGCTTGATCAAATCCTACTAGAGGAGGGAAGCATGGAATTCGGCATCGTGGGTTTGGGACGGATGGGTGGCAACATGGCGCGCCGTCTTGCCCGGCAAGGCATAAAAATCGCAGTAATGAACCGCACCTTCGACGTGACCGAAGCATTGGTCAAGGAAACCGGACATACGGCCTGTGTGGACTATCCGAGTCTGGTTGCTGCGCTCGAAGCACCGCGCATCGTATGGTTGATGCTGCCAGCCGGTGAAGCGACCGAAACGGCGTTATCCACGGTGCTGCCCTTGTTGTCGCCCGGTGATTTGATCGTGGATGGCGCGAATGCGCACTACAAGGATGATATGCCGCACGCTGCACACTGTGCGCAATTTGGCGTCGAATTCGTCGATGCCGGGGTGTCGGGCGGGGTATGGGGACTGGAAAACGGTTATTGCATCATGTTTGGCGGATCGGACGCTGCGGCGGCACGCTTACAGCCGTACCTGCAGGCGCTTGCACCCACACCGACGAGCGGCTGGCTGCATACCGGTCCGGTCGGTTCGGGGCATTATGTGAAGATGGTTCACAATGGCATCGAGTACGGCATGATGCAGGCCTTTGCCGAGGGTTTTGCATTGATGCAGGATAAATCCGGTTTTAATCTTGATCTCGCGGCGATCTCCGAGCTATGGCGACACGGCAGCGTGGTGCGCTCGTGGCTGCTTGATCTGTCCGCTGAGTTCCTGGCGGAGGATCAGACGCTCGCTGCGATTCAGCCATTTGTGACTGACTCGGGTGAAGGCCGCTGGACGGCGCTTGCTGCGGTCGAACAGGGTATTCCGGCACCAGTCATGACGCTCGCGCTGGCGATGCGTTTCGCCACGCAAGGTAAGAACGACTATGCCGCGAAACTGTTGGCCAAAATGCGGCAGGGTTTCGGCGGTCATGCGGTCAAGGAGCATTGAGATGAATAACTCGAGGGAGCGCCAGCCCGGGGATTTGCCGTGTTCATTTGTGATTTTCGGCGCAACCGGCAATCTCGCCTCGAATAAGCTGCTGCCCGCGCTGTTTCATCTGGAGGTGGCCGCGCGGTTGGCGGAAAACCTCTCCATTGTTGCTTTCTCGCGCCGCGGCTGGACGCTCGAAAGCTGGCGTGAGCACATACGCAACATGCTGGATAATAAAGTTAAGCCCAAGCTGGAAGGTGCGGTGTTCGAACGCTTCCTGGCCCGCTTCCGCTACCAGCAGGGCGATCTCAATGAGGTGGAATCATACCGCGCGCTAGCAGCCAACCTACCGCCCGAATCAGCGTGCTCGCGTACGGTGTTCTACCTGGCAATTAAACCATCGGAGTTTGTCGCGGTGATCCAGAACCTCGAAGCGGTCGGGCTCAATAAGCCGCGTGGCATGAACCGGGTGGTAATCGAAAAACCGTTCGGTGAAGACCTCGAATCCGCGCAGGTGTTGAATCGTCTGTTGCACCAGTATTTCGATGAGGAGCAGGTCTACCGCATCGACCATTTCCTCGGCAAGGAAACAGTGCAGAACCTGCTCGTGTTCCGCTTCGCCAACACACTGATCGAGCCGTTGTGGAACCGCAATTTCATCGACCATGTGCAGATCACGGTGGCTGAGTCGATCGGCATCGAAAAGCGCGCCGATTACTACGATCGTGCCGGTGCGCTGCGCGACATGCTGCAGAACCACCTCATGCAGCTGATGACCGTGGTGGCGATGGAGCCCCCGCCCGCACTCGAGGCTGATGCGTTGCGCGACGAAAAGGTCAAAGTATTGCGCTCGATCCGCCCCATTGCCAAGCGCGCCGTCCATGCTCACGCAGTGCGCGCACAATATGCGCGTGGCAACATCGACGGGCAGGCAGTGGTGGGTTACCAGCAGGAGGAGAATGTCGAGGATAATTCTCTCACTGAGACTTTTGTTGCCGTCAAGTTTTACATCGACAACTGGCGCTGGCAGGGTATGCCGTTCTATCTGCGCACAGGCAAAAGACTGGCGAAACAGACTTCGATGATCGCGATCCGCTTCAAGCATCCGCCGCGGCTGCTTTTTCGCGAGACACCGCTGGAATCCATCGCGCCGAACTGGGTGCTGCTGTCGATCCAGCCCGAGAAATCGATGCGCATGGAAATTCACGTTAAGCAGCCGGGGCTCGATATGGACACGCGGGTGATGCAGATGAACGCGAGTTTCCTTAAAACTGACGAGCAGGCGCTTGATGCTTATGAAACCCTATTGCTCGACGTGATCGAGGGCGACCGCTCACTGTTCATTCGCTTTGACGAGGTGGAATGGGCGTGGCGGGTTGTCGATCCCATTTTGAAGCATTGGCTGGTCGAGCGCGAATTTATTCCTGCCTATGCGGCCGGAAGCTGGGGTCCGGCAGAGGCCAATCGCCTGTTTGACAGCGACGACCAGACTTGGCGCAACGAGCTGTGAGTGCTTGAGATATAGCTTGCGGCATCAGAAACCTGGATATTTTCGAAGCGATTATGGCGATATGCGTTGGTTCTTCGACTATCCCGAAACCGTCAGTGAAAAGAACCTGGAACACATTAACCCGAATATTTCATAAATTTGGGTTAAGTGCTTGAATGGCGGCGTTGCGGTGTCGCATGGCTTTCCAAGGTGAATATTTTGTCGACCGGTTAACGGCAAGCATGTCGCGGAACACGGCCCGACAGCGCCTGCATGATGCAAGGATGCGGCCATGATCACGCTCATGGGCATGACGGCAGCTATCTTACTGGCTGGGCCTTGACGGGCAATAGGAGCAACTCAGCTTTAACAATCCGTGGGATATCGGCCCCGCGCTGGCCTCTTTCATTCACGCATCTAAAATCTTTGCCTTGCACCGTGGAGCAAGGTCACCGCGCATGATGCATGCTGTCACGCCCTGTACGGACAATCATCTGAAAGCAATTCCCAAAACCCATCATGATTGATGAAAAAAGCAACGAGCTATCTGATTGGGATCCTGCATTGATCGTTTATCGTTCCTCATATAGAACAATGATGGCTGATTATGCGATCTATTCAGATGACTATTCTGCCTGTACACTGGTTTTTATCCAAATATCGGATAAACACTGTAAGGAGATGACGATGAAAACGATTCTAGGTGTTTATGATGCACCCCCTCTCCATTGGGTGGGCGATGGCTTTCCGGTGCGATCGCTATTTTCTTATCGCAACCATGGAAAATTACTGAGCCCGTTTTTGCTGCTGGATTATGCGGGTCCGGCTGATTTTACGCCAACCGAGCAACCGCGTGGCGTAGGGCAGCATCCACATCGTGGTTTTGAAACAGTTACCATTGTTTACCACGGTGAAGTGGCGCATCGGGATTCAACCGGTCAGGGCGGGGTGATTGGCCCCGGCGACGTGCAATGGATGACTGCAGGCTCCGGCATTCTGCACGAAGAATTTCATTCCGAGCCATTTACACGTTTGGGCGGCCGGCTTGAGATGGTGCAGCTATGGGTCAATCTGCCTGCCAAGGACAAAATGACTGCACCGCATTACCAGGCAATTCTCAAAACAGATATTCCAGTGATCATGCTACCTGATGAAGCAGGTATCGTGCGCGTAATTGCAGGAAATTACCTAGGCCATGCAGGATCTGCGCGTACGTTCACACCCATGAATGTTTGGGACTTGCGCTTGCACCAAGGAAAGTCAGCCGAGTTATCGTTACCACAGGATTGGCGTGCGGCGCTCATCGTTTTGCATGGGGCGGTATCGGTCAATGGGGAATCACAAGTGAAAGCCGCGCAAATGGTGTTGCTCGATCGCATCGGCAAAATGCTATCGCTCGCAGCTCAGGAGAATGTGGTAGCGCTTTTGCTCAGCGGCGAGCCCATCGACGAGCCGGTTGTTGGGCAAGGTCCTTTCGTCATGAATAGTCAGGCTGAAATTGACCAGGCAATCGCGGATTTTAATAGCGGGCATTTCGGGCAATTGTCCCATTAGGCTTTTCCCTGCTAGCCATTTAGTTGGCAGGGTATCAACCTGTACATTCAATTTATAGGAGATAGAGCGATATGAGCGCGCCAGTTAATTTCAATGGAACAATACCTGCTATCGAGCCAAGTGATGCGGTAATGTTGTTGATCGACCATCAAAGTGGCTTGTTTCAGGTGGTTAAAGATATTCCGCTCCTTGAACTGCGCGCCAATGTAGCCGCTTTGGCGTTACCAGAAAGCTCAGCAAGTAGCCAGAGAGGGAGAGTTGATGGATTCTCAGCGTTGATGTTGTCTTTTTTGCATAACATAAAGGAGTAATAAAATGGGCAATTCATACAATCGCCTCGATAAAAATAACGCGTTGGTTGCACTGGTCGATCACCAGGCTGGCTTGCTGTCGCTGGTACGTGATTTCGAGCCGGATAGATTCAAGAATAACGTATTGGCTTTAGCTGATTTAGCCAAGTATTTTAAATTACCGACCATTCTGACCACCAGTTTTGAGGATGGTCCAAATGGCCCGCTGGTACCTGAGCTTAAGCAAATTTTTCCGGATGCGCCCTACATCGCCCGTCCTGGACAAATTAATGCCTGGGACAATGAAGATTTTGTTAAAGCGGTCAAGCAAACGGGTAGAAAGCAATTAATTATCGCCGGTGTCGTTACCGAGGTTTGTGTGGCATTTCCTGTGCTTTCCGCTTTGGAAGAAGGTTTTGAGGTATTTGTTGTGACGGATGCCTCAGGTACTTTCAATGAGGTTACGCGCGAGGCTGCCTGGAGCCGCATGGCAGAAGCAGGCGCACAGTTGATGAGCTGGTTTGCAATAGCCTGTGAACTGCACCGTGACTGGCGAAATGACGTCGAGGGTCTCGGAACGCTGTTTTCCAATCATATTCCCGATTACCGTAATCTTTTCACTGCTTATACTGCAATCAAAGCGAGTAAGTGAATGAATTGAGAATAGCCGGGAGCAGTGGCTGAGCCTGCGCTCAGCCACAAAGGCTGTTTTCTATGAAATAAATTATGAAAGCGTCTCGCGGTCACGATAAGGATTATCGGCGATAGGCTGGCTATGGAACGTTTAGAAGCTGTCTGGCAAAACATTAGACGCATTTTGCAAGTGTTATTTTCATCATGGCGATTCGAATCATATTTTCGGCAGTGCCTGGCAGGATTTCGAAGTCCTTTGATAAACGGCGAAAGTTACCCAGCCAGGAGAACGTGCGTTCGACTACCCACCGCTTCGGTAAAACAGCCCATTTACCTTCGAT
>NZ_FNDH01000055.1 GCF_900100485.1 Nitrosomonas sp. Nm132 | reverse complement strand
TCGATATGTTCGCATGCAATGCCCCCGCAAACATTACTCCACATGCCACTACTAACCCCTTCAGCCATCCTCGGGCATCCATTCCTCTCTCCTTCTTATCTTATATTGTTATCCATTTACGCCCTTGCAAATACGCGCTACCCATCCCTCTCGATAGCCTGAGCATAAAACCACTACCTCTTATTCCTGCACTGAAACTCAGCAAGCCTACTTTCTCAACCACAGCTATGTCAAGAATTTTGGGTAAGAATTTATTACTTAGACATGGAAATTATGATTTCTATTGAAATTAGAATATGTTGTTTAATCACCCCGTTTCAGAACCATCGTCTCACTTGTTATTATTGATCTGTTACCCGCCATTTAATTTGGACTGCTCACGCCTTAAAGATACGAGTAGTATTTAGCTACTTATCCAGATTCTATAACTGAGCTATCACCATTATAAGTAGGCAACTTAACATAACAGCTTGTATGAGGATAACTAAAATTATCCCGCATACAAGCTAAATACGCATGAGTCAATATACCTGCTCAAATCCTACCTTAAGGATAGATCATTATTTGTAACTATAGATTCATTATCTGTTCCTTCTGTAGCTTTTTCAGGTAAATGAGCGCTTATATTAGTATTTGATGATAGCTTTTGCTTCTTACGGATATTATGAAATGACAATCCTGTTCCTGCTGGAATGAGCCTTCCTACAATAACATTTTCTTTTAATCCACGCAGATCGTCTCTTTTTCCCATAATTGCCGCCTCTGTAAGAACACGGGTTGTCTCTTGAAAGGAAGCAGCAGAGATAAACGAATCTGTTGAGAGCGATGCTTTAGTAATACCAAGTAGCATGTATTCATATGTGGCAGGAGCTTTATTCTCGGCAAGCAGTTTCTCATTCTCCGCTAGCACATCTGCACGTTCAACTTGTTCACCAGGAATGAAAGATGAATCTCCTGCATCAGTAATTTGTACACGACGCAACATCTGCCGAACAATCACCTCAATATGCTTATCGTTTATCCTTACACCTTGTAGACGATAAACATCTTGTACTTCGTCAGTAATATACCGCGCTAATGCCTCTACCCCCTGAAGACGTAGTATGTCTTGTGGCTCGGCTGGTCCATCAACGATAGTCTCACCTTTATTGACTACTTGACCATCATGGGCCATAACATGCTTATCCTTTGGAATCAGATATTCATGTGAAATATTATCGAGATCTGTTATGACAAGGCGTTGTTTTCCTTTAGTATCTTTACCAAAAGATACCGTTCCAGTAACCTCTGCTAAAAGACCCGCATCCTTTGGTGATCTAGCTTCAAATAACTCCGCCACACGTGGCAATCCACCTGTAATATCACGTGTTTTCGAGGTTTCCTGTGGAATACGAGCTAATACTTCTCCAACACTTACTTGCTGTCCATCACGTACAGAAATAATAGAACCAATTTGGAATGTAATGCTAACCGGCAAATCACTCCCCGCAATCTTAATCTCTTTTTCTTCTTCATCCAAAAACTTAACCAATGGACGCAATCCCTTAGTTTGCGTAGCACCGCGACGCTTGGGATCTATTACAACGAGTGTGGATAAACCTGTTATATCATCAATTTGTTTTGCTACCGTTACGCCTTCTTCAACATTCTCGAAGCGTACCCTACCACTATACTCTGCAATAATGGGACGAGTATGCGGATCCCATGTTGTCAACACTTTACCCACTTTTACCGCTTCACCATCATGCACCAACAGCGTTGCTCCATAAGGCACTTTATGACGCTCGCGCTCACGCCCGTTTTCATCGTACACGATCGCCTCTCCACTACGAGAGATGACTATCAACTCGCCACGAGCATTTTTTACATAGCGCATCGTAGGGGAATAATGAATCACACCATTTGATTTACTCTCAACTTGACTCACCACCACTGTTCTAGAAGCGGCACCACCAATATGGAATGTTCGCATAGTCAACTGGGTTCCTGGTTCGCCAATAGATTGTGCCGCAATAACACCTACTGCCTCACCAACGTTTACTGCTGTTCCACGCCCTAGATCGCGCCCATAGCACATGATGCATAATCCGTAGCGAGTTGCACAGGTAAGCGGAGTGCGCACTTTAACTTCATCAACCCCACAAGACTCAATTCTTTCAACGGCATCTTCATCAAGCAGAACGCCAGCATGATAAATAGTCTCCTGATTCTCTGGGTTAACTACGTCCTGTGCGGTTACTCGACCAAGTATCCGCTCTCGCAACGCCTCAATAACCTCACCACCTTCAATCAATGCTTTCATTACAACGCCATTATCTGTACCGCAGTCCTCCTCAGTGATAACGAGATCCTGAGTAACGTCCACCAAGCGGCGAGTGAGATAGCCAGAATTTGCCGTTTTTAATGCTGTATCAGCAAGTCCCTTCCGCGCACCATGAGTAGAAATAAAATACTGCAGAACATTTAGACCCTCACGAAAATTAGCTGTAATCGGTGTCTCAATTATAGAGCCGTCAGGCTTGGCCATTAGCCCACGCATCCCCGAAAGCTGACGAATCTGAGCTGCTGAACCACGCGCACCTGAATCAGCCATCATATAAATTGAATTAAATGATTCCTGCATGATAGGTTTGCCATTTTCATCTTGCCTCATTTCTCCAGTTAATGGATCGTATACAGGCTCAACGCTTAATTGATCCATCATCGCTTTAGCAACCTGATCACCGGCACGCCCCCAAATATCGACTACTTTGTTATAGCGCTCACCTTGAGTTACCAAACCTGATGTATATTGAGCTGCTATTTCTTGTACCTCCTTCTCTGCGGTGCTTATGATGTCATTTTTCTGAACGGGCGTACGCAAATCATCCGCGCAAATGGAGATGCCGCCTCGAGTGGCATAGGAAAAACCCGAGTACATGAGCTTATCCGCAAAAATAACTGTTTCACGTAGCCCACATAAACGAAAGCTAGCATTGATAAGCTTCGAAATTTCCTTTTTCTTGAGCACCTTATTAATCAGAGAAAAAGGAAGTCCTTCTGGCAAGATTTCCGATAATAACGCACGACCTACTGTCGTTTCATAACGAGTTATTTTTTCGGCTTGCTTATCGTCTTCCTTACCTTTTTCGGTTTCCTTTATTCTTACTACTATTCTCGCATTGAGCTCAACCGCATGATTTTCATACGCACGCAATACCTCCGCGACATCCTGGAACAACATACCCTCGCCCCGGGCATTGATCTTTTCCCGAGTCATATAGTACAAGCCGAGCACAATGTCTTGCGAGGGTACGATAATAGGATCCCCGTTAGCCGGAGACAGAACGTTATTAGTTGACATCATCAAGGTACGACATTCCATTTGCGCTTCAAGTGATAATGGAACATGAACGGCCATCTGATCCCCATCAAAATCTGCATTAAATGCAGCACAAACCAGAGGATGCAGTTGAATTGCCTTGCCTTCGATTAACACAGGCTCAAACGCCTGAATACCCAAGCGGTGAAGTGTTGGCGCTCGGTTTAGCATTACTGGATGCTCTCGGATAACTTCCTCCAGTATATCCCACACTACTGGACTCTCATTCTCCACCTCTCGCTTGGCTGCCTTAATGGTGCTGGCAATACCCATAGTTTCCAGTCTGTTGAAAATAAATGGCTTAAACAATTCAAGAGCCATTTTTTTCGGTAAGCCGCATTGATGTAATTTAAGCTGAGGACCAACCACAATAACTGATCGACCAGAATAATCGACACGTTTACCCAGCAGATTCTGACGGAATCGCCCTCCCTTACCTTTAATCATATCCGCAAGTGACTTTAATGGGCGTTTGTTGGCCCCTGTCATAGCCTTACCACGACGCCCGTTGTCAAGAAGCGAATCAACTGACTCTTGCAACATACGTTTTTCATTGCGCACAATGATTTCTGGCGCTCTGAGCTCGAGCAAACGCTTCAGCCGATTATTCCGGTTAATCACACGGCGATATAAATCATTTAAGTCAGAGGTCGCAAAACGACCTCCATCCAATGGCACAAGTGGTCTCAATTCTGGTGGCAGTACCGGCAATACCGTCAATATCATCCATTCCGGCTTCATCCCTGATTTATTAAATGCTTCAAGTACTTTCAATCGCTTAGCTATTTTTTTTAGCTTGGTTTCGGATCCAGTGCTCTGCATTTCGCGACGGAGAGAATCAATTTCCGCAACGATATCCATATAGCCCAATAAATCACGAATGCCTTCTGCACCAATGCCTGCAGAAAAATCATCTCCGTAACTTTCTGTCTTATTAAGATAATCATCCTCTGTCAGCAATTGACCGCGAACTAGTGGAGTCATGCCTGGATCGGTTACGACATAAGCTTCGAAATAGAGCACACGCTCAATATCCCGTAATGTCATGTCTAATACTAATCCCAAGCGCGACGGCAGTGACTTCAGAAACCAGATATGCGCTACTGGAGATGCTAATTCAATGTGCCCCATGCGTTCGCGCCGAACTTTAGATAAAGTTACTTCTACCCTGCATTTCTCACAAATCACGCCTCGATGTTTTAATCGTTTATATTTTCCACATAAACATTCATAGTCTTTTACTGGACCAAAAATCTTGGCACAGAACAACCCATCCCTCTCTGGTTTAAAGGTACGATAGTTTATCGTTTCTGGTTTTTTTACTTCACCGTACGACCAAGAACGTATTTTTTCTGGAGAGGAAAGACCAATTTTAATTGAATCAAACTCTTCTTTCTGAGTAACTTGTTTAAATAAATCAAGCAACGCTTTCATCTGTCACCCCCATTAATCTATAGGTCGGCATAAAACATCTTCAATCAAGATTTCAATGTTGTTCCAAATCAATATCCATACCCAGAGATCGAATTTCTTTTACTAATACATTAAAAGATTCTGGCATTCCCGCATCTATTTTGTGATCGCCCTTGACAATACTCTCATATACCTTGGTACGTCCATTTACATCATCTGACTTAACGGTCAGCATTTCCTGTAATGTGTAGGCAGCGCCATATGCTTCCAACGCCCACACCTCCATTTCACCAAAACGTTGACCACCAAACTGAGCCTTACCACCCAGCGGTTGCTGCGTGACTAAACTATAGGGGCCTGTAGAACGAGCATGCATTTTGTCATCAACCAAGTGGTGCAGCTTAAGTACATGCATATAGCCTACCGTAACAGAACGATCGAAGGCAGCACCCGTTCTACCGTCATAAAGCGTAACTTGCCCCGATCTTGGCAGACCAGCTAATTCAAGCATATCCTTTATTTCGGCTTCTGTAGCACCATCAAAAACAGGTGTAGCAAAAGGCACACCTTCAACTAAATTTTTTGCGAGCTCCCGTAGTTCCTTGTCATTTAATGAGGCAATATCTTCTTTTTTACCGCTGCTATTATAGATTTTATCGAGATATGCTCTTAGCTCTGCAATTTCGCTTTGCTTGCGTAACATTTCATCGATCTTCTTGCCCAATCCTTTTGATGCCCATCCCAAATGAACTTCCAATATTTGCCCTACATTCATCCGCGATGGAACACCTAAAGGATTCAACACAATATCAACAGGGGTGCCATCGGCCATATAAGGCATGTCCTCTACAGGTACTATTCTTGAAATGACCCCTTTATTTCCATGACGACCGGCCATTTTGTCTCCCGGTTGCAAACGCCTCTTAACCGCAACATAGACTTTGACCATTTTCTGCACACCGGGGGGCAGTTCATCACCTTGTGTGAGCTTTTTCCTTTTCTCATCAAAAGCAATATCAAACATTTTCTGCTTCTGTGCCATGCTATCTTTTAATTGCTCCAGCTGGACACTCGTTTCCTCATCAACCAGACGGATATCAAACCAATAGTGAGGATCGATACTCTCCAGATATTCTTTCGTAATGAGCGTCCCTTTAGCGAGTTTTTTAGGTCCACCGGTTGCTGCCTTACCAATGAGCAAACGCTCTATGCGCATAAATGCATCGGCCTCCACTATGCGCATCTGATCAGCCAGATCTTTTTTATAGCGATCTAGCTCATCATCGATAATTTTCCTGGAACGCTTGTCCCGTTCTACCCCTTCACGGGTAAATACTTGTACATCAATTACGGTCCCCGATATACCAGAAGGTACTCGCAAGGAAGTATCTTTAACATCAGATGCCTTTTCACCAAAAATTGCTCGTAATAGCTTCTCTTCCGGGGTTAACTGTGTTTCACCCTTCGGAGTAACTTTGCCGACCAATACATCACCTGCTTCTACTTCAGCACCGATATAAACAATCCCAGATTCATCCAGACGGACAAGCTGGCGCTCAGATAAATTCGGAATATCAGCAGTAATTTCTTCTGTACCAAGTTTAGTATCACGACTTACCACTGATAATTCCTCAATATGAATTGAGGTGAAACGATCATCAGATACGACATGTTCAGAAATTAGAATGGAGTCTTCAAAGTTATATCCATTCCATGGCATAAACGCCACCAGCATATTTTGCCCTAATGCAAGCTCGCCCAAGTCGGTCGAGGCACCATCGGCGATGACATCGTCGCATGTCAGAACATCACCCACTTTTACCAGCGGACGCTGATTAATATTTGTATTCTGATTTGAGCGGATATATTTGATCAGATTATAGATATCCACGCCCACCTCTCCTGCTCTTGTTTCAGTATCGTGCACGCGCACTACGATACGGTTGGCATCCACGTAATCAACCACCCCTCCACGCACCGCTCTCACAGCAGTTCCAGAGTGGACTGCAACAACTCGTTCGATTCCCGTTCCCACCAGTGACTTCTCTGCACGTAAACAAGGAACTGCTTGACGCTGCATATTAGAACCCATCAAGGCGCGGTTGGCATCATCATGCTCTAGAAATGGAATTAATGAAGCTGCAACGGATACAATTTGAGCAGGTGCGACATCCACATACTCAATTTGATCCTTAGGAGCCAAGGTAAATTCATTCTTCTGGCGACACGAAACGATTTCATCTACGAATCGTCCCTCCAAATCTAGCTTTGCATTCGCTTGAGCTATCATGTACTGGCTTTCTTCAATAGCAGAAAGATAAGCGATCTCATCGGTAACTTTTCCATCTACTACTTTTCTGTACGGTGTTTCAATAAATCCATATTCATTAGTTTGTGCGTAAAGGGCCAGCGAATTAATCAGACCAATATTGGGTCCTTCTGGTGTTTCAATAGGACATACACGCCCATAATGAGTCGGATGCACATCTCGTACTTCGAAGCCTGCCCGTTCACGTGTTAAACCGCCCGGACCCAAAGCTGAAATGCGTCGCTTATGCGTAACCTCTGATAAAGGATTCGTTTGATCCATAAACTGGGATAATTGGCTGGAGCCAAAAAATTCACGAGCAGCAGCAGATACTGGTTTAGCATTGATTAAATCATGAGGCATAAGGTTTTCTGATTCCGCCTGACTGAGTCGCTCTTTAACTGCTCTCTCAACTCGGGCTAATCCAGCTCTAAACTGATTCTCAGCTAGCTCTCCAACTGAACGCACACGACGGTTTCCTAAGTGATCAATGTCATCTATCTCTCCACGACCATTACGTAGCTCTACTAATATTTTGATTACATCAATAATATCTTGATGGGATAAGGTCGAAGAACCTGTTAACTCAGATCTCCCAACTCGACGATTAAATTTCATCCGCCCGACAACCGACAAATCGTAGCGCTCAGCCGAATAAAATAGCCCGTTAAATAGCGTGCTAACAGCTTCTTCGGTTGGCGGCTCACCTGGGCGCATCATCCGATAAATTGCTACTAGAGCAGCCGCTTGATCAATGGTTTCATCTATTCTTAATGTTTGAGAAATAAAAGGACCATAATTAAGATCATTTATATAAAGCGTACTTATTTTTTCAATGTCGAGCTGCCTTATTTTTCCAAGTATAGCATCGGTAATTTCATCGTTAGCTAATGCTAGAATCTCACCTGTTTCCTTATCTACAATATTTTGTGCCAGGATCTTGCCAATCAAAAACTCTTCTGGAACTGCGATCTGATTTATACCGATTTGCAGCAATTCTCGAATGTGTTTTGCTGTAATACGTTTATCTTTCTGAACGATCACTTTACCTTTGTCATCAGTAATATCAAAGCTCGCTACTTCGCCTCGTAAACGCTCAGGCACCAAATCAAACAAGATTTCACTTTTAGAAAAATAAAAATGATCAAATACAAAAAAATCAGTAAGAATTTGTTCTGGTGTACAACCCATTGCTTTCAATAAAGTCGTCACCGGCATTTTACGGCGACGGTCAATGCGGAAATATACATAATCTTTAGGGTCAAATTCAAAATCTAACCAAGAACCACGATAAGGAATAATACGCGCAGAAAAAAGCAACTTACCCGATGAATGTGTTTTTCCGCGATCGTGTTCGAAAAACACTCCAGGAGAACGATGCAGTTGAGAAACAATTACTCGTTCCGTCCCATTTACAATAAATGATCCAGTATCTGTCATGAGAGGAATCTCTCCCATGTATACTTCTTGCTCCTTGACTTCTTTTACTGTTGGTTTAGAAATCTCTTTATCTAAAATGGTTAAGCGAACTTTGGCACGCAAAGGGGATGCATAAGTTAAGCCACGTTGCTGGCATTCTTTAACATCGAATGCAGGCACGCCTAGGGAGTAACTAATAAAATCAAGTCGAGCATTTTTTGAATGGCTCTCAATTGGAAAAATTGAATTAAACGCTGCCTGCAACCCTTGATTAGCACGCTTATTAGGCGCGACTTTCTCTTGTAAAAAAGCTGCGTACGATTCAAGTTGAGTTGCGAGAAGAAAAGGAATTGGTAAAACACTAGCACGTTTAGCAAAACTTTTTCGGATACGTTTTTTTTCGGTGAACGAATAGTTCATCAATTTTCTCCAGGCGCAGAAGATTGAGGATTAAATAGCCGTATTTATCCAAATAATCATTTACTGGCTACCGTAGTAAATGCTTGGTACAATAAATAGGTATGCAATAAAATTCAAATTATCAAAGAAAGTAAAGGCCGGCAGTATATTTTCTCTCTGCCAGCCAGTACTTTCTCAACGAGAATATTATTTAATCTCGCAGCCAGCTCCAGCTTCAGTAAGCTGTTTCTGGATTGCCTCCGCATCAGCCTTGGCAATCCCTTCTTTTACCACTTTTGGAGCGCCATCAACCAAGTCTTTAGCCTCCTTCAAACCGAGACCTGTTACTGCACGAACTACTTTAATTACATTCACCTTGTTATCACCCGCAGAAGTCAATACCACAGAAAATTCAGTTTGCTCTTCTGCTGCTGGCGCTGCAGAAGCAGCAGGTGCGGCAACTGCGATAGCAGCAGCAGCAGAAACACCAAACTTCTCTTCCATATTCTTGATTAGCTCAGACAGCTCTAACACTGTCATATTAGCAATTGCGTCTAAAATTTCTTCTTTGGCTATAGCCATTTTCCTCTCCTAACAATAAATGAAATTCTGATTAAATTTAGAGATGAATAAATAATTCACTTTCTTAATTTGAAAAAATTATTTCTGATCGCGTATCGCAGCTAACCCTCGTACAAATTTGGTAGGCACTTCATTAAGTGTTCTAACAAACTTGGTTATAGGCGCTTGTAACGTTCCCATCAGTTTGGATAGCAATTCATCTCTGCTTGGTAGATTTGCTAAAGCCGCAACATCCTTGCTAGACAGGACGGTTCCCGCCATTGCGCCAGCTATAATGACAAATTTATCATTATTTTTTGCAAACTCATGAAGCACTTTGGCAGTAGCTACCGGATCACGTCCGATACCATATGCCAAGGGACCTACCATTTGATCAGCAAGACTAGAATACGGCGTGTTCATTACCGCACGACGCACAAACGAATTCTTGATCACACGAAAATATATTCCACACTCGCGTGCTTTAGCTCGCAATTGCGTAAATTTACTAACTTCCAATCCACGATATTCCGCAAGAATAATTGCTTGCGCACCAGCTATTTGAGCGCCAACCTCAGTAACTATTGCTTTTTTCTGCTCAAGATTAAGACTCAAGATACATTCTCCACATTTAACGCTGGAGTCATATCGGAATAATCACGATATTTTCCATTCTAAAAAGCGGCGATCTTTATTCAGGAGAAAACAATAAACCCTGTTCTGGATACGCCATCTGCGCCGGGAACCTTTCAGGTATATACCGAATATAACAAACTCTTATTAAACTCGGTCGATAATTCTTTGGTAATTAAGCTTCAAGCTAGCAAATTAGATTATTTAATCTTAATTCCAACAGCACGCATGAAACCCCAACGGTCTTTGATAACCTACTGACCTAAAGCGTCAATAGCCCAAAGTCTATAAATTAATGCCCTAAACCCGTTTGATCAACTCGAACCCCCACTCCCATAGTGCTGGAAAGAGTCACACGTCTTAGGTATGCCCCCTTAGAGGCAGACGGTTTAGATTTATTAAGCGCATCTACTAACGCCAAGATATTTTTCTTTAGCGCATCGATTTCAAATGATGCCCTACCAACAGTACAATGCACGATGCCCGCTTTATCAGCTCGAAACTGTACTTGCCCTGCTTTAGCATTCTTTACAGCAACTGAAACATCCGGCGTTACCGTGCCTACTTTTGGATTAGGCATTAACCCTCTTGGACCTAGTATTTGTCCCAACTGACCAACAATACGCATCGCGTCTGGGCTAGCGATAGCAACATCAAAGTTAATCTCTCCTGCTTTGATCCGCTCTGCAAGATCCTCAAAACCAACAATATCTGCACCTGCCTCTAGTGCTTCTTTAGCTTTATCTCCTTGTGCAAAAACAGCGACACGCACAACTTTCCCTGTACCTTCCGGCAAAACCACCGATCCACGTACAGCCTGATCTGATTTTCTTGCATCAATCCCTAAATTAATTGCGACATCAACAGATTCATCAAATTTTGCTGTTGCCGTTTCTTTTATAAGAGCAATGGCCTCTGCTAATGAGTAGGTTTTATTGCGATCTATCTTTTTGTCTATCGCCTTATATCGTTTAGAAATGTGTGCCATTTTATAGCTCCTCCACTTCCACGCCCATACTTCTCGCACTGCCAGCAATAGTACGTACCGCAGCATTAATATCTGCTGCAGTTAAATCTGGCATTTTTAATTTAGCTATTTCTTCCGCTTGATTACGACTCAATTTCCCTACTTTATCGATATGAGGCTTAGAACTTCCTTTATTTATACCCGCAGCTTTCTTAATTAGCACTGACGCGGGCGTTGTTTTCATGATAAAGGTAAAGCTTTTATCCGCATAAGCAGTTATGATTACCGGCACAGGCAAACCTGGCTCCATCTTCTGCGTAGCTGCATTAAATGCCTTACAAAACTCCATGATATTAAGCTGGCGCTGCCCAAGAGCAGGACCGATTGGAGGGCTTGGATTAGCCTTTCCAGCCGGTATCTGTAGCTTGATATAGCCGATAATCTTTTTTGCCAAAATTATTCTCCTTTTTGGGTTTTACCGAATGTTTACAACATTCTCCCCGTCTCAATACAAAACAATAACAACTTTCACCTTCTGAATTTAGCAATCTTTTATCGGGAGCTAGGATTTTTCGACTTGATCAAAGTCTAATTCAATAGGTGTGGGACGACCAAAAATGGAAACAGACACCCGTAGTTTACTTTTGTCATAATTAACATCTTCAACATTTCCGTGGAAGTCTGTGAAAGGTCCTTCTTTGACACGCACCGCCTCACCAATTTCGAAAAGTATTTTAGGCTTAGGTTTTTCCACACCCTCTTGAATTTGCTCAAGTATGCTCTGTACTTCCTTTTGACTGATTGGCGTCGGCCTCATTAAAGAGCCGCCCACGAAACCACTAACCTTGGCCGTATGTTTAACCAAATGCCAAGTTTCATCTGTCATTTCCATTTCAATCAACACATACCCAGGAAAAAATTTCCTTTCACTAATATTTTTTTGCCCTCCCTTGATTTCCATAACCTCTTCTACAGGAACCAGGATTTGACCGAATTTATCCTCCATTCCGGCACGGACGATACGCTCCTGCAATGCACGCTTGACACTATTTTCAAAGCCAGAATATGCATGAATCACATACCATTTTTTGTTCATTCTACCACCCGGGCCATATATCTAACCCTCTTGATCCATTACATGCCTTACAACCGCCATCAATCCGGTATCCACTAGCCACAAAAAAACTGCCATGGCAACAACAAAAGCAAACACCACCCCCGCGGTTTGTATCGTTTCTTTCCGGCTAGGCCAAACTACCTTTCTCGTCTCCTCAATTGACTCCCTGCTAAATACATAAAACTGCTTGCCCTGATCAGTAAACCAAGCTATTGTGATTGCTAAAAACAAACCCAACAACAAAAGCAATAAGCGAATAACCATCGCGCTATCGCGCAAATAGTAAAAACCCACAACGCCGGCTACTATCGATAAAATAGCCAGCACCAGCTTAAATTTGTTCACTCAAACACCACCCTAGGCAATAGACAATTCATTTGTCTTTCTAATAATTTCCAATTTAAAACTGACAAACACAGCTCACTAAGCTGTACTAGCAATCTTTGTTTGAATACAAGCTTTCTTCTCAGCCAAAAATTAAAACCTATTTCCCCCTCTCTTACTTATCTTAAAAGCTGAATTCAATTCTGGCAGGCCAGGAGGGCATCGAACCCCCAGCCTTCGGTTTTGGAGACCGACGCTCTGCCAATTGAGCTACTGGCCTATTTTCTACACACCAATATTTATACCCCAGCCTTACATTTTATTGTACAAGCACATTACTACAGAACAAAATTGAACACGATTTTTACTCAATAATTTTAGCTACGACACCAGCCCCAACAGTTCTACCACCCTCACGAATTGCAAAACGCAACCCCTCCTCCATCGCAATTGGTGCAAT
>NZ_FNDH01000021.1 GCF_900100485.1 Nitrosomonas sp. Nm132 | reverse complement strand
TCCGCACGTCCCATGGAGTGGCGCTTTACGAATGATGACGCTCGGGTAAAATTGAAGAAACTTTACCCGACTTTAGAAGAATGACTGAGTACTAGATCAGCATGAATTATTTGTTGACTTTAGACCTGCCTCCCACTTCCAAGCGTTTGACAACCCATCGGGCTTTCATTACATTTCATCAAGGCATGAATTATTCCTCTACTCACCAAAGGCAATCATATGAGTGCAGTTTTTCTTGATTTTGGTTCCGTCACCCGTGGTGATATGGATTGTATGATGCTGGAACAGGCTATCTCGCCTTGGCGCTATTATGATGAGACCACCATGGAACAGGTTGCAGAGAGAATTAAGGAAGCAGAGGTGGTGGTCAGCAATAAGATATCACTGGATCGTGCAGCAATATTTGCTGCGAACCGCCTGAAATTAATTTGCATTGCCGCTACTGGCTATAACAATGTTGACCTCATCGCAGCGGCTGAACGCAATATTCCTGTCTGTAATGTACGGGGTTATGCCACAAATTCCGTCGTGCAGCATGTGTTCATGCTCATACTGAATCTTTCGCGCCGTTTTGTAGAATATCAGCAGCTGGTAAAAAATGGCGGCTGGCAGACGAGTATCCATTTTTGTCCCCTCGATTTCGGTATTGAGGAATTATCAGGCAAAACCCTGGGCATCATCGGATACGGCGAGTTGGGTAAAGCAGTGGCTGAAATAGCCAAGGCATTCGGCATGCAATTATTGATTGCCGACCATAAGGGCATGCCCGCTCGCCCTGGGCGAATAGCCTTTGATGAAGTCATCCGACAGGCAGATTTTATTACTCTGCACTGCCCGCTCTCAGAGGAAACCCGCGACCTGATCAGTCAAAGGGAATTTGAGCTGATGAAACCCTCAGCCTATCTCATTAACACTGCACGTGGCGGACTGGTGAATGAAGCGGATCTGCTGCATAGCTTGTCCTCCGGCCGCATCGCCGGGGCTGCCACTGATGTTTTGCAAAAAGAACCGCCTGTTAATGGCAATTTACTATTGGAATACCCGCAACCCAATCTGATTGTTACCCCGCATATCGCCTGGGCCAGCAAGGAATCCAGGCAACGCGTACTTGATCAGACTGCGAACAATATTCAGAATTTTCTCCAGAACCAACCATTCAGCCAAGTCAAGGACGCTTAAATCCGGTCCACTATGCAGACTCAATGGAATAACTGCCCCGCGATAGGGGGCACGTTCATTTCCTTGGTTGATTGATTGATTGCACTAACTGACTGGCTCAATACTCCAAATTAGCATTACGCACTGATCACGGCTGGCTATCGTATCTGCGACCTTATGACCAGGATGCTCCAGCGGTCATATCTGTTGCTATTGCTATTGCTGATCTGTTTCATAACACTGCTCAAACAAATACATCCTTTTTTACAAAAACACTGACATGACAAGCCTCTCGTTAATCAAAACAGAAGCCCAAGAGCTGATCAGGCGATTACCCGAGTCACAACATCAAGCACTGCAAGCTGTGCTGATTGAACTTTGTGAAGCACATTGGCACACACTGCGTGGACCACAGCCGGCAACACGGCTGGCACAGGTACTATGGTCAATCACTCCACCGCTGGCAGATTTGTTTATCGATCTGTATGCCACAGGAAGTGCACGGTTGAATGATGTACTGCCTGGCTGCAATTTGGCAACAAGTCTAGCGCTGCTCGTGCTGGTAGAAATCCGGCACGGCAATGAATTTGGCGTGCACATTGCCCATGAGCCGATGAAGGCATTCGAAACAATCCCGCCACCCATCTCATGGCTTCATCGCATTGCTGCATTGCTGCGTGGAACACTCGACGTACCCTACTTGCATCACCACGACCGGCATAATTCGCTGTGGAAAGCACTGGCTGTAATTGCTTCACACACCAAGCGCCTCGATTTGCCCGCGATGCAGGAAGTGATTCGTTTACTTGCGGAATTTCCGGATCAATCTGCTGCAACCACCGATACTGCATTGGAAAAGCTACGCCATGATGTGGAGGATGCGGGCATTCACTTCCTGGAAATCGAAAATAGCCTTATTCACTTTGAGCAACATCATCATGCACACAAACCTGTACGCATCAGGCAACTGGGCGAGCTGTTGATGGAAATCAGACAGCAGTGGTTAAGGTGACAGAAAAAGAAGTAAAAATCAGGAAACCCTAATCTATATCTTCCTTACAAACTCTGCTTTCAGCTTCATTGCCTCAATACCATCAATCTTTACAGTCTATGTCATGATTACCCTCGATTAGGCGAATGTTTTTGATTTAGCTCCGACGTCACCTGATTGAAGGATGCACTCAGCAGTAAATTAAGCGCTCAGCAAATGATTTATCCGGATGTAGGTGTTGATCCGTTTAAACGGCATAATTGATCAACTTTTTTTAGCATGGTTGGAATTCTATGCACGCCATGCATGGACATAATATGCAATTTTGCGGCAGAGAGTGTTTCACCGGCGCTTGTAATATAGCGTGGTTTCTTGCTGGACCCTCTAAAGATCGCATATTCTTCGCTAATTCCAACATACGACCTCTTTGCGACACCAATAACCTTCACCTTGCCATGCAATGCATCGTACAGCTGCTTACCCAGGCCCGGCTTTGAACAACCATCTAAATAAACGTAACCATCCACCACAATGTACTCTGGTCTCAAACTGTGCTCATTCAACAGCTTGAAAATGCAGGGAAGCTCTCGCTGATAAAACTGCCCAGGAAGGTAGTCATCGACATTCTCAATCTTACTGACGTAAATATTGCTTGGACTGGCATCAGTCCAGCTTTTAAGGGCAACTCCTGCAACCAAGCCATTAGTTTTGTCGTATTGAACATCTATAGCTAATATCAAAGAATAGCCCAATCCTTCAAATTCCATGCAATTTTTACATCTAATCCTCCAGAAGCGATCTACCGGCAAGCTTCCATACTGCCGCCTTGTGCTTGTTCCCATAAAAAAACAGCCCAAGCGTACCTCTGGTTTGACCCACAAAATCTGTGCGAGAGATATTAACCGCGCCATCCTCGGAAGGAATGGCCATGATCAGCATGCATCTGGTTGATGGTCATGCCCCCGGGTTGCCCGAAGCGGTTGATGCAAGCGGTCAGCCTGGCGCCAAGTGGCAAGGTGTTCCGAGTCGCCCTTTGGATGAAATATGCTTAGCGCTTGAGCGAATAAATGTTGATTCCAGGTATCTCATTGCTGTCTGAAAGCTCGTATCTGGAGGTGAGCCATCCGTAAGTTAGCGGGTGCATGCGGCTATATCGAAACTCTGGATTTCCGTCCAAGGCGTGGTCTGATAGAAATACCCGTTCTGGTAGAGATGATTCCAGCCGCCTAATTTCTCTGATTTCAAAATTGCTATCTCTTGGTATTAGCGGATAAATTTCCCAAATTGCCATCTGGGTACGAAAAATTGCGTGAATGCTCGGCATATTGGGCAAGGCCAGAAAACTGACTGAATTGTGCGTTAGCTCTTGTACCTCCCTGGCTATCAACTGCAATTTCTCGGACAGACTTCGTTTTATCCACAGTTGCTCACCAGCAATATCAGTTTTCACATAATCCTCTTTTAATACACTGTGCAGCAGGTACCCTTTGGGAACGGTAACCAACGATACCATGAGCAAGCTAACGGCCAGCACCAGAGGACGCAATTCTTTCATTAATCCACCCGCAGCCAATAGGCCGATCAAGGCTGGATATATCCCTAGCGTGAGGTGGACCAGGTCTGATCGGGAAAAGGCATAGTGCGCATAGGGAATGGCGGCAGCAATCGCTGCCACCAAAACCTTTCGCGCATCGCTGCTCAAATCAAACCGGCTAAATGCCAGCACCAGAATTCCAATCAGAGGAAAAACCAGTAAAAATACAAAACCAATTCCGATCGCCAGTTCTACTACAGACATCAAAATTCCAATTTCCCCCACTCTCACAGACCAAGGCCAGGGAACTGGTAGAGAAATATTGGTCGCTCCATACTTAAACATCAGGGTGATGCTGTCTATGAATGCTGCCGCAAAACCATCAATGGCAAGCATCATAATCAGCGTCGGCGAAAATCCAATCAAAACGCCCAAAATAAAATAACCATACAAGCCAGCCACAGCCTTCCGCGATGGCGCTTTTAACAAAATCACCGATAGAACAAAAATGGATGCTATCGCGCCATATAGACCGTGATTTCGACCTACAATGGCTGCAATGCCAAGACATATGCCAGCGAACAGCCACGCAGCAGGTTTGGTAGTTTTCAGCATGAGCACCAGCATTGCGACTATCGCAATGCTGGTAGCGTGATCGTATGCCTTGTAATACGGTTTCACCCAAATGGTAAGAATACAGGCCGTCAGCAGCGCAAATAGCCATCGTACAGCGCCTTCTCGCTGCAAGGCCAGCAAGCAGATGAATACTCCCAGCAGGACCCCAAAAGCTTGATAGACGGCAGCACTCACACGCGCCGCGAAAATTCCGTCATCTCCCATGAGATACATAAAAGCTGCAGTCCAGTAATATCTACCGATGTCATAGGACATAAAATCGCGTAGCGGCACTTCTCCCTGCAGCACGCGTTGCGCCCCATACCAGTAAAAACCTTCATCGGCCAAATCAAAATCGTATCGCCATGTGAGCCAGAACCATAGCCCTGAAATACCAAGCGCAACCACTGCCGCCAAGGAAAAGTTTGTGCGATACGAATTAACAGTCAATGTCACTGGTTTCATAATATTTTCGGGCTTCAAATAGCAATTGAGCTTAGTTCGTCAAATCAGTCCGGAAAGAATGCCTGGATCAGGTCAGTCTATTAACCCGAATATTTCATAAATTCGCGTGATGATCACGTAGGATTTTGATTAATAGGGAAGTTTTGGGAAGGAGTGGTGTAGTGATTCATACACCCGACTGAGCAAAATCTTTCTTATTAATCAAAAGACAAGTGAGGACACGTGCCAATTTATGAAATATTCGGGTTAATTCGAGAACGGTTTGAATAGCCAAAATCCGAGCTAAGCTAGCTTAGCTGATCAGCTCAAATAATTAGTTCATATGATTAATTTTTTATCATAGCACTTTTTCTTATTGATCCAGCACCATGATATTCGGAATGCGTCACCACAGAAGCAGATGCACTGTAGGTTCATTCACTTCAAACATCACCTTGCCGATTCAACCTAAAAACAGCAGTTGGATAAGATCAAGTGTGCAACGATCCAAGTGCGAGGCAAGGCGCGATGGCGCCAGAGTAACAAAGTGACAGAAGAAACCCGTAAACCCTATTCTAGGTGCTGAATGAAGCATCTGGAGAACGGTAACTATCACCAATAACCAATACGAAATCCTATCGAATCATTCTTTCTGGAAAATCACTCATCGTTTGAACACAGCTAAGATCGATGTGCCCCACGGGAAATCGACGAAATCGACCATGAATGCTTCAATTGAAAGCGCCATGGTAAGCATGTTGTTCAATGGCTTCGCTGGAATTCTGTGAGTTCGCGCCAAGTGGTCACGGAGTTGCTCGGGAGTGGCCAGTGCTGGGGGTCGAAATAAGATACGGCTTAGAAGCAAAGCTGGACTAAGAAAGAACATGAAATACTCAGTCCGTAGGACTTCAAGATCTGTGCACTCACCCAGAGCGAAGAAATCCTGTTTGGAGTAGCGTCGCTGGTGGTGTGCCAATTGATCGTTGTACGTCCAGAAGAAATTCAGCGCCGGTGTTGTCACGAACACCAATCCTCCCGGTTTCACAATCTTGTACACCTGCCGAAGAACCTCGTCATGATCTTTGATATGCTCAAGCACATCAAGCAGAAATACAACGTCCCATTCTCCAATCCAGGAAAGATCTAGCAGATCGATCTGGTAACGTGTTGCAAAGGAGCCAACCACCGGCTCAGCCAGAGTCAGAGCTCGCATTGAACTATCGCCAAGTGCAAGTTCTCGAAACATCGAGGCATCGTGAGTATGGAGGTATTCTAGCCACCCGCCGCACCCGCCGCCCAAGTCGATCGCACGCAGACCAGTTGTTGCTCCAGGATGCTTCGCAATTTCTTCCTTCAAAAGGTTCAGCAGAATCTTGTGGCGTCCACGATACCAGAAGTGCTCACGCTGCATCTGAATGAGCACATCGAATCCACTTTCGTCATACTCATCATCTCGATGATGAGGTCGTCGAGTGGGGATGATGATGCCCTGCTCATAGTTACACTGAATCTTGTCTGTCATGGGTCACTTCACCTTACTTGATATTTCAGCTCGGGTTGACTCGATACTTCGCGCCGCCTCGAACACCGCCTCGACAACTGCGTACTGCTGCTTACCCAGGTCAGGCCACAATGGAAGCCGAACCAACCGGTCGCTCAGCGCATCGGTATACAGCATCGTCCCCGCCGTGCGTCCGTACTTCTGTCCTGCCGGCGCGCGGTGGAGCGGAACATAATGGAACACGGCCTGGATGTCTTTTTCTCGCAACGCCGCAATGAATTTTGTACGCGCATCCAGACTGGGCAGCAGCAGATAATACATGTGTGCATTGTGTTCGCAGTCCTGCGGGACAATCGGACGGCGCACCTTGTCCTGTGCTTCCAGTTCTGCAAAAGCCTCGTGGTAGCGCTCCCACAGCAGCAGGCGCTGCGTGGTAATGGGCGTGGCGTCCTCGAGTTGCGCCCAGAGAAACGCTGCGATGATCTCGCCCGGCAGATACGATGAGCCGACTTCGACCCACGTGTATTTATCCACCTGGCCGCGAAAGAACTGACTCCGATTCGTGCCTTTCTCACGGATGATTTCCGCGCGCTGGACGAACTCCAGGTCGTTGATCAGCAATGCCCCTCCTTCCCCCGAAATGATATTCTTTGTTTCGTGAAAACTTAATGTGGACATCTGCCCAAAGCTCCCGAGAGCTCGGCCCTTATATCGCGCCATCAAGCCTTGCGCGGCATCCTCAATGACGAATAGCTTGTGCCGATCTGCGATCTCCATGATCGTGCCCATTTCACAGCCCACACCTGCGTAATGCACTACAACGATTGCCTTGGTTCGTGGGGTAATCGCCGCCTCGATCCGGGCCTCATCGATGTTGAGCGTGTCCGGCCGGATGTCTATGAACACAGGAATAGCGCCGCGCAGCACGAACGCGTTGGCAGTCGACACAAAGGTGAAGGATGGCATGATCACTTCGTCTCCTGGCCCGATATCCGCAAGCATCGCCGCCATTTCCAGTGCGGCCGTGCAGGAGTGCGTCAGAAGAGCCTTATTTGCGGAAGTGCGCATCTCCAGCCATACATGACATTTCTTAGTAAACGGCCCATCTCCCGCCAGTTGCCCTTCTTGATGCGCCTGGGCGATATACCAGAGTTCCTTGCCGGTCATATGAGGCTTATTGAAGGGAATATTCATGAATGTATCCTCGCAGAAATTGACAAAGATGGGTTCGTGCGGAAAACCCAGAATTTCTGTAGCAGAAACAACATTGCCGCTAGCCAGAAAATCATCGCACCCTGAACGATCTGGTGTGGGTAATGTAGACAATCGACCAGCACATACAAGACCAGCAAGTTGATGAAGTAACCGAGCGCATACGAAATGCAGTAGCGCACAAATGCAGATCTGTGCGAGCCATCATGGCGAAAAGTCCAACGCTTGTTAAAGATGAAGGTTTGCGCAACGCCTACGGCGTAGAGAACAGTCATAGCAAGCTTTGTCTCTACTCCCAAGGCAGTCAAGGCGAGGTAAGCAAGATAGAGAATCGCATTAGACAACAAACCAATAAATGCATAACGAACGAGTTGCCAGGTGGGAGACATAACTATCATCACGTCCGTCACATGATTTTCCACTTACTCACTTAATTGCCTGGAGCGAAGAGTTGAACAAGTTGAGCACCTAAAAAATAGCGATGACAGGTGCTAAGAAGGGAAAGTTGGGAATACTGCTGTCTTGGAGGAGATAATTTTCTAACACATCCAAGCGAATTGAAAAAACCCATACCACCGAGAAATAGCCTTAGAATGCTGGCAATCCGTAATGGCAGCGACACTATGTTCCCAAAAAAGCCACGGATTTCGCTCTTTGGCGACCCGTAGACAATGTCGTAGCCTTCGGTCAGTCTAATCTCGAATGCCGGCTCAACGAACTCCTGGACTGTCACGATGCGACGATGTAACTCGACCAATATCTCCTGAGAACGATATACGGGAATGACTATAGATAAAATAACGGACAAAACAGCACCTCACTTCTCATCTATATGCATGGACTCCCCAAAAAATTGGCTCTCTTCCGTTTTGGGTGGATTAAAACCTCATCATCCTGGAAGCCTATGCGACGCAGCAAGGAATGGGCTGAACGGTAGATGCTTGAGCTTGTCAGCGATCAGTAGCCCATGTCGATGAAATGGGCAGAAATGCCGTTACCGCAATCACCAACCACGCGTGATCAATGGCAGCTCTGACACTCAAACAGCAGCGATAGCGCGCACTCACACTCATAAAAAACAAACATTAATGCTAGAAAATGGCTATCTACGGCTAATATAAAATCAATATAACCGCAATAGTATTTCCGTGTCAATGAGCCTTTAAAGCACACCAGAAAAGTGTCACGTTAACCCCAATAGCCAGCAGCAGATAGCTCGGTGAGACACAACCTTATCGATCTGATAGTCTCGACGCTCTGGATAAGCTCTTGATTGGCGCCAGTGGCACACCAAACGCGCGGCTATGCTGCATCCAAATCTCATGCTTGGTAAAAAATTAAAGAATCGATTTAAAAAAGTCTTGAACAAGTAATTACCCTTAAGTTTCTATTTCCCTTGAATTGCAGTTCTAGACAAGGATTCTCCTAAGAAATCGCCTGGCAGTGCAGAAAGTTATGCAGTATTTTTGACAAGACCACGATGGCGCACTCTGGCATAACCAAATTGCCATTTCAATATTCTAAATGGATGCTCACCGATGGTACGGATTCTGGCAACTGCTTTATTGAACTCTTTTGTCCCTGTATCTACTCCCTTGCCCGAGTTTGCTTTTGCCCTCCAAGTTAGCGTTTATGCCGCCAACCTGGGCAAATACTAAGAGTGATAGCGAAATAGCGGAAGGCGGTGTCGATAAATATCCTTGACTCAATGCGTTCTCAGGGAGTATCGGCTTTCGAGGGACAGTGGTTGAATTAGTAGCTAATGGACTAGGCTTCGCCTTGCATATTTCAGAAAAAATCGAAGGTAAATGAGCTGTTCTGATGAAGCGGTGGATGTCAAGCGCACGTTCTTCTGATTGGATAATTTTCACCATTTATCCAAGGATTCCGAGATTCTGACCAGCCCCCGCCAAAAATATGATTTGAATCGCCATGATCAAAATAACTCTTGCAAAATATATTTAATGTTTTTCCAGGCAGCTTTTTAAACAAAAACAGACCAAAAGTAGGTATTCTTCTGATCGTCCAAAAGCATGTTTGACCAAACATCCTACTTACGTATAATGAACTTTAGCAAAAAGGACGTTTATTTTCCCTACACTTCATCATACTTTGTTCAGACTCATTTCTATATTGGAAAAATTGACTCTAGCGACATTGAGCAAAATGAAAAAAATATCCGGACCTAACATCGCGCTCTATTGCATCCTCCCCTTCATCAGCCTTTGTTATGGCGTTCAGTATCGATTCTCTAATGCGCGATTAGAAAGCCACTTCCGTATCTCGTCCTTATCATTTCTATTCAGTCCAAACTGTAGCGCTCTTGACTGTCATGTTCTAGCTGTACCGCCGCAAAATCGATATTCCTGCTCTTCTTTTAATCACTGGAATAGTCTACGTCTGGGCTGTGTACTTCCCCGGCCTGCTTTTGCTGGCAGTTGGAATGACATTGTGCCTGGGAATATGTAATGCAACCAAAACCTGATAACGTAAGTATCTCTATCGTGGTCCCAGTCTACCGCTCCGCCGGCATGCTGCCAGAACTTCACCGCAGACTGACGGAGGCGCTGACACAACTGAATGAAGACTATGAAATTCTGCTTGTTGAGGACTGTGGAGGTGATAACTCCTGGGAAGTAATTGAAGCAATATCTCAGCGCGACGCTCATGTGCGTGGCATCAAACTGTCACGCAACTTTGGTCAGCATGCAGCAACAATATGTGGAATATCAAAAGCTCAAGGCAAATATATCATCACACTTGATGATGATCTAGAACACCCACCGGAAGCGATTCCACAGCTCATTGCAAAAGCACGCGAAGGCTACGCTTTGGTCTATGGTGTATTCAGGAACCGTACTCATTCAACCTGGCGCAACCTTACTTCGGAATTGGCACGGCGCGCCTTCAATCGTGCCATCCCGACGCTGAATTACGAATACACCTCGTTCCGGATCATCGAATCTGGCATTGCGAAAGCGCTTGCTGAATTCGATTCACCGTTCCCCTTCGTAGATGGTTATCTGTCTTGGCTGACCAATAACTACGCCAAAGTAGAAGTGCCCCATTGCCAGCGCGCCGAAGGAACGAGCAATTATAACTTTCGCAAGCTGCTTATCCATACCATCAATATTTTCGTTACCTTCTCCGATCTACCGCTACGCATGGCCAGTTATATTGGCTTTATTTTTTTCCTGATCGGCATGGCATGGCTAGGTGTGATCCTCTTCGGCAAGTTGTTCGGCATCATCACCGTGAGTGGTTTCGCCTCGATTATGGCCGCCATTGTTTTATTTGGCGGCATCCAGCTACTTATTCTCGGGGTTTTTGGTGAATATATTGGGCGCATGAATTTCAAGTCGTCAAAAAAACCACTGTTCCTAATCTCCCGTGAAGTCGGCGGAGGTAAAGAGTGAGCTCTGCGAAACCGATACTCATCTACGGTGCAAGCGAGTTCGGTAAAGTCGTCAAAGATTTGGCGGGACAGTGCGGTTTCAAAGTCCTCGGCTTCGTCGATGACTGGAATGCAGGTAGCGATATTCTCGGACCGTGGTCGAGAATGCGGGATCGATTCCCTCAAGGCAGCGTTGCGATCGCCTTGGCGGTTGGTTATCGGCACATGGCAGCGCGGCTTACCCTTTTCCGCCAATTAACCAGCGAGGGCTACTCACTGCCAGCTCTTATCCACCCTCGAGCTTATGTACGCGACCCGTCGTGTATCGGTGCGGGAAGCCTGATTATGGCAGGTGCTGTAGTTGATACCTATGTGCAAATCGGTCCTCTATGCGTGCTCTGGCCAGGCGCGGTGATCAATCATGACAGTCAGATTGGTGGCAATTGCTTTATATCGCCCAATGCCACGATCTGTGGGGCAGTGACGATGGGGGAAAGCTGCTTCATTGGCGCCGGCGCGGTCGTTGTCGATCACATCGATATGCCGGCCAGTAGCTTCGTCAAGGCCGGCACGGTCTATCATTTGAAATAAATATGAAAAAAATTGCTATTCTTCAGTCCAGCTATATTCCGTGGAAGGGTTATTTCGACATTATCCATGATGTCGATCTGTTTCTTTACTTCGATGACGTACAATTCACGCCACGCGACTGGCGCAGTCGCAATCGCATCAAGACGCCTCAAGGCCTCTATTGGCTCACTGTTCCCACGGGATCTAATCGCAACCGCCGTATCTGCGACGTGATTCTCACCAATATGGAGTGGGGCCGAAAACATTGGGAAAATCTGCGTCATCATTATGGTAAAGCACCCTATTTTAAGAATTATTGTGGTTTTCTCGAAGACATCTATTTAGGTCGAAACTGGGAATCACTTTCTGAGCTAAACCAATATTTGACAACAAAAATTTCGCAGGATTTTCTTGGGATAAATACTGAATTTCATGATTCACGCAATTACCATGGTGAAGGCCAAAAGCAAGAACTCATTCTGGATCTGGTCAAGAAATCTGGTGCAGGACTCTATTTGAGTGGGCCTTCGGCCAAGAGTTATATTGAGCCGTCTCGCTTCGACGAAATTGGCGTGCAACTCGTTTTTAAATCATACGATGGTTATCCGGAGTACTCCCAGCTTTATCCCCCTTTCGAGCACGCCGTGACTATTCTTGACCTGCTGTTCCAAACAGGACCAGATGCGCCTTGGTATATTTGGGGATGGCGTGAAACCGGTCCTACCATCCTATGAACCTCTACAGGGCAATCTTTTCGTTACGCCATCGCCTGATTAAGCTCAAACGGATTCTCTTCTTGTTTATCTAGCGTTAACTGAAGGCAATATTGGTCATAAGCCCTCATAATATTGCTTCATATTGCTGGAGTATTACCCCGAATATTTCATAAATTGGCACGTGCCCTCACTTGTCTTTTGATTAATAAGAAAGATTTTGCTCAGTCGGGTGTATGAATCACTACACCCCTCTTTCTCAAAACTTCCCTATTAATCAAAATCCTGCGTGATCATCACGCGAATTTATGAAATATTCAGGTTACAAACCTTTCTCTTTAACAGGAGGCGGTCGTTTTCCCATGATGGTGCACATCATGGTTCATTTATTGGTTTTTCCGGAAATTATAGACGTAGGTATGTAAATGCTGCTGGCAAAACATCATAATCGTGCAATTCTGTAGCGTCGAATCAAATATTTTTCAACCTCAATCACCAGAAAAAGCAGTACCCCAAATGACACTATTTTAGTCCATGCAACCGTATCAATCGCCACCGTACCAAACAATTGCTGCATCAAAGGGTTGTAAGTAAACAAAAGCTGAATCACTACCAGTACACTAATGGCAAGCAGTACATAAGGACTTCCCATTAATCCTTTATAGGATAATGCAGGAGACAACAGGTAACGGCAATTGAGTAAATACCAGATCTCCCCCATCACCAGCGCATTGACTGCGATCGTTCGGCAGGCCTGAATACTGCCGCCCTGGGCTTGTTCCCATAAAAATAACCCCAGCGCACCGCTGGTAAGCAGCAGGGACACAAACACAATGCGCCACAGCATAAACCGTGACAGGATAGGCTCACCTGGGTCGCGGGGCGGCCGCTGCATGATGCCTGGTTCTGCCTTCTCAAAGGCAAGTGACAATGAAAGCGTAATCGCAGTAACCATATTGACCCACAAAATCTGCACGGGAGAAATTGGCAGCGTTATCCCCAGGAGAATGGCGATGACCAGCATACCTGCTTCCCCACCGCTGGTTGGCATGACATAAATAATCGTTTTTCTGATGTTATCGTAAACCGTACGGCCTTCCTCCACCGCATGCGTAATCGAGGCAAAATTATCATCAGCAATGACCATTCCAGATGCTTCCTTGGCCACTTCGGTACCTTTCTTACCCATCGCCACACCGATATCCGCTCGTTTCAGGGCAGGTGCATCATTCACGCCATCACCGGTCATGGCAACGATCTCACCATTGGCCTGTAGCGCCTTCACCAATCTCAACTTGTGTTCTGGACTGGCACGTGCGAAGACATCCGTCTTCGTAACTTCCTCTCGCAATTGGACATCATCCATTCGATCCAGGTCAATCCCACTCAGTGCCGCCCGACCATCCTCAATCCCGAGTTGCCTACCAATCGCACGCGCTGTTGCAATATGATCACCCGTAATCATCTTGACGCGTATCCCGGCTGATCGACATCGCAGCACAGCCTCAATCGCTTCCTCCCTCGGCGGATCGATGATTCCGACTAAGCCAAGCAATGTGAAATCAGTACGAACATGATTGAAACTCAAGGTCATCTGACCACTTTCAGCAGCCTTGACCGCAATGGCAAGTATCCGTTGTCCCAATGCAGCCGCTTCCTGCATTTTTGTCAACCAATAGCTGCTATCCAGCGGACGGTCCACAGCTGCACTCCATTCCCTTGTGCACATAGCCAAAACTTCTTCAGGTGCCCCTTTGAGATAAATATAGCCATGCCCTGCATGATCATGATGCAGGGTAGCCATAAAACGATGTTCAGATTCAAAAGGAATGGCATCGGTACGTGGCAGTGATTCATGTTCGAATAATGGATCCAACCCCGCTTTCAAAGCGAGCGTAATCAATGCACCTTCCGTTGGATCCCCCTCAACTATCCAGTTGCCCTCATACTCACGTAATTGAGCATCATTACACAGCACTCCAGCTCGAACGAGATCGAGTATCTCCGCATGCTCATTCATGAGAATCTCACGACCTTGCAAACCGAATCCCCCAATAGGCGCGTAACCTGCCCCACTGACTTCCAATTGGTGATCAGCTGTGATAATGCACTGCACAGTCATCTCGTTACGTGTCAACGTTCCTGTCTTATCGGTACAAATAACCGTTACCGCACCCAAAGTTTCCACTGCTGGCAGGCGGCGAATAATAGCATGCCGCCTGGCCATCTTTTGCACCCCTAGCGCGAGTGTGATAGTCATAATGGCAGGTAATCCTTCCGGAATAGCTGCGACAGCCATACTGACCGCGGACAGAAATATCTCACTCAGGCCATAATTACCCTGAAGCAAACCATAGATCAGCATGCAGACCGCCACAACCATGATCACGCCAGTCAACCAGTGTCCAAATGTCGTCAACTGTCTAAGTAACGGCGTTTCTATGGTATCGACGCGCTCGAGCAACGTGCTGATTCGTCCTATTTCGGTCTGATCACTCGTCGCCACCACAATACCTGTTCCTTGACCATAGACAACCAACGTACTCGAATAAGCCATACAAAGGCGATCCCCAATAGTGACTTGCGCCGACACTGTTTCAATTATTTTTTCTACCGCCTCGGATTCTCCAGTCAGGGCGGCTTCTTCAATACGCAAATTTTTGACACTGAGTAAACGCAGATCGGCAGGTACCTTATGTCCAGATTGCAGCCACACAACATCACCAGGAACCAATTGTTCCGCAGGAATCTGCTGGCGTTTACTATCACGCAAAACAATGGCATCCAGCGAGAGCATCCGGCGGATGGCATTCAATGCTTTTTCTGCCTTACCTTCTTGGATGAAGCCGATCAATGCATTGATGGCTACCACGCCCACGATTACAGCCGTATCGACCCAATGGTCAAGCCATGCAGTAATCATCGCAGAAACTAGCAACACATAAATCAACACATTATGAAATTGCAGCAAAAACCGTATCCATGCGCTGCGCTGCCGAGGAGGCTTCAGCCGGTTAGAACCATACTGTCTGAGCCGCTGCTCCGCTTCTACCTGAGAAAGACCACTACGGTTGGTTTGAAGGATTGCCATCACTTCATCTGCTGATTGGCTATGCCATGCGGTGTCTGAATTAGAATTGGAAGTCGCCAAATGTTTCACCTTTTACAGTTAAATTGCTCTTCAGTTTGTGCTACCTTAAACAATTATTCACTCTAAAACCATTATACGAAGTCATAATGAATTCGACACATTACATCATTGCATGGTTGCTTATCTTGCTCACAAGCATTACCCATGCCGCCAATCAAACGCCATTTGGTAATCAGATAAAAGCCGTCACCAATTACAATCGCGCCACGACACAAGTCGCCACTGCTGGCATATTGAGTGAGGGAGGTGTGCAGGAGCTCGCTGGACAGGGTTTCAGAACGATTATTGATTTACGTACCGAAGCTGAAGGCATACTTGCAGAAAAACTGGCTGTCGAAGCAGCTGGTATGCGTTATATCAATATCCCCATAACCAGCGCCGGTATTAACGATGAGCAGTTGGTTACTTTTACCGGTGCGATTGAGCAAGCTGCCACGCCAGTGTTGCTTCACTGCGCATCAGGTAATCGTGCCGGCGCGATGTGGACGGCTTATCGCCTTAGCAAAGGGGTTGCGCCAGATATTGCTTTTGAGGAAGGCCGTACCGCCGGCATGCAAATCAGTATGGAAGAAAAAATCAAAACCATGTGTCGTATGAAAAACCTGTGCTAAAGATCAGATTAATTAATCTTGACGGGGTTTTCAATCCCAACCGAATTACTTGGATGCTCCCGGCTCATGCATCTGCCAGTGACGATCACTTAACCCGAATATTTCATAAATTGGCACGTGCCAATTTATGAAATATTCGGGTTAAGCGACTTCAATCTTGTGGAATATATTTCGTACCATACGTGACACATAAAAGAATTCACTTTTGTCCCATGGTGTAAAGCGCGGCAGTTGAAAGCAATCATCACTATCTCTTGCAGCACCCCATGCTGTAGAAACAGCTGCATCGAATCCCAACTGTCTGACCATGTTGACATGATCTACCTGATAATCTTTACCTGGCTTACCATTCGGGTAGGCAAAGAGTCGAACAGGGGCGCGTATAATTCCTTCGAGTATTTCTTTACCCTCAGCAATTTCAGTACGCGCGACAGCATTTCCAATGCTGGTCAGAATGGGGTGATTGATAGTATGTCCTCCTATTCCCATTCCAGCATGATGTAATTGTCTAACCTGATCTGAAGTCATCATAAGATTGTCAGGCAAATCTGCAGAAATCAAAGCCCTTACTTTCTCTACCTGGGATTGCCTTGCTTCTTGCGGCAAATACTTGAGTGCTCCAATCAGGAAAGAAAGAGCCCGTCTACGCTCATCAAGTGAGGTCATTGCATGAGTACCCAGGTCAATTTCATTAAGATCAAGCACTTCCCCCTGCACCTGACGTATTGACTCAATCACTGTGTCATTCCACATTCTTCCACCATCAAGAAAGCCAGAAGCCACAAAAAATGTTGCCGTAATCCCGTATTTCAGAAGAATCGGCAGAGCGATTTCGGCATTATCTGCATAACCATCGTCAAAAGTAATGCTGACAGCGCGACTTGGCAGCGTGCCGCTACGCAACCTTTTCACGGCCTCAGATAAGGGAAGAATATTGAAGTTTCTGGTCAAATACTTTAGCTCTGTCTCAAAGCTTTCCACATCACTTCCACCCAGCAAAGGATCCGGCTTAGGTAAGACACGATGGTAAATAACGATGGATAATCTTGCGTTCTTACCAGCAGGGGAAAACAACAGAGGCAGCATCTTCATAGAATTGGCATTAACGTTTTTGTAAAGGCCGTTCGCCATACACTATAAATGAATGACTAAACAAAAGGCCTATCCCTGGTAGATAGTAAAAAATCCATCTGGCTAACGAAGTTTCCAACAACCATTGGAAGCGAACCCAACGCGAAGGCAGTATCGGCAACCAATATAATTGAATATTAACCAAACCATTAGCTTTCATAATCGCTTTGATGCGACGCCATGATTCATAACGCAAATGCATAGGACGGTCACTAAGCCTGCGGTAACATCGCTCCCAAAGATGAGGTATACAGGCCCCATTCAATGCATCGATCCATATCTGCCCTCCGGGCATTACTACATTCACAAGCTCATTAGTGACTGCCGATGAATTCTCAAGCGCCTGCGTCACACCGAAACAAATAGCGCCATTAAAAGATTCTGGCTTTATAGGAAGCCTAGAAGCGTCGGCTGCACACCAGTTTATTGAGGAATTTCCTCTCACTTTAGCTTTTTGTAAAGTTGGAAAAGAATAATCCAGGCCGATCACGCGCATACCTCGTTCAGCAATAAACCTTGAGTAGGTACCCGCACCACATCCCAGATCTAGCCACAAGCCAGGATCATGATGATTCTTATCCCAGAAATGGATGAAATAGCGTAATCGCGTTTCCAGTCCAGTAGATGACCAACCTGCTATCCCTGCATCATCATCTGAACAAACCGCAAATTTCTCAAAATTTTTGCGCCAATTTTCCTCAAATCGATGTCTGGTGTTTAGTTTAGGTATTTTGTGCTTTTCTTGCCTCATTAACCATTCGTCTTCTAGGATTGATAGCTGCTTGATAAGCGATTCCAGATATCCGGCTTTGTTGATGATTTGTAGCAAACTGTTGCTGCACAATCCGCGATGTCAGGATAAGTATAACCAAAAAATGATAAGGAAGATCGAAGTACGACAAACCTAGAAATGCTCCGCCTACAGCATAACCTACCAGGCCTACCTGAATCATTGAAGCAAGATCATATGCCCATCTGTGATCGGCAGATTGCTTAGTTAATCCCATTATTTTGTTGGCAGTTCTCCAGGCAATCAATCCCAAAATCAGAAAAATGGCCAGACCAACAAAGCCTTGCTCACCCAGCATTTCAAAATAAATACTATGTACATCAGGATAGTGTAAACTCACACTGGTATTCACTAAACCAGGTGCATAATATTCATAATTCGCTTCGTTAAAACTTTCGAACCCTCCCCCAGTTAATGGCCGTGCACTGGCCAGTTTATAGGCAAACGTCCAGGCCGTAATTCTCCCCATTGCGGAGCCATCCTCTTCATAATTCTTAATTGTCTCCATGCGTTCATGCCATTGCTGGGGCATGAACATGAAAACAAAGGGGATCATGAAAAGTATTGCCATCAGTGGAACAAGCTTCTTCCGGCTTTTCAACCAAAGAAAAAAAGCAATAGCCGCAATAGCCAAAAGCGCACCGCGCGATTGTGTACCCAAAATAGCTATTGATATAAGCAGCATAGCGACAATTAATCCAAAACGAATCCATTTATTGGCGGTATGAAGGAACAAGTACCAAACCAAAGGGACAATCATGACTAATGCCAAACCAATCTCAGTATTGCCTGAGATGAAGCTCGTTGCCGGACCCAGTACGTGATGAGCGCCTCCGGTAGCAAGTGTAAAAGCTCCCCCCTTTACGCCATAGAAACCGATTGAAATCACGATAATCCATATCAAACTTTCGATCTTTTTTCTATCGCCCATCACCCACAAAGTAACAAAAACGAAGAATTGAATTTTTATTACCTTATTCCACTGAACCCATGATTCCTCAGGTTGTAGAGAAAAAATCGTGGTAATGAGAAACCAAATATTTAGCAATAAAAGCCAGCCAATAGCAGGGGTCCAGAAAAAATCCAGTTTCTTTCTGGAAACAAGCAAGGACACTATGACCGTTCCTGCGATAATCAGGGCAAAAGGAAAATTATAGGCAAATCCCCATCCCAGCCGATGGGGATTCATGTAGCCAATCCATGACCAAAGAAGCACACCGATATGAGGATTAGAAAGCACAAATGGTAGCGCACCAAAGACTATGCCAGCGACCAACAAATCTCTCATGTGGAATGATCTCCTAATTCTTAATAAGAAATCGAACTGATATGTTAGTACTCATTAACTACATTGATGCTGCAATAACAAGGCATCAATAAAATACTTGGTGGCCCAGTTTGGATAGCCTGCTCGCATGTATCCGCCAAAAATGGGAAATGAACCGGCAATTGCACCATTGAATGCTGAATTGGGTGAATTAATCACTTGTAGCGCTTTTAGAGCATTTACGAGCAAATCTGCAGCTTGCTTATAGTGCATCAGGCCAGTCACCTCATAAAGACGGAAGCAGACAACTGCTATCTGAGCATTGCCTGTCAAGCAAGATGATCGTACTGCAGGCACCCAATCAGCATAAAAGCGGCCTGACAGCAGGCCACAACGATCAATACGTACTATCAACGGATCAACCCCGGCTTTTGCTGCAGCAATGAAATCTGAGCATTGGGCAAGTATCCCTACCTCAAGTATGCCCTGCAAGGTATAGCCTATTGTATGGGTAAGTGGCGCTGTAGATCTCGTCAGGCAATTATGTGCAAACCAACCATTTGAATGTTGTTGACTTACTGCCGCTTCAATTACCTTTACTGCAGCCTGCTGATAGCGCTGCTTCCCTGAGAGGGTCCCAAAACGATACATTGCCCAAGCACACAAGCAAGTATAGGTTTTAATTTCATCAGTACTTACATAATGACCATTAGTTCGAAAGTAACCTGCTTCGTTAATATCGGCCATCAAAAAATCAGCCGCTCGACCGGCAGCTTCCAGAAAAATTTTATTACCTGTTGCACTATACGCAGAACACCACCCGTCTAGCACCATACCAGTATTAAATGCTGCCGGAGTTTGTTGCTCCGGTGGACAAACCGGCCCACCCTGCACTGCTCCCGATGGCATTTGAATCGCGACTTCCCAATACGCCATTCTAAGCGCAGCGTCTCGAACACGGCTATCCTCAAAACGCTCGGCATAGGACAGTAGCGTGCTAATAATATAACCTGTTGTTTCAGGATAAGACGGCATCCACTTTTCTGGTTCACTACGGCAAGGAAAATAGCCAAGCGACACGCCATCATCAGGCGTTTCCCGCTGCGCTCGCAGCAGCCAATCAACTGCCGACTGAATTCGAAGAGGGGATTCATCACTGTCAGAACGAATCGAGGAGGTAATATAACGCCATAAATCTTGTAAAACATGTTGCATAAATTCTCGATTGCTGCGCTCAAATAATCGCAGCACCTCACTTGCCAGGCTCCTGATCTCCCAGTATTTTTGACGTGGACCTGCTTTGCTATCACGCAAAAAACGTATGGCTGTAGTAAACTTCAATTTCTCACCTTCTTTCCATTATGTAGAGCTCAAGCCTGAATCATCCTAACCTAAAGAAATCCGACAAAACACTAAGCATAGATCTATTTCGCTTCATCATTTGATCGAATTCAATCAACTGGAATATATACTTTTGGGCCTCATGGGCGCAAACAAATAAAAAATTGATGCTTCTTTAATTGCACTCTATCGTCTCGTAATAGTAAGCGCGCACTTCAAGCTCCAATTTTTTGATGCGATGAGAGCACCCTTTCATTTAGTAACAGCCTACCATAAACAAACTTAAAATCTTTATCTAAAAAAATAAGCAAGATTAGGTTTGTTTTCTCTTTGGTTTTGAAAAAGATTGATTGATACTTCTTGATTTTCCGTAAAATATTATTTGGTGACACTCTCGAATCCATCTTTTATAAATAAAATGACTGAAATATTTGCAGCGGCAATCGATACAACATCACCTCAGATTCAAGAAGTAGTCACGCTTAATTCACATAATCCATTCTATACAAGCGAATATATTGCCTATCGGCGCCTCCAGGGATTTACACCCTGGTTACTAAGCAATAATTTTACCCAATCAAAAACTTACTGCCTTGCATTTATGAAAACCGGGCGGTTGAGACGCTCAGTAGAAATTCCCTCTGTGCCCGATATCCCGGCTGATGAACCATTCTGGCAGAATCTAATAAATTTTTGTCACAATAATGGGGTTACTGCTTTATCAGTAAACAGCTTTTGCTCCCCGGGTGGAATAATTCCAAATCTAGTGCATGAAATAGAACGTAAAACCAGATGGGAGTTTGCATTAAGCCTAAAGCATCCAGACATACTGAAAAAAATGTCTAAAGGGCACGCTTACAGGATAAAACGCGCAAAAAAAACAGGCGTAGAAATGCAACGCAGAAAAGATCAAGAAGCGATTGCAACACATGCCCGTTTAATTAGCGCTTCTATGCATCGACGCAAAGAACGTGGAGAGAATGTCCATACCTCGGTCTCAATAGAAAATTTTTCTAAGCTCATTGATTCTGGTGCTGCTGAAATTTTTTGCGCAGTCGCTGCCGATCAAATACTTTCCTCGAACATCATATTGTTAGCTGAAAAAACCGGCTACAGTCATACCCAGGGAACCAGTCTGGAAGGAATGGAATGTGGCGCAGCTCACTTTCTCATTCATGAAATTGCTTCTACGCTTCGTGATGAAGGTAAGGAATCATTCAATCTAGGAGGAACTGATGATCCCAATCCTGAATCAGGATTAGTCAAGTTTAAAACGGGTTTTGGTGCCGCAACAGAGCAGATAGAACTTCAAGCAGCTAGATTTATACCAAATGGCGTTATCTCCGGCTTTCTCCAACGCATGTTATCCTCCATGAGGAAATAAAACTTGCATTCACTCAAATCCTTACTTCGGGAATTGCATGCTGCCTTGCCAGCCAATTTTCGCTATCCGATAGATGTTGCAACAATAAGCATTCAGGATACCCTGCAAAATTGGTCCATACCCGCTTACCGCATACACGCGCCTATCCCATCTAACGCAGGAGAAGGTACTGTCATTTATTATGGAAATAAACCTCAGTATGCATCTTGGACACACAAACTATTGGGTCATGTGATTGAACCCCTTCCAGTAGGTAAATTTTCACTTCTCCAGATACTGAGAGGGAGAAATAAAGCATTAGCTGCTGATATATCACTATGCCCTCTGAATCCCCTGACTCTACCATTATATGCCTCCCGCGGATGGCATATTATTCCCTTATTTGTAAATTGCCGTATTAACTTGAATAAACCAATTACGGAAATCATTACCAGCAAAGGAGCAAAGGATGATTTGCGTATAGCACGCCGTATAGGATATCAATTTACACTATTGAGAAACGACAAAGCGATTCACGAATTTTTTCATCAAATGCTTATTCCAACTGTCAAAACACGGCATGAAGATCGGGCATTCTTATCGAAATGGGAAAATATCGAACATACATACCAGAATGGTTTTCTTATAGGTGCATATCTGGGAGATCATTGGATTGGCGCTATTTTGCTTGCGCTGGAAAGTGCGGATACTGTTCGCATAGCTAATATTGGCTGGCGAAATGGTGATGTTACTTGGCTAAAAAAAGGTGTTGTAACAGCTTTGTACAATCAATCTTTCATTTGGGCGCAAGAAAATAATTTTAAATATGTCAATTTAGGTTCAAGTAATCCATTTGTAAACGATGGCCCGCTTAATTTCAAACTTAAATTAGGCGCCAACCTAGTCACGCCGGCTTCTGAAATTGAACGCGGTCAGACCCATATGATGAATTATTTCGTGGGGGTAAAAATCAACTTAGCATCACCGATAGCTCAATCTATGCTGGCATCCACGCCACTACTTGCGTATAGAGAAAACAAATTAAGGGCCATTGGCTGGAATGCTGAAATTCCACCCCTATTTCGCCGACAAATTGACTTAGGTATTGAGTGGATTAATCTTGCTGATACCCCGATCACAGATTAAGTATCCATTAAGAACCAGTAAAATCTAATGAAGATTTCCATTTCTGTTCAAATTATCTAGCGTAAACTGCTTCGTTATGATTCTTGATGCCAAGCATATTCCTATTTCCACTAGGTAATCCTATGTTGACAGTACAGGCGCTCCCCAAAAAGGTAATTACCCTTACCAAATCCGCTTTAGGGTATCTTATGCGGGCAAAACAAAACTTTTCTGGCTTTATTATTGACTTTAACAGATTAGAGCTATTCGGTTGCAACTATAGTGAGATGATACCTTTTAATCCCCGATCCGATCTGAATGTTAAAAAGCTAACCGGTAAAGATTTAATAGCGCTCACACTTGATACTGGGAGATTCTCGGAGCAGGCAAAGCTATATTATGTAACGCGTGGAATTGAAACTGCCTATGGCGCTTACAAGGATGGAGAATTGGTCCATATCAGCTGGGTATATACCGCCAGCGAATATTCAAAAGAGCCTTTTCAACGATTGGTTCTCAAAGATCATGAAGTAGAAATTGTTAATTGCTTTACGTTAGAAAAATGCAGAGGTCTTGGAGTGTATCCTTATATGATCCAATTTTTATCACATTTACTCTTTCAAAGCGGGATAGAGCGTATTTACATGATGGCGGACCATAAAAACCTTGCATCGCAACGTGGAATAATCAAGGCCGGATTAAAACATCTGGGTCAGGTCATCTACATCCGCATTCCGGCAACGTCAAGTAAGAGCATTTATTATCGGCGGTATCAAAACAAAAACATCTAGCTTATTTTATAAGATCAAAAAAGTGAAAATGAAATCAGGTGCAATCCAATCTATAAATTGCAAAATAGATGTAGATCTTTTCTGAGAAATAACCACGGAGTAACGATATGATCCCCTGGCGTATCAAAGCCTTTTTCTCTGAACATTTCCCGCTTGGTTACCACTTGTTGGCAAACATGCATGCTGAGCATAAATCAGAAGAATACTGGGATTATGCTTTTGATGTGAGCTGGCAAGCTGGAAGTCGTGACTGGCCAACCAAGAACAGGTTAATAAAAGCGCTGACATCACCAGCAGACCGCATACTGGATGTTGGTTGCGGTACCGGCACACTACTTCAATATCTAAAAGAGCACGACTATAGAAATCTTGAAGGTCTCGAGATTTCAAGACGGGCTGTCGAAGTTCTCGGTAAACATGGGATTACGATGCATCATGCCAAACTACCTCATCTCCCGCCCCTTGATCAACAGTACGATGTTGTAATTGCATCTCAGGTACTTGAACATATCATTAGGCGGCAAAAATTCCTGCGTGGATTGCAGCAAATTCTTAAGCCTTCGGGCTCATTAATCATTTTTGTTCCTGACAATTGTCTGGGGCCAATAGACGAGCCCAGCCATGTGATTAAATTTACCAGGAAGAGTCTGATGAGGGAGCTTTCATCTTGTTTCCAATCGGTATTTGTAGAAAGCATGAAAGATGAAAATTTCGATATGCCTGTTTTATTTGCATACGCTCGAAATAAAATTGGAAAATATTCTCATGAGGAACTTACCGATATACTTTCTCTAGCTACTCTTGACAGTCCTCCTCGCCTAAAGGCGGGAGATTCCTACTAAGGCAAGACGCAAGCCTTACGTACTTCGGTGGATTCCTGGCTCCTGGAAGAATCTGACCGCACCGCTTCTCCACAGGCTAATACGCGGCCGCTCCGACTACATCTCCATGGTTTGTATCGCCACATTCGACACCTTCAAACTCCTTTTGTATCTAGTGATTCTCCCTGGCTGGGTAACCGCAGCATAGACATGTCCGATGCATTCTGATAAGGAATATCACGCACACTATTTCTGCCAAACCAAGTTCATCACTTCTTGATAGCCCTGCCTGTTAAAAAATAAGGTAAGACCGCCATATGCCATCACACCCGTAGCAATCATGATTAACAGTTTTGCCCATTGATTGATATCTTCTCCAAGTAATAAACCCATCATCCAGACGGCCAGATACATTCCTGTTGCTGAACTTACTGCTGGCGTAATGGCATGAAAAAGATCGCGTAATTGTAATTCCATAGCACGCAGCATGCGATGAATATTAATGGCAAGTACTACTGGGTATACTGTAACCCAAGCCAGCGCCACCCCAACTATCCCCCATTGACTCCCAATCAAGAAAGCAATTGGCATAACAATCGAAGCCAAAAACGCATTCTTCACACCAATGTCAGGCCGACTCAGTGCATTGATAGCAGAAGGCAGGAAATTTGCAATCATGCGGAATGGCATCATCAATGTCAGCAGCTGCAACGGCAAGACCGCGCTTTGCCATTTTTGCCCTAGAAACAGGAGAACTATTTCATTGGCTATACTGGAAATTCCCCATAGCACTGGAAAAGCGATTAGGCTTAATACCCGTATAGCCTTGAGCACGAAACTGCGAAATTGCTCGCGATCATTTTGAATCTTACTAAATACCGGAAATGCAACCTCGCTTACGATAACTGAAACCCGCTGCACCGGCAGTGAGGCCAAGTGCATCGCGACCGAATAAAAGCCAAGCATCTCCTTGCCAAGCAACTTACCGACAATGATCACATCGATCTGGGTTAAGAAGAACCAGAGCAAGCGCGATAGCGTAATATTTCCTCCAAAGGATAAAAAATTTCGCATACCTCGTAAGGAGAATTTGGGGAGCAAATGAAATGGCGCCAACGCATTAAGCACGACCGCCTTCCAAATAGCCCCAAAAAGATTACCGAAAACGAGTGCCCATACTCCATAACCGGCAAAAGCCATGGCAAGCGTTAATACGCTACCAGCAATCGAGGCTGTCAGTTGAATCAGCGAAAGATTTTTGAATTTAAGCTCACGATAAAGCAATACTTCCGGAATGGTAGCCGCAGTCGTGATCAGAAACTGCAACGATAAAACGTGCAGGATCGGAATCAAGCGCTCATCGCCAAAAAAACCGGCAATGGCAGGCGCAAGCAAGTTCAATATCGCCAGGAGAATCAGGTTAACCAAAATAATAATGGCAAAAACCTGCCGTAATGAAGCTTCATCTAGCTCCTGTTTCTGAACAAGCGCTGGCGCAAGTCCCGCTTCAGCCAATAAGAGCATGAAAGCAACAAATACTGTCGCCATTGCTAGCAGGCCATAATCCTCAGGTGTCAGTAAACGTATTACGATAAGAGTGATACCCCAGGTAATGATTTGCCCAGCCAGTTTTCCACCTGCTGTCCACTTGAGACCTGTTAATGCTTGTTCCCGTATTGTCATGAAAGTGTTGATTACCGCTTAGCGTTTTATGTATTTATATATACTTGATGTAGGAAGTAGCAGGAAGTATGAACCGAGCCCTGGCTTTTTTCACTTATTCAGTCTCTTCATAGTGCTAGATCCGGATTCTCGGAATCTGAGCTGCTGGAAACAGCGTATCCCGATACTCGTCATTATGACGAAGCTTGTCTGGACCAGGCACCATCGCAAGAATAATTCGATTTCTGATAACAGATGCTGGCGGTCAGGTCCGAGCAGAAATTGCGTACCCGAGAATACATGCCCATACTTTTCCACTTCAGACTCCAGTCCCTGAGACAACAGCCACCATCCCATCGGCAGCATCGCAATAGAGAATAATACGACAAACGCTAGCTGTTTAATATGGCTAAGGGCATTCGCCAGAATGACCGCATTGAAACAAACGATTGCCAGCAGACCATAGAGATACCCACCACCGCCCCAGCCCATTGGCCCGTCACGAGCAATCAATTCGTTCAGATTATCAGTGGATGACCAGTCAAAGACAATTGCTTTTGCCAGCCACAACCAGGGCAAAGCGCCGATGATAAGCGGAAAAATATGGCGAATAGCCAGTCTATTATGTTCATAAAAATTAAAGAAGCTTACGATCCATGTCAGAAAAACGATCAATGGCGTATATAGGGCAGCATAACGCACTGGCCGCTCCAGTATCATGACCATATTCGGTCCAATCCATTCAAAAATGTGTCGCCAGCTCTCGCCCCAGATATCACGGTTGATAACATACCAGTATAAATTGTTAGAACCGGCAATATCGGCAATACTCTCTTGAGTTACACTCATAGAAAGTAATACAAGACTAATAAGACTCGCAGCAAATATCCATGCAGGAAACACTAAATAAGGTACTCTGCTGGATACAATTTTATTACTTACCCATACTGCCCCAGCACCAACCCAGAGCAAGGCCAACACAAAAATAAATATGATCAAGAAATGACCATCACCTAAAAATAATTCTCTAAGGTTATAAGGAATGCCAGGCAAACGGAGCATCAACCAAAGTAATCCCGTCATCCCTATCATGAGTAATAGTGGAATAACCCAGCTTGCTCTAAGGGTACTGATATCCCTGGTCGCTAATGGCGCCGCCTCAATAGATGGTTTATGCTTTTCCGAGGCAGATTGTGATTGGGTGTGCTGCAAGTAGCTTTGAGTTTCTGATAATGCCCACGCAACCAGGAGAACGAGCAATGGCTCGGTAATATCAGCTGTGCGGCCCAAGAGGATCATTTGCGTCAATTCGAGTAGAATCGACCAGACAATCACCCCTGTTGCTATCCCTCTCAAATTACCCCCCATTCCCTGCGCAAGCCATAGTAAAGCAGTATAAATAAAGAGCGATTGAGCCAAGCCAGTTACATTGGTTTGCATTGACCCCTCCAGCATGGTGGCAAAGGGAATCAGGTTGATAGCTCCATCTGATGCGACTATAAAAGGTGTTATCCTCTCGATCGTCCAAGCCAAGAGCAGTGACCAGAAGCTTACATCAAATAATTTCTCCGCATTCTGTCGCAGTAAAAATACACAAGTTAAATAACCTGCCAATAACCCCAATATAACCGTTGTATCTAATACCAGATTAACTATGGCGACTTTGCCGGCAAGAACAACCAATATCAGGCTTGTTAGCCAAATTAATGGCTTTTTACTCAACACGTAAACAACAGCGCCGGCAGCCACAACACCTGCAGCATGTAATATTAGGCCAGAAAGGGAAAAATCGAACTGCAATAAAAGTGGCTTTATGGCATCTTTGAGTTTTTGCAAATCCAATGTAGGAACTAACGGCAATAACTCGGTCAGCAGCCACAAAACCAGTATTGCAGAAGGAACAATTAGTTTGGAATCAAATGATGGCAGCACGCCTGCTCGCAAACATTTCTTCATCAAAAGTGCTATTACAATCCCCAATAGCATACCAACCACGTTCCAGACAACGTCAGCGAGTGCTGCTGATCGAGAAGGTAACCATACTTGTGCTAGCTGAAGGATAAAAGCAAGCAATAAACCGAAAACAAATAACCCAAGCATACGAACGATCGTATCGCGGCCGCTTCCCGTAACCAATCCGCTGGCAAGACCAAATGGGATAAACAACACAACGTTGCCAAGCATATCACTTAGAGAAGTCATCCAACGCCAATCAGAAAAAAAGTTCTCCAATACCCCTGGTTCAGGTTGAGAAAAATTTCCTGGGTAAAGTGACCCATAAATGATGAGCAGGGCTATCACCAAGAGTATGCGCATTTCATTCCATCAAAATTTTATACTTTTATCAGTTAGTGAAGATGATCACCAGGTTAAACGCATTCTTAACTTTGCGCAGTAAGTACTTAAGTTTTCTATATAGATTTCTTTTCCAGCAAAAACGGTAGACATAACCAATAATATGAAAAGTCCTATGCCCAGCCAGTTAAATCTGGCTAACCAATGGTTATATTATAATTACACAAGAATGCGATCATTTTTCAAATAGCCTGATCGCATCTATTAACCCGAATATTTCATAAATTCGCGTGATGATCACGCAGGATTTTGATTAATAGGGAAGTTTTGAGAAAGAGGGGTGTAGTGACTCATACACCCGACTGAGCAAAATCTTTCTTATTAATCAATAAGACAAGTGAGGGCACGTGCCAATTTATGAAATATTCGGGTTAATGGTGCCTCGCCAGCTTTTATTTTTCTCAAAAATAAGGATCACCCTATGCTCTGGATAAAATCATTACATATTATTTTTATGGTTACCTGGTTTGCCGGCCTATTTTATTTACCCCGGTTGTTTGTTTACCACGCCATGTGCACTGATCAAGCTGGGATTGATCGTTTCAAAGTGATGGAACGTAAACTCTTCTACGGTATCATGACACCTGGCGCGCTATTGACGCTGCTATTTGGAATCTGGTTATGGCTCGGTTACGGTTTCTCTGGGATCTGGCTGCATGCTAAATTAGCTCTGGTCATCCTGTTGATTGCCTACCATATATACTGCGGCAAATTACTGATCGATTTCAAACATGATCGCAATCAACACGGTCATGTTTATTATCGCTGGTTCAATGAGATCCCCGTCATTATTTTATTTGCAGTAGTCATGCTCGTCGTGGTCAAACCCTGGTAATGTCACCCATTTTCGGGCGTAATTTACTCATCCATGACTTCTTCACCAGGAAACAGCACTTCTGTAAAGCCAAACTTGCGAAGATCAGTAATACGCATTGGGTAGAGTATTCCTTGCAGGTGGTCACATTCATGTTGCACCACACGCGCATGAAAACCGTCCACACTCCGATCGATTACATTACCGAACTGATCGACCCCCTGATAACGTAGCTGGGTATAGCGCGGTACTATACCGCGCAGCCCGGGAACACTTAAACACCCTTCCCAGTCTTCTTCCATTCTTTTTGTCAATGGCGTCAAAACAGGATTGATCAATACAGTGAAAGGGACTGTTTCCGCCCTTGGATAGCGTGGATTATATTCCACGCCAAATATAACCACTTGCTGATCAACACCAATTTGCGGTGCAGCCAAGCCCGCACCATTGAGCGCTGCCATCGTATCCTGCATATCCTGAATCAGTGCTTCAAGTTCGGGTGTATTGAATTTGCCCACTTTCTTCGCTACTTGCAGCAGACGTGGATCACCCATTTTCAAAACAGTTCTAATCGTCATTTATTTTTACCAAATGTTCTAATATGTTTCGTACGCTTATCATGGTTTCTTCCAAAACAGCGTAAACTTCCTTTAGTGGAATTGCATGTGCGCTTGCACCACGCCCTGCCGCATAGTTCGCAACAGCCGCAATCGCAGCATAAGGCAGCCCTAGTTCCTTGGCGAGCACAGCTTCCGGCATACCCGTCATGCCTATCATATCTGCCCCATCTCGCTCCAATCGATTCACTTCTGCAGCCGTTTCAAGCCGCGGCCCTTGAGTCACCGCATAAACTCCCCCATCGATAATGTTCTCGTTCGCCTGTTTTGCTGCTGACAAAAGATGGCTGCGCGTTTCCAGACAAAAGGGATGGGTAAAATCAGTATACGTAATGGGTCTATCGGTTTTATCAAAATAAGTGAATTTCCGATCATAGGTATAATCAATGATTTGATCCGGCACAACCAACCTGCCAGGTATCAAATCTGCACGGATGCCACCTACCGATACGACCGCGATAATTCGTTTTGGTTTAAATAAATGCAGTGCCCAAAGATTAGCTTGGTAATTGACAGCATGAGGTGGAATGGTATGGCCATGACCATGTCGTGCCAGGAACACGATCTCCTGATCCTGGATTTTGCCAAAGGTTAAGGGTCCAGATGGTTCACCATAAGGCGTTCTCACGATCTGGCGATGTGATATTTCCAGGCAAGCAAGCTTAGTCATTCCGCTTCCACCAATAATTGCGAGCATATTTCTTTCTACCTCATTCCTTAATGGCATAGATTGCGGGTAAATTTCGCCATAACCCCTGTATATCCATGCCATAACCAAATACATACCGATTTGGCAATGTCATGCCTATAAAATCTGCACGAATCGGTTTTGCTTGACCAATAGCTTTATCTGCGAGTACGGCACTATAAAATGCTTTTGCTTTTCCTTCCATCATGCGCTCACGAATCGCGGCAAGTGTAACACCTTCATCCAGCACATCATCCAGAACCAGCACGACTCTTTCCTTTAAATCAATTTGGGGCGGCACTTTCCAGTCAATGCGCCCGCCTCGAAGGGTACGATTATAGCGACTCACGTGCAGATAATCGAAATCCAGCGGAAAATGAAGCAAGGGCAGTAATTGCCCAGTAAAGACCACGGCACCGCCCATCACACAGAATACCAATGGATATTGACCCGATAATGCCAGCGTAATCTCTTTAGCCATACGTTCTATCGTTTCCATCAGCACTTGAGCGGAAACGATCAGTTCTGCATTCTTCAGGAGTTGTTCTGCTTCGTTAGCGGTTAACATGTAAATATCAAATACTGAATCCGGCGCTATCCTGCAGCAATTTCACCAGCCCTGCTTCATCCAGTATCATGATATCCAACTCGACAGCCTTGTCATATTTGCTGCCTGGATCGACACCCACCACTACATAATCGGTTTTTGAGGAAACACTACTCGTGACTTTACCCCCCAGATGCTCGATTTTTTCCTTTGCTTGCTCGCGTGCCATGTTGGGTAATGTCCCAGTCAGAACAAAAGTCTTGCCATGAATGGAGCTACTAACAGGTGTAACCACTTCTGAGCTTTCTTCCCATCTGACGCCACAGCTACGTAATTGCTCGATCACTTCGCGATTGTGTTGTTCGGCAAAAAAGTCGGCAATACTCTGAGCAACCACTGGACCGATATCGGATACCTGCTGCAATTGTTCCCTATTGGTAGTCATTAATCGATCGAGTTGACCAAAATGACGTGCCAGTTCTTTGGCCGTAGACTCGCCCACATGACGAATACCCAGTGCGTAAATAAAGCGGGCGAGCGTGGTCTGCTTACTTTTTTCAATCGCCAGCAGTACATTATTCGCAGATTTTTCGGCCATACGCTCCAAATTGACCAACGCTGTAATACCCAACTTATAAAGATCAGCAGGGGTACGCACGACAGAGTGATCCACCAATTGATCTACCAGTTTTTCACCCAACCCCTCGATATCCATGGCGCGGCGCGAAGCAAAATGTAAAACCGCTTGCTTTCGCTGCGCAGGACAAAACAACCCGCCGGTACAACGCATGACTGTTTCTCCCGGCAGGCGCACTGCACGGGCACCGCAAACTGGACAGTGATCAGGCATTAAAAAAGATTTTACGTGAAGTGGCCGTTGCTCAGGGATAACCGCCACCACCTCTGGAATGACATCTCCCGCTCGACGCACGATGACCTTGTCGCCAATCATAATTTGCTTACGCTTGATTTCATCTTCGTTATGCAAGGTTGCATTGGTCACGGTTACGCCGCCAACAAAAACCGGCGCCAATCGCGCAACCGGTGTTAATGCCCCTGTTCTGCCGACTTGCACATCGATTCCCAGTAACTCGGTCATCGCTTCCTGCGCAGGGAATTTATGCGCAATTGCAAAACGAGGAGCGCGCGAAACGAAACCCAGTTTTTCCTGTTGCGCTAAATCGTTCACTTTATAAACGATACCATCGGTATCGTAAGGCAGCTTATCACGCAAAATGGCCATCTGGCGGTAGTAAGCCAGTAATGCTGTGACACCGGTAACCACTTTATGCTCTCGCGCTACCGGGAAATGCAATGAAGTCAGGTAGGCGATAATTTCACTGTGTCGGGTATAAGGAGTAACTCCACCTTCATGAACACCCACACCATAAGCAAAAAAAGTCAGCCTGCGCTTCGCTGTAATACCCGGGTCTAGTTGTCTGAGCGAACCCGCAGCGGCATTGCGTGAATTGGCAAAGATCTTCTCACCTTTTTTCTGCTGTTCCAGATTAAGCTTCTCAAAATCCACCTTCAATATCAGCACTTCGCCCCGCACCTCGAGCAGCGCAGGAGAATGCTCAATGGGCAACCGCAATGGAATCGATTTAATGGTACGCAAATTGCGCGTGATATCTTCACCTGTGTAACCATCGCCCCGCGTCGCGCCACTCGTCAATACGCCATTCTCGTAGGTTAAACCAACAGCTAGCCCATCGAATTTAGGTTCTACCGTATATTCGACGCTATCGGCCTTGAGTTCCTCTCGTATCCGGCGGTCAAATGCTTCCACTTCGGTATCTTCAAACGCATTATTAAGTGAAAGCATGGGAGTACGGTGCGTCACCTGGATAAACTCTTTCAGAGGCGCGGCGCCCACACGCTGAGTAGGCGAATCAGGTGTGACCAGCTGAGGATAATGCTGCTCGAACTGCTGCAATTCGCGAAACATCCGGTCGTATTCAACATCCGGGATGATCGGTGCATCCAGGACATAATAACGATAATTGTGCATATCAATCGCTTCACGCAATGCTTTCACTTGTTGCTGAATTGTTTCGGGCGGCTGATTCATATCAATTCTGAGATATTCGCGTGTAATAGTATTTTCTGTATCAAGTCAAGTTACAAATAGCAGTACGAATTATATTTATTTGAAGCATTTTCCCATTAATCATAAGCCTAGAATAGCGATTTTCTCTGGAATGCCTAAGTACTTCTAGCAAGCTTATGTTTTCGTTATTGGAATAAACCATCACTTGATAGCAATTTATTCGAAAAGCACTATTTGGCGAGAATCTGTTATTAAACTCATTGAAATTTAAATCTTTTAATTCCCAAGCTGGAAAAGGGTTATCAATATGTCTTTGACGTTCAAAGAAACGATGTCGGGTTATTTTGCCCTCGGGGTAACTGATCCGGTTGAAGGAGCCAATGTAGGTAAACAAAACAGTACTCAGCTGGCGATGCACGCCAAGGTCAGCCTAGATAACCTGGATCGCTTCTTAAGTGACCCGAACCATCTAGGATCATTGACTGGCACCATAGATTTCCTCCCCTTTGGAGCCGGAATCGCAGCGAGCGCCGGGGTATTCAACCTGTTCAAACCTACCGATGACCCCGACATGACCTATATGGTCTATGAGCTAGCGTTTCAGCATAAAGGGCAAGATTATTATTTAGCTGGTCACAAAAATGTCAAGGACGATCATGGTTTTGATCTCTGGTCTGATACCACCACTTTGTATACTTGCCTGCATCAGGGCAAAGACAAAAGTGGTCCCATCGTGGGTGCGGGAATTTTGACACTTGGAGTTAAACAACTGGCTGATCTACTTTCCACCATTGAAGTCCCTGGAGCCACCAGCCTGGCTGAGAAAGCCCGCGCCATTGAAAAATTCGGTGCCTTCTTTGCAGGAAAGCTATGGGATAGCTATATCATTCCTAAATTCGGCAAACAGTTACTGGATAAATCTCATGATGAGACGCTGCATTATGATGTCATTGTGATTGGCAGCGGCTTTGGCGGAGCCATAACGGGTTGCAGATTGGCAGAAAAAGGACTGAAAGTTTGTATTCTCGAACGTGGTCGGCGCTGGGAAGTCAAGGATTATCCACGCGACCCCAAGGATGCCTGGTGGTGGTCCAATGAGAAACCCGCCGAATTGAATGGCTGGATTGATATTCGTACCTATCCTGACATGGCAGTTGCACAGTGCAGCGGTGTGGGCGGCGGTTCGCTGATTTACGCGAATATTTTCGTCGAGGCTGAGCCCTTTGTTTTCGATTCCGGCTGGCCTAAGGAAATCACTTACGAATCCTTAAAGCCGTATTATGAAAAAACCGGCAAGATGCTCAACGTTCAGGAAGTACCCGATAATCAGTGGCCGGCCAAGACCAAACTGATGAAAGAAGCAGCCGAGAAAAGTGGTTTCGGTGATCGTTTTCGTAAAATGCCCCTCGCAGTCACCTTTGATCCCGATTTCAGTTATGATCGTCCGGATGCTTTTGGCGATCAGCATACCAAATATCACACCAACGCATTCGGTCAGGAGCAAGGTACTTGCGTTCATTGCGGTAATTGCGACATCGGTTGCCAGGTCAAAGCCCGCAATACCCTGGATTTGAATTATATTCCTCTGGCCGAGCAGCATGGCGCCGCAGTCAAGCCATTGCACCTCGTGCAACGCATCACGCCGCTCCATAGCGGTGAAGGTTATCGCGTCGATTTCAACGTGATTGATACCAACAAACAAAAACTGACTCCTGGTTTTCTGAACGCTAAAAAAGTGATTGTGGCAGCCGGTACGATGGGAACCAATGACCTGCTCATTCGCTGCCGTGATCAATATGGAACCCTGCCCAATCTCAGCCCGGTCCTCGGTACAGGGTGGAGTTCCAATGGCGATTTCCTGACCCCGGCAGTTTATCACCATCGTGATATCTCACCGACCTATGGCCCGACGATCACCAGTGCCATTGATTTTCTGGATGGATCCTTCAAAGGACAGCGATTCTGGGTGCAGGACGGCGGCTTTCCCAATCTGATGAAAGATGCCGTCACTGGTTTAAGTAAGGATCATCACTTTGGACATTTTTTCAGTGCCTTGCAGTCCCTGGTCCAAAATAAGAGCCCTTTATCTTCGGTCATGCCGTGGTTTGGACAGGCAGTGGATGCCTCAGATGGCGTATTGAAACTTTCTCGCAGCTGGATACCCCCCTTTCGCCACAAAGTACAATTGGATTGGAATATCAAAAAATCCGAGGGTGCTGTCCAGGCATTGGTCGACATGCATGAAAAACTCTCAAAAGCGACAAAAGGCGAAGCCAAGGTTCCTTTGACCTGGTCCGTCCTGAAAAATTTGATCACACCGCATCCCTTGGGAGGCTGCCGAATGGGCACCCATAGCGCAGACGGCGTTGTCGATCATAAGGGAGAAGTGTTTGGTTACCCAGGTCTTTACATTGCCGATGGATCCATTTTTCCGAAAGCAGTTGGCTTAAATCCTTCCCGCACGATCGCTGCTCTGGCAGAGCGTATCGCGGAACTGATCGAGCCTTGATTCCAGCTAACCACACCATACCGAAAGGATGACATCATGGATCTGACGGAACGTATCGTTCCCTTCACGGCTGGCGACGGCATGGCATTGAACCTGATCAATGTTCGCTCCTCCAGCCGGCCGCCCACGCAAGAACCCGTTATCCTGGTTCACGGCGCAGGAGTACGGGCAAATATCTTCCGTGCACCGGAAAAAGAAACCATCGTCGATGCGCTTATAGAAGCTGGCTATGATGTCTGGCTGGAGAACTGGCGTGCCAGTATCGATTTTCCTGCCAACACCTGGACCCTCGATCAAGCAGCACTTTACGATCACCCCTACGCAGTGCGAAGAATCTGCGAGGAAACGGGTCATGAAACCATGAAGGCGATTATCCATTGCCAAGGTTCTACCAGTTTTATGATGTCCGCCATGGCGGGCCTTGTGCCCCAAGTATCGACTATTATTGCGAACGCTGTCACTTTGCATCCGGTTGTACCTGCCTGGTCGGCATTTAAGCTAAATTTTGTCGTCCCGTTAGTAAATACGCTCACTCCTTATGTCAATCCCCACTGGGGAGTGGATGCGCCAACCTGGATCGCCAAGTTAATGACGGCCATGGTCAAACTGACTCATCATGAATGCAATAACACCGTCTGCAAGCTGGTGAGTTTTACCTATGGCAGCGGTTTTCCAGCTTTATGGCAGCATGAAAACCTCAACGAAAATACCCATGAATGGCTTAAGGAAGAATTCGGTAACGTGCCCCTGAGATTTTTCCAGCAGATGGCTCGCTGCGTCCACAAGGGAAATCTGGTTTCCGTAGAAAGTTACTCCGAATTACCAGCAGATTTCGGTGCTACGCCACCCAAAACAGCAGCACGTTTTTCATTTTTTTGCGGCGGAAAGAATCGCTGTTTTTTACCGGAGAGCCAAGAAAAATCATGGACCTATTTTGACAAGCTGCAGCCTAATTTCCATACACTGCATAGACTGCCGGAATACAGTCACTTGGATATCTTCATGGGCAAGAATGCTGCTCGTGACGTCTTTCCCCTCATGATCAAAGAACTCGCCAAATAATCAGGAGATAACAAATATGGGTCTTCCCAAGCGAATCAAAGTCACTTCCGGCCAGTATTCCCTGGTCGACGGCATTCCTTTTCAGCTACCTGTGCAATGCGCCCCATCCCCTACATTGATGGCGGTGTTCCCCATCAATGCAGACAAGGCTGAGGCTGCATTACCGGCAGAGGTTCATCCGCTAAGACTCCGTAACAATAAAGGCCTGCTGGTGGTGACCGTCATCAACTACCTGGGGACCAACATCGGCAAATATATTGAATATAGTATCGGCATCGCCTGTACCCATGGACTTAAACCTGCCCCCCCTTTGCTTCCATTGCTATTGATGAATACTTTCGGCACGGGTCAATATGTACTCGAATTACCGGTATCCACAAAAATTTCCGTCAAGGGTGGCAAAGGCATCTGGGGTATGCCCAAGCATCAAGGCAATCTTGACTTTAAGATCGGAGATAACACTGTCAGCAGCCAATATGATCTGGATGGTCAATTGGTAACTTATATAGAAATAGCTCGCCCCTCATTCTCTTTTCTGCCTTTGCTGAATATCCCCGCTGTCAATTACTGCGCTTTCCGTGGCATGCTGATGAAGTCCAGCATCTACATTAAAGGCTGGGCAGGCATGAAGCTGTTCAAGTTCGCCAAAGCCAAGCTGGTATTAGGCGATCATCCCCACGCTGATGTTCTGAAAACCCTGGAAATTGAAAACCAGCCGTTGGTGACCGCCTTCATACCAGGCGTTGTCGGCACACTCGATGACCATATCGAATCCTGGTTTCTTCACCAGGCTGAACCGCCATCAACGCCACCGGAAGGATTCGAAAGTGTCATTGATTTGCCGCAGGATGAAACGTGGCCGCCGTCACCAAGCGCCCCGATCATTGGTGAAACATTTGGCAATCTCAACCGTTAAAATTCACTAACATGAGTATAAGCAAATCTGTCCACCTCGCGGCACCCCAAAAATCCGGTGAACCCAGACGAGCCTTGGTACTGCCAGGTGGTGGCTTGCGCCTGTCTTACCAGGCCGGTATTTTGGCTGCTCTGGAGGAAGCTGGTATGGTTTTTCAGTTCATGGACGGCACCTCGGGTGGTAGCCTGAATTTGTCCATGCTGCTATCCGGACTCTCACCAACAGAAATATGTCGGCGCTGGCGTACTTTGCGTCTGATCGACACCATTTCATTTCTACCAATCGAGGATTGCCTTAAAGTTGAGAATTTGCAAGGCGTTGGCGATGCCGATGGTTTCCGCAGTAAGGTACTGCCTCATTTCGGTATCGATTTTGCAGCCATCCACCAAGTGGATGCAGTTAACGCCAACTATAACGTCCTGGATTACGCCAACAAAACCGTTAAAACTATTTCTCATCAGAATATTGACGAAGACATGATCATTGCCGGTATGTCTTTGCCAGGCGTCTTTCCGCCAGTGCGTAAGGAGGGAGGTATTTATCTGGATACCGGTTTTGTCCAGGATGCCAATCTCATCGAGGCAGTCAGGAATGCTGCCGAGGAGATCTGGGTACTTTGGGGATTAGGCAATACAGGGGTATACCGTGGAGGCATATTACACCTCTATGTGCAAATGCTGGAAGTTAGCGCCAATACCGCTTTGAACAACCAGCTGGAAATCATACGGGAACTTAATCACCGCATCGAGAAAGGTGACAGTCCTTATGGTCAAACTCGCCCAATCCAGGTCCATGTCATTCGACCTGACCACCCTCTACCCTTGGACCCAGATTTGTATCTTGGTAAAATCGACCATGCCACTTTAATCGAAATGGGCTATGCCGATGGCAAAGCCTATTTGCAAAATCTTACCCAAGCACCAGGCCAGATCAATCCTACCAACCCCTCCCGCATGAAAGATCCCGCGCCGGGAATCCGCTTTTCGCAGCACCTGGCAGGCTACTTAAATTTTCAGGAACGTCCTGGCACAAGAGAAGATTTAAAGCTGAGCCTGACCGTTCATATTGATCATCTCGAAGCTTTTGTTAATGATCCACAGCATACCGCAAGAGTGACGGGTCATCTGAGCAATCCCACTATCGGCACTTTTAGGATGCTCACTGACGGTCGCTTTACTTTGGAAAAAAATGCATCAAAGAAAACACGAAAAATTACTTATGAATTTGGTATAGAAAAAGATAATCAAGGTTACAGTTTTATCCTCGAGCAAGTCCTTCATGACGACCTTGGTCTCGACCTGTGGCGTGATTTATCGAATCTGAGTCTAAAATTATTCAAAGGGCGTGTGGAGGATGGGAATCTCGTCGCTATCGGCACTTTATGCCTACCCTTGGCAGGTATCAAGGATTTAATCAAGAGTTTCCATGCCACGGAAGCGGCATCGTTCACAGAAGAAATTGCAATTAAGGGGCGTTTCGCCCGCTTTTTCCTCGGTGAATTGTATGACGTTTATGGCTAATACGCTTGATCGAAGACATTCTTGATTTCATGCTGGAGTAATCATGCCTACCTCACCTTTACTTCCAGAAAATCTGAGCCTTGCTCCATAATATAACGTGAGTTCGACATAAGGATTACATCAACGCGACTGGAAGAGCTTGAGAGGGTCTGATATTAAGTGAGGTTTTTTCTTCTAGAATGCGTAAGCTACCAGCTCGGCTATCAGATTAACAAAAAAGTTAAATGGGCTACGATGGCGGGAATGCTCGATTTGCGAGATGTTTTTCAGTTGATCGTTGACAGTCTCCATGATCGAGCGTTTACGCAACAAAAGTTTGTCAAACAGCGGCAGCAGCTTGCTTCTTATGTTTTTACGCAGCTTGGTGACGAGTTGCACGCTTTCCTCCCAGAGTTGCTCAAAGAGCGGCTGAGAGATGTAGCCCCGGTCACCAAAGAGTTTTTCAAATAAGGAACGTGCCAGCTCTGGCGCCGGGTCACGATCATCGACATTACCTGCCGTTATTCTCACGCTCAGTAATGAATTCCGATTCCTTTTACAGCTTTTCTTGCGTCGAACTCACGTTATGTTATTAAATACACCTATATGGGAATATGAATTTGAGGGAAGATCGATTTGATCATGCGCACTCGAATTATTGAAGTATGGGTTTTCAGCCTTGCTTGTGTTATTTCGTCTGCTGGATATGCAGATAAGCAAAGGGCGCTCGCATGGTTGCATGAGATCAAGTTCGGTGTACTTCACCATGACACCGACGATTTGTGGAGTGGTTTCCGCCGCGAGGGCGGTGTTGATCTCAATCTGGAAGCTATCTTCTCGCCTCATATCAAATTTATCGGTGGAACCATTCGTCCCGCCTTTGGCGGGTCGGTAAATACTGTCGGCGATACTTCCAAGTTGTACATGGATATTCGTTGGCAATACGAGCATACCAGCGGTATGTTTTTTGGTATTGGGCTGGGTGGGGCGATACACGATGGCAAACTTCATCTTCAACACGATGACCGCAAGGCCCTGGGATCACGAGTACTGTTTCATATTCCGATCGAAATTGGCTATCACTTCGGTGCCAGAACTTCGTTGTCAGTATACTTTGATCATATTTCCAATGCCTATCTTGCTAACGACAACGAGGGGATGGACACTTTAGGCGGACGTTTGGGTTACCGATTTTAGTGGATCGTTCCAGTAAAACCATTACCGTTCGTGGTAAGCTTGTCAAACCGCTAAGCAACTGACATCGACCCTCGACAGGCTCAGGCCGAACGGCGTTTTCTGTAACTGTTATGCTGGAACGGTCTATTAGGTTGGTATCTCGATAATGTCATTATTAACGCAATCTATCAGATCTCTCGCTGCATGAGTAGTCCAGAAGTGCCGGCGAGAGAAGGTGATGACGCCAGGACAGATTCGAAAGCTGCACTTGCCCACGAGTCGTTTCATTCACCGGAGAATCCTGGTTCGGCTGTTTCTGGGATGGCTGTTTCTCAGTATATTGATTGGCGGGGTTGTCCCGTGGCTGGAGCTCGGTCGAATTCAGCAGTTCGTCCACGACCTTGCACTGAGGGAGTCTGCGACGTTTAGTGGAGAGCCCGCTCATAATCTGGAAAAACTTGACTCCGTAGCTTATCAACAGTTGACAGATTTAGCACAGCAACTGGTCAATCAGCATTTCCTGGTTGTCGAATTGTATGATCGCAACAAGCAAATCAGGCTTGAAATCATTCGTCCAGAGCAAGACACCGACCGCTATCGCCACCAATTTCCCAAAGCAAGTGAGCTCCCGTATGAATTTCACTATGTGCAAGGTGAATTGCTGCTAATCATCCTGGCGCCACTGCATGATGCCCGGGATTCGCTGGTTGGTTATTTCGAGGGTATCTATCAGGTCGATCGCGAGACGTGTGATTCAATTAGAGAAGATTTAGCTCGCAAGCTGTTTTTTGTTGCGCTTGGCATTACATTTACTACTCTGCTGATGTACCCGATTGTGTTGACGGCTCAACCGGGGATTAATCAAACTGTCCGGTGATCTGCTCAAAGGCAACCTGGAATTGATGAATGTACTCGGTTGCGCCATTGCCGAACGTGATTCCACTACCAATAGCCATAACTACCGGGTTACGTTTTATGCACTGAGGTTAGGCGAAGCGATCGGACTCTCGCGTGAAAAAATTCACGATCTGATTACTGGTGCTTTTTTACATGACGTTGGCAAAATTGGCATCCGCGATCCCATCCTGCTCAAGCCTGGCAAGCTGACATCGGAATAGCTTGAAGTCATGAAAACTCACGTATCGCTGGGGATGGAAATTCTAAGCAAATCGAGTTGGCTGAACAGGACAAGAGAGGTGGTTGAATTTCACCATGAAAGATACGATGGTAGCGGTTATCCGCTAGGACTCCAGGGCAAGGCTATTTCGCTGAATACACGGATCTTTGCCATCGCAGATATATTCGATGCGATGACTACCAAGCGGCCCTACAAGGAATCATGGCCACATCACTGTGCCCGGGTACCAAGATTACCGGTAGCAAAGTAATGAGCGGCAAGACTAAACGGGTAACGAACCGCGCGGCCCAAGCCTTGAAGCTGGCCGCGGCGGCATTGCCTAGCAGTCAATCTGCGCTGGGCACGCACTTCCAAAGAATGTGTGCCCGCATGGACAAGCCCAAAGCCGTGACTGCGGCTGCACACAAGCTGGCGCGGCTAATTTACACGATGCTCACCCGCGGCGAGGAATACACCGATCGGGGTCAAGACTGCTATGAGGAACGATACCGCCAGCGTGCTGCGGAATCTGGCTCAGTGCGCTGAAAAAATGGGCATGAAACTCGTCGTTAATGAAAGTCCTTTTGAATATGTCATATTAAATCAGTTACTTGGGAGGTGTTTCTTGAGAGAGATCGAATATCAGCGGCATCAATATAAACAGGTAGGGTTTTGAATCAGTTCAAGTTTGCATGTTCAGGTTCAATTGATGCCGTGTTCCTGGCCGCAGCATTTCAATATCGACTATCCTTTTATTTTGGCTAAAATGACAGTTATTCAATTTCAAGAGATTTAAGCGGATGACTACGTTGTTTACTCCTCTAAAGCTTGGTGCAATCACTGTACCCAATCGCATCTTCATGGCTCCACTTACTCGCTGTCGAGCGGATGCTGAGCACATTCCAAATGCTTTGATGGCTGAATATTATGTTCAGAGAGCAAGTGCAGGGCTGATTATCGCGGAAGCTACCATGGTGATCGAAGGGAATTCCGCATTCTGGATGGAACCAGGTATCTATTCCCCTGATCAGATCACTGGCTGGAAACGGATTACCGATGCGGTGCATGCTGCCGATGGCAAGATTTTCCTTCAACTCTGGCATGGTGGAAGAGCGTGCCACCCGCTTCTCAACCAGGGTGTTCAGCCTGTTGCTCCCAGCCCTATTGCCATTACAGGAGATGAAGTGTTGACACCCGACGGAAAGAAACCTTATGTTATTCCACAGGAACTTCGTGATGATGAGCTGCCCGGTATTGTTGCTGGATTTAAGAAAGCTGCCGAGAATGCCAAAGTAGCAGGTTTTGATGGTATTGAAGTACATGGCGCAAACGGCTACCTGCTGGACGAATTCTTGCGTGACGGCACAAACAAGCGCCCAGGCCCCTATGGGGGCTCCCTGGAAAACCGGGCGCGTTTGACGCTCGAAGTGCTCGAGGCCATTAGCCTGGTATGGGGCAGCGAGCGAGTCGGACTGCGCATCTCGCCGCTTAACAGCTATAACAGTATGATTGACAGCGATCCTATTGGATTATCTACTTGGCTGGCTGGGCGACTTAACGAGTTTCATCTTGCTTATCTTCATGTCATCCGAGGGGATCTTTTTCAGCAGCAAAGTGGCGACATTATGACGCCTATTCGTAGGCATTACAGAGGCGTGCTCATTGGCAATATGGATTACACGGCCGAGGAAGCAAACAAAGATATTACTGAAGAAAAAATCGATGCGATTGCTTTCGGCACCAGTTTTTTGGCTAACCCCGACTTGCCAGCCCGGATCAAAGCCGGCGCTGCGTTGAATCAACCTAATCCAGCCACGTTCTATACTCCAGGCTCGAAGGGTTATACCGATTATCCAGCATTAAACCCTTTGTGATCGCCAAGATCGTGTTTTGGGAACAGGCAAATTTAAAAAATACTTAACGTGAGTTCGATATAAGAAAAGCAGCAAAAGGAACCTGAATTCCTTATGATGGAGCGATTTTCGAAAAGAGTTTCATCATTAGAGAAATCAGATTCCAACGGAGATTATAGTAGTGATTTTTTGTGCGAGTGACGATTTTTGTAAAGGGTTTGAGCCGTGTTGGGAGCAGTGCTTGTCGGAGTGAGATGTGCTGCGATACCAGATATCGAACACATGGTGGCCTTTGTACTTATGTGCACCTATAAGGTAGCCATTGAGCAGCACGTGATTGCACAACAGCGTGTAGGCAACCACGCCTTTGCCGCGTCCAAAGTATTTACGCGATTAGCGTTCCTTCACGGTTGGACGCTCAACGCCGAATTTCTGGCCATCGACGGCGCCGTATAGGGCATCCAGATCAAACGCATAATGCGGGAAGATCGGCAGCTCCGCGATGGCATTGCTGATACGGTCATTGGCGGCTTGTAGCGATGCTTGGCGCAGGTACTGCTGGTAAGTTGTCTCAAGCAATGGTAAAAGATGTCGCTGGTGCGTGCCATGACCTAGTGCTTAATTGCATTATTAAGCGATAAGGTGCATGCTATCTTCCAGGGAGGAAGGATATGCAGCTATTAAATTGCGATGAACAGACGCGGAAAACATTAGAGCGGCGGGCGAATAGCCAAACGGAGCCCTACAAAGCGGTGTTTCGGGCACGAATTATTTTGGGATATTTGGATGAGCAAGGCGTCATGGCTGT
>NZ_FNDH01000091.1 GCF_900100485.1 Nitrosomonas sp. Nm132 | reverse complement strand
TTACTCCGTGGGGGAATAGTGGCAAGTGAAGTTGTGGCATCAGGAATTCCTCGAAAGAATATCTGTATAGAGTTCATCTCAAAAATCGTATCTTCTCAAAATCCAGTTTGTTTGACTGCCTATTTTTGTATCTCCTCCCCTGGCACATGTAATCGATTGATTTATATTTGTTCTTTAGAATGCTTTAAAAACGAGGGATGCTCCGAGATCAGGTTGTCTGAGCATAGTGCGGGAGCTGCCGGCAAGAAGCCGCAGGCCATCGGAAAAAACCGTGCTGGCAACACTACGAAGATCCACCTTGCTGTTGATGGTTGTGGTTTGCCGGTTGAATTTGAAATTACCGGTGGAGATGTGAATGATTGCTCTGCGGCACCGGAGCTGATTGCCAAGTTACCTGATGCGCAGGCGATTGTGGCGGATAAGGGCTATGACAGTGAGTGCATACGTGAGCAGATCATAAAGAAAGGAGCCAGGGCCGTGATCCCAAGAAAGCGCAATTCGCTAAAGAGTAACGCAGATATGGATTGGGACTTGTATAGGTACCGGCATTTGGTGGAAAACGCCTTTGCACGACTAAAGCAGTATCGGGCAATAGCAACACGATACGACAAACTCAAGAGAAATTACGAAAGTATGGTAGCTATCGCGTGTGGATACCTGTGGCTACCTGTGGCTACCTATGTGAAATGTCAACAGACCCTAGCCCGAATACTTCATAAATTCGCGTAATGATCACGCAGGATTTTGATTAATAGGGAAGTTTTGAGAGGGAGGGGTGTAGTGATTCATACACCCGACTGAGCAAAATCTTTCTTATTAATCAAAAGGCAAGTGAGGACACGTGCCAATTTATGAAATATTCGGGCTAGCCATGCTGCTAATTGTCTGCTGTCCTTAAACTCCGCCGCATTTCCTACGGTTGCCACAATGGCGCTCGCTGCAATCGGGCCAACACCAGGAATGGCTTCCAATCTTTGGCTGGCTTCGTTCTCTTTGTGCCAAAGCTTGATTTGTAACTCTAATTCGTTCACTTGCCGATCCAGTTCCTTAAAGTGGTCATTCAGTCTTTCCAGCAATCGGCGCATTATTCCTGGAAAACCATTTTCGGCATCTTCCAGAATGTCAGGCATACGTTTGCCAATCGATTGGATGCCCTGAGGGATGACGATACCAAACTCAGAGAGTATAGGCCACGTATCTGATTTGCTTGTGCGGTTCTGGCCCTGACAAAACCCTGTCTGGCACGATGCACTGATAGAATCGCCTGTTGCTCAACATTTTTGATCGAGACAAAACGCATATTGGGTCGAGTTACTGCTTCAGAGAATTGCTTCTGCATCAGCCGTGTCATGTTTTTTGGTTTTGACATAAGGTTTGACAAACTGAGGAGACATGAGCTTGACGGTGTGCCCAAATTCACCCAATTTTCTCCCCCAGTGGTGCGAGCTACCACAGGCTTCCATGCCTATCAAGCAGGACTCTAAATTGGCGAAAAATATTTCGCCATCTCGCTGTGGCGCAATTGCTTGCGCAACACAGTCTTACCATGCGTATCTACACCGTGAATCTGAAATACTTCTTTTGCTAAATCAATTCCTATTGTTGTAATCTTCATATTGGACGCTTCTATCTGGTTGAATGGTTATTGCACCGTTACTTTGGCACTTTGATGCCGTTTAGGGTAGTGGGCGTCCATTCCATTACTTCAAAATTCGGCAGCTATACCTTGTATATTAAGACCAACGATAAAATTGTTTTAGACTAGCACTGATTTCTGGGGAAGCCGGTTATACCTTAAGCCTTGAGCTTGTGAGAAGATAGGCTCCCCGCCCTCGTCATCGATATCGTGGAGTATCCAAGGTCTGTAAGCTTTGCTTCTGAACTTGAATTTGCAAGGAAGATAGATGAAGTGCCAGGGTCAGGGAACCAGAAAGCATGATAACAAAAATGGTATTGAGGAAATAGCAATGAATTACATCGGAATTGATGTTTCAAGTAAAGAATTGCGTGTTGTAGTGAGTGTTAATGGCAAACATCGAAAAGCACAATTATTTGAGAATGTGCCGGAAGATCATAACAGGCTGATTGCTCTGATTCAGAAACTGCATGGCGAAAGCATCGTTTGCATGGAAGCGACGGGTATATATCACTTTGATTTGGCGGTTGCATTAAGTCGTGCTGAACAGATCAAGGTGATGATTATCAACCCCAAAGCTGCGCATAACTTTTCTAAAGCACTGTTGCAGCGCAGTAAAACAGACAATATTGATGCTGATGTGTTGACCAGTTATGCTGAACGGATGCCGTTTGTTGAATGGCAGCGCCCAAGCGAGGAAGCGCTTGCTTTGCGCGCCTTGGCACGCCGTATTGCTGCAACCAATAAAATCAAGGCACAGGTCAAGAATCAGTTGAGCGCGCTATTAGCTACTCAGGAAACACCGGAAGTGATTCTAGCGCATACACAAAGCTTGATTGACACCCTCGAAGCACAAATTGCCAGTTTTCGAAGTAGCGCATTAAAAACTCTCAATGGAAATCAAACGTTGCAGGAGATTTACACGTTAATTACCAGCATAAAAGGCATTGCCGAAGCATCCGCGATCCAATTGCTGGGTGAGCTATTGACCATGCCCGATGATTTGACAGTCAAACAATGGGTGGCTTATGCAGGCTTGGATCCAAGGCATTTCGAATCAGGCAGTAGTGTGGCCAAAAGAGCAAAAATCAGCAAAGCAGGCAATCGGTATATCCGCCAAGCCCTGTACATGCCTGCACTGGTAGCAAGTCGCTACGAGCCTCATGTTGCGGCTTATTACAAACATTTGCAGGAAAAGCGCGGGTTGCAAAAAATTCAAGCAATATGTGCAGTCATGCAAAAAATATTGCACGCCATTTATGGCATGTTACATAACAAACAACCCTTTGACGGCAGTATGTTCTTCAACATGGAGGCAGCATGATTTTCTCAAAAATGGGTTGCAAAAAGAGAGAGTACCTTTTCCCGCGGGGAGAAGGTCGGATGAGGGATTATAAAAACTGAATTTTGAAGTGCGATGAGTATATTAAGTTGGAAACAACTTGGAAATTAAGTTAGACAGGAATGAAGAAGAATCTGCTAACCTGAACTTTGCATAAATTTTCTGTTACCTACTCTGGTTTCTACCCCCTTATTTTTTGATTTTTAGGCGATATCTTCCCTGCCCCTAGCGACAAGGTTGAACGTGAGCTGGTTACTGGGAAGGGGGTGGCATCGCCTCGTGAGCCGGACGTGCCGGGTTATGGAGAGGCCAGCATGGCAGATTTCCTACGGGCTGAAACGAGTCGTTGACAGACTTTTGTCAGCAGCGCCCTGACCGGACAGGCGCTGGGTAGGTGTAGCAGCACCCGGTCTTTGTACTGTTTGACGCGTACGGCAATCTTGAACAGCGAAAGGATGACTGTCTTTGGCTGTGCGCTCGCCAGTTCGGTATCGTGCAAGCCCAAAACGCGCAGCTGCTGGTGCAGGACATAAGCTGCGGCTGTCAGTAATAGGCGTGCAAAGTTAGCGAGGAAGCTTGAAGCCGAGGTGCGGTCTGACTTCAAATCGGCCTTCACTTGTTTGATCCAATTCTCCGCTTGTCCGCGCTGGCAATACACCTGCTGGTAGAGTGCGCGGGGAGTGGGACTGCGCAGCGACGTGACCACGTAACGCTGATTATCTTTGGCTGGCCGCCCGGTGTTCCCCGCCAGCACCTCGGCCTTGAGCACCACGCGATG
>NZ_FNDH01000049.1 GCF_900100485.1 Nitrosomonas sp. Nm132 | reverse complement strand
CTTCTGGGGCGGCTTGGCTGCCAGGGTGAAAACAACTGGTGCAGCTGGTTTGTTTTCACTTGATCCTGATGGGTGACTGGTGCGATTAATGACATCACCATAATTTGAAGCAAAGGGCACGAGCAATTTCAGCAAAAAAACGTTCAACAATGGTGTTATCGTTTGTTATTTTATCGCCGAATGGCGAGTATTTTGTTCGTGCTCTTGACTTAGGACGGCTAATGGGTGACCCCATGACTCCATAGGCATCTGATAGTCGATATATCTATTTGGCGAGAGATGCGCTAAATGAATCAGCATTGTGGAGGACAGGTCTACAGCATTGTTGGGGGCAGGTCTATATTTTACTGACAGCCACTACTATTGAGATAACAACAACAGCTATTACCCATCCCTTCATTTGATCCCCTACGTGATTATTAACACCTGCATTCAGCCGTGACTCTAAAGGCGTGAAAGCGGCGGCAGGAACTTCAGCTGGAACACATAGTTAAGCATCGATACTCCGCGTAACCAACAGAGATAGGACCGCATGGTCAGTAACCGAAGACGTGTTGCGTGGGCCGGCAAGCTGAATCTCGCGCCACTGGTTCAAGTAACGAACATCAGAAACCCGGAGTGTGGAGGATATAATGGCATGATCAATTCTGGATGTACGAGTGCCGCAGGCTGAAACGTAGCTCCACTCTCCTTGTGGGTTGGGCAATGAATACTTATTGCCAAACGCAAAGGATAAATGCTTCATGGCCGGGGATTTTCCTTTGAACGGGTCGTAGTTAAGGTCACCTAGGAAAATGATACTGCGCTCAGCATGTTGTGCGGCGATGGTTGCCACTTCCTTCCAATAATTCGCCTTCTCTACCTGTTTCGTATAGGCAGGAGCTCTCAATCCAACAACCTCAATTCCCTGCTCTGGCAAGATGACATGAAGAAAGTTTGTTTCAGCCGCCTCCGTTGTTTTTGGGGCTACTATGTCTCCCACAATTAACGGCAGTCGTGAGAAGATCAGCACTTGATTTTGATTAGGGGAGCTCTTTGAAATCGCTGAATGCTCATAGCCAATGGCTCTCGCATCAGAATAAAACTGCTCTTGCTTGGGTGAATCAACAAACTCACACAGAACGACCAGATCCGGCCGATACTCCGATAAGAATGTAATGACTGCAGAGGGAACCTTCTTCTTCCTGGTACGGTGGTTGAGGTTCCAGGCAATAATTTTCATTGATTACTGACCAAAATTAGAATTTGAAAAGATGCAATATCCCACGCAATTAATGAAACGTGGACTCAAATTCGAAGTGCAACTTTTGATGGCTGTTTAGTGTAACTTACCGACACTCCGAAGAATACCTCATGCGGAGTTCTAAATCCAAGTACTTTGCGTGGTCGGTGATTGAGACGATCGATTGCCCACCGCACTTGTTCTTCGGTAACATCAGTCAATTTCACATTGCTGGGGACAGGTCTATATTTTATGATATTAAGTATACATCTATTCTAGACCTGACCCCATGACTCGCTGACCCCATGACTCGCTTCATCCATATCGATCACCATGCCTCGCATAATGACCAACTCAGAATCTAATTGCTCATTTCATATTGGAAGAGACTGGATATTGACATCCTTGATCATCCCATCTAAAGTATCATGCCGATACTAGGTATTAAAAGAAAAAGGCAAGTCTTTAGAAAAACATGAACAAAAGTTCAATTCTAACAACGAATAACCCCTTGGATGATCAGACTGGTATACAGGGGAGTTTATTCTGTTGACTAAGGTACTGGTAATGTAGGTACCGTCAAAAAGTGTAAGCGCTAATTTCACTAAATAAACCATAAATTTTAATGGAGGGAAGTAAAGATGAAAATAACCAAAACATTGTGCATGAGTTTTGCTATTGGATTGTTGCTAGCAGGCACTGCTCAAGCAGCGGAACAAAACTTCAAGGTCATTGTTAACGCTTATGACACCACTATTCCTGAGCTTAACATCGAAGGCGTGACAGTGAAGAACATTCGCGCTTTTAATGTTCTCAATGAGCCTGAGACACTGACCGTCCACAAAGGAACCACTGTAAAAATTACCGTAGAAAACAAATCTCCTATCAGCGAAGGATTTTCCATTGATGAATATGGAATTCAAGAAGTAATCAAAGCAGGAGAAACCAAGACTATCTCTTTTGTAGCTGATAAAGCTGGTGCCTTTACTATTTGGTGTCAGCTCCATCCTAAAAACATCCACCTGCCTGGCTCTCTGAACGTCATAGAATAATGAGCTTGATGGAGCCTGTGAAGAAACAGTAGCAGAGCATCCAACATCTCTTTTATTGCTTATTATCGTATGGCCGGATTCAGTCCGGCCATACTGTTTATGTTGCGGAGTTCGTAAGACCAGCTTTCCGCTATCATTCCAACACCTGCTTAACACAGTCCACGGTCATTACTTGGTAGATCGTTCCGGAAAAACCTTTATCCTATTTTGCTCAATTGAGGTCTCTTAATCGTTCAAGAATCCTGTAGATTAAGGTTTTGGGGGATTCTTAGCATCACCAGTTGGGTGAGATTTTAATGAGACAATCAAAATCATCTGAAAGTGCTGCCATACCTTGCTTTCAGCTTGTATATGGCAACTGAGGAGCAGTTAATATTTTTAGCCATAAACCGTTTACAGTATTAGGTTTTAGCTGTTCTCACCATAAATTTCAATTGAGGAATTTAAATTGAAAAAAACAGCCATGTAATCTGACTGCCGCGCTGGCTCTAATCGTAGCAGGAAGTTCGATGACAAAAGCTAGCGCGATGTAACGTGATGCGTTTCCATAGCCGCGTGATGCTGCAATTCGTGCAAGGGGCGACCAGGTATTTTGTGGCCGATCCACTGTGGCAGCAATGAACCGGCGATCATGCCCAATGCGGAAATGCCAAGCCCGATTAATTGTGGCGGTATCAGACTTTCTTCACCGATCAGGGTTTCGATCATGAGCCAGGAGAGCAAGCCACCGAGAATAGCCGCTAGCGCACCCTGAGTGGTGGCCCGCTTCCAAAATATGCCACAAAGCAGTGGCACGAATGCACCGGCAAGTGTGACCTTGTAAGCGCTTTCCACCATTTCAAAAATAGAAGATTCAGAATTCAGCGCGAACGCGAGCACGATACTTCCAAAACCCACCAGCGTTGCCCGCATAACCCAAAGGAACTGGTGATCACCCATTTTCGGCCAAAAACCACGGATCACATTTTCAGCAAAAGTAACGGATGGCGCGAGCAATGTTGCGGACGAACAACTCATGATCGCTGATATCACTGCACCGAAAAACAGCACCTGGGCAACCAGTGGCGTGTGCTGCAATACCAGTGTCGGCAGTAACAACTGGGAATCCTCTTCCAGCAATTTTGAAAATAATTCTGGGTCGATCATGGTTGCAGAATAGGCAATGAACATCGGCACAAAGGTAAAACAGAAATAAATCGATCCACCCAGTATCGAGCCCCACAGGGCAACATGAGCACTCTTTGCCGAGGTAATGCGTTGAAACACATCCTGCTGCGGAATGGAGCCGAGCATCATCGTAACCCAGGCGCCGAGAAAGGCAATCCACTTCAATGGATCCATTTCCGGAAAAAAATTGAGCTTACCTGCCAGGCTGGCATGATCAATAACCGCCGTGGCCCCCCCGCTGACTTTGCCGCTGATAATCCAGGCGATAAAAAGCAGGCCGCTCATTGATACAAACATCTGCACAAAATCCAGGATCGCCACAGAGAACATGCCACCGAAAGTTGTATAGGTGAGCACGATAGCGGTGCCGAGTATCATGCCTGTTTCCTGACTGACCGCACCATCGGTGACGACGTAAAAGATTAAGCCGAGCGCTTTGATCTGCGCTGCGACCCAACCCAGGTAGGCCGCAACGATACAAAGCGAGGTGAGCACTTCGACCGTGCGGTTATAACGCATGCGGTAAAAGTCGCCGAGCGTGAGAATATTGAGCCGGTAGAGGTAGCGCGAGAAAAGGATGCCGGCGATGACCAGGCACATCGAGGAACCAAACGGGTCAGCGGCTACACCGGTTAAGCCTTCTTTGACGAAAGTGGCCGGTACGCCGAACACCGCCTCGGCACCAAACCAGGTGGCAAACACCGTAGCGGTCACGACATGCAACGGCAGCGAGCGACCAGCAACCGCAAAGTCCTTAGCGCTGTGCACGCGCGTGGCAGCATAGAGGCCAATGCCCACGGAAACCATCAGGTAGAAAATAACAAACCACAGCAGCATGACCGCCTCGCCAAAGAGTGATAAAAATTAGTATTTAGCCAGGCAGGATTATACTGATGGAGATGGGGAAAATAAACGCCCAAACCCTATCTCGTCACGCGCCTCGTTACCCCTTCATGTTGATCATGGGCTTACCCGTTATCGTCATCATTTCTGTACCCACTGCCCATTATTGTTTTGAATCCAGGTACCAGCAGGAATTTTCTTGAATATTTCCACGGCATAAACTTTGCCAACTTGATCGACGCTTACACCTTGTGCCGCAGCCTTTTCCTGATAAATCGCTCTACGCTGGGCATTAATGGCATTAGCCTCTGCTTGAGCGCCAGGATTTCTGGCAACCACATAGCCGCTATAGCTTTCACCTATCGCGCCTGAGGCACGCAGCTGTTCAAGATTATCGGCCCATGCCGGTGCTCCATAGAGTGACAGTATCAGCAGAACAGTGCTAATAATTCCTAGCAGGGATTGTGTTTTTAGAATGCTTGGCATACGCAGCATGATGTTCTCCTTATCGATCTAATTTGGACACTAGAAAACATTCGGATTGGCTTCAATGTCTTTTTTCGCCTCTTCTTCAAGCTTTACGCGTATATCGGCATCCAGCTTGACATTAAGGTTAATGGTGATGGGCTCTTGGGGTGCTTTGACTTCGACCGTCGGGGTGCAGGCAGCAAGTGCCAGGCAGCAAAGCATCCATAATCCTATAACCGATGGAATCTCTTTGGTTCGATGAGTTTTGTGCACGGTTGCACTCCTTTTCTGATGGCCTCCCCGAGCGGGATTTCTGCTGGAATCGGCTAATGAGCATAACAGCATATACAATTTAGCGGAATACAGCTTAATGTAATCTGAATAGGTCGCGCAACACTTCGCTGGATAGCCTGTAGCCTTGACCAATAGCCTGCAGAATCTCGCCAATATTACTTTCAAGATTGAGATTCAAGCGAAACATCTGCCCCTCTTTAACATTGGGATTATTTCCCAGCAGGGAGAGGGTGGCCACCAAGTCATGCGCTGCGGACTTATCCAGTTTTAGGGACAGTTCGCTATAGTGAAAATCCTGCAGCGCCTGAAGTAGCCAATCCATTTCTTTGCCTGCGCCAGCTAACAGTTGCGAGGCTTTGTCAGATTGGAAGTGCAGCACGCCGGGTGCTTCCGCCACGAGATGGCTGTTTCGTATGGTGATCTGACTGCCTTCAAACGTAACCGGAATACTGCCACTGACACGACCATTTCCCGTCAATCCTTCTACCTGAATCTGATCGAACAGAACCTCGAGATCAATATCATCCACGCGTATCACAAAATCGGTGCGGGCAGAAGCTGGATCGATGATGGCAGGTCCTAAGGACACGCTCCCTCCGAGCAGGAAGAGATCTGCTTTCTCGAGGGCGATTCGAGGCGGGGAGCCTTCAATTTGGTAGAAAACCACCAGTCTTTCCAGGGGAATACCGGGATCGATGCGCTGAATGGTGAGCGTCTGCCGCGATGGGCTGCTGGGTGACAACAAGTCATTTAAACTCAGCGTCGCATTCAGATTGCTGATTTTGGTGGTTGGATGCACAAATGATACATGATCGAGATCAACTACGCCGCTGCTGCGCATGCCTTCCCTGGACCATTCGAATTGAGCACGGGCGCTGACCATGCCGCTCACATCCTCCAACTGGGCAAGAGCGGGTAAAAGTGTTTTAGGTTGCAGGCCGCCGGCTGCAAAGGTTAAGGGAGTAATTGCTACCTTTAGCATGCCATCACCCTTATCGAGCGCCAGCTTGCCAGTGAGTGTCAGGTAGCGTAATCCCGGCGTGCCGCCAGCGACGTCCATCGCATACACACTGGATTGACCCCGAACGGATTGAATGCTGCCGGAAACGGAAAGGGGGGCGAAATAGGGTGTGGATGTTTGGTGGTGCAGTTGGCCGATGGTGAAGTCAGCAATCTTGCCGGTTCCTGTGCCCAGCTGGAGCGCCGCCGCAATATTAGTCAGCTGCAGGCGCAATTGCGGCAGGGTGAGACTCATACCCTTGATGGCGCCCCGGCCTTGGTATTCTTCACCTGCAACAAGTCCTCCACTCAAGGTTATCTTCCCAGGATGAATTTGCGCTTCAACCGCTTGCGCCTCTTCTTGCTCGACCAGCAGCGTGAAGGCTGTTGCTGCTGCGGCGAGGTGATGTTTGAGTACCAGGCCTTGCGGCTTTTTCACCAGCTCGATATCCGCCTGGGAAATAGACAGGCTTAAAGGATCCTTAAGGCTAACGGCATTGATTGGATCAATCGCATCGAGCGTGGCCCGCCCCACCTTTTGCAGCGCCATTCGCCAGACGTCATGATCGAGGTGAATCTGCATCGGCAAGGCAATAGAAACCCGGCGAGCAATCAACTGTCCGGCAATCAGCCGATCTGCATCAACATGCAGATCAAGCTTGCCAGAACCCTGGGCGAAGGCTCCATCAAGCCCAAGCTTGCCGTTAAGATTAGTTACCTTTTGTGGAAAGCTGAGCGCTTGCAGTTCAAGCTGAGCTTGCCCGGTCAGCGTACTGTGTTGCAGCCAGCTCAATCCATTCAGGCCATCGTGGCGGAACTCCTGGAAGGGAGGAGTCTGTCCGCTGATTTTCATCGCTAATACTACCGATCCTGCGCTGGGCTGAGCAAGGCCAAGCAATTGCCAGGGATAATGCCTGGCTGGGCTATTGGCATTGAAAACGAGATTGATATCAGGTGCATTGAGATAATAACGCGCCGTAACATCTAACTCTGCCACGAGTGTATCAGCGGAAGTCAGTAATTTTCCGATTAACCGTGCATTTGATTCATCCATATGCAAACTGAATCTGGCCTGTTCAAAGACTTGCTCGGATGGTGGCTCTACCTGGCCGCTCCCTGGCAGATGGATATCGGCTAGCAGGAATTCAGCACTAATATGCTGCGGGCGCCTCGCCACGAGCATGAAGGCTGCATCGCCCGTGAAACTGGAAATTTGCGCCTCGGGCAGACTCAACCTGCCTTCTGCAATAGTCATCTTGCCCTGCAGATTTCCTTGGGCATCCAGAGTGACCGCAAGCGTGCTTTTGGCCTGACCCGCTGGGCCGGTGATTTCAGCATCGAGGCCGATAAAGAGCGTGTCTGATCGAGTTTGATCGAGATTGCCAGTCAGCGCGATGACCGCATCGCCCCAAGCTGAACGCACATGAATAGCCGAATCCCTGAATGAAATGGCAGGCAACCGGATCGGACTCGAATTTTCGCCAGCGGAGGAAAGCAGCGGTTGCAGTGAGCCCAAAGGAGGCCGTTCCCCGCTCAGATCGAGCGCCATGTGCAATCCACTCATTTCAACCGAGTCTACCGTTCCTGCGAGCAGATCGCGCAAATGCCAGGAGACATGAATCTTGTCAGCATGCAGCTCCTTAGCGGTACCTATCGTCAGGTCGCGTAATAACAGGCTATTAAGCGAAATATCTACCACCGAAAGAGATGGCATCGGAATGTTTTGTTCGCGTAACTGATAACTGATGAGCGAGGCTATCAGCGGGACGCGAAATATATAGAGACCGATGCCGGTTATAATGGCGAGGCTAGCCAGAGTCAGTAACCAGATAGCTAAATGTTTGCCTATTTTGCTCATTAATACTGTTTGAAATATTCGGGTTACGCTGATCATAGATCCCAACCATGGCATTTAGAGATATTACCCTAAACTCCTCTTTTAGCCCGATCCGGAAGCCGAGTGAAAAGAATGCGTGGTGTAAATTATTATCTGCCTAAAGAACTGGCCCAAACATTGTCCTTAAACAGCTCAGAAATAATTATTTTTGATAGTAGCGATCGTTAGATCTTGCTATGTCTTTCCCAGTATTTCTTTTGCGATCATCACCACTCGTTCCGGCTCAAAGCCGAATTCTTTCTGTAGTTCTTTTAAGGGAGCTGAGGCGCCAAAGGTCTGCATCCCTACGATACGGCCGCTATTGCCTACATAGCGTTCCCAACCGAAGGTGGATGCCTGTTCAATCGCGATGCGTGCCTTTACTGTGGAGGGCAGTACACTGTCACGGTATGCCTGCGTTTGGTGCTCAAAGATATCCCATGATGGCATGGACACAACTCGGGAGAAGATGCCTTCAGAAATGAGCTGCTCATGGGCTTGCACAGCAAGACTGATCTCGCTGCCAGTTGCGATCAGTATAATCTCAGGCTTGCCGCCCGGCGCGTCAGCGAGTACATAAGCCCCGTGAGCCACGCCAGAAGCTGGCGCATATTTACTGCGGTCCAACGTCGGAAGCGCTTGGCGCGACAACACCAAGGCAGCCGGGCGGTGGCGCAGTTGCATAATGACGCGGTATGCTTCGACTACTTCGTTGGCATCGCCAGGACGCAAAAGCGTCAGGCCAGGGATGGCGCGCAAAGAGGCAAGATGCTCGATCGGTTGGTGCGTCGGACCATCTTCTCCGTCGCCCATGGCATCATGAGTGAATACAAAGATAGTCGGCAACTCCATCAGGGCCGACAAGCGAATCGCAGGCCGCGCGTAGTCACTAAAGATAAAGAAGGTGGCGCCGTAAGACCGCAGCTTGGATAACGACAACCCGTTTACGATCGCACCCATGGCGTGCTCGCGGATACCGAAATGTAGATTCTTACCTCCCGGCGTTTTGGCCTGGATATCTTCCGCACCTGGATAAGTCAACAAGGTTTTGGTCGACGGGCCAAGATCCGCAGAACCGCCGATCAACCAAGGAATGTTTTGCGCCAGCACGTTCAGCACTTTACCCGAAGTCTCCCGCCCTGCCAGTCCCTTAGGATCCTTGGAAAAAACTGGAAGGTTGCGATCCCAGTCGGCCGGCAATTCACGTCGCTGCATCTGATCGATTTCAATGGCGAGCTCAGGATACTGGGCACGATAATCAGCAAACAGCGCTGTCCATGCACGATGCGCTGATGCTCCCCGCGCGCCAATGCCAGCAGCAAAATGCTCGCGCACCCCTTCCGGCACAAGGAACTGCGCATCCTCAGGCCAGCCGTAGGCACGTTTGGTAAAGCGAACTTCGTCCGGACCGAGCGGCTCACCGTGAGCTGCAGCGGTATCCTGTCGATTCGGCGAACCGTAGCCAATGTGACTGTCGAGAATGATGATTGTGGGCCGGCCTTTGGTTTTCTGGAATACCTTGAGGGCGTGATCAATTTGTTCGGTGTCGTTTGCGTCACTCAATCGCAGGACACTCCAATGATAACTGAGGAATCGCGTCGCCACATCCTCCGTGAACGTAAGCTGGGTGCTGCCTTCAATAGTGATGCGGTTGTTGTCGTAGATCCAGCAGAGATTATCGAGGGCAAGATGGCCAGCCAATGAAGCAGCCTCTGACCCTACGCCTTCCATTAGGTCTCCATCGCTACAAATAGTGTAGATATTATAGTCGAAGAGGTTGAAAACCGGCTGGTTATAGCGGCTTGCGAGCCACTTCCCGGCAATCGCCATACCCACGCTGGTTGCTATACCTTGTCCGAGCGGCCCCGTGGTGACCTCTACTCCCGATACCCAGTGATACTCAGGGTGACCCGGAGCTTTGCTACCGAACTGGCGGAAACGGCGAATATCTTCCAGTGTCACCGAAAGCTGTCCCAGCCTCTCGTAGTCTGCATTGACCGCGCGTGTACCCGTTAAGTGCAGCACGGACCACAACAGCATCGACGCGTGCCCGTTCGACAGCACGAACCGGTCTCGATTGGGCCAGATCGGATCCTGCGGATCGAACTGCATGATGCGATTCCAGAGGGTGTAGACAAGGGGGGCAAGCGCCATAGCTGTACCGGGATGGCCAGAATTGGCTGCTTGCACGGCATCGATCGACAGCGTACGGATGGTATTGATAGACAACTGGTCGAGTTCAACGTTGGTCATGCGCTTTCCTTGTAGAATGCAATCAATTTCTCGCGTCCACTGGCACACCCGCTTCCAGACTATTTGACACTTTGATGGAAGGGAATAAATTGTAATGAAGGACTAAGCCGCTCATCATATTTTAGGTTAAATTTCAGCTTCTTCCCGCAGAGCGGCATCACATATCCGCTTAACCCGAATAGTTCATAAATTGGCACGTGCCCTCACTTGTTTTTTGATTAATAAGAAAGATTTTGCTCAGTCGGGTGTATGAATCACTACACCCCTCCTTCTCAAAACTTCCCTATTAATCAAAATACTGCGTGATCATCACGCGAATTTATGAACTATTCGGGTTAACACCTTAGCAATTCCTTGGTATGTGTTCCACCCACATGAATGATTTTCATAGCTGCTTACCTTCTCCAGAACGTTTTTCTTATTTTTCAAAAAACACTGGGTATCCGTATGCCCAATCTGTGTGCATTGCGATGGAAAACATCAATCCAGTTCGCAAGCGGGCGTGATCGTTACCAGAAATCCTTCATAAATGGGCTTCTCTAGCCGTTGCACGATCAAACTCTTGAGGATTGTGCCATCCTCCATAATTCTTAATAAGGACATCAGCTTCATTCGGTCCCCAGCTACCGGGTTTATACAGGCAAACCGGGTGATGCTTCGTCAGAACCCGATCAAGAACCGCCCAAGCAGCTTCTACCGCATCCTGTCGAATAAAAAGTGCACTATTACCCGCTAATGCGTCGCCTAACAGGCGTTCATAAGCGGCTTGCTCGTCTGGCTGGGCATTGAGGAGATAAAGCTCTTTCTGATCGCCAATAAATTCCTCTCCCACTCGCTTGACACGTGCGGCGAGAGCAATAGCGGGACAAGGAGATAACTTGAAACGTAAATAATTAGCCCGGCCAGACGCCGGCCAAGCATCTTCGAACAATTTCTGGGGCGGGGCTTTGAACTGGACCAGTATCTCTGCAGCACTCTCGGCTAAGCATTTGCCTGAGCGCAGGTACCACGGCACACCTGCCCAGCGCCACGAATCAATGAACAGCCGTAGGGCGCAATAAGTCTCTGTGTCGGAGCCCTTAGCGACACCCGGTTCCTGAAGATAGCCTTCAAACTGACCTCTTACCAGATCTTCCGGATTTAGCGGATGCATCGCCCGGAATACCTTGGCTTTTTCGCTTCGCTGCGCTTCAAAATTTTGTTCGGCAGGAGGCTCCATCGCTAAAAGAGCGACTATCTGAAAGAGATGATTCTGAACCACGTCGCGCAGACAGCCGACGCCGTCGTAGAAGCTGCCTCGACCCTCTACTCCAAAATCTTCCGAAAGGGTAATCTGGACGCTCTCCACGTAATTGCGATTCCAGATCGGTTCCAAAAAAGAGTTTGCGAATCGGAAATAGAGAATATTTTCAATGGCTTCCTTGCCAAGAAAGTGATCGATGCGAAAGATCGAAGTTTCCGGAAAAACTAAATGCGCGGCGTGATTAAGCTCGCGGGCCGAAGCCAGATCACGGCCGAAAGGCTTTTCCACAATGATGCGGGCGTGCTCAGCCAAGCCGGCTGAACCAAGATCCCTGATGACTGCAGCGAAGAAGGCGGGGGAAATGGCCAGGTAGAAGGCTGGATGCGAGACGCCGTCAAGCGCTTGCCTGAGCGCTTGAAATGTCTCTGGATTTCTATAGTCACCGTCCACATAGCGCAACAGCGAGAGCAATTGGTTTAGGACGTTGGGATCGACGTTTTTAATGGAATGTTTTATGCCGTCTTTTGCCCGGTCGCGCAGTTGCGCTAGATTCCAGCCTGAAAAGCCAACACCGACTATCGGAATCCTTAGCATGCCTCGCTTGACCATCGCATAGAGCGAGGGGAATATCTTTTTGTACGCAAGGTCGCCTGTCGCACCAAAAAACACGAGCGCATCGGATGGCGTTAGGCCGCTGTTAGATTCGCTCATATCACGCCTCGTCCTTTTGCTTTTCATCATGGCCACCAAACTGTTTGCGCATCGCCGAGAGAATACGATTGGCGTAATCGGCCTCCCCTTGAGACTCGAAACGCCCGAATAACGCGGTGCTGATGACCGGCGCCGGCACACCCTCATCGATAGCTGCGAGCGTGGTCCAGCGTCCCTCACCCGAATCCGATACGCGCCCTGAAAATTGCTTAAGCTCAGAATCTTCGGCAAGCGCGGCCGCCGTTAAATCCAGCAGCCAAGATGCGACCACACTGCCTCGGCGCCATACCTCGGCTACTTTACCGATGTCGATGGGGTATTGGTATGCATCGGGATCACGTAGCGGAGTGGTCTCGGCGTCCTGCGCCCTTGAACGCAAACCGATGTCTGCGTGCTTGAGAATATTGAGTCCTTCGGCATAGGCCGCCATCAGGGCGTACTCAATGCCGTTGTGAACCATTTTTACGAAGTGGCCCGCGCCAGCCGGACCGCAGTGCAGGTAGCCATATTCTTCAGGGCCAGGTGCGCCGTCACGACCGAACGTGCGTGGTGCAGCCGCGACACCAGGCGCAATGCTTTTAAAAATTGGATCGAGATACCGGATGACGTCATCTTCTCCACCAATCATCAAGCAGTATCCGCGTTCAAGCCCGAATATACCCCCGCTGGTGCCACAATCGACGTAGCGGATACCGCGTGTCTTGAGCGTTTTGGCGCGCACTTGATCATCGCGATAATAACTGTTGCCTCCATCAATAATGATATCGCCGGCTGAAAGCAGCGCTGCCAGATCCGAAACTGTCTTGCCGGTGACGCCTGCGGGCACCATTATCCAGACCACACGCGGTTGAGAGAGTTTGGCGGCAAAATCACCAAGCGAGTCGGCGTTCTGAATGCCCGGACCCGTAAGCGCCTTAACAGCGTCAGCATTGACGTCATAAACGATGCACGAGTGGCCGCCTTTAGTTAAGCGCCGGACCAGATTGCTCCCCATACGCCCAAGACCAATCATTCCAACTTCCATCCAATTATCTCCCTCTTGATTTCGATTCAGCCATTCTTTCTGCCCCGTTGCTGGACCTTGGGGCCAAAAGAAGACAAATCAAACTAGAAGCTCTATTGTTCTTCCGAGATGCTGGTAGTTATGTTGTGAATCTGGAGAATCTTGTCAATAAAAAATCTTTCCATAAGGAAAGCCCCATCGATTTGATTGCTCACTGGAATAAAATAATGCGCTCTGGATAAAGTATCGTCAAGCGATGTTGTAATGAAGTAAATGCCCCTTTTTCTAAACTCTGAGGGATCTGGAGATCAATCCCGGCGCTGATGGCGCGACTGGTCGCGCCATCCACAACGCTCTCGGACGTTTATTCATGAAGCCAAGGTTCCCCGCAGATCGATAGGAAAATAGCGGCACATGATGTTCATCATGACATAGGGTTGCTGCATAATGGCAGAAGTCAATCCATAGAAAATTTGAAGAAGTATTTCCAATAACTAAAATGACTTCATAACGATAACTCAACCGGGAGAAATATTATTTCTGATCAACGCGATTATTATGAAGTGCTCGGTGTTGCCAGGAATGCCGATCAAAAGGCGATCAATCAAGGATGCGTTTCGCACCCTTGCGCTGAAGTATCATCCGGACCGCAACAAGGAGCCTGGGGCGGAGGAACGTTTCAAGGAGATTGCCGAGGCTTATGCGATCCTTTCTGATCCTGCCAAGCGGGCTGAATATGATGCACGGGGGTTTGCCGGGGTAGCCGGCACCAGCCGCGAGGATCTGTGCAGCGGGATTAATTTTGAGGATATTTTCGGTGGACTCAATTTTGATTTCGATTTGTGGCACACGGTGACGCTTCCTCTCTCCGATGCGGTGCTCGGCGCCACGCTGAAGGTGCATACCTTGGATGGAGCAATCGAGGTGACGGTGCCTGCAGGCACGCAGTCTGATGCAATACTGCGTCTGAAAGGAAAAGGATTGCCTGTATTCAAGAGTGACCGGCTGGGTGATCTCTATTTGCGGATTCGTTTGAAAGTACCGGAGCATCTTTCCCATGAGAAGCGCGAATTATATGAGCAAGTGCGTGCGATCAGTCACAAGCCGCACCCAGGAATGTCTGAATAAGTGAGCATTGTACCAACAGTAAGTAGCTACTTACTCAGATTTTCCTTAACCCATCTTTAACATCATATTTTAAAAAACCATAACAATCATGATGTTACAAGGCAAAAAATGATCGTAAGGCACTACATTTGATTTTTTCTGTTACATCAAGCTTATACGTATGTCTTGATAACTCCTCCTGCTAGCGGATCTAAGTTTAGCGCCTGGTAGATAGCGGCCAGTTCCGGCTCCGTACGTGTAGCCT
>NZ_FNDH01000038.1 GCF_900100485.1 Nitrosomonas sp. Nm132 | reverse complement strand
AATTTATTGATGGCAGCTACGTTAAAGCGCATCAGCATAGTGCGGGAGCTGCCGGCAAGAAGCCGCAGGCCATCGGAAAAAGCCGTGCTGGCAACACTACGAAGATCCACCTTGCTGTTGATGGTTGTGGTTTGCCGGTTGAATTTGAAATTACCGGTGGAGATGTGAATGATTGCTCTGCGGCACCGGAGCTGATTGCCAAGTTACCTGATGCGCAGGCGATTGTAGCGGATAAGGGCTATGACAGTGAGTGCATACGTGAGCAGATCATAAAGAAAGGAGCCAGGGCCGTGATCCCAAGAAAGCGCAATTCGCTGAAGGGTAACGCAGATATGGATTGGGGCTTGTATAGGTACCGGCATTTGGTGGAAAACGCCTTTCCACGACTAAAGCAGTATCGGGCAATAGCAACACGATACGACAAACTCAAGAGAAATTACGAAAGTATGGTAGCTATCGCGTGTGGATACCTGTGGCTACCTATGTGAAATGTCAACAGACCCTAGGTAGATATACAAATTTTCAGCGGCTGCTTTGAGGCGTCTTAAGATTTTTTGTTTTATAGAAATCTTTGGGATGCCGAGTAAGTATGATGCTCCAATCCATTGTTGTTTTATTGAAACGAATACGCATGATCAAACTACTCTCTATCATCTTTTTTTTATTTTGGATCGTAACCGGTACTGAGTATAGCCAGGCGAAAGAACACGCTAGTCAACTCCAAGTAATCCAGACCAAGCTTGATACACTGAATAACGGTGAAGAAACGCCGCAAAAAAAGAAACTGAAAGAAATTTATCTCAATACCCAACAGGTATTGCTTGATCATCAGGAATACCTTAATAAAACCCAGTTCTATTCGCAGCAACTGAATAAATACCCACAACAGCTCGAAACACTTAGAAAGCAGAAGAATAAAGCTGTCCCTACTACAGCTGATGTCGCAGAATTTACAGGGTTATCCTTAAGCGAAATGGAGCAGCGATATGTCACTATTCAGGTGAAGTTATCAGAACTCCAAAATCAGCAGCAGAAACTGATCTCAGAAATTGCAATACTTCGCCAACGCGCCATTAATATTAGTGAAGAATTAGTGGCAACAAACAATGCACGCAAAGCTCTGGCAGAAAAATTACCTTCACCTTCGCTGACGGATGCTCCTGATGAAAAGATTATGGATGCGCTAAAGATTTTCCAGGAATATCAAAGTCAAGCGCTGACAGATAAGATTCGCATGCTGGAGCTGGAAGCATTAACACTCCCTAATGCCATTGAAATTGCCACCTTACAGGAAGAGCTCGTGCTAAGGCCAGAGATTCAAATACTGGTGCAGAAAGTCGAGTGGCTAACCAAGCAAATTAACCTGAAAAGGAAAACCGAGACAGAAGAGCTTGTTGAGAAGTCTGGACTGTTACTAGAAGAGGGCAAATGGCAGCATCCAGCACTACTCATGATGATTAAAGATAATGAAGAGCTCGCCGCTAAACTCAGTGATTATGCTGCGCGTGCAACTAAATTGATGGTGCAAAAAACACGTCATGAAAACCAGCTCAGTCTTATTACGAAGAACTACGTGACGCTCCAGCAAAGGCTGGAATTTGAAGAAGAAGATGATGCATTGGGAACAGAGATTAGAAAACAATTTAAGCAAATGCTGTCAAGGCCTAATATCAGGCAAACGCAAAAATTGTTGAGTAGTGCAAAACTGGAGTTGTTTCTGCTTGAGCAAGAAAAGCGAGAAATGATGAATGATAAGACTTATTTCAAAAGAATAACTGAAGGCCATGCTATCGATGAACAAGCCCTTTCTTATCAGGGTTTAACGAGAGCATTCCAGGAGCTTAAAAATTCCCGTTTGCATGTCATCAATCAATTTCTGGAAATATTGCATTCCTATATCAAGGAGCTAGAGCTTTATGCTTCAATTCAAAATCAACTGATTGAGAAAATCAGTCAGTATGAGCTTCTACTCAAAGAAAACTTGCTGATCACCCGCAGCGCTAAACCAATCGATTTACAAATAGCCGATATAACGGGTGATCTCAACGCTGCAATCGCCTGGTTCGTTTCCAGTAAGACGCAAACTACGCTGGTAAAAGTTATTAATAAAGTATGGCTGCCAGTTTTGGCTATTCTAGCTTTTTCTTTAATCACCGGAGTGATTTTTAGGCAGATTTATTGGCCTCGCTACTTGCAATGGGAAGAAATCGGTAAAGAAGCCTGGGGAAAAGTTAATCAAGATAAGGCGCGCTATCCTGTTGGCATGTTATTGTTTGTCATCATCCAATCTTTACTTGTTTTTTTGCCCTTCTTGCTGATCCAGCAAGTTTTGCAACACAGTATGAATACGGAAATGAGCCGTGCGCTTTCGCTTACTTTTTATGTCGCTGCCATCACAGTTTTTTTCTGGAATTTCCTACTTCAGATTTTTCGACCAGACGGTCTGCTCGTTAACCAGTTCCGGTGTCATGCGGATATGGTCGATAAAATGTACCGGGATATTAAATATTATACGCCGGCCATACTTATATTAAGTATCATCATTGCTTTTACAGATGCGCTTACGGACGATATCGTCCGTAACACTGTAGGAAGAATTGCTTTTATCCTGCTATGCATGCTACTGGCAATATTTGCTTTAGGCTGGATGGCTGTGACTCGTCCTGGAAAAATCCTCTATCAAGGAAAATGTTTTACTTTAATTCAGAATCCCAGGCTGTGGATGTCACTTCTTTTTGTGCAGCAGTTGTACATGATTGTCATGGCGGCATGGGGTTATTACTTCGCCGCCTTGTACCAGAGTATTCTGATTTTCCAGTCGGCTACACTGATAATATTTTGTAGTCTGGTTTTTTTTCTGGGCTACCGCAGTTTATTAATTACCCAACGTAGAATTGCTTTTAGAAGAGCAATTGCCAAGCGGGAAGAAATGCTTGCTCTACGCGCAACTGCAGGAAAAAGTGAAACTGAGTTTGTGGATGATAACTACATTGATATCAAATCAATCAGCAGACAATCGGCTACTTTATTAAAAATAAGTGTGTGGGGACTGTTGATTGGCGGTTTAAGTGTCATCTGGTTAGAAATGCTGCCTGCACTAGGGTTTCTTGAAAATATCGTTGTCTGGCGAACATCAGCAATGAGTGAGGGCGAAACGGTCGTACGCCTGATTACGCTAGAAACATTGCTGGTGGCGTTGATTATTCTGAGCCTGGTCATTGTGGCGGCCCATAATTTGCCGGGTACGCTGGAACTCCTGGTTCTCCAGCATTTATCCCTGAATACAGGTACCGGCTATGCCATTACCACGCTTCTCAGATATACCATTATCATTATTGGTGTGATGATTACATTCCAGATGCTCGGTATGGAATGGTCAAAAATCCAATGGCTCGTTGCCGCACTTAGCGTTGGACTGGGGTTTGGTCTACAGGAAATTGTGGCCAATTTCGTGTCAGGGCTGATTCTTCTATTTGAACGCCCCATTAGAATAGGCGATCTTGTCACATTGAACAATGTGACCGGTACAGTCAGCAAGATTAATATTCGTGCGACGACCCTGATTGATCCGGATCACAAAGAAGTCGTCGTACCCAATAAAACATTTATTACCCAGCAGTTGATAAATTGGACACTAAGTGATCAGATTACTCGTATCCAGATACCCGTGGGCATTGCTTATGGATCGGACTGTGATAAAGCTGAATCATTACTGTTAGAAGTTGCCCGGAATCATCCATCGGTTCTGCGTGACCCGGAACCTGTCGCCTTATTTCTGGGATTTGGTGCAAGTTCGTTAGATTTTGAGTTGAGAGTTTATGTGGGTCAGCTTTCGGACCGGTTGAACCTCACTCATGATTTAAATATGGAAATCAATCGTCGGTTTGCTGAAGAAGAAATTAACATCGCATTTCCGCAACTGGATGTCCATCTTCATCGGGCAAGTAAGGGAATATCTGAATAAGTCTGCGAGTGACTATAGAAAAAGGGGTGATCGGCGTTGAACTTTAGATAGATTATTTTGTCTTTGCTTGACTTGGCTTTTTTTATTACTCATAGTAAGAGTCTGCTACTAATGACACGGCCAGTGGAGTAATCAGACAGCTATACCTGCTTTTAATCCTCACTCATATTGATGAGAAGTATCAACCTGTATTTACTCACTATTTCCTGGCGCTGAATTACCTGGGAGTGCTGAGGTGTCGTGCTCGATGGATATTCTTTTTCGATAGGCAATGATGAGCCTATCTGGATATCGGGCTGATAAAAAAGGATATGAATGAAATCATATAGAGGAATTTATCAGTTTATACAGTATTTCCTGTGTCTTTGCATACCACTTATTCTATTGCTTGCCATTGTGCTATGGATCCTTTTTCGTACCCAAGAAGATGCAGCCATGGAGATCATGCAGGCGAACGAGCGACTGTCAATCCAGCTTGGCGAACGAACCATCGAAGCTAAATTGGGGATGTTACGGAATGATGCACTTTATCTCGCAGAACTTTCGTCACTGCAGCAATGGCTTGATACTGGCGATTCCGCAGCGCAATCACATCTTGCTGCAGATTTTCTAGCTTTCGCGCAGCACCGCCAGCTCTATGATCAGGTTCGTTTCCTGGACGAGCACGGGGAGGAAATGGTGCGTGTCGACCTGAATGAAGATCAGCCGATGGTCATGACAACGGAGCGGTTACAAAACAGGTCGGAGCGCTACTATGTGCAGAATACGCTTGCGCTGGATGAAAAAACTGTTCTCATATCGCCGTTTGATCTCAGTGTCGAGCAGGGTGTTATCAAACAACCGGTCAAACCAATAATACGTCTCAGCACACCGGTATTCGACAGCAAAAACCAGAAACGCGGTCTCATTGTCCTTAATTACCAGGGGAAGAGGTTACTGAATCATCTGCGCGAAATTTCTGAACAAAGCTTGGGCAACCTATGGTTGCTTAATGAAAAGGGATACTGGTTGCTCGGGCCACGCCCGGAAGCAGAATGGGGTTTTATGCACCCGGATCGACAAACATTGCGCTTTGATCATGAATTTGGTGAAGAGGTGTGGTTGTCCATTCTGTATGACTCTCAGGTTGGTCAATGGATGCATGAAAAGGGACTGTTTACCTACATTAAGGTTAACCCGGCAGAATCGTCAAATAGCAGAGGCAGCGAGCACTGGATTTTAGTTTCTCAAATATCCCCCTCAATTCTGGCTGCAAGTACTGCTGAGAATATCCGTAATCTAAGTTTCGCCTTTATTGCCCTCACTTTATTACTGTTACTGTTGAGTGGAGTCATCGCCTATTATGCGGTACGTCGCCGACAGGCTGAGAAGAGAGTGCAAGCCAGTGAAGCTCAATTTCGTAGATTACTTGAGTCAGCGCCAGAAGCCATCGTCATTGTTGACCAAAATGGCTGTATTGCCTTGATTAATGCACAGACTGAGAAATGGTTTGGTTATAGCCGTAACGAATTATTGGGTCAACCAGCGGATCAGCTCGTGCCAGAACGGTTTCGTAAGGAGCATCCCGTTGCTTGGGAGCAATATGTCGCTGAATCAATAGCGCAGCCGAAGAGAGCGGGATCGGAGCTATATGGGAAACGCAAGGGGGGGGGTGAATTTCCGATAGAAATCAGCTCGAGTCCATTCGAGACAGATCAGGGGCCGTTGGTTATCAGCATCATTCGTGACATTTCCGCACGTAAGCAAGCTGAAGAAGCGCGGCGGCGAGTGGAGACGCGTTATCATGAGCTGATCAGTAACTTGCCTATAGGCGTTTTTGTCAATCAGCCAGATACTTATGGTAGGTTTCTTGAAGTAAACCAGGCTATGGTCAGTATCTTTGAGGCAGAATCGGTCGAACAGCTTCTTACGCATCGCTTTAGTGAATCATATTGCGATCTTGCTGACCGTAAGGCTTTTATCAATAAAGTCACATCCCAGGGCTATGCAAAAAGTGAAGAGTTGCTGCTGAGGACTTTGAAAGGACGGGAGTTTTATGCTGCGTTAACTGTCGCGATGCGAAAAGATGAGGCCGGTGAAGTCTATTTCGACGGCGTCATAGAAGACATCAGCGCGCGCAAAGAGAACGAGCGCCAGATTCAGCGATTGAATGATAGTCTTAGAGCCCGCTCCAAGGAATTGGAAACGATTAACCATGAACTGGAAGCATTCAGCTATTCTGTTTCTCATGATTTACGTGCACCCTTGCGGGCTATGGATGGCTTCAGTCGCGCATTACTTGATGAGTATGCCGATCGCTTGGATGATAAGGGTCGCGATCGACTTCACCGGATACGGGCGGCTGCTCAGCGTATGGCAGAGCTCATCGATGATTTACTCAATTTGTCGCGCGTTAGTCGCACAGAGCTTAAATGGGAAGTAGTCAGCTTGACGCAGATCGCAAATAAAGTATTAGATACCCTGCGGCAGGAAGCGCCAGAGCGCGCTGTGCAGTGCTTGGTCCAGCCTGATTTGTTTGCTCATGGCGATACAAAATTATTGCGTATCATGATGGATAATCTGCTGGGTAATGCCTGGAAGTTTACCGCTCATCGTCAAGAGGCTTTCATTGAGGTGGGATGCAAGGTGAATGAAGAGAGAGTTATTTATTTTGTTCGAGATAATGGTGCCGGATTTGATATGACCTATGCGGATAAATTGTTTGGTGTTTTCCAACGTCTGCATGATGCCAATGAATTTCCGGGTACGGGCATCGGACTGGCAACGGTGCAGCGAGTGATTCATAAGCATGGTGGACACGTCTGGGCGGAAAGCACAATCAATCAGGGAGCGACTTTTTATTTCACATTAGAGGAGAGGAAATGAAATGAGCAATAGAGTAATAATGCTAGTTGAGGATAATCCGGATGATGCACTACTCACAATAGATGCGCTGGAAGCAAATCAAATTAATAATAAGGTAGTGATAGCGCGCAATGGCGTTGAGGCACTCGATTACTTGTTCGGACAGGGGGGGAAACGAAAAATCACCGATCTGCCGATACTTATGTTGCTAGATCTTAAACTGCCTAAGATAGATGGATTAGAAGTATTGCGTCGCATTCGTGCTGATGAGCATATACGTCTATTACCGACGGTGATCTTGACTTCGTCCAATGAAGATGAAGATCGAGTTAAAGCCTATTCCTTGGGTACCAATAGCTATGTACGCAAACCGGTGGATTTTGATGATTTTATCAAGATGGCTGGGCAGCTTGGGCTTTACTGGCTGGGATTGAATGAACCTCCCTATGGTCGGAGTATTTAGTTAGGCAGAGGAGACATTTATGTCAAGCATGCAGGAACATATGTCACCACTGCACTTCCTGTTTATTGAAGATGCGGAAAACGATGCTCTGTTGCTGGTGGATTACTTTCAGTCGGCAGGGCTTAAGTTTGATTGGCAGCGGGTGGATACTGAACAAGGTGTGATGGCGAAATTACAGGAGTCGTGGGATATCATCTTTTCGGACTATTCCATGCCTGGGTTTAGTGGCACTCGTGCGCTGGAAATCGTTCGTCAGCATGATCCTGATATTCCTTTTATTTTCATTTCTGGTGCCATCGGTGAAGATGTTGCGGTAGAAGCCATGAAGCGTGGCGCTCAAGATTATGTCATGAAGGGAAACCTTAGCCGTCTATTACCTACGGTAGATCGTGAGCTGCATGAAGCTCAGCAGCGCCGGAAGCATCGCCAAGCTGATCAGCTACTACGCAAGCTCTCTTTAGTGGTAACCCAGACAACAGACAGTGTTTTTATCACTGATCCCAAAGGGCGGATTGAATATGTCAATCCAGCTTTTGAGAAGCTAACGGGTTACAGCGCCGAAGAAATTCAAGGTAAAACGCCTGCCATTCTTCATTCTGGTACACATGATGACAATTTCTACGAGCAGCTATGGCAAACCATCAGTTGTGGAGAAGGTTATAAAGGAACCTTCATTAACCGACGCAAGAATGGAGAGCTGTTTTACGAGGAAGAGACCATTACTCCTTTAAAAGATGAGGAGGGAAACATCACTCATTTTGTCTCTACCGGTAGAGACATCACCGCTCGCGTGCAAATTGAAGAAGCGCAGGCTCGACTAACAGCAATACTGGATGCGACACCTGATCTGGTTGCTATTTTTGATCTGGAAGGCTATTTACGTTATTTGAATGAATCAGGGCGCCGTTTGCTCGGTCTGGATGTCGGAGAAGATATCAGTAGGTATTGCATGTGGGATCTATTCTTTACCGGTGCTGCACAGCAGCCAGTTTCTCAGATCCTTGCAGCAGTTCAGCAGCACGGTGTGTGGAATGGCGAAACCATTTTACGGACTACCAGAAATAAAGAGCTACCGATTTCCCAGGTAGTCCTTGGTCACGGGAAGGATGGAGATTGCGTTGAGTATTTATCAACCATTGCGCGAGATATCTCAGAACGGAAGCGTTTTGAGGCTGAGCTGGAGCACCAGGCTACCCACGATCGGCTGACCAATTTACCAAACCGTTCCTTATTAAGCGACCACTTTGCATCAGCAGTGAAATATGCACAGCGGCATGACAGTAGTGTCGGAGTGCTGTTTATAGATCTTGATAACTTCAAACGGATCAATGATAGCCTGGGACATGCAGCAGGCGATGTCCTGCTGCAGCAGATTGCTCAGCGTTTGCAAGGATGCATGCGAGCAAATGATACGGTTGCACGTTTGGGAGGGGATGAATTTATTATCCTAATCAGCGAGCTACATGACCCGGAAAATATACTGGATGTGCTGAATAAACTGCGTATTGCTTTTGAACATCCTGTGATTATCCAGGCCCATGAGGTCTATGTCACTTTTAGTATTGGTATCGCTCTCTATCCTCATAATGGTACCCGGCTAGAGGATTTGTTACGGCATGCAGACATTGCTATGTATCGGGCCAAGTCGAGCGGGACCAATCAATACTGTTTTTATGGTTCTGATATGGATGCCCGTGGCCATGAGTTGGTGTCGCTGGAAGCAGATTTACGCCAAGCCCTGGAACAAGGGGGATTTGCTCTGCATTATCAGCCACAGATAGATTTGCGAAGTGGTCGTGTTGCTGGGATAGGGGGATTGATTCGCTGGCAACACTCAGTACGTGGACTTGTGCCTCCAGCAGATTTTATTCCTCAGCTGGAGAAATCGGGGATGATCATCCCGGTCGGTGAATGGGTGTTGCGCCAGGCTTGTAGAGCGCATCGCAAGTGGCGTGAATTGGGATTCAATGACATGCGTATTTCCATCAATGTTTCTGCTGCACAATTTAGTGATGTGGATTTGCTCGACAAGATACAGCGCGCATTGCAGGATGAGCATATGCCCAAGCGAGCACTTGAACTGGAGATCACAGAGAATATCCTGATGCGAGATCCTGTCAGTGCAGCTGAAGTCCTGGAAGCAATTCATGCTCTGGGCGTCCGGGTCGCTATCGATGATTTTGGTACGGGTTATTCTTCATTAGCTTATTTGAAGCGTTTTCCGCTTGATGCACTGAAGATCGATCGGACATTTGTGCGTGACATCACTAACGATTCTGGTAATGCGGCTATCGTGGAGGCAGGCATTTCACTTGCGCATAAACTTGATCTCGAAGTGATTGCAGAAGGTGTAGAGACCAAGCAGCAGTTGGAATTTCTGCAAAAACACGATTGTGATTTGGTGCAAGGCTATTATTTTAGCCGGCCTCTGCCCATGCCTGAGCTCACTCAATTGTTTCATGGGAAATGATAGAAAATGGATTGGGTATGGGATACCACCTCCAGGCGATAATTTTCTTGAAATTATCGTATCTCAAGGCAATTTGAGAGACCCCAATAGCCACTCCGGGAAAATACCGAGTCCGATAACAAAGAAAATGGCAGTGATTACCACAGTAAATGTTCCCTGTGAGGGCGGTGTGATATCTAAGATGGTTTCTTGCTTACTATAAAGAACATTATTACCCGTAAGTAATAAAAAAAGCGAGCGCCGTGTTAATCGCTGCCTCGACAGCTGCGCCAAAGGCGGGTAGTTTGGCCATAAACCCAGTTATCGGCGGAAGACCGGCGAGAGCCATCAGGCAAATTCCCATAGCGATTCCCAGCATCGGATAACGACGCTACTGTCCATACAAGTAAAAATGTGGCTGACTGTCAACAGATTGCGTCGGGAGGAAATCATTGATGAAATCGAAATTATCCTGCTTAGTGCAGAGATATTATTTGATAATGATCAGCTATACGTGAAAACGATTTTTTAAGGGTGCTTCAGCTATGTCCATGCTCTCAATTAATCCCGCGACGGGGCAAATCATACAATCCTTTTCCACATGGCAAACTGATGCGATTGACACCGTCTTAAGTCAGGTTGAATCGGCTCAGACAGGTTGGGCGCTGCTCAGTTTTGAGCAGCGATCGGTTTATATGCGAAAACTAGCAGAGATTTTTCGTCAGCGCCGCGATCACTACGCCAATCTGATCAACGATGAAATGGGGAAATTACTGAAAGAAGCCAGGGCTGAGATCGACAAATGTGTACTGGGTTGTGAGCATTATGCTGCGTATGCTAAAACTTATCTGGCTGATGAAGATATTGCATCCGATGCCAGCCGTAGCCTCGTCATTTATCAGCCGCTAGGGACGCTGTTTTGTATCATGCCGTGGAATTTTCCTTTCTGGCAGCTGATACGCGCCGCAGCGCCCGCGATGATGGCGGGCAATACCGTGGTATTGAAACATGCTTCTAACGTGCCGCGCTGTGCGCTTGCGCTGGAAGAAGCGTTTCGCGAAGCGGGCTTCCCGGAAAATACGTTTCGCACATTGATGATCACGGCTGCACAAGCTGAAACGGTCATTGCCGATCCCCGTATCGCTGCCATCACCTTGACCGGTAGCAGCACGGCTGGACGCAGCGTGGCAGCGATTGCCGGTCAGCATTTGAAGAAATGCGTCCTTGAACTAGGTGGATCTGATCCCTTCATTGTGCTCGATGATGCAGATCTCGAATGCACCGTAGCCCAGGCAGTCACTGCCCGTTTCCAGAACATGGGGCAAAGCTGTATTGCCGCCAAACGCTTTATTCTTGTGGATGCCATCGCCGATTCATTCGTGCGGCACTTTAAAGCAGGGGTGGATCAATTACGCAGCGGTGATCCTAAAGCCGAATCCACCAGCATCGCACCGATGGCGCGCACTGATTTGCGGGATAGTCTGCATGCACAAGTCAAACGCAGCCTGGCCATGGGCGCCATACTTCTGACCGGCGGCGAATTTATCGGCGCACAAGGCGCTTATTACGCACCGACCATCCTGGATCACGTACGCCCCGGCATGCCTGCTTTCGATGAAGAATTGTTTGGTCCGGTAGCGGCATTGGTGCGTGTAAAAAATGCCGAGGAAGCGATTCAATTAGCCAATCACACTTCATTTGGTCTGGCTGGGAGCGTATGGACCCGCGACACGACGCGAGGTGAAGCGGTTGCTCGGCAAATTCAGGCTGGCTGTACTTTCGTCAATGGCGTCGTCAAAAGCGACCCACGTTTACCATTTGGCGGTATCAAAGAGTCCGGGTTTGGGAGGGAGCTGTGCTACCACGGCATTCGCGAGTTCGTGAATATTAAAACCGTGTGGGTGAGTTGATTTTGTAAGCCTTAGCCGCGCCAGGTATCTGGTACGGCTAAGATAGAGCCATATGACCGATCTGGATTTGCCCATTGTGCTATCCGTGCACCCTCATAAAATGGTGTCGCTGCTTTAGTCTGTTTCAAGCATGGATTACAGATACATTCGAGATATGGCCTTTTTAACCCGCATTGAAAATGATTCATGTACAGTAAGGTAAGTTATTATTTTTTTGTCATTGCAGGTTTTATTCTCGCAAGCTCCAGCGTCGTTGCCGAAACGCAATGCATGTTCGGTACAAAACAGGGAATTGGCGCGCTAGGCCGTATTGAGCCTCGCTCGAGGGTCATTAAAGTTTCCCATAATGCAGGTCCTGAAGGCGCCAAAGTTGAGCAGCTCTTTTTTCAGGAAGCAGATCGGGTTAAGGCAGGTGAAAAACTGGCGATCCTTTCGGACTATACTAAAAAGAAGGCTGAAGTTGAAGCAGCCAGAACCCGCATTAAAGTGTTGGAAGCCCAACGAGCTGTTGAGCAGGTCGCGCTAGCTTTTAATAAAAGGGAGTATCTTCGCTATCAGTCGCTTGAGCAAAGTTCTGCTGCCAGCGTTTCTCTTGCGGATGCCAAACGTCTGGCGTTTGAACAATCTGAGGCGAACCTGAAGCATTTGGCGGCTGAAATAGCCAATGCGCAATCCGAACAGAGAGTTTCAGAAGCAGCGCTGGAAAATACACTTATTTACGCCCCGATTACCGGTACTGTTTTAAAGATTCTTACTTGGCCGGGGGAGCGAATTGGTGATAATGCCCTTCTGGAAATAGCCGATTTAACCCGGCTCGATGTCGTTGCAGAAGTCTATGAATCGGATCTGCTCCGGGTCAAAGTGGGACAAAAGGGCTGTATCCATGCTCCCGGTTTCAAGCAGAGTTATCACGTCAAGGTCAGAGAATTGGGTTTCCTGGTCAAAAAGAATGACTTAAATGACACGGATCCATTGGCAGACAGGGATAATCGCATCATTGAGGTGCGCCTTACGCTTGAGGCTGAGGCAATCGCTGAGTTACAACATCAGATCTTTCGGCAGGTCTGGGTGCGGATTGCACCATGAATATCACTGCCTGGTTTTATTTTCCTGCACGCCTAGCCTGGCGGCAGTTGATTTTTGACCGAACCAAATTGATTGCGGCGACCTGCGGGGTGTTGTTCGCCTGTATGCTGGTGTTCATGCAATTGGGATTCAGGGATTCACTTTATGCCAGTGCGGCCTCTGCACCGATAAAGTTGAACGGTGACCTGTTCCTGGTGCACAAGCAAAGTGAGGCAATGTGGCGTTCGATTCCATTCAAGCGTAGCGAGCTTATGCGCGCTTTGGGGAATCCGGCCGTTGCCGAGGTTTATTCACTCTATTTGGCACTTGCGCCTTTCAAGAATATCGAAACCCAGGTCAAAAGAACGTTGATGGTATACGGCTTTGATCCCGATTCCATGATATTCGATATCGAAGATATTCAAAACAAGCGAATCGAATTGCGGCTCAAGGATACGGTGCTGTTTGACGAATATTCCCGCCCAGAATTCGGGCCGGTTCGCCCATTGCTGGAGGCGGGCCGCAATGGGACAGAAATTAATGATTATAAAGTGATCATTACTGGGCTTTTCCGTCTGGGGATATCTTTTGCCGCTGATGGCAATGTCGTCACGAGCGATTTGAATTTCATGCGTATTTTTCCAGAAAGAAGTCTCAGCAATATCGATGTGGGTGTCATCAGGCTTCATCCTGGCTCATCAGCAAAACAGACGCAAGCCGAACTGAGTGGTCAGTTGAATGAGTTCGTCAATATTCTTACCTACGAAGAGCTGCTGCAACATGAAAAAGATTACTGGGCAAATATGGCACCTATTGGTTTTATTTTTGGTTTTGGTACAGTGATGGGACTGGTAGTGGGCCTGGTGATCGTTTATCAGATTCTTTTCACGGACATCACCAATCATCGAAACGAGTTTGCAACGCTGAAAGCCATGGGCTATGAACATGGTTACTTTATTCGCGTCGTGTTTGCTTCAGCTTTTTTTCTGGCGTTACTGGGGTTTATTCCTGGTTATGTTCTTTCTGTCGGCTTATATCACCTGGCCGAGTCCCAAATATTCATGCCGATGCCGATGACCTTCAGCAAAGTTATAACCGTGTTTACGTTTATTCTTTCCATGTGCGCAATGGCAGGGTTTCTGGCAATACACAAATTGAAAGCTGCTAATCCAGCAGATATGTTCTGATGTCTGCCGTCATCAATGTTCATGACCTGAATTTCAGTTTTGGAAGCGGCGCTCTGACGCAACCGGTCCTGAAAAACGTCACGATTTCAATCTATAAAGGCGAGATCGTGCTGATGACCGGACCTTCCGGTTCCGGTAAAACGACTTTCCTAACCATTATCGGGGGCTTGCGCCAGGCATATCACGGTAGTGTAGTGGTGCTCGATCAGCAGCTGATTAACAGCAATGAACAGGTTAAGGTCAAGGTTCGCCAACAGATCGGCTATATTTTTCAGCAGCATAATTTACTTAAATCGCTCACTGCGCTGCAAAATGTTTGCATGACCTTGGAGATGCAAAACAGCATGACCGAGCAGCAACGACTTGACCGCGCAGCGGAAATGCTGAGAGCCGTAGGGCTTGGCGACCGGTTAAATTACAAACCAGATCAGCTTTCGGCCGGGCAGCGTCAACGTGTTTCGATTGCAAGGGCTTTGGTGGGGCGGCCTCAAATTGTCCTGGCTGATGAGCCGACGGCCTCTCTAGATAAACAAAGTGGTCATGAGGCGGTCGCTATCCTTAAACGATTGGCCAAGGAATCGCAGACCACCATCCTGCTGGTGACACATGACTATCGTATTCTGGATATTGCTGATCGCGTGGTGGAGTTGGAAGATGGCGTTATCAAAAATGCTTGATCAGACCACATATCAATCATGTGCCGCAATGATTGCCGCCTGTGTTGAATGATTGAAGTTACCTATGCGCTATGGCAGTTATTCGCAATTCTGCCCATATAACTTTTGAATCATGGACCAGGTTTGAGTAGAGCAACTTGCTTAACGAATTTGAGTTAATATATCCAATCTTTCTGATGTTTACCTGATTGGTGTCATTTCTGGCCATTACGTGCCTCGCCGCATCCATTATCAGCTATCAGGATATCTCGGTAATCAATTTACCCGCCAATTTTTAGGATAGTCATTACGCCATGTGTTTTTCAGCAGAAGCCAGTTTTGTTGCCAGTGGTGCGCTTGTGGCCGTTGGTGTGGGTGCAGTCAGGAAAGTCAGGGATAGAAAAGATATTTTCATCGCGTTCATTCCACTGATATTTGCGCTCCAGCAGCTGGCGGAAGGGGTGTTATGGATCGTCCTGGAGCATGGGGAAATGCCGCAGGCGCAATTATGGCTGGCCAATTTATACGGGATTTTTATTGGCGTGATATGGCCATTTTATGCACCATTTGCTATCCACCATGGCGAAACGGATAACCGGGCGAGAAAGGTCATGATATCTATGATAGTGGTGGGCTTGGGTCTAGCAGCCTATACCATCGCTGGTTTGATCAACGAGCCGATCCTGGTCTATATCGTCAATGACAACATGCGTTACGTGCATGAGGTTGAAGGCCAGCAATTTGTGCTTGTCATGTATTTATTTGCAACCTGTGTGCCATTCATCCTGTCAAGTGATCGAAGCTTGAACATCACGGGAGTCGTGATCTCGCTGGGCTTCTTTGTGGCATTTTATGCTTATAGGGAAACGTTTGCTTCCGTATGGTGCTTTTTTGCGGCTGTGGCCAGTGCATTGATCTATGTTTATATTGGTAATCAGAATAAAAAGTATGCAATGAGTGGGGTGACACAGAGTTAGCGATGCTGCTTGTTTGAATAGCGCAGCAGGATTTTGCGCAATTCTTCCAGAATCAGCATGACCAAAGCAAAGGGAATCGCGTATAACCAGACATCCAGGCTGATGGGCGCGGTACCGAACAGACTGTTGCCCCATGGGGTGTAAACAATCAACAGGATCAAGCCAATCTCTACTGCTACGCCCAGTAGCAGTAAGCGGTTGCCGAACCAGGCAAAGCGAAAGGCAGATTCTGTCGGATGGCGACAGATGAAAACATTCATGATCTGCATGACGATGATGGTCGACAGGCATGCGGTGGTGGCCTGCAAGTAAAGAGGATGATTGGCAGGCAGTATTTGTCCATATTGCCAGCCGCCATTATTCAGAACATAAAAGAACAGCGCCATGGCTGCTGCCGCTTCTATCATGCCTAGAAAAAGATAAGCGCGCACCAGTAAGGGCCAGTGAAGCAATCGCTCAGCGCGCGCGCGCGGTGGTTTTTGCATGACATCGTTGTGCGGTGTTTCCGCGCCAAGCGCCAGTGCCGGAAGGAGATCGGTACCCAGATCCACTGCAAGGATTTGCACGATAGTTAGCGGCAACGGAATCTTGAATAGCGCAAAAGCGAGATAGGGAACGAGCTCGGGCACATTCGAGGTGAGAATATAGGTCATGAATTTACGGATATTTTCAAAAACTGTCCGCCCTTCCTCAATGGCCGATACGATATGGGCAAAATTATCATCGAGCAAAATGATGTCGGCAGATTCCTTGGCGACATCCGTTCCAGAAATACCCATGCTGATGCCAATATCTGCGGCTTTCAACGCGGGCGCATCATTGACGCCATCACCGGTGACCGCAACGATTTCATCTTTTTTCTTCAGCGCTTGCACGATGCGCATTTTCTGATCGGCCCCCACCCGGGCAAAGATGATCTCCTTGGCATCCAGCGCCAGTTGCAACTGAATTTGTGACATGCGGCGTAGTTCATCACCCACGATGATCAGTGGGTTCTGTACCAGACCGATTTCCCTGGCGATCGCACGGGCGGTGTGGGGATGATCGCCCGTAACCATGATCACCTTGATGCCTGCGGAGCGGCACCGGGCAATGGCTGCGGGAACTTCTATCCGTGGAGGATCTTCTATCCCCACCAGACCACACAGCGTGAGTTTTTTTTCCAGATGCTCAACTTTAGTTTGCGGTGGACAGCAGCGAAAAGCCAGCGCAAGTACTCGCAGCCCCTGTTCTGCCATCTCTTCCTGCGCATCGAGCAGATGCTGCCGCTGGAGTTCATCCAGAGATTGTATTCCACCTTCCAGATAAATGTCTTGACAGAGAGGCAGGACCGTCTCCAGTGCCCCTTTGCAATACAGTCTGTCACCATCGGGTGTTCGGTATAACAGTGAGAGACGTTTGCGGTCGGTATCAAAAGGGATTTCGGCGATCTGCATGTGATCAGGGTAAGCGGTCATGACCATCTGTGCCAGTTCAAACAACGCGATTTCCATTGGATCACCCAGCAAAGTCTGTTTGCCGTGGCTTTCCCCTTGCTTGAGGTTGTGGCAATACCTGGCTACGGCTAATAACGGATGATCCTGCAAGCGATTAACCCTTCCAGGAAGGTAGAATTCCCCAGACAGAAACAGCTGCTTCACGGTCATGCGGTTTTGCGTCAGTGTGCCGGTTTTGTCTGTGCAAATGACTGTGGTGGAACCCAGCGCTTCCACCGCGGGGAGATGGCGCACCAATGCATTTTTTTTTGCCATACGCTGAGTGGCCATGGCTAATGCCAGCGTGACCGTTGGTAGCAATCCTTCTGGTACATTGGCGACGATAATGCCAATTGCAAAAATCAGGTTTGTCCAGAAAGGCAGTTCCAACCCCAGGCCGATCAAGAAAAACATGATGCCAAAGCATACTGACAGCATGGCAATAAGGCGGCTCAGCCGTACGATTTCCAACTGTAGCGGCGATAGGACGGCACTCGTTACCTGAGTCAAATGGGCAATTTTGCCAAACTCGCTGTGCATGCCTGTTGCGTAAACCAGCGCTTTGGCTTCACCAGAAACCATGACGGTGCCGGCAAGCAGCACATTGTGGCTGCTTTGTGCCTCATCTTCACTGGAGCGGCCAGTACTGCGTGCTCTGGAGAGTGATTCCCCGGTAATTGTGGCATTATTGACACGCACGCCAAAGGCCTCAAGCAAGCGGCAATCGGCCGGTACGATATCACCATCTGTCAGATGAATGACATCTCCCGGCACCAGTTCACTTGCTGGAATTTGTCTGATGGCACCATCACGCATGATTTTGACCTGAGGCGGCAGCAGATCGCGTAATGCTGCAACCGCTTCCTGCGCGCGATATTCCTGCCAGAACGAAAATACGCCATTGATGATGATCACGCCAATAATGGCATAGCCCAGCATTGCCATGCCCTGGCCTGGCGCATTCCACTCAGCAATGAAAGCCAGTATGGCGGCCAACCATAAGATTATCGCAAAGAAGTGGGTGAATTCTTGGATAAAGCTGGGCAGCAGGTGCTTTTTTTCGATTTCCTCTACGCGATTCGGGCCATACTCCCGCAACCGCCGTTGCGCCTCCTGCTCTGACAAGCCGTTGGCGCTGCTGCGTAAACTGGTATAGGCCTGCTCTTCAGTCAGTTGATGGATCTTCATGATGCCTGCCCCCGTTCGTTCTTTTAACGTGGTATGGGGAATACTCTGCCATTCTGTTACCCAAACGTCCAGTGATGAAAAGCAAATAGCGGAAAAAAACGTGTTTTTACTGAGTAGCGTGATGAAGCAGCAGAAGTTTTTTCATGATGAGAGCCATTCTATGCTGATCAGATTTTCAATCGGTTGCGACAATGATACATCGAAGAGAATTAACCCGAATATTTCATAAATTCGCGTGATGATCACGCAGGATTTTGATTAATAGGGAAGTTTTGAGAAGGAGGGGTATAGTGATTCATACACCCGACTGAGCAAAATCTTTCTTATTAATCAAAAGGCAAGTGAGGGCACGTGCCAATTTATGAAATATTCGGGTTAATACAAGCTGAATAAGCTGGAAAGGGAAAGTTTAACTATATCCACTTATTTTGTAGGACTACTTTGATAAATAGTGAGTCATCTCAGCGCCAGATCACAACTTGCCTGGCCGGTTTCTTTCGCTGTTGCAGCATTTGTGAAATCAGGTCATGATTGAATTTCAGGAACCTCCGCAGTGCTCGTCTGCTGCTGAGGTAATCGTGCCCGCCATAGCACTGCCAGCAGGCTTCCCAGCAGGGAGTGCATGACAGCGGAGACCGCGCCTACCACAGGTGCTAACGGCAGCAAAGGAAAAGTCTGTTTGGCCAATACGATGGCAAGCCCGGAATTTTGCATGCCGACTTCAATGGAAATCGTGCGGGCGCTCTGGGATTGATAACCCACGATGTGGGCAAAATAATAACCCAGCAGGAAACCGCCCCCGTGCAGCAAGGCCGCTGCCAGAATCAATTGCGAGCCATGATTCAGAATAGATTCTGCATTAGCGGCAAATACGGCTGCACAAACCATGCATACTCCGAGTACCGATAACAGTGGTGCAATCGGCATGATGCGTTGCACGAGCTGCGGTGCCCAGCGATTGAGCAGCACACCCAGGATGACTGGGATAATCACGACTTGCAGAGTTTGCTTGAACAGCATCCAGGTATCAACGGGTACCAGCGCACCAGCAAATAGTTGGGTCAGTAGCGGGGTAAGAATGATAGCTGCCATTGTGGAGCACACTGTCATCACCACCGAAAGCGCCACATCTGCCTTGGCAATATAGGTCACCAGATTTGAGGCTGTGCCGCCTGGACAGCAGCCGACCAGAATCAGGCCGACGGCAAAGTCAGGCGGCAGGTTGAGCGCATAAGCTATTCCCCATGACAGCAAGGGCATGATCGAATATTGCGCCACAAAGCCGACTGCTATCGCTTTCGGCATGCGTGCGATTCTGCGAAAGTCATCAAAGGTTAAAGTCAGCCCCATGCACAGCATGATAAAGGCCAGTATTAACACCATGACAGATCCCTGGTTGAGCGGAAGCAACCACTCTGGCCAGTATAGTGCCATGGCGCTCGTCAGTATCATCCAGAGTGGAAACAGCAGGGTAAGTTGTTGCAGCATAATGATTTGATGGATTAGTAATGGATTTCTGGCAGGCTGGAACGCGCAAATAAAAGTGTATAGTGCTGCCCGTAACGGCTGATCATACAACCAGCGTTCAAACCGGCGGCTCGCGCCATTTCCTGCAAGGTGGAAAGACATTCCGGGTAATCATAGTCCTGCACATGTGTACAGGCTTCTTCCAATTGATCCGGAGGTACCTTGATCCAGTTTTCACGCATGAATTTAAGATAACCTTCCAGGTAATTTTCCCTGCTTTGGTTTTCCTCACGTACGACATCTACCAGAATCAAACAGCCATTTTCTGATAAACAGTGCCCGACTGCACGAAAAAAGCGCGCCTTCTCTTCGGCCATGAGATGATGAACAGCAAACCCTGTAAAGATGACGTCCCAGGTTTTGTCGGTCGACTCGATTGCTGCCAGCAGATCGCCATGCGTCAGTGTGACCGGACCAGGAAATCCTGCCAGATAGCCATGTGCCTCAGCGAGCGCCGCTTCGGATAAATCCACTCCTTCATACAGTGAGGGAGGTGACTGCTTCAGGCAGGGTGTCAAATAGCGTGCATTACCACATCCTAGATCCAGCAAATGATATTGCCCGGAGTCATTGCGTAGCTTGAGGAGATCGCAAACCCCGCTATAGATTTCCTGGTGGAACATGTAATTATGCTCCGTGATCAAATTATACAATGACCAGGAGCGCGTGAAGATGGCAGTCGATTCAGCGGATGTCATGAGTATTCGTAATGAAAATGATGATAATGAGAAGAATAGAAATATATTTGTACTACTTTACAACAGCTAACCACTTCATAGGCGGCCGAGATTCAAATTCATTGCTTTTATGGATTGTTTAGTCACGTTAGCAATATTGTTTTCTTGCAATATATGTTATAAAGAAAACGCGTGCTGTTAAGTCTGAGGAAAGTATTAAACAGGCTGGCTCTTTTCTGGCAGTTGCAGAGTTGGATAGCACGATCAAGAGTGTTTTGACATTATTAATCTTAAACAAAATAAGGAGTAATGGTCATGAAAGCGATATCAACTATAATTGCAATTGGAATGTTAACATTTTTCTTAAGCACCCAGACCTTTGCATCAGATGCTGGCCATAAGGCGGAAGCATTGGAACATGCTGAGGAGGCCGTGAAGCATGGAAAAATGGGTCATGCCAAAGATGTCCTCGATCACGCCAAGGAAAGTCTGGAACATGCTAAAGCCGCGAGCGCATCGGGGGCTGATGCCCATATGGATGAGGCTATCAAGCATTTAGAAGAAGGTATCAAGCATGCTGAAATGGGTCATGCCGATGTGGCAACCAAGCATGTCGAAGAAGCCATGATTCATATGCGTGAATCTGGCGCCAAATCTCCTCATTAATCGTGGCAAAAAGCATGTGCCCCCAGCATGGCTGGGGGTTTAATAAAAGATGGGTATGCTTTCCCGCCATTCCTTGAATATAAAAATAAAATAATCCCTTAACCAGCTCATGTTAAAGACATCCATAAAGCATTTATCTTAGTTCGGCATAATCACGGTTACTTTTGTTTATGGGCGTGGCTATTGATCCAGTAGCATGCTGTTGTCGATGATAATTTCAGCTGGATAGGCGTAAGCTGCTCCATCCAGAGCGAGCAGTGCTACGATGATTGCTGTCACTTCGGGCTGATTAAACCGGCGTAATGAGGATAGTCGCTGATGAAATCCGTATGCGTACTTTTCTTCCCGATTCCATTTCCAAAACCAGTTCTCACATCGATATCAAAACGATATCAAAATGGTGCTCGGGCGCAGCGCGCGAGATCATTGAAGTCGATGGCAATAACGGCAAGGTTCGCCGAATAAGAAGCTGATGTTAACCCGAATATTTCATAAATTCGCGTGATGATCACGCAGGATTTTGATTAATAAGAAAGGTTTTGAGAAAGAGTGGTGTAGTGACTCGTACACCCGACTGAGCAAAATCTTTCTTATTAATCAAAAGACAAGTGAGGGCACGTGCCAATTTATGAAATATTCGGGATATCAATCATGTATCAGGTCTTTATCACGCTGACAACTTTTACCGCAGTGTTTGGCCTCATAGTCATAGGTGCTGGCGAGGTGCTCAGCCGGCCTGCTAACGGATCCGTCGGCGCTGCGCCTATCGAACTGCATGCTGAATCTGTTACCTTGCGCTTATCGAACGAATCGATCTCAGGGTGGCTTGCACGCGGTACACCGGGGTTGGGTATCGTTTTATTACTCCATGGTGTGCGTAGTGATCGACGCCAAATGCTTGGGCGTGCCAGATTTCTTTTTCAGGCGGGCTACTCGATTATGCTCATCGATCTTCCTGCTCACGGTGAAAGCGGCGGTGAGCGCATCACCTTCGGTTATCAGGAGGCTGAGGGAGTCAAGGCTGCCATGCGCTATCTGACAGAGACGTTTCCAGATGAAAAGATTGCGGTGATTGGCGTTTCGCTGGGCGCTGCATCGCTCGTGCTCTCGAAAGTGTCGCCTGCTCCCAGTGCCGTGGTGCTGGAATCGATGTACCTGACCATTGAAGAGGCGATCACTCGCAGACTCGAGAAACGGTTTGGTCCACTCGGTGGACTGTTTACGCCGTTATTTCTTTGGCAGCTCCCCCTCCGACTGGGCGTCACAGCAGACCAGCTTCGCCCTATCGCTAATCTTTCTGCATTATGTAGCCCGGTGCTCATCGTGTCAGGCGCAGAAGATCGGCATCCCACCGTAGCAGAGACGCAACGCCTGTTTGAATCAGCCAATCAACCAAAGGAGCTGTGGATCATCGAAGGTGCTGCCCATGTTAATCTCCATGAATATAATCCCGAAGAATATGAAGCCAAGGTGTCTGCTTTTTTGCACAAGTATCTTCGGGATGAAAGCTATGAAGTGAAATGACCTGATTCAGATTACTTGTAGAAGAATCATGCAACTAAATAATTAAAGTATCAATTTTACTATTCCTGAATTATAAGCATGCTGATCGCTTCTTTGCTCACTTAAGTTCGAACTAGCCCAGCTTATGGCCAGGTCAAATCCATTTGATGGAATTTCCGGAAAGTCTGGTGCTGCTTCATGGCAACACCGATTGCATGCAGATTTCCATCAATGGATCGCAGCCACTACCCTGGTAATACTGTAGTCATGGCACTTGATGGTACTGGATGACATAAAAGCAAGGATTTCCACCTGTCTGATAGCCTATATTTATTGTTTCTACCACCGTATTCGCCTGAGTTGAATCCACAGGAACATCTTTGAGACGAGCTGCGACAAACATATTTTCCCAACCGAGCATCCGGTTATCGATGCTCTTGAAAATTATTTAGTTACTGCGATCTCGAAAATACTCCGGCTCTAATCAATAGTATTACTGGATGGAATCGGGTTATTGAGGCAGTTTCCATTGCAAATGAGAATTTGGTTATAGCAATAGCGCCAGAGCATGATCCGCATTGATCAAGAAGACAAGAGTCGCATCGCATAATTGACGGCCTTCCTGCATCATAATTCTTTATGGCAGATACGATAATCATTGTGTCTCAAACGTGCATCTCGTTTCATTTTTCATAGTTCCTGCGAATACTCGCAGCGCTGTATCCCTTTTTCAGCTCGCTTCTAACGGGTAGCTACATCCCGCGTTTCTGATCACTTCTATTTCACGTAGTTCGGTTATTCAAATTATTTCTAATTGCAATGTTTTAATCTTCACGAATTTTTCACGAATGTCAACAAATTTTTCACAAACATCATGTTAAGTTAATAGTTGAGTAATTTACTTTGTTATTCGAACCGATGAATCGGGCTTTCAATCCAGATGTGCGCTTTGAGAGGAAGGTTATGTCAATACCAACGTTGCCCTTTGTTAGGTTTTATGACTCGCAGAGCGAAATGAGAAAGGAGGTGTTGATTGGTGACTAGCTCGAACGTTGTTTGGGGTGATCGGGAAAACTTGGCCCGGAAGACAATCACGAAAAGGATCATATATTATGTCAGCAGTAATTGATAAGGATAAACAAGTACAAAAAGAGGAAGCAAAGATTAGGCTAGTAAAGGATTCTACAAAAGAACTCCCGGAAACTTCTGTCGTTTTCGACAAGCACAAGGTAATGCATGATCTGAGGCACCGCCTGCCAAACCAGGCTCCGCTGAAAAACTTCATTCATCATAATACCTTGCACGCGTTTCAGGATCTCAAGTTCTATGATGGCATACGTCGTGCAAAAAGAATATTTGGCTACTTTCCCTCGCTGGCGCTGGGTGAATACAGGGCACTCTACGAGTCCCGACGTATTCGCAAGGATGTCCTGGAGAGAGTCATTACTGAGCGCAAAGGGGCCGAGCATCTTGATGAATGGATGCAAAAACTGCTTCACAAGAAATATGACGAATCCGTTACCCCTCGCGTAGGGCAACTCAGAAAAAACTGGAAGAGGAAATATCCGATCGATCTGGATTTGATGGTTCATCCACTTCTTTTCCGGATACTGTGCAGCTATCTTGATCAGGGGATTTCCGTCTGGAGTTTTCCCGTCGGACATAAAGGCTTTCTTGCTGCCCTGAGGGAAATGGAGGCAAAGAGTTTCACGAGTTTCTTCAAGACCAAAAGAGCCAAAGAATTGCTCGTTTCCGGAAATTGCGAGTTAAAAGATCTGCTGAAGCTCGTTGTGGGGGATGAATCGCTCTACGAACAGTATTTGTATGATCAGCAGTTTGCTCATCCCGGGTGGTCGGGCATGGTGGGCGCTATCGAGGAACAACCTGAATCCCTCCTCAATCCGAAGGAGATTACACTTCACGATCTGATCGTCTTCGAGCTCCTCATGGAAATTGACGCGCTGGACTCCTATTTCGGGGAAAGCTGGCAGCCTATCGGCAGTATTCTGGAGGAGAGGCCGGTTTCACTTTTCGACGATGTTCCTGAAACGGAAGTGGACGAGGCGTATTCACTCTGGCATGACGCTTTCGAATGGTCTTATTATGACCAGGTACTAACGGGTATTGCCCAGCAGGACAAGAGCTGGGAAAGGAAGATCGAGAACAAAAGCTTTCAGACTTTCTTTTGTATTGATGACCGGCTTACTTCGTTTCGTCGCTACCTCGAACAACTCGATCCAAATTGCGAAACCTTTACGACTGCAGGGTTTTTCAATGTGGAGCTGTATTATCAGCCGGAAAATGGAAAATTCTATACTAAATGCTGCCCCGCTCCCGTTTTCCCGAAATACTTGGTCAAAGAGGTGGGCAGCAACGGAAAGATAAAGAAAGAGGCTCATTTCTCGAAGTCGTCGCATTCCCTTTTTCAGGGTTGGCTGATTTCCCAAACTCTTGGATTCGTGTCTGCCCTCAGGTTGGCACTGAATGTCTTTAGGCCGTCCGATATGCCTGCTATGGCTTCCTCCTTTGCTCATATGAGCGAAGTTTCGGAGCTCACCATCGAAAATAAGAACCCGGAGGACAAGGAAAACGGATTACAGATCGGATTCACCATTCCGGAGATGATTCAGAGGGTGGAAGGTGTTCTGAACAGTACCTCGCTGAATGGCGTGGCAAAGACTTTTGCACCCATCGTCTACATCATCGGTCATGGCGCCACTAGCGTTAACAACCCCCACTATGCCGCTTACGATTGTGGAGCCTGTGGCGGTAGACCTGGTTCGGTCAATGCGAGAACCTTCTGCTATATGGCCAATCACCCCAAGGTCAGGGAAGGACTTGCTGCAAAAGGAATCATTATTCCACCGGAGACGCAATTCGTTCCGGGCCTGCACGATACCACGCGTGACGAGGTGGCGTTTTTCGATGAAAGCAAGCTCTCGCCGGAGAATGCGGCAATACACAAGAGAAATTCTCTGGTATTTACCGAAGCCCTGGATCTGCATGCGAAAGAGAGATCAAGAAGACTAGTACTCAGTCATTCTTGAAATGTCGGCTAAAGCTCCCCATACTCTCGAGCTTCAACGTAGAATGGAAGTGGGCCAATGGCAAAGAAATACAT
>NZ_FNDH01000033.1 GCF_900100485.1 Nitrosomonas sp. Nm132 | reverse complement strand
GTTTGCACCACAGCGCACGCGCACATACTGATGAGGTCATCGCTAAGCTTTGCGAGGAGCTCAATGCTACTGAAACCTTCTTTCCTCGATCTGGACTTCGTCTGATCTTTAAATTGGGGTCATCTTAAAATCGTCGGGATCAGGGGGTCTGTTGTTACGTCGAACTCACGTTGTATTATGGTCCGCCAATAAAAAACTCGACACAATCGATAATTCCTGTATACTACACGGTCTATTCAAATAGTAACCATCTTTTTAGATTCCATCGTTTCTGACCTCCTTTCAATTTTCCCTCTGTTTAGTCTGGAAATTGCGTAATACCACTGGTTAGCTGCGATGTTTTATTTCTGCGCCAGCGGTATTGGTAGCCTATGAGTTCTTGGTCTCAATCCCTGCTCGCGTATTTTTTACTTATACACATCAGGAAAACAACGTGTCTTTTGAAGATTTAAATTTACATCCCGCTATTATCAAAGCAATTAATGACTTAGGTTACACTACACCTACACCTATCCAACAACAAGCCATTCCAGAATTAATTCAGGGCCATGATGTCATGGCTTCGGCCCAAACGGGCACGGGCAAAACTGCTGCCTTCATGTTACCCGCACTTAATCGCCTAGCTACCCCTACAAAAGTAAACGGCCGTGGGCCACGCATACTGGTATTAACGCCTACTCGCGAACTTGCTTTACAAGTTTCCGATGCCGCAAGCAAGTATGGCAAATACCTGACTCGCATCAAAGTCGTCAGTATTCTGGGTGGAATGTCTTATGTATTGCAAAACAAATTATTATCTCAACCAGTCGATATCTTGGTTGCAACACCTGGCCGCCTAATTGATCACATTCAGCGGGGACGCATTGATTTCTCACGTCTGGAAATGCTGGTATTAGACGAAGCAGATCGTATGCTTGACATGGGATTCGTCCAAGATGTCGAAAGTATTGCCTCAGCTACACCATCAAGTCGTCAGACTTTATTATTTTCTGCCACACTTGACTCGACGATAGACAAGATTGCAGCGCGATTATTGAAATCCCCTAAACGTATTCAGGTAGCTTCGCATCGTACCAAGCTCGAAAATATCGAGCAGAGACTTCATTATGTAGATGATCTCTCTCATAAAAATAGATTGCTCGATCATTTACTCCGCGATCAATCACTTAAGCAAGCCATCGTTTTTACCGCAACCAAACGTGACGCAGACGATTTAGCTGACGATCTTGCAGCGCAAGGACATGAGGCTAGTGCACTTCATGGCGACATGAGTCAGCGTGAACGCACTCGCACGCTGACTAAATTGCGGAACGGCAGGCTTCGTATCCTGGTTGCTACCGATGTTGCGGCAAGAGGAATCGATGTTGCTGATATTACTCACGTTATTAATTTTGATTTACCAAAATTTGCCGAAGACTATGTGCATCGTATCGGGCGAACAGGCCGCGCCGGCGCATCCGGCATTGCTGTCTCCTTTGCCTCTGGAAAAGATAGCATTAGCCTAAAAAGAATCGAACGTTTTACGGGACAGCGCTTTACACCCTCTGTCATTCCGGGTATGGAGCCAAAATTCAAACATCGAATTGGGCAAAATGATGGAAAAGCCCAAAGGACTCCCCATGTTGCTCATAAACGTAATCGTTCTTGGGCATCGAATGAAAGAAATTCATTTAACTATGCTGATTCAAATAAAAGCCATCCTCATAAATTTGATCGGGCAACCCCCAACGATAACAGGAAGCGCTCCTCCTTTAAGCGTCCAAGTCAATTCAATGTAGGTATCCATGCTGAGCCGGGCAACTAATGCAATTCCACAAGCATAATCTTGTAAAAAGGGAAGACTGAGCAAACAGCTACGGCAGGTTGCTGCCGTAGCACAACATTCAATTACCCTCTGTTTACTTTACAATAAATTCAGGTATTTCATTTTTTCTACTTCAAATATCGATTACCTTTCTTTTTGATCTGCTTGATCAAATCTCTCTAGCAATCTTCGTTTTTTTAACATACGCAAAATCCAGTAAATAGCCAAGGCAGCAAGAAGATGTTTAAGCGTATGGCCACTCACAATCTGGCCAAAATGATAAATCTCCTTGTCCAACCTTTCCGCGAGCTTAGCCAGACCATACAGAAAAATAACCATATAAATATCTACTCCACGCGTATAGCGAGAGGGAAATAAAATTACCAGTAAAACGATCAATAGTATCGAGAAAAACTGCACTACAATATAAAAATTCAGGTTCCCAGCACCTTGCTGTTCACTCCAGTACCAATAAACTACACTCGCCATCCCAATCATGACCAGCACCGGCAACCATTGCAATCCTTGTCTGATGTCAATACGCTCGGTCACGGTTGCCGCTAATAGGCCCATTACTCCCGTCGCTATCGGTAATCGATCCCAAAATAACGCACTGTTTTCTGGCCCCCAATGATAATAAGCTGACCCCACACTCACCATGATGGCACTTAGAAACACGATCAGGTATGGCCAGCATTCTGCCAATACAGTAAAAGTTTTTTGTGAGGGCAGCATCCTCACCCGCCTAAGAAACACTAAACCTACTATCCCAACCAACAAAAAAATCAGATTTGAAGCAACATTGAGAAAATTAGGTACACCCAGAAATGAACGCTGATCGATAAGCTCATGATATGAAAGAGGCTGAGGAACGGATGGCAAGATTGCAGCCACCACTAACGCAATGATGAAAAGCATCATCAGCATATAAAATCTCACCTTCATAGTTTTCAATATCAGTCACAAAAGTGCGCATTGGTCCTTCTTTAACGCAATTGAGCCACCGCTTCTTCAACACGCCGCACCGCGATAATCTCCAGACCAGGGATAGCCTGCTTGGGTTGGTTGGCTTTAGGGATAATCGCTTTGACAAAACCTAATTTAGCCGCTTCTTTCAATCTCTCCTGACCACGCTGGACAGGGCGCACCTCTCCTGCCAAGCCGATTTCACCAAACACCACTATTTTTTCAGGCAGTGGCTTATTTTTCAGCGAAGAAACAATCGCAAGCACAACAGCCAAATCCGCTCCCGGCTCGGTTATTTTGACACCCCCAACCGCATTGATAAACACATCCTGATCAAAGCAGGGAATGCCTGCGTGTCGATGCAACACCGCCAGCAGCATCGCTAGGCGGTTTTGCTCCAGTCCTACACTTAATCGCCTTGGATTAGGCGCATGCGCCTCATCCACCAACGCTTGGATCTCCACCAATAATGGGCGCGTCCCCTCTTGTGTCACCATCACACAAGCACCGGGCACTTGCTCATCGTGATGGGAAAGAAACAAAGCCGAGGGATTGCTTACTTCACGCAGACCTTTCTCAGTCATCGCGAAAACACCTAACTCGTTGACGGCGCCAAAGCGGTTCTTGAATGCCCGAATCAAGCGAAAGCTGGAGTGAGTATCCCCTTCAAAGTACAGCACGGTATCCACCATATGTTCGAGCACACGTGGCCCAGCGAGCGCACCTTCCTTGGTAACATGGCCAATCAGAATCATGCAGACTCCTTGAGCCTTGGCTAATCGTGTCAACTGAGCAGCGCATTCGCGAACTTGAGCGACTGATCCTGGCGCAGATTGCAGTGTCTCCGCATAAATTGTCTGGATCGAATCAATCACTGCTACTTCGGGTTGATGCTCAGCAAGCATCGTTTGAATGTTTTCCAGCTGAATCTCGGTCAATAGTTTGATTGCTGTCACATCCAGTGCCAAACGTTTAGCCCGCATCGCAACTTGCTGTGCCGATTCCTCACCGCTAACATACAATACCTGATGCTTGGCCGACATGGCTGATAGCGCCTGCAATAATAACGTGGATTTACCAATACCCGGATCGCCTCCAAGCAGAACGACCCCCCCCCGCACTAGCCCCCCCCCCAACACCCGATCAAATTCGATCATGCCTGTCGAATAACGGGGGAATTCCTGCGTTTCAATCTCATTTAAATTGTGCACCTGACTAAGCATGGTTGCAGGAATAAGACGAAAGCTATTTTTATCGAAACTCGTGTAACCCGTTTTCTCAGCAACCGCTTCCACAAGTGTATTCCATTCCCGGCAGTGCGGGCATTGGCCCTGCCACTTCAAGGTTTGGCCACCACAGGCATTACAGAAATAGAGAGATTTAGACCTGACCATTGATTATTTGACAGCGCTATCTTGATCAAAAGCACTGGCTGATTGATTAGTCGTAAGTCTCTGCCTCGTAAAAAGGTTTTCCTTGCGCATCTTTCGTCGATAACACCGGCTCCTCATCGATTGGCCAATGAATGTTCAATACCGGATCGTCCCAGAGAATACAGCGCTCATGCTCAGGTGCCCAGTAATCAGTTGTTTGATAAAGAAATTCTGCGAAAGCTGAGAGTACGACAAAACCATGGGCAAATCCTTCGGGAATCCAGAGCTGTTTCTTGTTTTCTGCGCTGAGAATTTCTCCTATCCATTGCCCAAACGTGGGAGAGGGTTTACGAAGATCTACTGCCACATCAAATACTTCACCGGCAATTACGCGCACCAATTTACCTTGAGACTGCTTGATTTGATAATGCAATCCGCGCAAAACATGTTTCATGGAACTTGAATGATTGCTTTGCACAAATGTGACGTTTCTACCGATCAAAGCGTTGAATTGTCGCTGATTATAGCTTTCATAGAAAAAACCTCGTCCATCACTGAATACTCGTGGTTCGATAAGATACACATCAGGTATCGCCAATTGGGTCACTTTCATATTCAATCAGGCTTCTCCTTATTACAGGCACCATCAATGTAAGCATGCTTGAGTATCTGCATCAAATACTGACCATAACTATTTTTATTTAGCAGATGCGCCAGCTTCTCCAATTGAACAGCATCAATCCACCCCTTTCGATAAGCAATTTCTTCTGGACAGGCCACTTTAAGCCCTTGCCGGTGTTCTATCGTTGCCACAAACTTACTCGCATCCAGCAATGATTCAAAGGTACCCGTATCGAGCCATGCATAGCCACGTCCCATAATTTCAACATTGAGACTATTTTGTGCCAGATAAAGCCGGTTGAGATCAGTAATTTCCAGCTCATTCCGTGCTGAAGGCTTAAGGCTCTTTGCAAAATCAACCACCTGCTGATCATAAAAATACAATCCAGTCACAGCATAATTTGATTTAGGCTGCCTGGGCTTTTCCTCCAGATCAACCGCACGACCCTTTTCATCAAATTCAACCACACCATAACGTTCAGGATCATTGACATGATAGGCAAAAACACTCGCGCCTTGATCACGTATCATAGCGTTATCGAGCAAATCCTGGAAATCATGCCCATAAAAAATATTATCCCCCAGAATCAACGCGGAATTATCATTGGCAATAAATGATTCGCCAATGATAAAAGCCTGCGCCAATCCATCGGGCGATGGTTGGACAGCATAAGATAAATTCAGTCCCCAGTGCTCACCACTTCCCAGCAAGTGTTTAAAAAGCGGCGTATCCTGCGGTGTAGAAACGATGAGGATATCTCGAATACCCGCCAGCATCAGTGTGCTCAGTGGATAATAGATCATCGGTTTATCAAAAACCGGTAGTAGCTGCTTGGAAATCACCTGAGTAACGGGATATAGCCGTGTACCAGATCCACCCGCTAAAATGATGCCTTTTCTTCGGCAAGCAGCGGCCTGTGTCTGATTAACTGGATGTATTGGAGTAATTTTCATCATTTTATTTTTTGCATTAAATTTGAATGCTTCTATCAATCATTTAAATCAAACCTCATTCAAACGGAATATATAAATTTACCAATGATATTTCTCGTACTTATGAACGTGCATGATTTTTTTGTCATCTTTTCTTCTGCGAGATGCATCAATTGTATATTGATATTTAGATAAACTGGCTATGACCGAAATACAATTGTTCCGTCGCCTGATGACATGGATTGCTCCCTACTGGACAATGTTCGCTTTTGCTATCAGCAGTCTGATCGCCATTGCACTGACCACATCCCTATTACCATTACTCATCAAACAACTACTCGATAGCGTTCTGAATAGCAAAAACGACTTAGAAGGATTTCAGTTTGCTCTACTGACAATACTCGGCTTATTAATTATACGTAGCATCGCAAGCTTTTCTAGTAGTTACGCAATTAATTGGATAAGCGGAAAAGTCGGAATGGATCTTCAAGAAACACTGTTTGAGAAACTCTTGGCACTGCCGGTTTCCTATCCTGAGCAGCATGATTCAGATAAGTTAAACGCTTATTTCTTTTCAAATATCGACCAGGTTACCGATGGCATCGCTCAAATATTGGCCATTCTAGTAAAAGAGATATTCATAGTTATCGGATTATTGATAGTGATGCTCTGCGTAAATTGGGAATTCTCGCTCATGGAGCTTTTAATCATGCTGGCTATCGGCTCAATCATCCAATTTGTCTCTCAAGTAAATGATTCAAATCAAAGAACACCTCACCCATCAATGGGCTCTCCTCTGCTCTCCCTAACGTTGATCAAGCACATCAAATCGATCAAACTCGATGGCAGTCAGTCACAAGAAAGCCAGCATTTTTGCAATTCAATTGAGCACCAAAGAAACCTTATCCTCAAGCAAGCAGTCATCAAAACATTCAGTAGAACTATTGCCCTCATTATTATTACTACCCTCCTGGCGGCATTCTTTTTCCTGTTTAAGCAGCAGCTCAATCTTCACATGATAACGGCCGGAGATACAGGAGCTCTGATCATAGCGGCACTGATGCTTGTTGTTCCTATAAGACGTTTACTGAACATGCAATTATCTTTACAAAACAGGTTTCAAGTGATCCACCATATCGATTCACTCCTCACGCAGCAAAACGAATCAGATTCAGGCAGCGTCGAGATAGCCCGCACACGCGGTCAGCTTCGGTTTGAAGAGGTCAGTGTTTATAACTATTCACAAACCTGTCCTCTCCTCTTCAGCCTCACATTGACTATACAGCCTGGTGAAATCGTTGCGTTGGCAAGCTCCAGCGATGGTCGTCAGGAAAGAACGTTGATTGATCTCATTGCACGTTTCATTCACCCGTCAGAGGGGAGGATATTGCTGGATGATATCGACATTGCCACGATAAAACTAACTGACTTGCGGGCAAACATTGCATGGTTAACGCCAGATACTAAGCTTCTAAACGATACCATCGCAGCCAATATCGCATATGGCACAACGCGCTGCGCGACGGAGGCCAGCATTATAAAAGTTGCACGCACTTGCCATGTTACGAAATTTGCGCGTGGAATGCCTTATGGACTGCAAACCAGAATTGACACAAAAGATATTGAGCTCTCGGAGAATCAGCGCCAATGTATCTTGATCGCCCGAGCATTACTTAAAAATCCAGCGATTGTCATCATTGATGAAACCACGGCCGTGTTCAATACTCATTGCGCTTTGGTAGATGATGCACTTGATAACCTAATAAGAAACCGAACCACTCTGATTATTTCCCCTCGGGCAACCATGCTTGAGAAAGCGCATCGAATCCTCGAGCTGGCATAGACGGAATGACTGGATTACAGAAAAATACTTTCTTACGGATATGCTTAATGCCACGAAACGGGTAAATAAATGGCTTTCAATCTTAATAATGCTCAACCAGAACGAGCAACATTTGTTCCTTACCAGCTCGATATACATCAGCAATGGCGCAAACAAGGCACTCCAACACTTTCTACTATAAGTGGATATCCTGACAATATCCGAAAAATATGGCAACAGTGGATAACAAACCATACGCTAACAACAACAACTTGGTCACCTGATACATCTCAATCATTATCCACATGTTGGCTAGAAGCGCTGCTTGCAAAACAAACATTACGGAGGCATTTTTTAGAATATCTAGCAGTAATCAATAAATGTACAACAGAGCATATTCTTCACCGTTTGATTGGAAAAACTCGTTATGAACTAGATATATTTCAACGAAATTTACCTATAAATCTTTCCACGGCTGGTGACGTTCTATTGCACTGGTTTATTGAGCTGATTGCACGAGAACAGGAAATCACCCCTCTTTTTGTCCCGGAACTAGTGAAAATCTTAAATGTGCAAAATGGACAAGATAGTCAAAATGACCTGGCAGTATTTACAGAATTCTTTCCCCTCGAAATTCTTCCTGCACTGCTGATTGAAATCACTAACTGTAATCATCTCAACTCTTCTTCAATTCGCTCCATAATTCAGCTTATTGAGTCCCTGCCGAAACTTCCAGTTGCCCTATCAGTTCCACCTGATACCTTGGCGCACTATTTTTCGAGTACAGCCGAGTCTAGAATCAAAACGATGCTGCACACAGGTCTGATTGCTATAAATCAGCAAGACAGTCTAAAAATCAATCTCCCACCTGAAACAACCTGTTTTCTGCAACAGTATCACGCATCGACGCAATTAATTAATGAAGCTAAATCGCTGCTTCGAGTACCCTCTGAAGCGCCCATTGATTGTTCAAATGCCCGGAGCCAAGCCGAACTGTTTCTGTTTAATGTACTGGAACTGGTGCCGGATACCCATGGTATCTTCAAGCTTAATACCAAAATGCCGTTTACATTTGGCAATCAAGCTATGGAAATCGATTTATACGCACATAAAGAACGGATCGCTATAGAAATCGATGGTTATTATCATTTTCAGGAACTGGAGACATGGCGCAGAGACCGCCGCAAAGATCTTGCGTTGCAAATACAAGGAATTCTGGTGCTTCGTTTTTTGGCGGAAGATGTGGTCACTAGACTAGAAGAAATTCTCAACACGATACGGTTTACCCTACGGTCCGGTCGAAAAGAAGACAAATTCAAGGATAACTAAAATGAATTTTGTAAAGCCAATACAACTACAAGAGCTGATATTAATTCGCTTAGCCACATCACCTGATAAAGGACTCGCTACCAGCGAATTACGAAAATCACTCAATCCGTTGTTTGCCAGTCCTCCTTCCATAGATAAATGGTCAAATCAACTAACACGGCTAGTTGAGCAAAATTTGTCACAAAAAATGAATCAGGCTCGGTATTGCATCACCACATTAGGCATGAAATCGGCTTTACAGATTCTGGGAATACTTCCTTCCTCTAACATGATCTACTGGGCAGCCCTGAAAAACTGTTATTTGCTTCCCCTTGCACTCGGACTACCAGCGCCTTCAAATGATCGCGACCGTCATCGTATATCCAGCGCGAACGGACTTCGAGCTCAGGTACTGGCTCAAGTTTACCAACTACCGATAGGACCCTACCCAACTCTGGTTGAGGCACGAGATTATCTGCTCTGGCAACAATTAACTGACCCTCAAGTTTCCGTAATCCTGAGAAATCGGTTATCTACTTCAGATCCCCAACCGTTCACTCAAAATAACCTCATGACATTGCTGCTGAATACCTTGCTAGACTCAACACGAGAACTATCGTGGGAATCTGCACTCAGGCAGCTTGTCGCGAAAGCAACTCATGCCCGACGCACAGATCCCGAAGAAATACGGCTGGCTATTTTCAAAGCAGCTACTACTGAATCTTCTCTATCTACCCTCAAACAACCAGCTGATCTAGAAGCATTTGCCACACAAATAATGGAATCGGCAAACCGCTGCCAGACTGGTAGATTCGGTAAAAATAAAATATTCATCTCTCACGTTTGGAAGCAAATGGGTATCGATAGTAAGCAATCTGGACTGGATTTCAATAAATTTAAGCAACTACTCACACTAGCTAATAACAAAGGGCTAATTAATTTAAGTCGTGCTGATCTAGCTCAAGCTATGAACCAAGAAGATGTGACCGCTTCAGAAACTCACTATTTGACAGCAACATTTCATTTTATACGATTGGAGTCAAATAATGTCTGAGAAGCTAAAAGATAAGCGATTTGATATTTTTTGCTCGCCTATTAAGTTAGATTTATTTCACTCTATCACTCACCATAATCAGATATGGCGGCCAGATTTATACGATGTGAAAATAATACATCGGGAAAGCCGGGAATGCTTTGAGCATTTGTTAAATCGAGTGCATTCTCAGACAAAATCTGACTCAGGCAGAATTCTGCTATTGCTAGGTGAATCGGGAGCAGGCAAGACACATTTGATGCGTGCATTTCGTAATCATACTCATGAGCACGGGTTAGGTTATTTTGTTTACATGCAAGCGAATCCCAACATATCCAAATATGAGCACTATGCCCTTCATCAAGCTGTTGACTCTTTGGATAAGCCTTATTACCAGTTAAATGGAGATTTGAATGGATTTTTGCGTCTATCCAATGCGTTGATCGAGCAAGATGCTATTCCTAAAAATAAAATTCAACACTTACGCAATAGCGAGCTGAGTCAAGAAAATCTAGCAATTTTGATTTCAGAAATTGCAGATATCATTATTAATCAATTTTGCGGACAAGATCTCGATTTGATCCGAGCATTACTTTACTTACAATGTGATAATGCAGCCATTCATGCTAGAGTTTTCAAATATCTCCGCTGTGAACACCTCGTTGAATATGATAGTAAAGTACTGGGTGGCCTCTCATCTCAAGATAATCCATTGAACATGCTGGAAGCACTAGCCAAGTTAATGCTAGCCACTAATTCAGGAGCCTTTATCATTTGTCTTGATGAGCTTGAACGTATCCAGTTAGCAGAAGACGCTAAGGTTAAATTTCCTCTTGCAATAGACACATTGATTAAGCTAGCCGATAAAATTCCAAATTTTATCGGCGTAGTTGCTTGCCTGGTAGATTTTTATGAAACATTTAAAAATACTCTGCAGACTTCTCAGTTAGATCGAATTAGAAGTGATCCTCGCCCATCCACTCTTATTACCCAATGTAATCAGGAGGAAGTACAAGCAATAATAGAAATTCGTTTACAGGATCTATTCAACAATGAAGGAATTGAATTCGACAAAAATGATCCAATATGCCCATTTCCACCAGAAACTCCAGAAAAATTGGCAGGTATGAATAGCCGTAAAGTTCTGGATTGGTGTCGCGAACAACGTGAACAATCAATGATAATAAGGCAGTACCCCAGGCTTCCTAATGACACCGAACCTACCGGTATTGAACCAATTGAAGAACCGGTAATTGATGCTCTTTGGAACAATCACCTGAATAGATCACATTCCGTTCCAGAAAACGAGTTTGAGTTACTGCAATTACTTGCAAGCTCTATTGAACATTGCACAAAAGAACTGAACTACTCACACCAATTTCAGTGCTTATGGCGTCAAGGATTTCTGGATATCGGCATTCAGGACGCCACGGGAAATACCAGCCAACAACTGACTATTGGGTTATGCCAGAAATCATCGCAAGGAGGCTCATTAGCCAAACAAATTGACCAATTGCAAGCGCAAGCAGGCGTACGCAAACCAATCGCCCTTCGCTCAACAGAATTTCCCTCCAATCCACAAACACAGATTGCTAAACGATTGGGAGAATTCATAGCTGTCGGCGGGAAAAAGATTGTGGTTTTTGATTCCGACTGGCGCACCATGGTCGCCATGACATCATTTCGCCTGGAATACGAAAACCACCCAAAATTTTTGGAATGGTTGCGAGCTGAGCAGCCATTGCTCAGTCTACCTTCGTTGCAACAGATCTTAAATATAGAGAATTCTGATCCTCCTCCGCTCCCTGATCCAGTGCTGCCGGTAATTCATCCAACTGACCCATCACTCCTACGAATTGGCTTCACGCAAGGATATCAGCCACGCCCCTACGAAATCAATCGTGCTGAATTGGTTCGTCATGCGGCTTTTCTTGGCAGCCCCGGCAGCGGGAAAACCACATTGGCCCTGAATATCATTGAGCAATTATTGTTACAAGGCATACCTGCAATTTTATTGGATAGGAAAGGCGATTTATGCAATTACGCCCAGGAAGCGGCGTGGCAGACTCCAATAGCAGACTCTGAACGCGCCAAGATGCGTGATAAGCTCCATGCCAAAACTGAAATCGTCATCTATACGCCTGGCACGATAGAAGGTCAGGGGCGCGCTTTGAATATTCCTATCGCACCCAATGGACTGGGGCAACTTCCCAGTGGAGAACGCCAGCAATTAGCCAATCATGCTGCCTTTGCACTGGGCAAAATCATGGGCTACAGAGATTCAGGGCAAGATAAATCCCGTACTGCTATCCTTGGACAAGCAATTGCGCTTTTGAGCGAATTGCAGCCTGACCAAGCTTTATCACTCGATTCGTTGATGAATTTCATTGATAGCGAAGATTCGCTATTACTCAACGCAATTGGTAAGCTTGACTCAAAATTATTCAAGAAACTGGTCGAAAATCTGCAAACATTAAGTTTGACAAATGGCAATCTGTTTTCCCAATATGGAGAATCTCTGACCGCACAAAGTTTGCTCGGGCTTTCGCCTGACACATACACAGGTAAAACCCGTCTAAGCATTATCAACACGGCTTTTCTCGGCAATGATGAAAATATATTATTTTGGGTCGCACAATTTTTGCTAGAAATCAACCGTTATGCAAAAAAATCCCCCAGCGACAAACTCCAGGCAGTCATCCTATTCGACGAGGCTGATCTTTATCTTCCAGCCCAATCCAAACCGGCTACCAAAGACCCGCTGGAAAACTTACTCAGACGAGCACGCTCGGCAGGTTTAGGACTTATGCTTGCCACTCAAAGCCCAGGAGATCTGGATTATAAATCCCGCGATCAGATTTCTTCCTGGTTTATTGGACGGGTCACGCAAAACACGGCTCTTGATAAATTACGCCCTTTGCTCAGCGAAGTGAAAAACGACATTACTAATAAACTTCCCAATCAGACGACTGGAGAATTTTATGCTATTCATAATGGTGAAGTTAGTAGCTTCAAGGCTGATCTTTCTTTAATTCAAACCAAGCAGGTATCATCGGATGAGATATTAAGGTCAGCAAGCAATAAAACGGAAAACTCGCCCCTGTCTCGTTTTAAGACTTTCCTTTTTGGCTGAGAATTATGCGTAAACAAGATAGCTTGCGTATATCCATCCACTCAAAATAATAGAATCAGATGATCAAAGCTGCGGCAACACGCCGGCCTTCTGCTGACAAAATATTGTAGGTTCGGCAGGTTGCATGCGTATCCATCACTTCCAATCCGATTCCTGAAGCAACCATCGCCTTCATCAATTGCAGATCAGGAAAGCGTAGCGTTGCGCCCGTTCCGAGTAGAACGATTTCTGGTTGAAAAGAAAGCAAGCAATCAAAATGGGCTGCTTTCAACTGCGCTACACTTTCGACTTGCCAGTTTTCGATGATATGGTCTGGTAAGACGATCAAATTACGCTCATAGCGCACTTGATTAATCGCCACATAGCCTTCTCCATAACCTGAAAAAACATTTAACCCATCATGCCCGGAAAGATGCAACTTCAATGTAAAACCTCCTGCATATTCATCAATACTCCCCCATTCTTTACATATAGAATATATTAAAGAATAACTTTTCAGTTTATCGCGTTATAGAACAGGTTGCGCAGCAAATATTTATAAATAAGATTATTTAAACTGTTTTTTGTTTTACTTTTTTGCAAAAAAACATGGGTCGGGTAACATTGCATTCCCTTTATTTTTTAATTATCTATTCATTACACGGTAGTTTTTCATATTCATCATGCAACCCATCACAAAATCCAGCAAGCTTGCTAACGTCTGTTATGACATTCGAGGCCCTGTTCTCGATCGTGCCAGACAAATGGAAGAGGAAGGTCACCACATCATCAAACTCAATATCGGCAACCCCGCTTCATTCGGTTTTGAGGCACCCGAGGAAATTTTACAGGACGTGATCCGGAATCTATCCGCTGCTTCTGGCTATTGTGATTCAAAAGGTCTATTTGCTGCACGCAAGGCCATTATGCATTACACACAGGAAAAACGTATTCCTAATGTGCAAATGGATGATATTTATATTGGCAATGGCGTTTCGGAGTTGATCATGCTTGCCATGCAGGCGCTCCTGGAAAACAACGATGAGGTGCTCATACCCGCGCCCGATTATCCCTTGTGGACAGCAGCCGTGTCGTTAGCGGGCGGGGTCGCACGCCATTATATTTGCGACGAACAATCTGACTGGTTACCGGATCTGGAGGATATTCGTGCTAAAATCACACCCAGAACACGCGCCATCGTCATCATCAATCCCAATAATCCAACAGGTGCGCTGTATCCAGTTGGTTTATTGCTTGAAATCATAGAAATTGCCCGCCAGCATCACCTAATCGTTTATGCGGATGAGATCTACGACAAAATACTTTACGATCAGGCAACGCACACTTCAGCGGCCTCACTGGCTGATGATGTTTTATTTGTGACTTTCAATGGTTTGTCAAAGAATTACCGGGCGGCTGGTTTCCGTTCGGGTTGGGCAGTAGTATCAGGTAATAAGCAGCGTGCGCATGATTATATCGCGGGTTTAAACATGCTCGCTTCGATGCGTTTGTGCGCCAATGTACCCGCACAATTCGGTATCCAAACTGCATTAGGAGGTTATCAGAGTATATTCGATCTGACGATGCCGACCGGGCGACTCAAGCGGCAGCGCGATCTTGCCTGGAAGTTGTTGACCGATATTCCAGGCGTTACCTGCTATCGGCCTCAATCAGCATTGTATCTATTTCCACACCTGGATCCGAAGTTTTATCCTATCCAGGATGATGAGCAATTCGCGCTCGATCTGCTGCTGGAAGAGAAAGTGCTGGTAGTGCAGGGAACCGGTTTCAATTGGCCCTATCCCGATCATTTTCGTGTGGTATTTTTACCCAACAGCGATGATCTAACTGAAGCAATCAGTCGCATCGCTCGTTACTTGGATCGCTATCGTAAACGTCATGGCACATACTCAGTGTAATGCCATAGCAGATGGCATTGACTATCCATAGCCCAGAAACGATGGAAAACCCATAAATTTATTTATTTTGTAACGTTTTTTATTTATTTTAAAGATTACAACATGAAGCCCATTAACGTTGGTTTATTAGGAATCGGTACTGTTGGTGGTGGTACCTATACAGTTTTGAAGCGCAACCAGGAAGAAATTGCTCGTCGTATCGGCCGCAACATCGTGATCCGCATCATCGCTGACCGCGATATCGAAAAAGCACGTCGTTTGACCAATGACAGCATCACGGTGACTGCTGATGCATTTGAAGTTGTCTCACATCCCGACATTGATATTGTAATCGAATTGATTGGTGGACTGACTGTTGCTAAAGAGCTGATACTCCAGGCAATTGCCAACGGCAAACATGTGATTACGGCCAATAAAGCCCTGTTGGCGTCACATGGCAGTGAGATTTTTGCAGCCGCCCAGCAAAAAGGAGTGATTGTTGCTTTTGAGGCTGCCGTTGCAGGAGGGATTCCCATCATCAAGGCATTGCGAGAGGGATTGACTGCCAATCGCATAGAATGGATTGCGGGCATCATCAATGGCACCAGTAATTTTATTTTGTCGGAGATGCGCGAAAAAGGACTCGCATTCGATACGGTATTGGCCCACGCGCAAGAACTCGGCTACGCTGAAGCAGATCCTACCTACGATATCGAAGGAATCGATGCTGCCCATAAAATAACCATTATGGCAGCTATCGCTTTTGGCATCCCAGTCAGGTTCGATAAAGCCTATATTGAAGGTATTACCCAACTCAGTAATGATGATATCCGCTACGCTGAGGAACTGGGTTATCGCATCAAGCTTCTCGGTATTACCAAGCGCGTTGCGAAGGGTATCGAATTACGTGTGCACCCTACACTTATTCCCGTTAAAAGGTTGATTGCCAATGTGGAAGGCGTGATGAACGCGATAGTGGTCAAAGGCGATGCCGTTGGCCCGACGCTTTACTACGGTGCAGGCGCGGGAGCAGAGCCAACGGCCAGTTCGGTCATTGCTGACATGATCGATGTGGCACGTCTGCTCACTGCCGATCCTGAACATCGCGTACCCTACCTCGCATTTCCGTCGGATTTACTGTCAGATATACCGATCGTACCGATGGAAGATGTCGAAACAGCATACTATCTTCGCTTACAGGTCATGGATAAACCTGGTGTTCTTGCTGATATCACACGCATCCTGGCTGATTCAGGGATTTCCATCAATGCCATGGTGCAGAAAGAGCATACTGAGGAAGAAGATAAAGTTAATATCATCATGCTGACCCATACAACGATAGAAAAGAATATCAACACCGCAATAGATAAAATTGAGAAACTACCTGTCATGGCAGGGAAGATAGTTCGTATCCGTCTGGAAGAATTAAGCAAATAAAGGATAATGCAAATTTGAGTTGACTCAGTGAGCTTGCACTGACTGAAATTCTGCCGAATTCTTTTCAAAAGCAATCTAGAGTAAAAGCTTATTTCTCCTCCTCTCTCATTACTTTGATCAAAATACTATGCGTTACATCTCTACTCGCGGCGGTATGTCGCCAAGAACTTTTACTGAAATACTGCTTAGCGGCCTAGCGCCGGATGGGGGGCTCGCTATACCAGAAGTTTACCCGAGAATTAGTCCGTCTGAGCTTGAAACATGGCGTCATCTTGATTATCAGGCGCTTGCATTTGAAATACTCTCTCGTTTCATGGATGACATTCCTGCAAATGATTTGCGCAGCCTAATAGCGCGCACTTACACAGCCGAAGCATTTGGCAGCGCAGACATTACTCCCGTTAAAACCCTTGAGCCCGGTTTGCACATTCTGTGCCTGTCTAATGGACCAACCTTGGCATTCAAGGATATCGCCATGCAATTACTGGGAAATCTGTTTGAATATACGTTAGCCAAGACAAATAATGAGCTGAATATTCTCGGAGCAACTTCCGGTGATACTGGCTCAAGCGCTGAGTATGCCATGCGAGGCAAACATGGTGTCCGCGTATTCATGCTTTCACCGTTTGGCAAAATGAGTCGCTTCCAGACCGCGCAAATGTTTTCCTTACAAGATGAAAATATTTTCAATATCGCTATCCGTGGTGTTTTTGATGACTGCCAGGATATTGTCAAAGCGGTCAGTAATGATCATGCTTTCAAACAAAAATACCATATCGGCACGGTCAATTCGATCAACTGGGCGCGCATAGCCGCACAGATTGTTTATTATTTTAAAGGGTATTTTGCAGTTACCCAATCAAATGATGAACAAGTATCCTTTTCTGTGCCATCGGGAAATTTTGGTAACATTTTTGCTGGCCACGTAGCACGCATGATGGGGCTGCCAATCAGGCAGCTGATTCTGGCTACTAACGAAAATGACGTTTTAGATGAATTTTTCCGTACGGGTCTATATCGGCCACGCACCTCCTCTGAAACACACCACACGAGCAGCCCCTCGATGGATATCTCCAAGGCGTCAAACTTTGAGAGATTTATCTTTGATCTGACCGAGCGCAATGCTATGCGGATTAAGGAATTGTGGCAATCTATTGATAAAGGAAATGCTTTCGATCTATTTGGAACGGCTCTGTGGGTGAAAGCAAAAGATTTTGGCTTCGTTTCCGGAACCAGTCATCATGCCGCACGTATTGATATGATCCACAAACTCTATCATGAATACAAAGTTCTGGTTGACACTCATACCGCAGATGGAGTAAAAGTTGGACTTGAGTATCGCGAGCCGGGTGTTCCGCTTATTTGCCTGGAAACTGCGCTACCCACTAAATTTGCCGAAAGTATCAAGGAAGCTGTGGGATTTGAGCCCACACGGCCCGCAGGCTTTGAAAATCTGGAAGACCTCCCTCAACGCTTTGAGGTGATGGATAACAATGTGGATGCAATCAAGACATTCATCTCCCAAAAGATTGAACAGATTTAATAATTAGGTATCGTCCTAAACCACATCAGTCCTTTCAGCTGTATCGGTAATTAACATCGCCCTGCACCTGCTATCTTTATCGGCGGATATTAATTGTTCAGAAACAGAGGAGCTTTAATCATGCGATTCTCAATTAGCCGCTATGATCCTGATAAGGATGACAAACCATACATGCAGGATTACGATATTGAACTAGAGTCAACCGATAAAATGTTATTGGACGCCTTGATCCACATCAAATCCAAGGATGACAGCCTTAGTTTGCGTCGTTCCTGCCGGGAAGGTGTATGTGGTTCCGACGCGATGAACATCAATGGGCGTAATGGATTGGCCTGTATCACACCGATTGCCAGCCTGAAGGAACCGATAGAAATCCGTCCCCTACCCGGACTGCCGATCATTCGCGATTTGATCGTGGATATGACACAATTTTTTAAACAATATCACTCGATCAAACCTTATTTGATCAATAATGATCCTCCCCCAGAAACCGAGCGATTGCAATCACCCGAAGAAAGGGCCGAACTGGATGGGCTTTATGAATGTATCCTGTGCGCCTGCTGCTCCACAGCATGCCCCTCGTTCTGGTGGAATCCTGACAAATACGTCGGTCCTGCCGGCTTGCTGCAAGCTTACCGTTTTCTGGCCGATAGCCGCGATCAAGCTACATCTGAACGGCTGGATTATCTAGAAGATCCCTATCGACTGTTTCGCTGCCACTCCATCATGAACTGTGTGGATGTTTGCCCGAAAGGATTACATCCAATGAGCGCGATTAGTAAAATAAAAAATTTGTTGGTGAAAAAAACGGTATGAAACAGCAAGAACGCCTCCGCTGGCGTTGCCGGCGTGGCTTGCTGGAACTGGACATCCTGTTGCAGCGCTTTCTGGATAAACACTATGCGCAATTGGATGAAGTGCAGTTAAAAACGTTTGAAACATTGCTGTCACTCCCTGATAATGATCTGTGGGATATAATTTCCTCCAAAAAGGAAGTAGCAAGCGAAAACTTGAAGCCATTGTTAAAGCTTCTTCAGCAAAGTTAGGCAAACCAACCTAATGCTCCTTGATATACAAAAACGTGTAGATCCTCTAACCATGGAGATAGATATGTCTGAACAACGTACAGCAACCCTGCTGCTTGGCAAGAATAGAGAATCGATTGAGCTCCCGATTGTGTCGGGAAATATGGGCCCGGATACGATTGATATTCGTATGCTCTATGCCAAGAGCGGTATGTTCACCTATGACCCTGGTTTTGTTTCCACTGCAAGTACTAAATCCGCCATCACATTTATTGATGGTGATAAAGGGGTTCTTCTCTATCGCGGCTACCCTATTGAACAGCTAGCAGTGCAATGCGACTTCATGGAAGTCTGCTATTTGCTACTTAATGGAGAATTACCCTCCGAAGAGCAAAAAACTCAATTTGTTCATGCTATTAAAAATCATACAATGTTGCATGAACAACTGGTCAAATTTTATACGGGATTTCGGCGAGATGCTCACCCTATGGCGGTCATGGTAGGAGTAGTGGGTGCCTTGTCAGCCTTCTACCATGAAGCGATGGATATCTCAGATGCGGTTCATCGTGAACAATCAGCCTTTCGTTTGATCGCCAAACTGCCCACTATTGCAGCAATAACCTATAAATACAATATAGGACAACCCTTCATTTATCCACGCAACGATTTAAGCTATACCGCAAACTTCCTGCACATGATGTTTGCTACCCCAGCCGAAAATTATGCTCCCAATCCGATTATCGTAAAAGCATTAGATCGTATTCTAATTCTTCATGCCGATCATGAGCAAAATGCCTCAACCTCCACTGTACGTCTGGCAGGCTCCAGTGGTGCAAATCCGTTTGCATGTATTTCTGCTGGTATCGCCTGTTTATGGGGACCTGCGCACGGAGGCGCAAATGAAGCATGCCTTAATATGCTGGAAGAAATTGGCGATGTTTCGCGTATCAATGAATATATCAAACGAGCGAAAGACAAGAATGATCCTTTCCGGTTGATGGGATTCGGTCATCGGGTATACAAAAATTTTGACCCACGCGCAAAGCTTATGCGTGAAACCTGCCATGAAGTGTTGAACGAAATGGGGCTACACAATGATCGCCTTTTCAAACTTGCATTGGAGCTGGAGAGAATCGCATTGGAAGATGATTATTTCATCACAAAAAAACTTTATCCTAATGTCGATTTTTACTCCGGCATCATCCAGCACGCTTTGGGTATACCGACTTCTATGTTTACCGCAATTTTTGCGATGGCCCGTACAGTTGGCTGGGTTGCTCAATGGAATGAAATGATCGCTGATCCCGATCAAAAAATAGGACGTCCCCGTCAGCTTTATATTGGAGTTCCACAGAGAAACATACCATCGAAAGAAACTGACAAATAGTAAAATCACTTTAAATCCCAGAAATAAATTTAATGTACAAAAATGTAAGGATCATAAAATTGGGCTGATATCATTAGAATATAGGCCGATCAGCAAGTAGAATGGATCGTGTTGTACAGGCACTTTTTCTATTTTAATGTGTTGTCATCTTTTTAAATCAAATGAGTCCGGTCATGATGAAACAACTCCTTGAGAACTCAGCCCTATTTGGCGCTAATGCTCCTTTTATCGAAGATCTCTATGAAAAATATCTCAAGAACCCGGACTCGATAGCCGCAGAATGGCGTAGTTATTTTGATTCACTGCAACAGACTCTGACGATAACTACTCGAGATATCCCTCATACCCCCATCATTGAATCATTCGTGCAGACTGCACGATCTCCTTCTTCAGAGAAGAATCTAGCGCAGCTCCAAAAAAGTGCTATTCCGTCAATTCGAGATGAATCCAAGGAACGCAAACAAATAACTGTTTTGCAGCTTATCAACATGTACCGCTTTCTCGGTGTACGTTTGGCCCATCTTGATCCGCTCAACCATCAGCAAGTATCCGATGTTCCAGAGCTCGATCCAGCTTTTTATGAATTGACTGAAGCCGATATGGAAACAGTCTTTAATACGGGTTCATTGGTAGGTCAAGAACACGCTTCATTGCAGGAAATTTTACAGATACTCCGGCAAACATACTGCGGCACGATTGGTGCAGAATATATGTACCTTACTGATTTAAAGCAGAAACGCTGGATACAGAATCGCCTGGAGGGTCCGCGCTCCCAACCCAACCTTACTGCTGATTACAAACGGCATATCCTTGAGCGCCTTACCGCCGCAGAAGGTCTAGAAAAATACCTCCATACCCGCTATGTCGGACAAAAGCGTTTTTCCGGCGAAGGAAATGAAAGTTTGATTCCTTTATTGGATAAATTGCTGCAGCACGCTGGAGAAATAGGCGTGCAAGAGATCATCATTGGCATGGCACATCGAGGCAGACTTAATGTACTCGTCAACACGTTAGGTAAAATGCCCTCAGATTTGTTCCTGGAATTCGAGGGAAAAAAAGTGCAAACGTTGACTGCAGGCGATGTCAAATATCACCAGGGTTTCTCCTCCGCTGTCATGACACCGGGAGGGATCGTATATCTTGCGCTCGCGTTTAATCCATCCCACCTTGAAATCGTTAATCCTGTAGTAGAAGGCTCTGTTCTTGCCCGTCAACATCGTTTACATGATAAAAATGGAGAGTTAGTCATTCCTATTCTGTTACATGGCGATGCAGCCTTTTCAGGGCAGGGGGTGGTGATGGAAACATTAAATTTGTCGCAAACACGCGGTTATGGCACAGGAGGAACCGTCCATATCATTATTAACAACCAGATCGGCTTTACCACCTCCGATCCCCGTGACAGCCGATCCACGCTTTATTGTACCGATGTGGCAAAAATGATCGAGGCCCCTATTTTCCATGTCAATGGTGACGATCCTGAGGCTGTGGTCATGGTGACAGAAATTGCTTTGGACTTTCGCATGCAGTTTCACAAGGATGTCGTGATTGATTTGGTTTGTTTTCGCAAGCAAGGTCATAATGAGCAGGACGAGCCGATGGTCACACAGCCATCAATGTACCGGATCATTAATAAACATCCGGGGACACGCAAGTTTTACGCGGATAAGCTGGAAGCAGCAGGCATTATCGAAGTCACTGAGACAGAGGCTATGGTCAAAGCCTATTATGACGCAATGGACGCGGGTCACAATCCCAATAAAACCATCCTCTACGACTATAAATCGCCTCACTCGGTCAATTGGGTGCCCTTCCTGAATCCCGGCAAATGGAATCAACCGATAAAAACAGAAATACCCATTGATGAATTAAAGCACTTGGTGGAACGGCTCACTGATATTCCGGCAACCTTTAAATTGCATCCGAGGGTTGAAAAGATCATTGCCGATCGGCGTGAAATGGGAAAAGGAAACTTGCCACTGGATTGGGGAATGGCTGAAAATCTAGCTTATGCCTCGCTTTTGAAAGAAGGCTATCCAATTCGTTTTTCCGGACAAGATAGTGGACGAGGCACATTCTTTCATCGTCATGCCGTGTTGCATGACCAAAATCGCTTACAGGAGCAACGGGAAGATGGCACCTATGTGCCCCTCCGCTATATCGCAGCTAAGCAGTCTGACTTCACCATTATCGATTCAATGCTCTCGGAAGAAGCAGTGTTAGGTTTTGAGTATGGCTATGCAACGGCACAACCGAATAGACTAGTCATCTGGGAAGCACAGTTTGGTGACTTTGCTAATGGCGCGCAAGTTGTAATTGACCAGTTTATCACCTCGGGTGAGGCTAAATGGGGACGTTTATGCGGATTGGTCATGATGCTTCCACATGGCTATGAGGGGCAAGGACCTGAGCATTCATCGGCTCGATTAGAGCGATTTTTGCAATTATGCGCGGAATATAATATTCAGGTATGCATCCCCTCCACGCCTGCACAGATCTTTCATTTGTTGCGGCGACAGATGATTCGTCCGATTCGCAAACCGCTTATTATCATGATGCCCAAAAGCATGCTAAGGCATAAAGAATCAGTATCGTCACTAGAAGATCTCGCTCATGGTCAATTTCAAGCCGTCATCCCTGAAGTAGAGAATCTCGATACTGATAAAATAAAACGAATCATTACCTGTAGCGGAAAAATATATTATGAGCTCTCTGCCTATCGCCGTAAGCAAGGCATTACAGACATGGCCATTATCCGGCTCGAGCAACTCTATCCCTTTCCACACGAAAACTTTCAGGCGGAAATAGATCGTTACCCCAATACTAAGGAAATTATCTGGTGTCAGGAAGAACCAGGCAACCAGGGAGCTTGGCACCGTATTCAGCACTACATCCTCAGGCATAAACGACCCGAACAGATTCTTGGCTACGCTTTACGTCCATCATCAGCCTCACCTTCAGTAGGTTATCTGGCATTGGATAGATTTCAGCAAAATGAACTAATTGAAGCGGCATTCCGGGATAAAATTTAAAAAGGAAACGATTATGTTAATCGAAGTCAAAGTACCTCAATTGTCTGAATCAGTTGCTGAAGCCACTTTAGTTTCCTGGCACAAACAACAAGGTGAGCTTGTCAATCGTGGTGAAAATCTTGTTGATATTGAAACTGACAAAGTTGTACTTGAGCTACCTGCTCCCAAAGGAGGCATCCTGGCCGAAATCATTAAAGGTGATGGCGCCACAGTGGCGGGCGGCGAAGTGATTGCTAAAATAGAGACAGAAATGCATGATGTTAAAGTTCGTTCCGAGGCTGTCGCTATTTCTGAAACAAAACCCACTTTCACTGAGACGATAGTAAAAGAAACTGAACATGTAACATCCAGGCTGATGCCAGCAGCTAAGAAGGTTGCTGAAGAGAACAATCTCAGCCTGGATGAAATCAATGGTATCAGTGGCACAGGACGCGATGGTCGTATCATTAAGGAAGATATCCTGGCTTATCTCAAAAACAAAGCTATCGCTTCTCAAGCAAACACCGAACTGCCTGAGACACGTGCTATGACGGCTACCGGTAATCGACCCGAGCAACGCGTGCCTATGACCAGGCTACGAATGCGTATTGCTGAACGATTGATTCAATCCCAGGCGACGGCCGCCATTCTGACGACCTTCAATGAAGTCAATATGCAAGCGATTATGGATTTACGAGTACGCTACAAAGATACGTTTGAAAAAGAACATGGCGTTAAACTCGGTTTCACCTCGTTCTTTGTCAAGGCAGCTGTTGCCGCACTGAAAAAATTTCCCATTATCAATGCTTCGGTAGATGGCAATGAAATCGTTTATCATGGGTATTACGACATCGGTATCGCTGTTGCAAGCCCGCGTGGACTGGTCGTTCCGATCATCCGTAATGCTGATCAATTATCACAGGCAGAAATAGAAAAGCAAATCGCTGATTTCGCCCAACGTGCGCAAAATGGTAAATTGACCCTCGAAGAATTGACTGGCGGCACCTTTTCCATTACCAATGGAGGTATCTTTGGATCGATGCTTTCCACACCTATCATTAATCCACCGCAAAGTGCGATTCTAGGTATTCATGCGACCAAGCAGCGCCCTGTTGTTGAGAATGGTCAAATCGTCATACGCCCTATCAATTATCTGGCGCTCTCTTATGATCATCGCATCATCGATGGCCGCGAAGCTGTCCTCTCGCTGGTCGCGATCAAGGAAGCACTGGAATACCCGGTCAGTCCATTATTTGGGGGATGATGAGCAGGACTACTCAATAAATGATCTCAATACTCTCTGTTTGAAGGAAGGTAGATAGCAATTCAATCAGCATGTCATCTAGATGAACATGCCAGGCATCACCTAATTCTATCTCACAGATTGCATACTGATTTCGGTAAATGATCGACACAGGACAGTAGGAATAAAGGTGACTTTCTGCACCTTTACTTTTGGATAGACTATCTTGCCGGCAAGGTGTAAGTAACTCTTTGAGCCTCGCCACATTGACCAGATCGGATGCTATGGCTCCGTTAATCAGGAGCTTTATTTTCTTTGCATAGCGCGAACGGGCAATCGCAAGATTATAAAGCTTGTCAGCAGTAATGCGAAGCTCTCCATTGTTTCCCATAGCGTTGCTAATGGTGACCTCGGCAATCAGAAGTTGATCTTCTTTTAGCCAGTCACTGTGCATACGAAATAATTCGTTATAAACCACCATCTCCACACGGGCATGGCCATCATCCAGCACAATGATCGCCATCTTCCCCCGTCGCGTCATCTGGGTACGTACAGAATGAATCACACCGGCAATCAACTGATAATCACGTTGCGGACTTAACCGGTCCAGCTGGGTCCGCACAAATTGGCCAAGCTCTTTTGCATAGCTCGAAAAAGGATGTCCGCTGAAATAAAACCCCAACCCCAGCTTCTCATTCTGCAGCATTTCCTTTTCTGACCATTGGGGGACATTGACTAAGGCTGGGTGTTGCAAGCTATTTTCAATCTCCCCAAATAGGCTGGTCTGATGAATTGATAGACTACGTTGCTCGGCAAATTCAATCGCAATACCCACTGACGCTAGTAATCCTGCACGATTATGATCGTTCCCATCAAATGCACCGACACGAATGAGCGATTCCATAACACGGCGATTTACCACTCGCCGATCAACCCGGCAACAGAAATCAAATAAATCAGTAAATGATCCACCTTGATTACGCGCTTCAATAATCGCCGAGATAGCTCCCTCGCCCGTTCCCTTCACGGCCCCCAAACCATATCGAATGGTTCGATCATCAATGGGGACAAAACGATATTCGGATAGATTGATATCCGGCGGTAAAATCATCAGTCGATTGGCCTGGCAATCTTCGTAAAACACATTAATCTTATCAGTATCATTCATTTCTGCCGACAAACATGCAGCCATAAACTCTGCAGGATAGTGTGTTTTAAGATAAGCTGTCTGGAAGGCAATTAAAGCATAAGCCGCTGCATGTGATTTGTTAAAACCGTAGCCCGCAAATTTTTCCATCAAATCAAAGAGCGTAATCGCATCCTGTTCGCCCAAACCATTCTTGATTGCACCCGCCACAAAAATGTCGCGTTGCTGCGCCATTTCCTCTACCTTTTTTTTGCCCATCGCACGCCGCAATAAATCAGCACCACCGAGGCTATAGCCGCCAATCACCTGAGCAATTTGCATCACTTGCTCCTGATAAATCATAACGCCATACGTTGGCCCGAGAATAGGCTCAAGTCGCGGATCCAGATATTCCACACGTTTACCGTGTTTACGCTCAATAAATTCAGGAATCAAATCCATTGGGCCCGGCCGGTAGAGTGCTACCAAGGCAATCAAATCTTCAAATCGATCAGGTCTCGCTTTCTGGAGCAGATCCTTCATGCCACGTGATTCAAATTGAAAGATTCCGACTGCATTGCCTTTTCTCATCAACACATACGTCGCGGCATCCTCTAGAGGAATATGATTCAGAGAAAAATGTTGATTCAGTGATGGTGCCAGCTGTTCAGCCTGGAGGCCAGCATTCTTCCCCCCCTTTTCAAGGTATCGCTGCCGGATATCGCTGACTGCCCTGTCGAGAATAGTCAGGGTACGCAGCCCAAGAAAATCAAACTTAACCAGGCCGACTCTCTCGACATCATCCTTATCAAATTGACTGACTACTGAATCACCCGAATCTGCACAATATATCGGGCAAAAATCGGTAATTTTACCAGGGGCGATCAGCACACCTCCCGCATGCATCCCCACGTTACGAGTCAGTCCTTCCAGATGTTCCGCCAGCTCCAGCAAATTACGCACATCCTCTTCCTCTCGTGCACGCTGCTCCAGCTGAGGTTCGATAGCGCGCGCCTTTTTCAGCGTCATGCCAATCTCGAATGGCACCAGTTTGGCTAATTGATCGACAAAGTTATAAGGCAAATCCAGCACACGGCCAACATCACGTACAACGGCTTTTGCCGCCATCGTGCCAAACGTGACAATTTGTGAAACACTTTCTTCGCCATATCGCTGCTTCACATACTCAATGACGTACTCACGTCTATCCTGGCAAAAATCGATATCAAAATCCGGCATCGATATCCGTTCGGGATTCAGGAAGCGCTCGAACAACAAATCGTAGCGCATTGGATCAAGATCAGTAATCCCAAGTGAATAAGCCACCAGAGAACCAGCGCCTGACCCTCGCCCTGGTCCCACCGGCACATCATTCTGTTTGGCCCAGTTAATAAAATCAGCAACGATTAGAAAATAACCCGCAAACCCCATCTGAATAATGGTATTGACTTCAAAATTTAGTCTGGCCTGATATTTCGGCATTTGGGAAGCATAGATCGCAGCATCCGGAAACAGGACACGCATGCGCTTTGCTAACCCCGATTCTGCTTGCTCACGTAAGTATTGCTCGATACTAACTGCACCTGGTGTTGGAAAAAGTGGCAAGCGGTTAACGCCTAGTTCAAACACGACTGTGCAACGTTTAGCAATTTCCACACTATTGGCAAGCGCAGATGGAATATCCGCAAACAGCACCTGCATTTCTGCTTGTGTTTTAAAATATTGCTGCTCGGTAAAATGACGAGGACGCCGACGATCACCCAGCACATACCCCTCGGCAATACATACTCTGGCTTCATGAGCTTTAAAATCTTCGGGTTCTAAAAATTGCACTGCATGAGTTGCCACGACAGGTAATTGCAATTTAGAAGCCAACTGCAGCGAATTGCGTACACAGTTTTCCTCGTTCGCATATCCGCTTCGCTGTAGCTCGATATAGAATCTCCCCGGGAACAAATCTGCCCATTCCTGAGCCAAGGCTTCAGCAGCGATTAAATTATTTTGTGATAGATGCCATCCCATCTCGCCATCATGAGCACCTGACAACAGGATCAGCCCGTCTGTCCCACCTTCATTAGCATGAAGCCAGGATTTTTTTAATTCAGCTCGGCCACGGTATAAATTCTCACGATAAGCCCGCGACAGCAAACGGCACAATAATAAGTAACCAGAATAGGATTGGCATAGCAATAAAACACGGGTAGGCTTATCACGATCTGTTTCATTACTGATCCAGGTATCACACCCCATGATGGGTTTGATACCTTTTTTACAAGCACTTTGATAGAATTTGATCAATCCAAAGAGGTTAGTAAGATCTGTCAATGCCAATGCTGGCATGTTATCTGCCACTGCTTTCGATAAGACTTCATCGATACGAACGATACTATCGATGATGGAATACTCGCTATGCAGGCGTAAGTGGATAAAAGAAGGGTCGGTCGGCATGGTGCTACAATAAAGCTAGCTATTCAATCATTTCCAGGATTATGCTTGGAAATGATTCAGCTATTAATCGGCGTTACTCGTGTATGCGTGCTTCTGCACATCGATCAAAAATTTATCTCTCATTTTACATTATGCTAAATATCCCTGAACTTTTACTCCCCGCCGGCTCATTAGAAAAAATGCGTATTGCTTATGCTTATGGTGCTGACGCGGTTTACGCTGGTCAACCACGTTACTCTCTGCGTGCCCGCAACAATGAATTTTCTTTGGAACAATTATGTGCCGGAATTACAGAAGCGCATGCACTAAACAAAAAGTTCTTTGTCACGAGCAACCTCATGCCGCATAACGCGAAGGTAAAAACCTATATGGCTGATATGGCGCCAATCATTGAACTCAAACCTGATGCGCTGATTATGGCAGACCCTGGGCTCATCATGCTGGTCAGAGAAAAATGGCCAGATATTCCTATTCATCTCTCCGTTCAGGCCAATACTGTCAATTATGCTGCGGTGAAATTCTGGCAGAAAATTGGATTAACACGCGTCATTTTATCACGTGAACTATCACTGGACGAAATTACTGAAATTCGCCAACTCTGTCCAGATATGGAACTCGAAGTATTTGTTCACGGCGCATTATGCATCGCCTACTCAGGTCGATGCCTGTTATCAGGCTATTTTAATCATCGCGACCCAAACCAAGGCACCTGCACCAATTCCTGTCGATGGGATTATAAAGTCAAGTCAGCGGAGGAAAATGCAATGGGTGACATTCAGCCTGTACAGAAAATTGACTTCGACTTCAACCAAGCATTATTGCAACAACCTGACACAAATGATGCGATCAGGCGGCATCCTGCTGCTGATCATGTTTATCTGATTGAAGAAGGAGAACGGCCAGGTCAACTGATGCCCATCATGGAAGATGAACATGGTACCTATATCATGAACTCTAAAGATCTGCGAGCAGTAGAACATATCGGACGACTCGTCAAGATGGGAGTAGATTCCCTGAAAATCGAAGGGCGAACCAAATCAGCCTATTATGTTGCGCGCACTACCCAAGTTTACCGTAAAGCGATAGATGATGCGGTAGCCAATCGCCCCTTTGATCCCGTACTACTTGGTCAATTGGAAGGTCTTGCCAATCGTGGTTATACGGACGGCTTCTATCAGCGACACCATAGTAATGAGACACAAAATTACTTGCGTGGCCATTCGGAATCAAATCGCAGCCAGTATGTGGGAGATGTTACGATCGTCGATAAAATCAGCGGCATGGCTGAAATTATGGTAAAGAATCGCTTCGAGATTGGAGATCGCTTGGAGATCATCCATCCTTCCGGCAACCAGGTAATTCAGCTAGAACATATGCAAAATCTCGATGGCATGACAATCCACGTCGCCCCTGGCAGTGGCCATCGAGTCAGAATCCCTCTAAAGGGGAGTATCGAAAAAGCCTTTGTGGCAAGATTCTTATCTTGACTCGAAAAAATCCGTTTGAGGATAGTTACAAATATTCATACCGTTTGAAAAACTCAATGATCCGTTGAGGAAGCCACCTGAGCTGACCAGGGAAGATTCCTTGCATGAATCCGACATGCCCACCTTGCTCAGGAAATTCCAATATTACCATGGGCGATACCTTTTCCTGAGTTGGCAATACATGAGCCGGCATGAATGGATCGTTTCGTGCATTAATAACAAGGGTAGGAACCTGAATATGTTGAAGCCAAGGCTTACTGCTTGATTTGCTCCAATACTCGTCTGCGTCACGAAAACCATGTAACGGCGCCGTGACATGGTTATCAAATTCATATAGTGTGGCAGAAGCTGCAACCGCCTTCGCATCGAGCAAACCCGGAAAACGCTTGTGTTTTTCTAATGCTTTACGCTTTAAAGAACTCAGGAAATGACGGGTATAGAACTGGTTAAAACCTGAATCAAGCGCTTTTCCAGCAGCAGCTAAGTCAAGCGGAGCGGAAACTGCAACAGCAGCTGTAATCAACTTGTTTATTTGCCCACCTTGTTCGCCCAGCCATTTCAATAAAGCATTCCCTCCGAGTGAAATGCCAATCACGTAAAATGGCATGCCTGATTTCTGCGACTCACATTGATGCAATACCCGCCGCAGCATCCAATCTATCTCCATTGAATCACCTGCATGGTAAGCACGTGGCAAGCGATTAGGTTGCCCAGAGCAGCCACGAAAATGAATAACCGCCCCACGCCAATTCTGCTCCCGTAACTGATTCATCATACTAAGCGCATAATGGCTGCGAGAGTTGCCTTCAAGCCCATGAAACATGACCACTAGCGGCTTATTCAAAGCACCTTCGAGCCAATCGATATCGACAAAATCACCATCATCAAGCTCCCAGCGCTCACGCCGAAAAGCTACGTGCGATGATGGATTGAGAAAATAAGGATAAATGGTTTGTGCATTACCACCTAATAGCCATTTGGGAGCAATATAATTAGAGTTCATTCAGTTTCAGACATTCAGAAAAATAAATATCGTACTCATTCAGCAATGCGTTTTTCAAAATTGATCCCACATGAAAAAGCCTGAATGATTAAATAGTGAAAAATACAAATCATATACCGCAAGATCAGAAATATGCAAAATGATGAAGGATAGGATAGTGATTACACCCTCATCATGCAGTCCCTTCTTGCCAAATTCTCATCTAACCTAATTCTAATGGATGGAAAAAGTTATGAACTATAAAAAAAGATATAAAGGAGATCTCATTTTTTACCTTTAAAAGTATTTCTGATCGACAAATAAATATTGGTTATTTTGCTTCTGATCGTGTCGATCACTCTGATCAGAATAATTTATAAGCTTCAAAACTCCCAAAAAACCATTATTTTTAACTTATATTTGAACCGATTCGGTGTTTCAGTTAGAATCTTGCATTCGTAGGCGCGTAGCTCAGTTGGTTAGAGCATCACCTTGACATGGTGGGGGTCGTTGGTTCGAGTCCAATCGCGCCTACCACATATTAATCCTAAGAAGCCTATAATAGCCCGAAAAGCCTTATCAGATAAGGCTTTTTTCTTGTTTAATCCTCCTTGGCAGTCCATCAGAATCCATTTGAATCCGATATAAATAGGGGGGTACATTTGGGAGCATATCGTTTTTTGTTTTAAAATGTACCCCCAGATTGTCTTTTTTACTTAATTTTCTAAGAGCCTGTTCAAAGTCTTTTGGTTTGACGGAAAAAGTGTGATACTTGCAGGATGAGAACACGTTATCCAAGCGATATCAGTCGCGAACAATTCGAGCAGATTCGCTCGCTGCTGGAAAGTGCGCGCAAGAAGACCAGTCCGCGTCGAATCGATTTATACGAAGTATTTTGTGCGGTGGTGAAGCAGACTTTATAACCGGCATCGATGGCTTTCAAGCCAATCCCGATAGCCAAGTGAGTTTTGCCGACACCCGGTGGGCCGATAAAAACCACATTCTCCCGGTTGTCGATAAAACTGAAGTCCAGCAGACTGTTGATTTCCCGTTTGCTGATGGTGGTCTGGAAACGGTAGTCAAATTCTTCCAGGCTTTTGTGCAATGGAAAGGCGGCACGTTTTCTGTTTTGTTCAATGCGCTTGCTGTTACGCTGGTTGTGCTCATGCACCACGAGCGCTTCAGCAAATTGCAGATAGGAAATATCATTGGCTTGGGCCTGACTGAGCAGTTGTTCAAGTTGTTCAGCGATACCTGACAGACACAGGCCGCGGTATTTTTGTGCAACGCTGTT
>NZ_FNDH01000024.1 GCF_900100485.1 Nitrosomonas sp. Nm132 | reverse complement strand
TTCCTCATCATTTATATCCGTTTTGTATGACATCTCTTAGCTTACTATCAAAAAATCCTTGATTCTAATGGAAATCGTTTTGCCAGACAGCTTCTCATTATTCGGCAGAACCCAGGATCGCTTGTCTCACGTGCTGGTAAACGATCCATTCGAATCCCTGCCGGATTTCTATTTCCCGCCAGTGCAGGGAAAAGTGTTGTATTCACGAAATAATAACCGGCCTGTCCATACTTCGGATGCGCGTATCATGCTGGCCGATATTCCGTTTGTCAGGCTACGTGGCGGAATACCCCAAAACCTTCAGGACAGAAAAGTGTCTTTCCACGAAACCGTGGAAGAAGTGCAATCAGGCTTGCGCTTTATTTCGCTTTCGTTCGACTTGCCGAGAAAATTAATCTGTTGTGGCGGAAAATGGATCAGGCTGTCACCCGCATTGTTTGCTTTTTACCTCTGGCTCGCTCGCAGACAGGTAACGGCTTCGGGCAATGGTGCAATCCATTGGCAGGAAGCAGATCATCATGATTTTTTGAGTGTGTATGCAGAGGTGGCCGGGGCGATGTCAGCCCCCTTGGAAAATGCGAGACAGGTACTCAAGAATGGCTTCGACAGGCAATACTTTGAGGAAAAATCCTCCAAAATCAACCGAATAATCAAACAACAACTCCCGCTCGAGGCGAGCTTCTATCAGATCGCAACATTTGGAACAAGACCATACAAAAGGTATGGCCTGAAGCTGGCGCCAGACCAGATATCGTTATGAGCGCTCTCGTTACGCGCGAGTGAAGGTTTTGAAGCTATTTACGCCAGAGTAAAATCGAAGCCTATTTAACTTATAAGTTGTTGCACCAATTGAGTTGCGGCCCACAACAGGAACAACCCATAAACACAACCAAAGAACCATGGAAAGCTGACAGCCCGGTGGGCCCACCATTGTCGGCGTTGCCGGAAAGCCCAGTTTGGCCTGAATACGGATGGCTCGTTGCGTAGATCCTCGATGGGTAGTTGCATTTCATGCAGCCGATAGAGATCACTGATGAGTTGCCGTTCTTGCCATTCCGGCGCTTGCTCAATTCCTCTTAATTGCCATTCCCAGAGCGCATTCCGTCTGGAAAATCGACCCAGGACAATTGCCATTTGCCAGCAAAGTAATATCCCGAATACGGAGAGCAGGATAATCAATATTGTAAACGGCAGCGCCAACGACTCCCGTGAAACCATCACACCAATCACCGCAACAAAGATCGAATTAGCCGTCAAATAGGCCGACAGCATGTTATGGTAATCGCGGCTCCCGGAAGTCCAGAGTGTAAGCAAATGCTCATAGGTGGCTCTCAGTGAGGGTTGTCGAGGGGGCGTTCTGGTTTTGTCACTATCCATAAACGCCAAGAGTATCAATCATCAGGATGGAAAGAAATTTTACGAACATTGTCCGGTGAAGCTAGACGATACCTTTCTGCTTATTAATCAGGCTAGTTCTGTGGTCAGCGCGATCTGACCTGAGAGCACTTTGTGGATCGGGGATTTGTTGGCTATACGCAGCAAATCGGCGCGTTGTTCTTCGGTTAAATTACCCGCCAGGTGAATGCCACGCCTTAATTGATACAATCCAGGCTCTTCCTGATGAGTGATGGTGATTTGAATAGCCTCAAGCGGGATAGCTTTACGCTTGGCGTACAATTGCAGGGTGAGCACCGTACACGCACCCAATGCGGAATCGAGCAACTGGTGTGGATCAGGAAAATCACCCGATCCTCCTGACTCTCGCCCGATATCGGATGTCCATGACAAATCGCCATCCTGTATTAAACAGGGGGCATCGTCATTTGCAGCTGACCAGCTCACGGTTAGACTCATATTCATTTCCTTTTTGTGTGTTCATTCAATCGTTATTATTCCTGATTTGGCAACTCTTTTGGTCTTAAATCGAATACCAGCACTTCAGCATCCAGACCGTGGTTAAAGCTAAGTTCACGTTCGTCACGTAGCCGTGCACCATCGCCTGCACTCAAATACTGGCCGTTCAGTACAAGTGATCCACGTGCTACATGCACATAAGCATGACGGTTTTCTGGCAGATTCAAGGTAAATGCCTCATCGCCGTCAAATAGTCCCGCATAGACACGCGCATCCTGATATACCGAAAGCGATCCATTTTCACCATTGGGTGAAATAATCAAACGCAGACAGCCGCGTTTCTCAGCCACATCGAAATGGCGTTGCTGATAGCGAGGTTGCACTCCCAGCCGATCGGGCACAATCCAGACCTGCAGAAAGTGAGCCAGCTCATGCGCCGAAGGATTATATTCGCTGTGAGTAACGCCGCTCCCGGCACTCATCATCTGCACATCACCGGGGTTAATGACTGAGCCAGTTCCCATTGAATCGCGATGCTCGAGCGCGCCTTCGAGTACATAGGAGAAAATCTCCATATCATGGTGAGGGTGGGTGCCAAAACCCTGTGCGGGCTGCACGCAGTCATCGTTGATTACCCGTAAATCCGAAAAACCCATTTGGCTAGGATCGTGATAATCACCGAACGAAAACGTATGCTGAGAATATAACCATCCCAGGTTGGCGATACCACGTGCGTTAGCAGTTCTGACTTCTAACATGATAATCTCCTGTTTTCTGTAAAAAATTAAACGCCATCGCCGTAGAGCTTGCGATCTAACGACAAGCGCCCAGCGCCAGTCAGAGCAAGCACCAGCAAGCCTCCTGCTATGCTGATATTTTTCATCAACATGACTTGCTGGATTGAATCGGCTGAGCCGCTATGAAAAATAATACCTGTAACCACCGAAAATCCAGCCAGCAAGAGGGCTGCAACGCGTGTTTGCCAACCGAGTATCAAGGCTAGACCGCCGCCTATTTCCAGTGCGATGGCTAAGGGTAGTAAAAATCCCGGCACCCCCATGTTGACCATATACTGCGCTGTCCCTTCATAGCCCGTACCCAGCTTGTTATAACCAGCCATGACAAAAATGAATGCTATCAGTACTCGCGCCAATGGAAATAGTACACTGGCAATAGTGGGTTGGGTCAAGAAACGGGTTGCAGAACTGTGAATTACTTGAAACATGATTTTTTTCTCCAAAAGTAGCTTGTAAAGTCGATACGATACTACTGTTCCATAAAACAGATAAGTCAATTAAAATGAGAAGAACTGTTGTTAATAATGGAACGATAATGCTGCCTAGTCACATCAACCTCAACGACCTGGCTATGTTTGAAGAAGTCATTCGTGCAGGGGGATTCAGCGCAGCCGCGCGTAAGTTGAGTCAGCCGAAAGCATCAATCAGCCGGGCAATCCAGCGCCTGGAGGATGATCTCGCCGTTCGCCTGATTCAGCGCACCACGCGTAGCTTACGGCTGACGGAAGCAGGTGAGCTGTTATATCAGCAAGCCAATGCCTCGTTGCAACAAATTGGCGATACGCTATGCCGTATCAGAAATATGCATGAGCAGCCCGAAGGGCACTTGAAAATCACCATGCCGGTAGAGTTTGGCATGTTTTTCATGGGTAGCCTGATTGCCGATTTCATGCAGCTCTATCCACAAGTGTATGTGCAAGTGGATCTCTCCTCACGCCTGGTCAATCTAATCGAGGAAGGATTTGATCTGGCGCTGCGCATGGGTGCAGGGATACTGCAGGATTCGAGTCTGGTTGCCAAGAAACTGGGTAAATTACCGCTCAAGTTTTATGCGAGCCCTTATTATCTGGGCAAGCATGGTTGCCCGGATACATTGCAGGCGCTGATTAAACACGAAAGCATCCTGTTTCGCCATAGCCACCAGCAAACCATTCGAGCTACCTGCCACTTCCCAAAAAAAGCAGCAAGCAGCTGCATTGAGATTCAACTCCATGGCAAGCTGAGTGTGGATCATTACAGTGTGATGAAAGATGCCGCAATGGCGGGCGCTGGCATTGCCTTGATGCCACCTTTTATGTGCCATGCTGAGGTGCTGACCGGTCAATTGGTGAATATTCTTGAACAACATGATGTCGATACCGATCAATTGTTTCTGGTTTACCCTACCCGTAAACATCAACCCGCAGCGGTTAAAGCACTGATCGATTTTATGACGCAGCGCCTGCTGTCACATCCATTACTGAACCTGGGCTAAACCCAGGTGCGCAGAAAATAAACTGCGCCATTCACCATCGTTCACTCGGATAATATCTTATACACCACTGCGGCAGAAACACCGAATACAACATGCGCAGCCACCGTAATCCAATCCCGCGTATCAACAAACCACGGGAAAATGATGACAAAGCCGTACATGTTAATGACGAATACTCCCAAACCATATAAGCTGCCAGCGATCAGCGAGGTTTTTAAGTCAAGGTGGCGAATCAGCCAGGAGAGGGCTATCGCGTAGATGATTGAAAGGCCAGAGTGGATCCCTGTCGCAATGAACATAACCTGCCAATCCAGTGTCGCTGGCGGGGGTAACACCCCCTGCCCCAATATGATCGCTGCAGCAAAACGGGCATCCCGATATAAAATCGAAGGCAGTACATCCCAGAATGCCCACCAGAGCAGGATCTGCACAACGGTCGAGAATACCCCCGCAGTGATGCCTGCATAAAGCGCGGCAGACCAGAATTTTGATGGTTGAGTCACCATAAAAAGTTAGTCCAATGAATATTCTCTTATACTCATCACACTTCAAAATTCGGTTTTTATCATCCCTCATCCGACCTTCTCCCAGCGGGAGAAGATAACTGCCAAATTTTGAAGTACGATGAGTATACTTGATATGTATTGTTAATCCGCGACACATTCACTTTCTGTACGGCAACGCACATACTGCGGCCGATTTATTCCGTAGGCTGTGAGCGCCTTCTCTGGTGATGCAAGCTATCGGGGCGCTATTGCCAACTTTGTCGAGCAAGCGCTTGGCTGGGAAATTTCAGGCGATTGTCCAAGGGTCATGAGATTCGTACCCGTAGCGCTGCAAACATGGTGCGTATCGCAATGCTAAGGCTGGCTGTGGCTAAACGTGTATGATTTTTCAAGATAACTTCTAAGTCGATAACAAGTCGAGGGAGCACTCTTTTTTCCTGTTCTGATCTTCTTCATGAATAACTCGGCAGCTTCGTTGAAGATCGGCAATGCAGCCTCAGCTTCCAAAGCCGCTTGCTTCGCTGCTGCAATTTCTCGCTCCTCAGCTAATACCGCCTCCCATTCTGCAACCGGATCGTGCCCAGTTCGCCTAACAGCTTTCCAGCATCCGGCGATAGATCGAGCCTGGGTGAGTGTTTGCTGACCATGCTTTAGCCAATCGGATATACTTTCACCTGGTGCTGACTGGCGAGAATACCTCCCCATAGTGTATTTTGTTCGCTTTCCCTGAAATTCATATTCGATTATCCATGTTTGGGTTCCATGTGGCCTTATCCGTAGAAACAGTGCATCGCCATCACCTAATAAGCGATCGCGTTCTGGATCAGGCTTCACGGCCTCACAACTCACAGTAGATAGTTTTCCCATGGACTCTCCTTGGGTGGGATCTTTGGGGGGAATATGGGTGGGATTCTAATGGGCAATACCGGAATAATCGAGACAATGTATTACCAGAAAATCAAGCAATAATGAGACAAATGAAACTAATTAGGAATAAGATGGAGTATATATGCGTTACTGGCTAATGAAATCAGAGCCAACAGAAGTCAGCATCGATGATCTGGCTGCAAGACCCGGGCAGACCGTTGCCTGGGATGGGATAAGAAATTATCAAGCGCGCAATTTTATGCGTAATCAAATGCAGATTGGCGATCAGGCGTTTTTCTATCATTCCAGTTGCGCCGAACCCGGCGTTGTTGGCATCACGACAGTTTCCAAGCTTGCTTATCCCGATGCCACACAATTCGATCCCCAAAGCAAATACTACGATCCCAAGGCTACACCAGAAAATCCACGATGGTTTAATGTTGAGGTCACACTCGCCCAAAAAACCCGCCTGATTTCCATCAAGGAATTGAGAAGCTATCCTGAACTCGCCAACATGAGAATCCTGCAAAAAGGCAACCGCTTATCGATTACGCCGGTCGACCCGACAGAATGGGCATTTATTGTGAGTATCTTATAAAGTTGTTATTTTCATTACTCACATCGATGTTATTTTTATCATTAAAAGCTCAGGCTAAAGAACTGGGTTGAACGGCATGGAATGGTGGCTGGTTTATCTATTGCTAGGAGGGACGATCGGTTTTCTCGCCGGCCTGCTGGGAATTGGCGGTGGCCTGGTCATGGTGCCGGCACTTACTTTTATCTTTACAGCACAGGATTTTCCGCCTGAGCGCATTCTGCATCTCGCGCTAGGCACTACCATGGCGACCATTGTTTTCACTTCGCTTGCCAGTCTGCGCATGCATCATGCGCATGGCGCAGTTAACTGGTGGATCGTCAAGTATCTTTCTCCAGGCATTATTCTGGGGACGCTGGTTGGCTCCACGCTTGCCGGATCACTGTCTACCCAGGCATTGGGCATTATCTTCGTTATCTTCATTTATTATGCCGCAACCCAGATGTGGCTAAAAATTAGGCCTACTTCCAGTCACGTCTTGCCTGGCAAAGTTGGGATGATTGTAGTGGGCAGCCTGATAGGCGTGCTATCCAGCTTAGTCGCGATAGGAGGGGGATTATTGACTGTACCGTTCCTTTCCATGTGCAATGTCAAGCTTCAATATGCGATTGGAACGGCTGCTGCAGTGGGTTTTCCGATTGCAGTAGCAGGTACGCTTGGTTATATCATCAATGGCATGTTACAAGCACAATCCCTACCCGACTCTAGCTTGGGCTATGTTTATCTACCCGCACTTGGCTGGATTGCCATAGCGAGCATGCTCACTGCTCCACTGGGCGCCAGAGTTACGCATAGCATGCAATCGGCGACGCTCAGAAAAATATTTGTGATACTGCTTTATTTCCTGGGGACTAAAATGCTGCTCAACCTTTTTCAATAAAAATAAATTTACAGGCTTTCAGTCAACCGGCGTAATGCTTCATGATATCGTTTCACCGTTTGCGCGAGAATGTCATTCGGAATAACGGGCGCAGGCGGTTGTTTGTTCCACTTAAGTTGCTCCAGCCAATCACGAACAAACTGTTTATCGTAGCTCGGTGGATTTTTTCCGGGCTGATACTGATCAGACGGCCAGAAACGTGATGAATCTGGCGTCAATACTTCATCGATCAAATAAAGATTGCCTGCATGATCTTGACCAAATTCGAATTTGGTATCGGCGATGATCACGCCTCGAGTCGCAGCATAATCGGCGGCCTCAGTATACAGTGCGATGGCTTTGCTGCGCACTTCTGCAGCCAGCGTTTGCCCCAGCAATTGTTCGCATTCGTCAAACGAAATGTTTTCATCATGTTCACCCGCCATCGCCTTGGTTGAAGGCGTAAAAATGGCACCAGCAGGTAATTTTTCCGCTTCCTGCAAACCCCGAGGCAGCGTAATGCCACTGATAGCGCCTGTTCGCTGATAATCCTTCCAGCCCGAGCCTACAATATAACCTCGCACGATCGCTTCTATCGGCAAAGGCTTGAGTCGTTTGACGACAAAGGCACGATCGACCACCTGCGCGCGCTCTTCCTGTGACACCACTGACTCAGGCAGAATACCCGTCAAATGATTGGGCAGGATGTGGTTTAGTTTCTCAAACCAGAAATTAGATAATTGCGTCAGCACCTTGCCTTTTCCTGGCACCGCTGTTGGCAGCACCACATCGAATGCTGATAGGCGATCTGTCTGGACAATTAATAATTTATCTTGATCGACGGCATAAATATCGCGCACTTTGCCGCGGTGCAGCAAAGGCAGGGTTTTTATGTGGGTTTCAAATAAGGCCATTGAATCGCTCATGGAATGTAGATTCTGATTAAATTTCAGGAAAAGATTAAGTCAGTCATTTCTTAATGACGCCTTGATGGCCTCAGCTTGCCGCAAAGCCTGTTCAATCGTTTCGGCAAGAACAGTGAAATGTCCCATTTTTCTGCCTGATCTCGCCTCTCGTTTACCGTACAAATGCAGCTTGGCAGTAGGATTACGTAACACCTTGCGCCAATCAAGCTCTCTCGATCGCCACAGGTCTCCCAGTAAATTCACCATCACGGCGGGTGTGAGCAGCGCCGTATCGCCCTGCGGCAATCGGCACAGAATGCGCACTTGCTGCTCAAATTGGGAAGTGATGCAGGCATCGAGCGTATAGTGACCACTGTTGTGCGGGCGAGGTGCAATTTCATTGATGAGTAACCGGCCATCGGCAAGTACAAAGAACTCGATACAGAGCACGCCGCGGTAATCAAGCTTGACCGCCACCTCTGTGGCCATTTTTCTGGCTTGTTGGGCAATCTTTTCCGGTATCCTCGCAGGAATGATACTCATATCGAGAATACCTTGCGAATGGTGATTTTCTGCTACCGGAAACAGACTGATCTCGTCATCAAAGCCACGTGCAACGATCACGGAAATCTCACAAGCAAGTGGCAATAATTGTTCCAGCACACAAGGCTGTTGTTGTAGGCTTGCGAAGGCATCCATCAGTTCATGGGGAGCATCTATTCTCACCTGCCCTTTGCCATCATAGCCAAACTGGCTGACCTTAAGGATACCAGGAAAAAATGCTGCGTTGATCTCACCCGACAAATCATCGCTATTGCGGATAACCATAAACGGAGCAACAGAGAAACCATTTGCTGCCAAAAACTGTTTTTCCAGCATCCGGTTTTGTGCAATGGAAACACTCCGTGCATGAGGACTCACAACGCAATGTTGCTCCAGAAACTGCAGCGCCTCAGCAGGCACATTCTCAAATTCTGTGGTCACCCCTGCGCAGGTAGCGCTCAATTCGCGCAAAGCATCAGGATCATGGTAATCCGCGCACAAATGTCGCTCTGCAATATTGCCAGCAGGGCTGTCCTCAGAAGGATCCAAAACAGTGACGCGATAACCCATGCTCTGAGCGGCCATGGTAAACATGCGTCCAAGCTGTCCTCCGCCCAGCAGGCCAAGCATCGCACCCGGCATAATGCTGCTCATGATTCAGGCAATGTCATAGCAGCAACTGAAGCGGCTTGAGCTGCACGAAATGATTCGAGATGCTCCGCAAGTGCTCTGTTACCGATCGCCAGCAATGCGACTGCAAAGAGTCCAGCATTAGCTGCGCCCGCTTCCCCAATGGCAAAAGTGGCAACCGGAACACCTTTGGGCATTTGAACAATGGAAAGAAGCGAATCAACGCCTTGCAGCTGCTTGGAAGTCACCGGCACACCGAGTACCGGCAAGGTCGTTTTGGCAGCGATCATGCCAGGTAAATGCGCAGCGCCTCCCGCCCCTGCAATAATGCACTGTATGCCACGTTTTATTGCTGTTTCGGCAAACTCAAACATGCGATCCGGCGTGCGATGCGCTGAAACGATCAAAGTTTCGTGTGAAATATTAAAATCCTTGAGAACCTGGACAGCATGTTGCATGACACTCCAGTCACTGCTACTGCCCATGACAACACTTACTAATGGATTATCCATTCAGAACGGAATAATGTATTAAAAAATCATTGAAGATGACGAAAGCGGTAATAATAAACTAGAATTTGGTTTTCAAGCCGGATGTTTTAACAGTTTACGCCGTGTCTTGTGGTAACCTCATCTGTATGGAATGCATTAACTGGCAATAAACAACCCTATGAATTTTCAACGCGGTCAAAAAAAAGAAGAACCAGAGATCAATCTTGTCCCCATGATCGATGTACTGCTGGTCATCCTGATTTTTCTGGTGATTACCACGACATACTCAAAATTTGCCGAACTCGAGATCACGCTACCAGAAGCAACCGCCACAGAAATTGACAAAAATATCAAACAACCTAATACCATCGATGTTACAGTGAGTGCAGCGGGCAGCTACACCATTAACCTGGTGCCGATAACCTTTTCCAGCATTGAAGGATTACGTGATGAATTACAAGCTGCTGCCAAGGATGAGAAAAATCCGGTTATCATTATCAATGCAGATGCAAAAGCTACTCACCAATCTGTCATAACAATCATGGAAGCCGCTCGGCTTGCCGGGTACAATCAAGTAACATTTAGTACTGAAGCAAAAAATAACACCGAGTAATTTATTGTGACTTCGGATAATATTTTTTCTTAATCAATCATTATTCATACGCTAATGACTTCTTTATTCAATTTTATTTTTAAAGGAAGAAAAATGAGCAATCATCTGGAAAATTTTTCTCAAACCGCACAATCTGGCAGCACTTACGTACTGGCCCCCCTGCCCTATGCAGATAATGCATTGGAACCGGTTATCTCTGCTCATACCCTGAGCTTCCACTATGGCAAGCATCACAAGGCATACGTGGATAATTTAAACAAACTCGTTGCAGATACTGTATTTGCAGGGCAATCACTGGAAAAAATCATCACCGCTACGGCTGGTCAGGCAGATAAAGCAGGTATTTTCAATAATGCTGCACAAGTCTGGAATCATATGTTTTACTGGCATAGCCTCAGTCCCAAGGGTGGTGGTGAACCTCCCACGGCTTTGAAACAAAAAATCGAAGCTTCATTTGGCAGTGTAGACGCCTGTAAAAAGGAGTTTGCTAATGCAGCCGTAACACAATTTGGCAGTGGTTGGGCCTGGCTGGTGCAGGAAGGCGATAAACTCGCCATCGCCAAAACCAGTAATGCTGATTCTCCACTTACAAAAAACATCAGACCGTTGTTAACCATTGATGTTTGGGAACATGCCTATTATCTGGACTATCAGAATCGACGACCTGATTATGTCAATACGATTCTTGATAAATTGATCAATTGGGAATTCGCCGCTGCAAACCTGAGTTAATTTGCCGGATTTATGACGCATATCACCATTGCGCTTTCGAAGGGTCGTATTTTCGAGGATACGGTCCCTTTTCTGAAAGCAGCCGGGATCATCGCACAGGATGATCCTGAAACCTCACGTAAATTAATCATCGCAACCAATAACCCGCAGGTGCGTATCATCATGGTGCGCGCCTCAGATGTTCCGACTTACGTACAGTATGGCGCAGCCGATCTGGGTGTAGCTGGTAAAGATGTCTTGCTGGAGTATGGCGGCGCGGGCCTTTATCAGCCGCTTGATTTGCAGATTGCCCGCTGCCGCATGATGGTTGCTGTACCTAAGGATTTCGATTACGAATCAGCTGTTTTTCAAGGCGCCCGGCTACGGGTCGCCACCAAATATTTAAAAACTGCGCGTGATCATTTTGCTGAGAAAGGGATGCATGTCGATCTCATCAAATTGTATGGTTCAATGGAGCTTGCGCCGCTGGTTAGTCTGGCTGATGCGATTGTCGATCTCGTTTCGAGCGGTAATACCCTGAAAGCCAATCACTTGAAAGCTGTTGAGGAAATCATGCCCATTTCAGCACAACTGATTATTAATCAAGCAGCACTAAAACTAAAACGCGAGGCTATTCAGCCACTCCTTGAAGCATTCCGATCTGCGATTAAAGTAGATTAAATAGGTTCAAGTATCACTATACTCAAACTGTGCAACTATTATTCAAGCCCTATGATAAAGCTTAACCGATTGTCTTCCATCGACCCCAGCTTTGATGAAGCACTCAACACCTTATTGGCCTTCGAAAGCACCCTGGATGAAACCGTTAACGGGACAGTGATCCACATTCTGGCCGATATCAAAAGACGTGGAGATGATGCATTGCTTGACTATACCCGTCGCTTCGATCATTTAGAGGTCTCTTCGATTGCAGAAATTGAATTACCTAAAAGTGACTGGCAGCGATCGCTGCAACAACTGCCATCTAACGAAAGAGAAGCGTTAGAACAAGCTGCACGGCGGATACGCGCATACCATGAGAGACAATTGTCCCAATCCTGGCAATATACCGAACCGGATGGCACATTACTTGGGCAAAAAATCACTGCGCTGGATCGCGTAGGATTGTATGTGCCTGGTGGAAAAGCTTCCTACCCGTCCTCCGTTCTGATGAATGCCATCCCGGCCAAAGTAGCAGGTGTTAACGAGCTGATCATGGTAGTCCCGACTCCTCGTGGTGAAAAAAACGATTTGGTGCTTGCAGCAGCGGCTATCTCCGGAGTAGACCGCGTTTTTACGATAGGCGGCGCTCAGGCAATTGGCGCACTGGCGTATGGCACGGTGACCATACCCAAAGTCGATAAAATCGTTGGACCTGGGAATGCTTATGTCGCAGCTGCCAAACGCTTTGTTTTCGGGCTGGTTGGCATCGATATGGTCGCGGGTCCTTCAGAAATCCTGGTGATTTGTGATGGAAAGGTTGATCCCGATTGGATCGCCATGGATCTATTTTCGCAAGCTGAGCACGATGAACAAGCGCAATCCATTTTGCTTTGTCCGGATCAAGACTTTCTTGATGCAGTTGCTGCAAGCATTACTCGACAGCTTGAAATCATGCCACGAAAAGAAGTTATCCGCGCTTCACTAGAAGGACGCGGCGCTTTGATTAAAGTACGCGATTTGGAGGAAGCATGCATAATCGCTAACCGAATCGCCCCGGAACATCTGGAATTATCGGTGGACCAGCCAGAGCAATGGATCGGTAAGCTGAAACATGCGGGTGCAATTTTCATGGGGTATCATACTTGTGAAGCATTGGGAGACTATTGCGCCGGACCGAATCACGTACTGCCGACTTCTGGTACAGCACGGTTTTCTTCGCCCTTGGGCGTTTACGATTTTCAGAAACGCACCAGCCTGATCCAGGTATCCCCGCAGGGTGCCTCTACCCTCGGCGCCATCGCCTCTACCCTGGCCAGGGGTGAAGGACTGCAGGCCCATGCCATGTCTGCTGAATTCCGCTACAAATAGTCATTTGAAGTAAGGCAGAACATACATGAGCAAAGCGTTTGTAAAAGAAACCGATACAACGGACGAAATTGATGAAGAAGCATCTGTCTCACCACTACCCACGGGCAGCAAAAACTATATTACCCCAGGCGGCCATGCTCGCCTGACAGAAGAATATCTATGGTTGCTCAATAAGGAACGGCCTGATGTCACCGCAACGGTTGCATGGGCTGCTGGCAATGGCGATCGCTCCGAAAATGGCGATTACCTCTACGGCAAGAAACGGCTACGTGAGATAGACAAACGACTGCGTTTTCTATCCAAGCGGCTGGATATGGCCGAAATCGTCGACCCGACCGCGCCACGCGAAGATTCTTCACGCATCTTTTTTGGTGCTACTGTCTGCTACGCTGATCAGAACAGCCATGAAAAAACTGTTTCCATTGTCGGAATCGATGAAATCGACCCCTTGAGAGGTTATATCAGTTGGATCTCTCCAGTAGCGCGTGCGCTGATTTCTGCGCGTGAAGGCGACAGCGTCACCCTGCGCACCCCTTCGGGTATCGAGAAACTCGATGTCCTGTCAGTCGACTATCAACCGATTGCTATCCTGCCTTTTAAGCCAGTTACCTCAAAATAGCCCCCCCCCTCTAAATATACTGGACATACCTTCCTAACAATTAATGATGATATAGCCATACTATTAAGGAACTTGTGAATATAGATATCGTCTACTGATCATCTTTTAAAAGAACCCGCCAATTGAAATCAGCTTATTTAACGACAAATTTGTTTTAAAATAGTAAGCAAATCTCAGAAAGATGCAGATAGCAGGTAAGTATTTACCCCTGATTATCTCGCTTCCTTAATAACTTTAATTAATCACTCCTGAACCTTTAGTAATAAAAAAAGAATGAATATGCGCAATAAAATCCCACGTGTTGGCTTTGTTTCACTCGGTTGCCCCAAGGCTACCGTTGATTCCGAGCGCATTCTGACGCGTCTGCGGGCGGAAGGTTATCTTATTTCACCCAACTACGAAGATTCAGATCTGGTTGTGGTCAACACTTGTGGTTTTATCGACAGCGCTATTGCCGAATCGCTTGATGCTATTGGTGAAGCGCTCACTGAAAACGGCAAAGTCATTGTCACCGGATGCCTTGGCGCAAAAGGAAATATCGTGAAACAGGCACATCCCAACGTGCTGTCGGTCACGGGCCCACAAGCTACCGATGAAGTCATGGAAGCCATTCATACGCATTTACCCAAACTGCACGACCCTTATGTTGATCTGGTGCCGCCTCAAGGCATAAGACTGACACCCAATCATTACGCCTATGTAAAAATTTCTGAAGGCTGTAACCATCGGTGCACTTTTTGCATCATTCCCAGCATGCGTGGCAATCTCGTCAGCCGACCTGTCGGGGATGTCATGCAGGAGGCGCAAAGCCTGGTCGAGGCTGGCGTTAAAGAATTGCTAGTCATTTCCCAGGACACGAGCGCCTATGGGGTTGATCTGAAATACCGGACTGGTTTCTGGGGGGGCAAGCCAGTTAAAACACGCATTACTGAACTCGCGCAGGCAATGGGAGAATTGGGCGTATGGGTGCGCTTGCATTATGTCTACCCCTATCCGCATGTTGATGAGCTTATCCCGCTAATGGCAGAGGGTAAGATTGTTCCCTATCTGGATATTCCCTTCCAGCATGCGAATGCGCGCATTCTGAAATTGATGAAACGCCCCGCTGATAGCGAAGACGTGCTTACCCGCATACAGCAATGGCGCGCCATCTGCCCTGATATCACGCTGCGGAGTACGTTTATTGTTGGCTTCCCGGGTGAAACCGAAGCAGAATTCGAGGAGCTGCTAGATTTTCTTAAAACCGCTCAACTGGATCGCGTCGGTGCGTTCATGTATTCACCAGTTGAAGGTGCAGCTGCCAATAGTTTACCCCATCACGTTCATCCCGAATTACAGCAAGCGCGTTTAGCACGCTTGATGGCGTTACAGGAAGAAATCAGCGCTCAGCGCCTTGCACAAAAAGTGGGTAAAACTTTACAAGTGCTTGTTGATGAGGTCGATGAGCAAGGCGCAGTTGCACGCAGTCATGCTGATGCACCAGAAATCGATGGGCTAGTCTATGTGGAAAACGGCCAATCATTAGGTCAGGGTGATGTAGTAAAAGTACATGTTACGCATTCTGATGAGCATGATCTATGGGCGGAAATCATTTAATTGATTAGCGATAATAACCATTATCTATCTTAAAGGAGAACATTTTGGAGCTTATATTATGGCGCCATGCAGAAGCAGAGGATGGATTCCCCGATGCTGCACGCAAACTGACTGAAAAAGGGTTAAAGCAAGCTCATGATATGGCTCAATGGCTCAAACCCAGATTACCTAAGAAAGCACGCATCATTGTCAGTCCTGCTAAGCGTACTCAGCAAACTGCTCTGGCATTCAGCAATGATTTTGAAACGATTCAGGAAGTAGGAACCAGTGCAACCGTTGATATGATTCTCACTGCTACTAACTGGCCTTACACTGATGGCGCGGTACTTGTTGTAGGTCACCAGCCCACTTTGGGGAATATTGCCGCTTCATTGATCTGCAACAGCCGCGCCAGCTTTGGCATCAAAAAAGGAGCAATCTGGTGGTTTAGCTATAAGCAAAGCGCTGATACTGAAAATACTATCCTGCGCGCTGTCATGAATCCGGACATGGTGTAAACATAAAGCAAACACATTCTTTTTCTTGAATTGAGCCATGGCACGCTTGATTCTTTTCAATAAACCTTATGGTGTAATTTGTCAGTTTACACCCCAGATTGGATATCAATCATTAAAAGATTTTGTTCCAATACCTAATTTTTACCCGGCCGGGAGACTGGATATCGATAGCGAAGGGCTAGTATTACTCACCGATGATGGAAAACTACAGCATAAAATCAGCAATCCAAGGTTCAAGCAACCCAAGGTATATTGGGCGCAAGTAGAAGGTACACCCAATCAATCAGATCTTCAGCAGCTATGTGAGGGAATAATATTGAAGGATTATAAAACCCAACCTGCAAAAGTTCGTTTAATGGGTGAACCGACTCATCTTTGGTCACGAACCCCACCAATACGTTTTCGCAAAAATATTCCTACCTCCTGGATAGAACTTACCCTTACTGAAGGAAAAAATCGGCAGGTACGGCATATGACGGCAGCAATCGGGCTTCCTACGCTGCGATTGATTCGAATTGCTATTGGCAAATACACACTGACTGACCTTGATCCAGGTAAGTGGCGTATTCTTGAATAATTTACTACTTAGGGTAACCAGTAAAAAATTGGAAAATTCCTATAATAAAAATGTCACGAAATTTCTTGACTAACCTTATACATCTCTTTAGATTGCATCATTAGACATAGCTAGATTTTAAAGGAGGAATAAAACTAATATGGACATAGTTTCAGCACTATCAGGATTAATTGATCTACCATGGTGGGGATATATCATTGTTACTTTGGTAATTACCCATATCACGATTGCCGGCATCACAATTTACTTGCATCGCCATTCGGCCCACAGGGCATTGGATTTGCATCCTATCCCCAGTCATTTCTTTCGTTTCTGGCTATGGTTGACTACCGGTATGGTTACAAAAGAATGGACTGCGATTCATCGCAAGCATCATGCAAAATGTGAAACTTTGGATGATCCACACAGTCCTCAGATTTTTGGTATTAAAAAAGTACTGACTGAAGGAGCGGAACTTTATCGGTTAGAAGCAAAAAACAAAGAAACCATGGAAAGGTATGGGCACGGTACACCAGATGACTGGATAGAACGTAATGTTTACACAAAATATAGCGCATCCGGCATTGGGCTATTACTGATCATTCATTTCATTCTGTTTGGTCCTATTGGAATTACCATATGGGCAATTCAAATGCTCTGGACACCTGTGTTTGCTGCAGGTGTTATCAATGGTATTGGGCACTTCTGGGGATATCGCAATTTTCAAGCAGAAGATGCCAGTCGTAACATCGTTCCTTGGGGCATCCTGGTTGGAGGCGAAGAATTACACAACAACCACCACGCCTACCCTACTTCAGCCAGATTATCCAATAAATGGTTCGAATTCGATATTGGCTGGATGTACATACGCATTCTGGAAATGATGGGATTGGCAACTGTCAAGAAAACCGCACCCAAACTTAACATCAACAAAACCAAAACTGAATGTGACTTCGATACTCTGCAGGCAGTTATTGCTCATCGTTATGAAGTGCTGGCAAAATACTCGCAGTCTCTCAAAGCAATACTCAAGAAGGAAGTGGAACATTTACGGGAAGCCGCTACCCATTATGGAATAGATGGCAACACATTGAAACGGTGGATACTGGCAGATGCCAAAACCTTGCAAGAAGATGAACGCATCAAACTGAATCTGGTTTTAAGTAAAACCAAAAATCTTGATACAGTCTACACGATGCGTGAAGAACTTGCTGCAATATGGCAACGTTCTACTGCTTCCAAAGATGAACTCGTCAAGCAGCTTGAAGATTGGTGCCATCGCGCAGAAGAAAGTGGGATCGAAGTACTGGAGAAATTCTCACGTCAGCTACGCTGCTATGCATAATTAGGTTATAAACCAGGCAGAGACTCTGAAGTCAACCCCCCGGCAAAGCCGGGGGATTACCTCTTTGAGTTATATACTTCTTGTCCTTTGCTCGGTAGTGGCCTGTGATGGAAACTACCGACAATCATCTAACCCGAATATTTCATAAATTCGCGTGATGATCACGCAGGATTTTGATTAATAGGGAAGTTTTGAGAAGGAGTGGTGTAGTGACTCATACACCCGACTGAGCAAAATCTTTCTTATTAATCAAAAGACAAGTGAGGGCACATGCCAATTTATGAAATATTCGGGTCTAACACTTGTTTCTAGCTTTATATCAAAATAACATCATACTGCTCTTGCGAATAAGACACTTCCACCTGAAGGCTAATAGGTTTTTCAATAAAATCAGCTAGCTGTGCAAGACTCTGCGATTCTTCATCTAGAAATAAATCGATCACTTGCTGCGAAGCAAGAATGCGGAATTCATTAGCATCAAATTGTCGGGATTCTCGCAACAATTCACGTAAGATTTCATAGCAAACCGTTTGCGCTGTCCGGATTTGTCCGCGCCCCTGACAAGTTGGGCAGGGTTCACATAGGATGTGAGCAAGGCTCTCACGTGTCCGCTTTCGTGTCATTTCTACTAATCCTAAAGCAGAAAATCCATTGACAGCCATACGCGTTCTATCCTTCATCAAAGTCTTGTTGAGTTCTGCTAATACAGCATTTCTATGCTCTTCATTCTCCATATCGATAAAATCGATGATGATAATGCCACCCAAATTTCGTAAGCGGAGTTGCCGCGCTATGACCTGTGCTGCTTCTAAATTGGTTTTAAATATAGTGTCATCAAAATTACGTACCCCAATAAATCCGCCTGTATTAACATCCATGGTAGTTAGCGCCTCGGTCTGATCAATAATGACATAACCGCCTGATTTCAGATCAACCCGCCGCGCAAGTGATCGCTCAATTTCTTCTTCGACGCTATATAAATCGAATAATGGACGCTTCCCAGTATAATGATCGATTCTCCCTGCAACATTGCCCATATAGTTTTGAGCAAAGGCAATCATTTTCAGAAAAGTTTCTCGTGAATCTACCTGGATACGATGAGTATCATCATCGACAAAATCACGCAATACCCGATGGCTCAGATCTAAATCCTGATAAAGTAAAACAGGAAAATTAACCGTTAATGATTTATTCTGAATATCATGCCAAAGCTTATGCAGATACTCTATGTCTGCGTACAGATCTAATTCGCTTGCCGTTTCGGCCATCGTCCGTATGATGTAACCTCCTTTTGCATCAGCGGGAAGAATGTGTTGTAATTTTTCACGCAATAATTCACGTTCAAAATTATCTTCAATACGTTGGGAAACACCAATATGGGATTCCTGTGGCAAATAGACAAGCATTCGCCCAGCAATACTGATTTGAGTGGAAAGCCTTGCTCCCTTTGTTCCAATTGCGTCTTTAATCACTTGAACGAGTATATTACTTCCCTCGTGCAATAATCTTTCAATAGGCCGGCCTTGTTCACCATTTGAGCTCAATTCCTTGATATCTCCCACATGGAGAAATGCTGCCCGTTCCATACCGATGTCTATAAAAGCGGATTGCATACCTGGTAGTACTCGGCTAACCCGGCCATTATAAATATTACCAACGATGCCCCGGCTGCTCGCTCGCTCTATATGTAATTCCTGCACAACACCTTGCTCTATGACAGCAACACGTGTTTCCTGTGGTGTAACATTGATAAGAATCTCTTTACTCATTTAGGGAGTATAGTACAATTTCTTTTCCTGACTCTCAGGGAAATACCTTTATTCCAGACTCCTCTAGTAATTGAGTTGTCTCAAACAAGGGTAACCCCACGACCCCGCTATAACTACCAAAAATCTCGATAATAAAGGCTGCCGCCATACCCTGAATTGCATAAGCACCTGCTTTATCAAAGGCCTCGCCACTGGCGACACAAGCCCGAATCTCACGTTTACCAATATCACGAAATCGCACTGTAGTAATTGACAAACGATGCTTGACATCACCCTGTGAGCTTAAAGCAATACCAGTTAGAACCTGATGTGTTCTGCCTGAGAGGGTCGACAACATTTTCTCGGCTTCAGCAGCATCCTTAGGCTTCCCGAAAATACATCCATCCAATGCAACGATCGTATCAGCAACTAAAATAGGAAATAATGGCAATTTGCGCTGAATCAGACGCATCCACCCTGCCTCCGCCTTAGCATGAGTAATACGATAAACATAATCAGCTGGAGATTCGCTCGGAAAGGGTGTTTCATCAATATCGACAGGCCGAGATACGGTTTCTCGCATAAGAAGTACGCTATGTTTTACTCCAATTTGTTTCAGTAATTCTCTTCTACGGGAACTACGAGAGGCCAGATATATATAATTTTCGGCAAGTGTCATAATGCTTTGAGTCTGTGAAATGAGTGTTTTATTTCAATTTAAATTTTTCAACAACCTCTTTCTCGGCAGCAAATTCCCCATAACCTATTAATAATCCACCGCAAGTTATACACGATGGTAAGGATGTTGCCTGATAATTGATATGGCACGATACAGTTGTTCTGCCAATAATATGCGCGCTAAACCATGAGGAAGCGTTAGTCTGGAAAGTGCCAATACCTCATTGGCCATACTCTTGATATCACGATGCAACCCATCTGCACTACCAATAATAAATGCGACATCCCTTCCATTTCTCATCCAGTCAACTAATGCTTCGGCCAACTTAATTGTGGTGAATTGCTTACCTTGTTCATCCATAACTACAATGTAGCAATTTGGCGGTAATGCTGCTCGGATACGCTCACCCTCGGCAAATAACAATTGCTCGGTTTGCTTAGTACCTCGTTTCTCTGGCTTAATTTCGATCAGATAGATCGGGATTTCTCTTGGCATGCGCTGGTGATATTCCATAAAGCCAGTGACTATCCAATCTGGCATTTTATTTCCCACGGCTAGGATATGGAATTTCATTATTCAGATCACTCTATTTACATCAAGGAATTTTTTTCCTTAACTGCACTGGATTCTGCCCATAACGATTCCAAATCATAGTATTCACGGATAGCAGGCTGCATAATATGCACCACGACATCACCCAAATCTACCAATAACCATTCCCCAGTTTGCTCGCCTTCAATACTATAGACCTTACCTCCCGCAGCTTTTACTTTTTCTTGTACATGATTAGCTAATGCTTTAGTTTGACGCGTCGAGTTTGCGCTGGCAATAATCATGTAATCAAATAATGATGTGATTTTCCCTGCTTCCAGTACCAGAATATCTTGCGCCTTTAAATCTTCCAACGCAGCGGTGATTACCCTTAACAGCTCATCCGTTTTCATTTTTCCTCGTGTAGACGTGATGTGTGCCAATATAATTTAATACAATATCAGGAAGCAAATAACGTGCACTTTTTCCAGTAGCAATACAGGTTCTGATAGTTGTTGCTGAAATATCCAGTAGTGTTGTCGCTGTTGTAAGAATAAACCCAGATTGGGCAGACCTTAACATACTCACGTCGCCTGCCCAACGGCCTAGACATTCATCTTTTAACTTTAGCGGCAGACATGCCTGGCTTGCTAAAGAAACATGGCCTGGACGATTAACGATTACTAGATGACTTAATTCAAACAACTCGCGCCAAAGATACCAATTAGGCAGTTTCAAAAATGCATCTATCCCCATGATAAAACAGAATGCTATTTTCTTTCCTGAGAATTCATCTCTTAATTCACGAAGTGATTCCACACTATGACTCTCCCCAGAGCGTCTGATTTCTCGATCATCTAGCAGAAATCTTCCATTGTCATGAATTGCTCTTTGGAGCATGGTCATACGGTGATATTGCGAAGCAACAGGCTCATTACGCAAGCGTGGACGGCCTGCAGGAAGAAAACGCATTTCATCCAGTTGTAAAATTTCAACGAGTTCTTCTGCGATCCTTAAATGTCCAAAATGCACTGGATCAAATGTTCCCCCGTAGACTCCAATTAGGGAAAATGTATTATTAGACATTGTTTAATAGGCAATCTAGGAGAAGAGCTATCGAGAAATTATTCTCTGCTAGCAGAGTATGGTAACCTAGCACAGAAACTTTAAAATAATGCTAGACGCATATCCGCTAATATACTTGCCAAATGTGAAGTAAAACGAACAGCCGATGCGCCATCGATAACCCGATGGTCATAAGATAGCGACAGGGGAATAATCAAACGAGGAATAAACTCTCCATTACGATAAATGGGTTTTAAACTTGCCTGTGAGACTCCCAAGATCGCAACTTCGGGAGCATTGATAATAGGCGTGAAAGCAGTACCACCTATCCCCCCAAGACTCGAAATGGTAAAACTAGCACCTTGCATATCAGTTGGTTTTAATTTCCCTTCTCGGGCAAGTGAAGAAAGTTTTCCTAGCTCATCTGCTATCGTAATCACACCTTTTTGATCAGCATCCCGAATAACGGGCACGACGAGACCATTAGGTGTATCTACTGCAAATCCAAGGTGATAATAACGTTTGAGAACTAAACAAGACTCTTCATTACTACTATCCAGTGATGCGTTAAACTCAGGATATTTTTTCAATGCTGTAGTCGCAGCTTTCATAAGGAAAGCCAGTATGGTTAATTTGGTACCATGCTCTCGTTGGCTTTTGTTATATTCTTTCCTGAGTGCTTCTAGATCAGTAATATCAGCCTCGTCAAATTGAGTCACGTGTGGAATCATTACCCAATTGCGATGTAAATTAGCACCCGAGATTTGCTTGATACGCGATAATGGTTTTAATTCAACTGGTCCAAATTTTGCAAAATCGATACGAGGCCATGGCAATAAATCAAGCACACCACTACCCAGGCCCGTACTCTGTAATTTTGCCAGCTCTCGTTTAACAAAAGTCTGTATATCTTCTTTAAGGATACGCTGCTTTGGACCGCTCCCTACTATTCTGCTTAGATCCACGCCTAATTCTCTAGCAAAGCGTCTTACAGACGGCCCTGCATGTGGTTTCACTTCGGCCACATGATTGGGCTGATCCAGTGCTTCAAACTGTGTAGGGGACTGTGACTGCTTGCTTTGAAAAGATTCCTGAGTTATGGAAGGAATTCCGGTCGATATTTCATGCTTTAAACTTACTACATTAGCATCACTTTCTGTTTCTTCAGTCTGATCGGACTTAGCAGTAATAGTCTTATTCTCTTGTTCTGCAGAAACTTCCATGACGAGTATTTCAGATCCCTCAGAAACCTTATCGCCTGCTTTGACACTAATTTCCTTGACGGTGCCGGAATAAGGCGAAGGAACTTCAATGGTAGCCTTGTCTGATTCCAATGTGATAAGTGAATCCTCTACCTTAAGAATATCACCAACATTAACGAGGATCTCAATGACTGGCACATCCTTAAAGTCACCAATATCAGGAATCCGTACCTTTTTAATTTCACTCACACGCTTTCCTCAATCTACATTCAATCTATCAATCAGCAGCAAAACGGCTACTTTCTTGTTTGTATTAAATATACTCGCCATCTATTGCATAACCGGATCTGGTTTATCCGGATCGATGCCGAACGCTTTGATTGCCTGGATAACTTGTTTTGCCGGAATTTTACCTTCTTCTGATAAGGCCCTAAGTGCCGCAACTACAATGTAATAACGATCCACTTCAAAAAAATGTCTGAGTTTCTCACGCGTATCAGAACGCCCGAAGCCATCCGTGCCCAGTACACAATAGCGTCCCGGAATAAACGCACGTATCTGATCTGCATAGATCTTCATGTAATCAGTTGCAGCTACCACAGGTCCTTCGCGATCTTTAAGACAGCTTTCAACATAAGATAATTTAGCAGGCTCCGTCGGATGCAACATATTCCAGCGCGCAATACTGAGAGCCTCACGCCGTAATTCAGTAAAACTGGTGACACTCCAGATATCTGCGACCACACCATATTCCTGTTGCAGTATGTCTGCCGCTGCGATCACTTCACGTAATATGGCTCCAGAACCAAGCAGTTGTATACGTACTCCCTTACTTCGCTTACTGCCCTCCTTAAGTAAATAAATTCCTTTCAAGATACCCTGCTCGGCCCCTTTGGGAAGATCTGGGTGAGCATAATTTTCATTCATTACCGTGATATAGTAGAACACATCTTCCTGTTCCTGATACATGCGGCGCAAACCATCCTGAAGAATCACAGTCAGTTCGTAAGCGTAGGTAGGATCATAAGATATGCAATTAGGTATGGTGGAAGCAGCAAGATGGCTATGACCGTCTTCATGCTGCAATCCTTCACCATTCAGCGTGGTTCGTCCAGCTGTACCGCCCAGCAGAAAGCCACGGCAGCGCATATCACCGGCAGCCCAGATAAGATCGCCTACACGCTGAAAGCCAAACATGGAATAAAAAATGAAAAAAGGAATCATCTGCACGTGATGTGTACTATATGCTGTGGCCGCTGCTATCCAGGAAGACATGGCGCCTGCTTCATTAATCCCTTCCTGAAGAATCTGACCATGTTTATCTTCCTTGTAGAACATCAGCTGATCAGCGTCCTCGGGAGTATAAAGTTGTCCTACTGACGACCAGATACCAAGTTGGCGAAACATTCCTTCCATACCAAACGTTCGCGACTCATCAGCCACGATGGGCACGATATGTTTACTAATATTTTTATCCTTAGTCAGGATACTAAGAACGCGCACAAAAGCCATAGTCGTGGAAGACTCTCGTCCTTCGCCACTGCCTTTGAGTAATGTCTCGAATGCTGACAAAGGTGGAATTTGTAAGGCTTCTGCCTTACGCCGGCGATGATGCAAAAATCCTCCTAATGCCTCACGCTGCGCCTGCATGTAAGTAAACTCAGGAGAATCCTTATCAAATTTGAGATAGGGAATTTCATCTATTTTATCGTCCGGCACAGGAAGACCATATCGATCGCGAAATGCCTTAAGTGAGGTGGTACCCATTTTCTTCTGCTGGTGAGTAATGTTCTGCGCCTCACCTGATTCACCCATTCCATATCCCTTGACAGTCTTGGCAAGAATCACGGTAGGCTGTCCTTGGTGTTTGACTGCGGCAGCATAGGCTGCATAAACCTTGTGGGGATCATGGCCACCACGATTTAATCGCCAAATATCATCATCTGACATATTGGCAACCATTTCGAGTAACTCAGGATACTTACCAAAGAAATGCTTCCTGACATAAGCACCATCTCTTGCCTTAAAAGTCTGATACTCTCCATCCACACATTCCATCATGCGCTGTTGAAGAAGACCTTTAGTATCTTTCGCCAGGAGTGGATCCCAGTAGGAACCCCAGATTACTTTGATGACATTCCAGCCAGCCCCTCTAAACGTCGCCTCCAATTCCTGCACGATTTTACCATTACCCCTGACAGGACCGTCAAGGCGCTGAAGGTTACAGTTCACCACAAAGATCAGGTTATCCAGATTTTCCCGAGAGGCGAGTGAAATCGCGCCCAGCGACTCGGGTTCATCCATTTCACCATCGCCCGTGAAAACCCAAACCTTGCGTCCCTCGGTATGAGCTAACTGACGACTGCCCAGGTATTTCATAAAGCGCGCCTGATAGATCGCCATCAGTGGCCCCAACCCCATCGATACGGTTGGGAATTGCCAGAAATCCGGCATCAGCCATGGATGAGGATAAGAAGATAAACCTTTCCCTCCTATTTCCTGACGAAAATTATCAAGTTGTTCCTCAGTCAACACCCCCAGCAGAAATGCATAAGCATAAATTCCCGGAGATGAATGTCCCTGGACATAAACGAGATCACCTCCTTTCCGCTCACTTGCCGCCTGCCAGAAATGATTGTAACCGACGTCATATAAGGTCGCCGCTGAGGCAAAACTAGCAATATGCCCTCCTACATTGGTATTCCGATTGGCACGCGCAACCATCGCCAGAGCATTCCAGCGCACATAAGAACGAATACGGTGCTCTATTGCGTGATCACCAGGTGAACGCTCCTCTTTACCTAATGGAATCGTGTTGATATAAGCAGTATTGGCACTATAAGGAAGGTATGCACCGGAACGCCGCGCTTTTTCAACCAATTTCTCCAATAAATAGTGCGCACGTTCCGCTCCTTCATTGGCAAGCACAGACTCCAACGCATCCAGCCATTCCTGTGTTTCCTGTGGATCAATATCCTGTAAATTCATATTGAGTAGCCGCTCCGTATCTCGGTTTGGAAATAATATACTGGTAGTTTTAGTGAAAAATTACATAGCCGCCCTGGCACGCTCAGCTGCTTCAATGGCATTACTCATTAACATGGTAATCGTCATAGGCCCGACCCCTCCTGGAACGGGTGTAATATGACCGGCTTTCTCCTTTACCGACGTAAAATCCACATCGCCGCATAACGTCCCATCGTCCATACGGTTAATCCCGACATCAATCACTGTTGCACCTGATTTAACCATGTCAGCCGTAATCATGCGTGGCTTTCCGGTAGCCACTACTAGAATATCTGCATTTCGAGTATGTTCGGCTAAAATTCTTGTTTTAGATGTGCAAATGGTGACAGTGGCTCCTCTCTCCAGAAGCATCAATGATATCGGTTTACCCACAATATTGCTGCGCCCTACAACGACTGCATGTTGCCCTTCGATCAGCACATCTCGCTCCTTTAACATCATCATGACGCCATAAGGGGTGCAAGGATAAAATAAAGCATTACCCGTTGCGAGTGCGCCGACGTTACAAGGGTGAAATCCATCCACATCTTTCTCAATTGCAATAGCAGCGATGACTCGATGACTCTCAAAGTGAGGCGGCAAAGGCAGCTGTACTAATATACCGTGAATCTCTGGGTTTGCGTTTAATGCATGGATATGCTGAAGCACCGTCTCTTGAGATGTCTCACCTGGAAAATTATAAACTTCAGAGCGAATTCCTGATTCTCTACATGCTTTGGCTTTATTACGCACGTAAATACAGGAAGCTGGATCATCGCCTACCAGAATAACAGCCAAGCCAGATTGCATACCATGTTGTGCAAGATTCTCGGCGCGTATTTTTAATTCAGCACGGATTTTACCCGCAATTGCATTACCATCAATGATGTCAGCACTCATTACTTTATAAAAAATAGGCTAAATTGAATATTTATGCAAAAAAAAGATTTCTTTTTGGGTCACAACCATTATTGCCACAAAAAATCACAGCTGCATTTAATTTGATAGCAATCTGGATAACCCACAATGTTACTTTTTTGAACCAAGATTTAAAATAAGCATTCTAAACCTCATATCATTCTAGTTATACAGCAGGTGGAGTCTCTGAATGTTTACCTTTCTTGAATTTAAGACGATAAATTAGCAGGCCAATCAAAGATACTGAAATGACAAAAAGAAATGCGGTCAGTAAGCCAAAAGCCAGAATGAATATATCGCTACTTTCAGGCATAAAAATTGTGACAAACCATACTCCAGCAAAGCCCATCAATAAGCCGCCAAATAATATGATTTTTTTCCCTAGATCATAATGTCGCCATAAAGAACCTGAAACACCAATCTCATCAACATAATGATCAAAAATCTCAGCCAAACTCTCATCTCCCGGCTTTGATTCATGACCTATTGCTATCGCCAAAGCATCATCTCCATCTTCCAGCTTAGACATTTTCTTAAGAAAATCTACCTGCTTTTTCGCCCGTTTAGATTTAATACCATCCTTAACCATCATTGAACATAGCGTTGAAAACGCTTTTTCACGAGCCATTTCTGAAGAATTATGCTCTTCATAAAACCGCCACATCACTCCCACCAGATAAAGCTGAATCGTCATCTCTTTGAATTGAGGAGCAAAATCATAGCCTTTACCTTTGATATGTAAGATCTGCTCATTCAGCACTTCTCTCGCATGCTGAATGCAATCATCCAGCGTTACTGCTTCTTGATCGATCATTAAGTCTTCCATGCTTACAACCTTTATTTTCTTAAGCAAAATTTATAACGTACCATATTATATACTGAGTAGTGAGCAGTAAAACCCAGAAAATACTCGTCAGGCAACTAAAATAGTTACTGTGCATAAAAGTGTTCACCATTAAAACTGTAAACTTCGCCTGCCTCTTCCTCGTTATAATAATGCCTTATTAAACTGATTTTTTTATCATGACAGTATCAACTCAATGTAGCTTTAAATCGCATTTATCCCAGTTACTGCTCCTCGCTTCCAAAAAGATTCTTCCTCAGAATTACGAACTTAGTATTGAATTAGCGCGCCCTAAACAAGTTAATCATGGTGATTACTCAAGCAATCTAGCGATGCAATTGGCCAGGCATTTACACAAAAGCCCGCGTGAAATCGCCACAACACTTATTGATGCGTTACCTGACTCACCTTATCTAGAAAAAGCTGAAGTTGCAGGCAATGGATTTATCAATCTCTTTTTGAAGGTTTCAGCAAAACAGCAGTTCTTATCTGGCGTGTTACAACAGGGCGATAAATTTGGTCATAATAATCTAGGAAAAGGTAAAAAAATTCAGATTGAATTTGTTTCCGCGAATCCTACCGGGCCGCTACATGTAGGACATGGTCGTGGTGCAGCCTATGGCGCTAGCCTGGCAAACATTATGACCGCTAATGGTTATTCTGTCACCCGAGAGTATTATGTCAACGATGCAGGTAGACAGATGGATATATTAGCACTTTCTACCTGGTTACGTTACCTCGCGCAATGTGGATATGCCTTTCCATTTCCAGACAATGCTTATCAAGGCAAATACGTAATTGAAATGGCTAAGCTAATTCATGGCGCGCATGGTAATCGCTATATTCACCAATCCGATTTAATACTCCAAGAACTCACCCAAGTTGAAGCAGCGCTTGAAGATGATGAGCGCCTAGACCAGCTAATTGCTATAGCAAAAAAAACATTAGGAGAGGATTACGCTTATATTCACAATTTTGTTCTTACTGAACAACTAGGCGATTGCCGCAATGATTTAATGGAATTTGGCGTGGAATTTGATACCTGGTTTTCAGAACAATCACTGTTTGATAACGGCTTGGTTGGCCGGGCTATTCAATTACTGGATGAGAAAAATGCCTTGTATAAACAAGATGGTGCCACTTGGTTTCGCTCCACCTATTTCGGGGACGAAAAAGATCGTGTAGTACAGCGAGAAAATGGACATTACACTTATTTTGCTTCTGATATTGCTTATCATCTCAACAAATTTGAACGTAATTTTGTACATATCATCAATGTATGGGGTGCAGATCACCACGGCTACATTGCGAGAGTAAAAGGTGCAATCAACGCATTAGCACTTGATCCCAATATACTGGAAATTGCTTTGGTCCAATTTGCCGTACTCTATCGTGAGAGCAAAAAAGTACCTATGTCCACCCGCTCTGGAGAATTTGTTTCATTACGGGAATTGCGTCAAGAAGTCGGCAATGATGCAGCACGTTTCTTTTATGTACTACGCAAGAGCGATCAACATTTGGATTTTGACCTGGATCTTGCAAAATCACAGTCCAATGATAATCCAGTATATTATGTGCAGTATGCCCATGCGCGTATTTGTAGCGTACTCACTCAATGGGGTGAAGATGAAGCTATGCTCTCTACTATTGATACCGATTTGCTGACAAGCCAAGCAGAATTGATGCTTCTGCAAAAATTAATTGATTATCCAGATACACTAGAAGCAGCTGCAAATGAACGCGCTCCTCACCTACTTGCTTTTTATCTTAAGGACTTAGCCAGCGAATTCCATAGTTATTATAATTCAACTCGTTTTCTCGTATTGGAACAATCACTTAAACTGGCGAGACTAGCATTGATTGCAGCTATTCGGCAGGTGCTAGCAAATGGATTGAAATTACTAGGCGTAACCGCTCCCAGCAAAATGTAACTGAAACCATATATAGGAATTTTCATGAGCAGAGACTACAAATCTAAGAGTATGGCAACTGCAAGGAGCAGTGGTTCACTTATTCTAGGACTCTTTATCGGATATGCGCTTGGCATAGCAAGCGCAATAGGTGTATGGGTATTAATCAATCAGGCTCCAAGCCCATTTCTTACCGAAGAAAAGCTAGTCAAAAATAAACCTGATGAAAGTATTACCAAAAAAATACAGAATAACAGTGCTACCAAAGAAATTGATCAGGTCAGTGTAAACAAGCCTCGTTTTGATTTCTATAATATACTTCCAGGTATAGATGAACCTTTAACCGAAGAACCATTCGATCAAGTAACACAGTCAACTCCTACTATAATAAACAACGCGAATACGACAAGTGATTATTTCTTGCAAATTGGTTCGTACAAGAATGCAAATGAAGCAGAAAGAATGAAAGCAGAACTGGCATTACTAGGAATGATTGCTTCTGTTCAAACAACAGAATCTTCTGACAGAAGTACGTGGTACAGAGTGCGTATAGGTCCATACTCAAAAATCGATGAAATTGATCAAATGCGCGCCTCATTACAAGAAAATGGAATAGAAGCCAATTTTGTCAAGATTCCCAAGAAAATACCATAGCAATCCTGATTTGGTAGATTCTATTACTTAATAGAATCTATTTAACAATTTATAGAAGAGAAAAATAGAATGAATAAATTTTTTAAATTTTTCTTATTATTCATTGGCCTTAATCTGATAGTCACATTGACTGCGCATGCAGAAATCGTTGAGGGCCGCGATTATATCGTTCTCGCAACCCCCCAGCCTACTGAAGATAACCGAAGTATTGAGGTCATTGAGTTCTTTTGGTATGGCTGCCCACACTGCAATGAGCTACACCCCCATATAGATAATTGGCGCAGAAATGCTCCAAAGGATGTAAAATTCCGATATGTTCCAGCGATTTTCCGCACTAATTGGACTCCTGCCGCAAAAACTTTCTATGCGATGGAGATATTAGGCATAACCCAAGAATTTCATGATAAGGTGTACAAAGCTATTCATCGTGACAAAATTGATTTGTCCAAGGAAGCTATTCTATTCGATTGGATTGAGAAGCAAGGCATTGAACGGGAGAAATTTATCAATGCTTACAATTCCTTTTCTGTTCAAAATCAAGTAGCAAAAACTTCCCAAATGATAAGGCAATTCAAATTAACCGGTGTACCAGCCTTAGCGATCGATGGAAAATACATAACTAGTGGAAAGATGGGCGGTACACCACGCGATACGACTCAGGTATTAAATGAGTTAATTGACAAAGTGCGGAAAGATAGGAATTCGAAGTAAGTATCCTCCGGCAAAGCTGGAGGCTTTAATTTTGTGAGCTGCTCAAAGCAGCAAGATGGGGTTACTTACACGGCCCCTACCTTTGTGGCTACCTGAAGATGGCCTGTTATCACCACAGATTCATCTGATCCAAGCGCTTGTCTTCTTTCTCTTGGTGGCGAATTTACTCCCGTATCATTTGTTCATCTCGTCCCACCGTTGATACAAAGCAGCCTCTCGCACAAAAAAGTTGCGCTTATGCTCTCCGTACACCCGCGCCAGATGAATGGCACTCTTGCCCTTGATGTATCCGACTACTTGAGACACCGCGCGCTGCGGCGGAATCGATATCAGTATATGTGCATGATCCAGTATCAGATGTCCTCCTTCTATCCTGCTGTCTTTGTATTCGGCCAATCTCTTGAGAACATCCCCAAGGTTGTGGTCTCAATTGCACATACAACGTCTTCCTCCAGCATTTCGGTATGAATATGATGTGGTTTACTTGCACTCCCATTTACTATGGCTTAGGCTTTCGCTCTCGTCCATCTCGATTCTCCTTTCTTCGTGTGCTAGGCGGCTCACGAGTGGAGTTTCGCTGATGGACTCCCATATCTGTCAAACTTTTACTGTCACCCCGACATAGCAGGGGAATTTCCCGTCATGGGCTAATTATCCCGACACATAGAGACACCGTTCCAGGATAATTGCTTACTAACCCGAATATTTTATAAACTGGCACGTGCCCTCACTTGCCTTTTGATTAATAAGAAAGATTTTGCTCAGTCGGGTGTATGAATCACTACCCCCCCTCCTTCTCAAAACCTCCCTATTAATCAAAATCCTGCGTGATCATCACGCGAATTTATGAAATATTCGGGCTAAGTTATTTATGCAATATTATGCAATAAACGCCTAATTCTTCGCCCGACCAAGCTTTACAACCTCCTGAATATGCCTCAGGCCCCGCATGATTTGGGCAAGATGCCGACGATTCCTCGTTTGCAAAATAAAGTGCATGGTGGTGTAATCTTTATCACTTTCCATGGTAACATCATCGATATTCGAATCGTCCTTGGCAATTTCTGCGGCGACCCTAGCGAGTACACCGCGTTGATTTACTACTGTCATAGTAATACCAATCTCAAAAGTTCTGGTTATATCTTTACCCCACGTTACATCTAGTACATTCTCAGAGTTTCTCTGAATTTTCATTACGGCTGTACAATCATGCGTATGAATCACTAAGCCCTGATCTTTTTTAATCAACCCAACGATCATATCCCCTGGAATTGGATAGCAGCATCGAGCAAACTGTACTGTCATACCTTCCGTACCAAGGATCACCACAGGGTTACTTGTTGTTGTGCTAGTGACTTCGGATATCGACTCTCCAGGTACCGCTAAACGCTTAGCAATCACGGCTGAAAGCTGTTTTCCCAATGTGATATCTGCAAGCAATGCTTTTTTCGACTTAGCGCCGCTATCCCTGACAAGTCTTTCCCATTGTGTTTCATTAATTGTTTCAGGGTTGATGCCAAATGATAATAAAGCCTGATTTAGTAAACGTTCACCTAGTTTTACTGATTCATCATATTGAATGGTTCTAAGAAAATAACGAATGCTTGAACGCGCTCTTGCTGTAGCAACATAAGAGAGCCAGGCAGGATTGGGATTCGCATAGGGCGCAGTTACAATTTCTACTCGATCGCCGTTCTTTAGTTTAGTACGTAAGGGCGCATTCTCACCGTTAATCTTGGCTGCAACACAGCAGTTGCCCACATCTGTATGTATCGCATAAGCGAAATCAACTGCAGTGGAGCCTCTTGATAACTCAAGTATTTTTCCTTGTGGCGTGAACACATAGACCTCCCCGGGAAACAGATCGATCTTGAGGTGTTCCAGAAACTCAATAGAATCGGAAGAGTCACTCAATGTTTCCAGTAAGCTTTTTAGCCACTGATTTGTTTTTAGATGCAGTTCATTTACCTCTGTGCCATTATTTTTATAGAGCCAATGTGATGCAACGCCCATCTCAGCAATCCGGTGCATCTCATAAGTTCGGATTTGTATTTCTATCGGCAATCCATAAGGGCCCAGCAATGTATTGTGGAGTGATTGATAACCATTCAGCTTAGGAATCGCAATATAATCCTTAAATTTACCTGGTATGGGTTTATACAAACTGTGTAAGACTCCTAATGCCAGATAACACGAAGGAATATCCCTCACCAGGACACGAAAACCATAAATATCCAATACCTCCGAGAAGCTCAGTTGCTTCTCAACCATTTTCTTGTAGATACTATAAAGATGCTTCTCTCTCCCATTCACAATAGCATCTAAACCCGCATCTTCAAATCCATGTTTGATCGCATCAAGAATTTTTCCGACCACTTCGCGACGGTTTCCTCGCGCCGCCTTAGTCGCTTTTACCAACACCCTGTAACGATTAGGGTAGAAATAGCGAAAGCCCAGCTCCAGCAATTCTTGGTAAATGCTGTTTAAACCTAAACGATGAGCAATAGGTGCATAAATCTCCAAAGTCTCCCGTGCTATGCGACGCTGCTTTTCAGGGCGCATTACTTCCAGTGTTCGCATATTGTGCAAGCGGTCAGCCAATTTAATAAGAATGACTCTTACATCCTGCGCCATAGCCAATAGCATTTTACGGAAATTTTCAGCCTGCACATCAGCTTGAGTCTGGAATTCAATCTTCTCCAATTTGGAGACGCCATCTACCAGCTCGGCTACCGAGACTCCGAATCTCTCGCTAATTTCTTCCTTAGAAATAGTCGTATCTTCTACAACGTCATGTAATAATGCAGCAGCAAGCGTAATTGCATCTAGATGGAGTTCACAAAGAATACCAGCAACCGCCACGGGATGAGAAATATAAGGTTCACCAGTCTTACGAAACTGCCCAGAATGCGCACCTTGGCTAAAAAAATACGCATTCTTGAGTAAAGTTAAATCTTCAGGCTTAAAATATTTCGTTACTGCAGAAAATAACAACGCGGCTTCTGGCGTTACCACAGAAGAGTTCGATAATGAAAGCTCTGGCATAAGAGTTCCCCCATTTTTCGCTGGGCTAATTTAACTTTATTTTACAAACAATAGACAAGGTCTTTGTAATCTCAGCTACGGCGCTGGAATTACAAATATTTCTGGTCAAGAACACTATAACTAGAGTTCTGCATCAATACTCAGGATGCTTCTGAATTTATAGCGTTCTTTATATTGTGCAAGACTAGAGGGATGAAGTTAAGAAAAGTCTTAACAAACAATTTGATAATGCTACAAATTCTATCGCCACACAATCTGTTATTTAGCAAAATATAGATTGTTTTCGTTTCTTTACTGTAATTGTCTAATTTTTACTAAAAATTTTCTCAATCTCAACGTATGGTATTAAGAATATCAATACCTATCTTACCCTTAGCTAATTCGCGTAACGCAATGACAGTAGGCTTATCTCGAGCAGCATCTACCATCGGAGTAGAGCCAATGGCTATTTGTCTTGCTCGAGTAGTTGCTGCCAATGTCATATCAAAACGATTAGGAATAATTTTTAAACAATCATCAACGGTAATACGAGCCATAAATTACACCTTTTATTTTTTATTAAAAAATTTCACCAATAAGATACCGTTTATTTAAATTGCGCTACTAGTGCACGTTGTTTGACCAGCTGATGCATTATTCTTAGGCGTTCTGCTCGAATAACACAACAAATATCTTTGAGCGCCTCGTCTAATTCGTTATTAATAACAGCATAATCAAATCTGTTCACTTGTTTTATCTCTTCACGAGCTGCTTCCAAGCGGCGCGCTATTGTTTCTGGATCATCCTGTCTACGTTGTTTCAAACGAGCTTCTAACAATGCCAGAGAAGGAGGTAAAATAAAAATGCTTACTGCCTGAGGAAAAACCTGGCGTATCTGCTGAGCTCCCTGACAATCGATTTCCATCAAAACATCTTGACCCAATGCCATGGTCTCTTCAACCCAATGTTGTGAGGTGCCATATAAGTTTCCGTAAACTTCTGCGCTTTCAAGAAATTCACCTCTCTCTAACATTTGTTTGAAAACATCCCGACTGACAAAGAAATAATCTTGACCGTTTACTTCATTGGAACGTGGTTGACGAGTAGTATGCGAAATAGACAAACTCAAATTAATGCTGGTTTGAAGTAACGCTTTGATCAAACTGGTCTTACCAGCCCCTGAAGGAGCACTAATTATAAATAAGCTACTCATTTTTTGATTATATTGGATCTCCGCTGCATTTTGAGAAGAAAATTTCTATTTAATAAGCGAGTATTTAGTATCCGCAATCACCTCAGTATTTCCGATCTGAAATTTAATATCTTAAAATTAAACTCCTGATGGAAAACCTGAGTTCAAGTTATCTTAATGTAATCCGTGTTTCTCAAAATAGCGCTGGTGATAATCTTCAGCAGAGTAGAACTCAGTAGCAGGTAAAATTTCAGTTACGATCGGATCCCGCCAATGCCCGCTTTGCTGCAATGCATCCCGCGATTGCTTCGCCGCAATCTCTTGTTCTGGCGTATAAAAAAATATAACTGACCGATATTGAGATCCTCTATCAGGTCCCTGGCGATTAAGGGTAGTAGGATTATGGCAATTCCAGAAGGTATCCAGCAAATTTCTAAAGGAAATCACTGAAGGATCATATTTTACCAGTACAACTTCTGCGTGACCTGTCTGATCTGAGCAAACATCCTGGTAGGTAGGATGGCGAGTATGACCACCGGCATACCCACTGGTGACATCACATACACCATGGATGCCACGAAAAGTAGCTTCAACACCCCAAAAGCAGCCAGCACCAAAGATAATCTTCTCCATCATCATTGCTCAAAATATGTTTCCAAGAGTATAGGAATGGTAAAGTTATCAATAAACAATCTTTACTCATTTGAGAATCAAAATAATGTATCTCTATTCATTAGATCATAAAAACCAAAACAAAAGGCCGATACGCCTTTATCACGCATCGGCCTCTCTCCATCACTCGCCTTATTTGAGCGTCAGAATAAAGTCTGCTAGAGCCTTAGCATCCGCATCGCTAACTTTTACATTCGGTGGCATTGGAATAGTTCCCCATACACCATTACTACCATTTTTTATTTTTCCTGCCAGGTAATCGGCCGCACCCTCTTGGCTTACGTATTTTGCAGCGATATCTTTAAGTGCAGGTCCAACCAACTTGGTGTCAACTTGATGGCAGTTCAGGCAGCCGCTGCTTTTTGCCAATTCAGCACTTGCTTGAACACCGCCAACCCATAATACGGTAGATGCTGCCATTATTCCTAACCATATTTTTCTCATCATTTTTTCCTTATTTGAATTATAAAGGGAATAACATTCTACCCTTAACTTCGCAGACTTGCAGCAATTCCTGTAAATCGGTGATTTCCGGCAAACACCTCTCACCTTGGCAAACCCAAGCATTGACATCTTTATCTACGGGTAAGGCTTTGTTCAGAGATTGGGGTAATCCAGTTAGTTCCATCGGTAACGCCAGAACCATCATTTCCGGCGCACCGAATACTAATGCCCGATGCCACTCAGTGAGTGCAGGGTTTTTTCCACGCAAAATAACGATTTGTGGTGGCGTAAGCCATTCTTCCAACGCCATCAATAAACTACAGTAGGAACTGGCATGTCGCCGCATTCCAGAATAAAACAATTTAAGCGTACGTTCAGCTGACTGCAAATAACGATATTCTCCAAGCAAATGGCCAAGTCGTTGCAACGATATCGCCGCCAAACCATTACCTGACGGTATTGCATTATCCTGACCTATCTTGGGTCGATGAATAAGCTTCTCATGATCATGACTTGTAAAAAAAAATCCACCTAATTGCTTATCTTCAAACTGATCCAGCATGATGTCGGCCAATGCAATAGCAAAATCAAGATCAGACTGACGAAATTCGACTTGCACGAGCACTAACAAGCCATTTAGCAAAAACGCATAATCATCGAGATATGCATTGAGATGTGCTTTGCCATCCTTGTGGACAGCCAGTAGCCGATTGTTCTTCCAAAGGGTGGTGCTAATAAAATCTACTACCTGCATAGCGGAATGCACCCATTCTTTATGCTGAAAAATCATTCCTGCCCGCGCCATGCCCTTGATCATCAAGCCGTTCCAGCTAGTCAGGATTTTTTTGTCACGACCAGGATGAACACGCTGTTCCCGTATATTGAAAAGCTTCCGCCGCGCTGATTCAATCCGCTGTCGCACTTCCTCCTCGCTCACCCCCATTTCGTTAGCTATGACTGCAGCAGATTGATCAATTTCAAGATGCCAGTATTTGTTTTCAAAATTAGGAAAATGTGAAAGGCTATAGTAAGGAACAATCACAGCATATTCATCGGGTGGCAGGATTTGCACGATCTGATTTTTATCCCAAACGTAAAATTTCCCCTCTTCATGCTCTGAATCTGCATCCAATGCCGAGTAATAACCTCCTTTTTTTTGATCGGATTGCATTTCCCGCATCACCCAGGTAGCCGTCTCTTCCGCAATTCGCTTGAATAAAGGATCACGAGTTGCAAGCCAGGTATCCGAATAGAGCTGTAACAAGGGACCGTTGTCGCAAAGCATCTTCTCAAAATGGGGAATACGCCAGTACTGATCGGTACTGTAACGGTAAAACCCTCCCCCCAACTGGTCGTAAATGCCACCCTTAGCCATTCCTTCCAGGGTATAAACCGTCATATGTAAAGCTTGCTTATCACCTTCTGAAAAATAACATCTCAAGCAAAATTCCAGCTCGGCTGGGTGAATAAATTTTGGTGCAGAACCAAAACCACCCCATTCCCGATCAAAATTTGCAAAAAGCTGTGTGATTGCCTGATCAATGAGATGACGGGAAAATGCAGGAATATTAGTACCCGAAGTAGGTAATGTCTCTGCAAACATTTTCAGCAGCGCAGTATTTTGCTGCTCAATATCTTCACTACGCGTATGATACAGCTCCACAATCTTTGGCAATAAATCAAGAAAACCAGGTATACCGTGACGAGGCTCTTTGGGAAAATAAGTACCTGCGAAAAAAGGCTTTTGCTCAGGCGTCAGGAACAAAGTTAACGGCCAGCCGCCATGACGCTGGTTAAGCATGAAATATGCAGCCTGATATATCTGATCGAGATCAGGGCGCTCCTCACGATCCACTTTGATATTGATAAAATGTTCATTCATCACTGCCGCCACTTCCGAATCCTCGAATGACTCATATGTCATGACATGGCACCAATGGCATGCCGAATAACCAATAGAAAGCAAAATAGGCTTATTTTGGTCACGTGCTAGTGCAAGCGCTTCCTCACCCCACGGGTACCACTCAACGGGGTTATTTGCATGCTGCAAAAGATAGGGACTTGTTTCACTTGCCAGATGATTGGACATGGCATTGTCTAATAAATGGTTGATTATTCACTAACATATAGTCAGCAACGCGACCCGCCGTCTGATCTTTTCTTTAACAGGCTGTTAAAAACTCGGCATTTTGATTCTGAAATTTCTCTTTTAAAAGACTGCAAGCACTTTGATTGTTTTTTTGCAGATCTATTTTTACCAAAGACGCTCATTCCTTGATCAGTTTCTGTCCGAGCTTCCTGTAAATCCTGATCCTTTGTTCTTACCCGCCGGTCAAACTTCCGATGCACACCAGATCGTAAATCGCGGCAACAAACCGGAACTGCCCGCTGATTTTCTTGCGCCCGGCCAACTTCAGTTTACCCATCCCGCCCACCGTTTTCATCCAACCCAATACTTCCTCGATCCATTTGCGAATCTTCAGACTGATCGCGTAGCCCTCACTCTGGAAAATATCATCCGGCATGGCGCTGCCTTTGCGTTTGCCCACCACATGCGGGATCATGCCCAGCGATCGCGCTGCTTTGATGTGCTCATCCACATCGTAGCCGCGATCTTCCCTCACTGTGGCTTCCAGTTTGGCAAATGTTTGTCACAGCTCAGTTCCGCCCACTCAGTCATGATGCTTGACACCCGTGAAAAAATACCCAGCCCAACAAACCAGCGGTACAGCAGGTTGTATTCGATGTGCGCGACCAGTTACCGTTCGGAGCGAATGGCAAACAACACCTGGAGCAGCGATGCTCGCAACAACCACTCCGGCGGTATCGAAGGACGGCCTTCCCTCGAGTAAATAGCACCACGCTGCTGATCCATTTGCTTAAGAAGCTGTCTGGCAAAACATTAGACGCATTTTGCAAGTGTTATTTTCATCATGGCGATTCGAATCATATTTTCGGCAGTGCCTGGCAGGATTTCGAAGTCCTTTGATAAACGGCGAAAGTTACCCAGCCAGGAGAACGTGCGTTCGACTACCCACCGCTTCGGTAAAACAGCCCATTTACCTTCGAT
>NZ_FNDH01000109.1 GCF_900100485.1 Nitrosomonas sp. Nm132 | reverse complement strand
TTGTTTGACTGCCTATTTTTGTATCTCCTCCCCTGGCACATGTAATCGATTGATTTATATTTGTTCTTTAGAATGCTTTAAAAACGAGGGATGCTCCGAGATCAGGTTGTCTGACCTTAGCTCCGAGTAGCGCCTCTACCGCCTTAGCGAAAGGTTGGCCTTGGCATCCATCCTCGGCCAGAATGCATTGCACTTGCTGCAATTCTGCTGCACAGCGTCCGGGCGCAAGGAAGAGCGCCCGGACAATCCGCTACCTCAGCGGTTGTGACGGCAATCGCATGGGGAAGTCTTTGTATATCGACCGCAATGTGGCGCTTGATCCCCGACACTTTCTTTCCTGCATCATAGCCCTTCACATTAGCGCTATCCGTGTTTTTTTACACTTTATGCGTAGACACGGTCAAAAAGCTCGCTCACTAGCGGTACGTTCCGTCAATACAGTTGCACATTAAACTACGCCGAGATTGAACTTATTCCAACGGAACACGACGGGTGAAGCGCTAACCCATGACGGGAAATCCCCCGGCTATGCCGGGGTGACAGTAGCAGTTTGACATATACGGGAGTCCATCAGCGAAACTCGGATCGTGAGCCGCCAAGCACACGATAAAAGGAGAGTCGAGATGGACGAGAGTGAAAACCTAAGCCATAGCAAATGGGAGTGCAAATACCACATCATATTCATACCGAAATGTCGGTCGCGATAGGAATGCCAGTTACCCGGCGCCCCTCGCACAGATCCCAGCATGCACTACTAATGCACTGGACTCCTGCCTCAGGTTCTGGCGGCAAAACGCTCGAAGGGTAAATCATGAAGAATCCGAATTGGTGGGGCAAAGCATTTCCACAATCGTCCAAACTGCTCCCACGTCATGCGCTGGCGCTGGCTTCTTCGTCTTAGTGCGCGAATCCAGCACCAGGCTACACGATTGAAAAAGCATTTTAAACTAGTATCACAACACATAAACAACAAAACATTGTTATACTGAGGCACATCCACCCTGCCACGAGGAGTTGATCATGCGCCAGACCGAATTGCATCTCACCGACGAGGATCGCCAATTGATTGAATCGTACCGTGCGAAGGGATTGCACGCGGCGCGAGAGGTTAATCGAGCCCATATTCTTGCTGCGCTGGATCGTGGCATTCCTGAATCCCAGATCATGGCGGTTCTCGGCATCGGGCGAACCGCCATCTGGCGCACGCGTAGCGCATATCTGGAGGGTGGGCCGGGATATGCTCTGCACGACGTGGCGAGGCCAGGCAAGCCGCCCCGGTACGGCGCGGACGTCGAAGCGCAGGTTTCTGCTTTAGCATATTCCACGCCGCCGGCAGGAGCTAAACGTTGGACGCTCGAATTACTGGAGCAGGCCGCACGAGCGCATGAGGGAATTGGGCCGATCAGTCGCGAGACTATCCGTCGGCTGTTAAAAAAAACTGCATCAAGCCGTGGCGCAAACTGATGTGGTGCATTGGCACTCTGACTGAGGAATACCGGCAGCGGATGTACAATCTGCTGGATCTCTATGCCCGTCCGTTCCAAGTGGAAGAACCTGTCGTCTGCCTGGACGAGAAAAGCAAACAACTGCTGCGCGACACGCGAACTCCGCTGGCGCTCAAGCCGGGTGTGCCTGCGAAGC
>NZ_FNDH01000025.1 GCF_900100485.1 Nitrosomonas sp. Nm132 | reverse complement strand
TCCAAGGTTGGCATCAAAACCAAGCGTTTAAAAGCAGGATGGGATAATGAGTATTTACTCCGGGTTATTGGGATAATTTAAGCGCGATTGCCCTGATAGAGAAGCATCTTTTATTTGGTTTCAATAAATTTTTGTTAAAATATGCATCAAAATCAAAAAAATATAATTTTTGTTCAATTGCCAAGAAATATTGATTGAATATAAGAATACCGGGGAGGGTAACTAAATAATGTTTTCATCTACCTCTTTCAGAGGTATCAAGTTAAAATTTTGCTCTCTAGCAAGAATTTATTTCCTGAAACTAATTTTGAGTTTAGTAACCACTGCTGTCACGTTTCAGGCTCACTCTGCAGAATCTACAGATTCAACTAGCCAGAACTTTAACTGGTCACAAACACCGCCAGTAACAGCACTGCCGCGCGTAGGAATTTTCGGGATACCGCCTGCTGGTCCTGGTTATTATTCACTCTGGGATTTAATCACGGGAAATAAACGCGAAACTCCGCCGATTTCTCCCTATGCTCCTTCTGCATTGCTTCCAACCTCTGCGTTTGATATTGATTTTCGCTACCTCGAAAAACCTGATCATGAAAAAGATTTTTTTGATCCACTCAAACGTATTCATCTAAATGATGACTGGCTACTCTCCTTTGGGGGTCAATTCTGGTACCGATACATGCACGAAACGGATATGCGTTTTAGTAATGCTAATGCACCTGATGCTGACAATAGATATCATCTATTTCGCACACGTTTCCATGCAGATCTTTGGTATCAGGACAGATTTAGATTATTTGCTGAATTCCTAGATGCGCGCACCTCCGGTCAAGATTTACCTGCGTTAGCCATTGATAAAAATTATACTGATATGCTGAATCTTTTCGCAGATATCAAGTTAGGACAGTTCCTGGATGGCCCGGCGTATATGCGGATCGGTCGACAAGAATTACTTTATGGCTCTCAAAGACTGATCTCTACTTTAGACTGGGCCAACACACGTCGAACCTTTCAAGGTATCAAGACATTCTGGCGTACCCCTGCTTTTGACTTGGATGCCTTTTTTATGAGGCCTATGACAACAGAGAAGAATGAGTTCGATAACTGGGACTTTGATCGGAATTTTTTTGGCTTATGGGGCACGTATAAACCAATGAAAGGTCAATTGCTCGATCTATATATTCTCAGTTTGATTGATAACCGAGTTGTTAAGTCGGCAGATATTCTGAGTGGCAATATCTTGCAAGGCGATTCAGTCTTACAAACTGTGGGAGGACGGATAGCAGGTGATTACAACCGGTTTTTATACGAACTTGAAGGAATGTACCAGTTTGGCAGACGTTCCCATCTTGATATATCAGCTTTTGCGGTAGCTTCGGGTGTAGGATATCATCTTCCCTTTCCTATGAACCCCCAGTTTTGGTTACGCTATGATTTCGCCTCCGGCGACAGCAACCCGCAAGATGGTAGAACAAACACGTTTAATCAACTTTTTCCATTTGGACATTATTATCTAGGATATATGGATCAGGTGGGACGTCAGAACATGCATGATTTCAATGCGCAAGTAACGTTACATCCTCAACCCTGGTTCACATTTATCGCACAGTATCATCGATTTTATTTAGCAAACAAGCGTGATTTTCTTTACAATGCTGCTGGTATGGGAACTTTGCGCGATGCAACAGGGCAATCAGGTAGCCATATCGGTGATGAAATTGATTTCCGTGTGAATTTTCATGTAAATCGCCATCACGACGTGCTCGTCGGATATTCCAAACTATTCACAGGTAATTTTATTGAAAATCGGCGACCTGGCATTTCACCTGATTTCTTCTATACTCAATATACTTTCCGTTTCTGATTTTTAAGAGAAATAAAACAATGAAAAAGCTGCTATTGATTATGACTGTCGCCTTTACGACCTTTTTACTGGAACCGGCATCTGTTTTCTCCGATCAGACTGACAAAAATGTCGCAAATGCTTCATCCGCTAAAGCAGAGAAATTACCAGGTGATGAAGGTATAGTCGTATCGGTACTGGATACTACTGGCTATACTTATATGGAACTGGAAAATGGTGGCAAGCGTTTCTGGATTGCAGCGCCTACCACCAAAGTCAATGTTGGTGATCATATCCGCTTTGTTGAAAATATGTCGATGCATAACTTTACCAGCAAAACCCTGAATCGGACATTTGACCGGCTTATCTTTGTGACCTCAACCAAAGTAAAGGTTTCTCAATAACCCGGAGCAATGATCTTCCAGATCATGTGATTGATTTCTCTACCTGTTAAGTATGTTTATTTGAAGCTTTGGATAGCCAGCACGTCATTGTCCCGGATCAACAAATCCAATGAACAATTTACTTTTTAGATTTCTTATTTCATCCCGATATTGAGCTGCCTTTTCAAATTCCAAGTTTTTGGCTGATTCCAACATTTGTTTTTCCAGTGACTTGATTTCTTTCGTTAGTTGAGATTCGCTCATACGATCGTAACGAGCCTGTACTTGAGCTGCTCCAATTTGCTGCCGCGCATGCTCACTATCATAAACTCCATCGATGAGATCTTTGATACGCTTACTGACACTTCGTGGCGTAATATTGTTATTCTGATTAAATATAATTTGTTTTTTTCGGCGCCGTTCAGTTTCATCTATAGCCCGTCGCATTGAATTTGTAACACGGTCAGCATAAAGAATGGCAGTACCATTGATATGGCGTGCTGCTCTCCCCATGGTTTGAATTAAAGAGCGCTCAGAGCGCAAGAATCCTTCTTTATCAGCATCCAGAATCCCTACTAACGATACTTCTGGAATATCCAGCCCTTCTCGTAACAAATTGATCCCAACCAATACATCAAACTTGCCAAGACGCAAATCCCGGATAATTTCTACTCGCTCAACCGTGTCGATATCAGAGTGGAGATAGCGCACTCTAATCCCATGATCAGAGAAGTAATCGGTCAAATCCTCTGCCATACGTTTAGTCAATGTTGTGACCAGCGTTCGCTCCCCTTTGGTTGTTCGCACAGAAACTTCTGACATCAGATCATCTACCTGCGTTGCTACAGGACGTATGATGATCTCCGGGTCAACTAAACCCGTTGGCCGAACAACCTGTTCGGCAACCTGACCACTTTTTTCTTGCTCATATGCTGCCGGTGTGGCCGAGATAAAAATTGTCTGAGGCATCAATTTCTCAAACTCATCAAATTTTAGTGGTCGATTGTCCAATGCTGAAGGCAACCGGAAACCATAGGTTACTAGATTTTCCTTACGCGATCGATCACCTCGATACATGCCTCCTAACTGTGGAACGGTTACATGACTCTCATCGATTATCATTAAAGCATTGGTTGGCAGATAGTCGATGAGCGTAGGCGGAGGCTCACCAGACTTTCTACCTGAAAAGTGACGCGAATAATTTTCGATACCTTTACAGAAGCCCAGCTCATTCAGCATCTCCAAATCGAAACGAGTGCGTTGCTCAATGCGTTGAGCTTCTACCAGCTTATTTTGCTGCTGAAAAAATGTGATACATTCAGCCAATTCAGTTTTGATAGTCTCAATTGCCCGCAGGGTTGTACTTCTCGGTGTCACATAATGACTTGAAGGATAAACAGTATACCGCGCTACCTTCTGCAGAATTCGTCCAGTTAGCGGATCAAACGAAGATATACTTTCTACGATGTCATCAAACAGCGATACTCGAATGGCTACTTCTGAGCTCTCTGCTGGAAAAATATCGAGTGTATCGCCTCTTACCCGGAAAGTGCCGCGACTGAATTCAAATTCATTTCGCTGATATTGCATCCCGGTCAGGCGCTTAATAATATCGCGCTGAGATATTTCTTCATGTTCACGCAGATGTAGAATCATACTGTGATAGTCAACTGGATCACCAATACCATAAATACAGGATACCGTTGCGACGATGATGGCGTCTTTGCGTTCGAGTAGAGATTTGGTTGCAGAAAGTCGCATTTGTTCAATGTGTTCATTAATACTGGAATCTTTTTCTATAAAAAGATCCCGGGATGGAACATATGCTTCGGGTTGATAGTAATCATAATAAGAGACGAAATATTCAATTGCATTTTCTGGGAAAAATTCACGCATTTCTGCATATAACTGGGCTGCCAGTGTTTTATTGGGCGCAATAATGATCGCGGGACGTCCCAATCGTGCAATCGTATTAGCTATTGTGAACGTTTTACCTGAGCCCGTTACTCCTAGTAACGTTTGACAAAATAATCCAGCTTCGACACCTTCAATCAATTTACTGATCGCACCAGGCTGATCACCCGAGGGCTGAAACGACTGATATAGTTTATAAGGGCTGTTGGGAAAGGTAATAATCACAGGTATAATTTGAACGTAAGAAACTTGCTTGTTTAATTCTACCATGTTGGGTATCGACCATTTCAGGAGCACAGTTGTGGAACTCTCAAAACGCGCACAGGCCATTAAACCATCCCCTACCCTAGCTGTCACTGCGAAGGCTGCAAGGCTTAAATCTGAAGGTAAAGATATTATAGGGCTCGGTGCTGGTGAACCTGATTTTGATACACCTCAACATATCAAAAATGCAGCGATAGCTGCAATTAACGCGGGTTTCACGAAATATACTCAAGTAGGAGGTACGCCATCACTCAAGAGTGCAATTATTGCAAAATTCAAACGTGAAAATGATTTTGATTTTACTTCCAAAGAAATCCTCGTTTCTTGTGGCGGAAAACAAAGTTTTTTTAATCTTGTATTAGCCACGATCAACCCTGGCGATGAGGTGATCATTCCTGCCCCATACTGGGTTTCCTATCCTGATATAGTACTTATTGCTGAAGGAAAACCCGTCTTTATCGAAACAGGTATTGAAGACAGTTTCAAAATTACAGCCAAACAGCTGGAAGAAGCTATTACACCAAAGACCAGAATGTTTGTTATTAATAGTCCTAGCAACCCATCCGGCAGTGTCTATACCCTGGATGAACTCAAGGCATTAGGTGAGATACTAAAAAAGTATCCAAATATTCTGATTGCATCTGATGATATGTATGAGCATATTCTTTTATCGGATGACAAATTTGTCAATATTCTTAACGCATGCCCTGACTTGCGCTCACGTACAATCGTATTAAATGGCGTTTCCAAAGCTTATGCTATGACAGGCTGGCGAATTGGTTATTGTGGTGGACCTGAGCACATCATTACTGGAATGGAGAATATTCAATCACAAAGTACTTCTAATCCTACATCCATATCACAGATAGCAGCTGAAGCAGCGCTGAATGGCGATCAATCGTGCATGATTCCGATGCAAGCAGCGTTCAAAGAACGTAACCAGTTTGTTACTGATAGACTAAATACGATTCCCGGTATTCACTGTTTACTTTCTGGAGGGGCGTTCTATGCTTTTGCTGATGCCCGTCGAGCAATACAAAAACTCCAAATGAATGGATTCATGAAAAATACTAGCGATATCGCTTTTAGTGAATTATTGTTGGAAAAAGCAGGGGTAGCCATTGTCCCTGGATCAGCATTTGGTTGCCCAGGATATATCCGTCTATCTTTTGCCACTTCAATGGAGAATTTAGAAAAGGCAATTGAGCGTATTAGTAATCTGCTGAAATAAGAAAATATAAAATCCCTCATAGGGGAACTTTCTCATAATCAAGCGATTTTACTTGGCAATTGATTGGGAGCAGATACAGTTACAGCCAAAAAGCTGAGTTAAAAGAACAGAGGGAATGGAACATACTATGTAATGACTATTTATGTTCCCAGCAGTTCGTTCCGATAATTGATTTACAAATTTGCGTATGTTTGCCATGACTGTTCGGAGGACAACAACGAAAGTGGAGATGGCGAATGGCGAGAGAAACGAATCGGGCGGATTTGGTATTGTCGGAATCTCATAGACAGATGCTGACCGAATTGAGCGAATCAAGGACGGCACCTGCACGCGAGGTAGCGTGCACCAAGATATTGCTACGATATGCGGAGGGGATTTCGATTTCCGATATCCAGCAGCAGGTTGGTGTCTCCCGGCCGACTATATATAAATGTATCGACAAGGCACTTGCTGCGGGTGTTCCTGTGGACTTGAAAGATACCTTTCACCGCCCCAAGGAGCCGGAAATTCTAGCGGATGCTAAGGCTTGGGTAGTCAGCCTCGCCTGCACCAAGCTAAAGGATCATGGTTTGGCAGCTGAATTGTGGACTCTGTCGGCACTGGCGTGCCACGTGAGGCAGCATGCTGCTGCTGGTTTTCCTCGCCTGGCGCAAGCGAACAAAACCACGGTGTGGCGCATTTTAAAGGAACACGACATCAAGCCACACCGGATTCGCTATTACCTGGAAAAGCGCAATCCCGATTTTGACCGTAAGATGCGGGAGGTGCTTATGGTCTATCAGGAGGTTTCGCTGTATGCGGACAAAACCGGACAGGGAGACCAGCCAGCTCCAGTTTACACTGTCAGCGTTGACGAGAAGCTCGGCGCGCAAGCGATCGGCCTGACTGCCCCAGACCTTCCATCCGTACCCGGCAGGGAAACATCATTGGCGCGAGATTACGAGTATGTTCGCTTTGGTACCCTATCCATCCTAGCGGCGCTCGATTTGCATACGGGGGAAATCATCGCCAACGTGGAGTCGAAGCACCGCAGCCGCGAGTTTATTGATCTGCTCAAGCGTTTGGACGCTCATTACCCTGCTGATGCCGTTATTCGTGTGGTGCTCGACAATCACTCGGCTCATATTTCCAAGGAAACGATGGCTTATTTGGCGAGCCGTCCGGGGCGTTTTGAATATGTTCATACACCCAAACATGGTTCATGGCTGAATCTTATAGAGTGTGCCTTTTCCAAGACGGCTCGTACCTTTCTTCGCCATATTCGGGTCTCGTCAAAGGAAGAACTCAGAGAGCGAATCCTCAAAGGCATTGCGAAGTTTAACGAAATACCGGCTTCATTACGTTGGAGAAAGTTCGATTTGGGGCTTGTTTAATTTGCAATTGTTTTAACGGAACGATCTGCTAGTTCCAACTAGAACACAGGGTTCTAGATTAATATTCCTGAATAATGCACAAGAAATGTAATCAACTTCTGATCACAGCTAGCGCATACCCTGTCATCTACAAATTTATTGCATCTCATCATACTATTTCCACACAAAATACAATTAAATTGTAATACATAAGGAATTATTTTCGTAACTACCCTCACCTCACTACTCAATATTCCACAAATAATTCTTTACAATCAGGAATTTCTTCAATCGATCTAAACGGTCAATATTCAGTAATCAAAGAAACTCAAACAGCATATTCTTGCTTTACTTTTGTTGCTGCACTTAGTGCAACTTTCTTAGTCTTCCCTGCACGAGATGGAATATTACATAAACCACAAACATGGTTGGAATGTATTTCCAAGCTATGGACTATAAAACTACCATTACATTTAGTACAAAGTGTGACACACAATACTTTGCTTTCAAGGAAACGCACCAGAGTCCACGCACGCGTTAAGCTCAGAATGCGCTGAAGATGATTAATCTCAATATGCTCAAGATATAGCTTGTAACTTTTTATAATGGCATCAATACCATAAACATTTGTATATTTAATAATATAGTTATAAATGTTAATGAATAGTGAAGAATGCACATTTGGTTGCCAGCTTGTAAACCAGTCCTCAGAGTAAGGCAGCATCCCTTTGGGAGGAGAAACTCCCCTTATCTCCTTATATAGCCTTACAAGCCTCTCACGACTTAATTCTGTATTTGTTTCTAAAACCTGTAACCTAGCTCCAAGTTTAATTAATTCAGTAGCAAGCTGAATTTGCCTAGCTTCTGACAAAAGACTCTTTTCTCGCATAGAATGCTCCCCACTCCATACTAAATCAACCAATAATTTCAGCCGGTAATCCGGCCATTAATATAGCAGCGTGCGATTGGGTCAGAGCACGATCTCGGCTATGATTAGATAAAATCTCAGCAATGAGCCGATCATCAAACCGGAAACGGCACAGCAACATATTAGAAGTAGCCATTTTTAACAGCTGACTAGAGGTAAGATTCTCCAGAATATTTGCAACATCTTCACTAATACCAAGTCGATATATCGCCGTAACCTTATCTTCACGCAACAACTGTTGAGCTAGTAACATGTAGCCAAGATTGATCTCTCTTATCTCATCAAGAATCTGACTTGTTTCCATATCGATGCTCCTTATTCACACGATTAGATTTAAATTGAGCACATTCTCAATCCAAGCATATTCTCAATCTTGTAACTATGAAAGTAAATGGAACATCAACCAAATGAATAGTCAGTATTTCACTAACTTATTTGTAGGATTTTTCCCTATATACTAGAAGTCCATAGGGTAATCAGATAGATATAGTGATATTTCGCTCTTTTATCTAGCTATATATCGAGCGATCTTACTAAAAACGATATATATATATATACCCATCGCACATGAAATTTCGGCACTCAGGTGCTACCGATGATTTGGAAATTATCAGCTAATAGTGTGCGTAATTCTGCTTTGTAATGATCCGATGATGTGAAAAAAGCTTCGCAAGTGCTTTTGAAAAGTGAAAAAGTTTCATAATAGCAACCATACAGAATTTTCTTCTTGAAAAACTTCCAATAACGTTCAATCAAGTTTAGATTGGGTGCGTACAGCGGCAAAAATACGAGTTTTATTTTTGAGTCGTTGAGATAGTCACTGATCAGTTGGGATCAATAATAACGCGCATTGTCACAAATAATGTAAATCGATGCTGCTGTTGGATGGTGTGCCTTGATTTGCTGAAACAATTGGATATGATGTGGCAAAGAAAGACCGGCAAAATAAATTTTGATTTGAAATTGGAATAAGTTGCTGCTAACACGAAGACCTGCTGCAAGGGTAACATAGTAAGCAACGATAACATTTCCCATTCAACGAGCTAATTTTTTGCTGCATAATCAGTCGATTATATAGGCGTAATGCGTATTACCCGTGGATCATCTGCGAACTCCAATAACAAACGGCGTACACGAGCCTGCCATGCATTGGCAAATGCGCTGCGCTGCGAATCATCTGCGCGATCTTGTAAAATAGCCATCAAACGTCCACTCTGCTCAGGATCACCTGGTATCAAAGAAACATCGAGCTCTACTGCCACACTTGCACCAGTATCGAGACGTTTGAAGAAAATAGCTTCTCCTTCTCGGCGATCCGCAAAGCTAAGCAATCCTTTACGTTTGAAGTGTCCCTGAATTCCATGAAAGCCATTATCAGCAGCAGCACCAGTTAATAACGTCAGCACTTGCGCTATAACACCCGTGGTGCCTTCATATTCCGGCGCAGGCATATGTACCGCAATTGCGCCGCGTTCGGCAAGCTCATCCGGATAAAGTGCTATTAGCGCAGCACGCCCCATAAGGAATGCGCCAGCGACAGTAGGACAGGAGTGGCCCGCTAAACGTACTGCATCGAGATAATGGTATTCCAGTATGCCGTCACGTGCAGCACCTAACATGGCTGCAAATGGATCACGAGTCTGTACTACAGGTGCCAGTTCATAAAAATCAGGAAAATCCATGTGCTATCACCTCTTCAAATTGATTAAAATAAGTTAGGGATGGGTAGTCAAGTTTGTAAAAATTCGTTGATAAAATTATGAATCAAGGTGATTACCGTTGATTCAAGCGCATTTGGGTTACTTAGCAGCATTACCAGTAATCATCTATCCGAGCAAACGCAATCATAGGGCTTTATCTGCTCATCAGTTACATATCAATCGCGTTGAGCATTTTATCACTAGCAACGTATGGTATTTCAGGACAAAACAAGTAACGCGCTGATTCGAGGTATTTTAGTTTTTTATAGCAAAATTAATTAATAAATAGTCGATCAGAATGAGATCATGGTCTCATTGTTTTCAGTGCTTGCGCCCATTTATGCAGCTCGTTGAGCAGTGATGTTCCCGAGTTGATATGATGATCGCTAGGTGCAAAATTTTTGTTCTCATCAATAAGTGTGGAAACATTTTGAACTGACACTGCCTCTACCATTGGCATCATTTTTAATGTGGTCAAGGTAAGTTTCTCAATCAGAGCAGATCGCAACCCACCTGAAATACCGCCATAACTGACAATCCCAGCAGGCTTATAGTTCCATTCCTTATAAACGTAGTTAAGTGCATTCAGAAGTGATGGTGGCGGACCAAAATTGTATTCTGGAGTAACGAACACATAGGCATCAGCTGCATTTACGCTGGCGGCCCATTTTTTGGTATGTTCATGCTGGTAGCGCTGGTGAATGGGATGTTCCGGCTCATCGTATACTGGGAGATTAAATTCTGCGAGATCGATCAGTGAGACTTGAAATTTGTTATGTTGCATTGCGACTCCATGGAACCACTTGGCAACGTGAAGCCCGACACGACCAGGCCGGGTACTGCAAATAATAATATGGAGGTTAAGGGTCAAAACTTTTCCTTATAAAAGAATTAATATTCAGACTGAATGAAATACGAAAGCAGCTTGCGGGTAACTGCAATCTTTCTGCTATAGCTGTCCTATTTCTATCACCATGCTTACGGCTCAGTTCCAGATTATGTAATGACTCGCGCATCGAAAGGATAGCGACGCGGTATATGTTGGACAGTTATCCATTGATCGGTAGTAAATGCGGCTACCGCCCAAATACCATTGAATCTACCAATACCAGAATTCTTTTCGCCACCGAAGGGGTTATAAGGCAAATCATTCACCGGTTGATCATTGACATGCGCCATACCTGCCTCGATTTTCTGTGCAAAGCGAAGACCACGCTCGACATCGCGCGTAAATACAGCAGCAGCAAGCCCAAGCTCTGTGTCGTTGGCGATATTCAGCGCATCTTCTTCATTGCGTGCACGTAGGATTGGTGCAATTGGGCCGAATGATTCCGTTTGTGCCAATGGCATCTGATTCGTTACTTGGGAAAATATATGAGGAGGGAGAATAAGGCCTTGAGCTTCACCGCCGACGACTTGGTTTGCCCCAGCTGAAATAGCTTCCTGGATTCGGCTACGGAGACCATTTAACTGGGATTCATTAATAATGGGTCCGATCATGGTATCAGGCGCGTTCGGATCACCCATTTTCAATTGGCGTACCCGATCGGCAAAGCGCTCCAGGAACTCATCGTGAGCACGGTCATCGATAATGAAGCGATTAACGCTCATGCAGGTCTGGCCTTGGTGTAGAAACTTACCAAACACTGCGGCTTCTACTGCTTGTTCCAGGTCAGCATCATCCAGTACTACGAAGGGACCATTACCGCCCAACTCTAGTTCAAGTCGTTTCAGAGTGGGTCCCTCAGCTGCCAGTCTTGCGATATTGCGGCCAACTGGGGTTGAACCAGTAAACGATATGACGCGAGGAATGGGGTGGGTAACAAAGGCATCGCCAATCTCGCTCCCTGCACCAACAATCACACTGAATACACCGGGAGGAAGTCCAGCTTCCTCCAGAATTTTAGCCAACAGCAACCCGCCCGTTACAGGGGTGTCACTGGCTGGCTTGACGACAACGGCATTGCCAACCGCGAGTGCGGGCGCCACAGAACGGACGGTAAGCTGCATAGGCCAATTCCAGGGACTGATCACGCCGACGACACCCACAGGTTTGCGGTACACCCGGCTTTCCTTGCCGGAAATATCAACCGGAAGAATCCGACCTTCCACCAGGTAAGGCAGAGTAGCTGCTTCCAGCAATACGCCATGCACGGCATTCCATTCCAGATTGGCTTTGATGCGCGTTCCGCCAGATTCATGAATCAGCCATGACACGATCTCTTCACGACGTGCTTCCATGATTTGTGCCGCGTGACGCATGACTGCTGCCCGGTCACCCGGCAGTAATGCCGCCCAACCAGGCTGTAGGACAGCGGCACTACGGAATGCCTCATCCATGTCATCACGATTGGCATATGGAATCTCGACCAGAACATTTGCATCATAAGGATTAAGGTCTCGCAGAATCTTCTCTCCATTGCCGTGGCGCCATTTGCCACTTATGGGTAGTTGATCGAAGTTTGAGTAGGGTGACAGAGATTGTTTACTTTCTTTCATAACGCATTCTCCATTTTTGTTTTACTCGCAAATTATCTGGTTGAAATTTTTACGGAATGAAGTTTATGAATCTTGCTACAGCCGGATAATCGGTTTAATGGTGATGCCTTTCTCACTGTCTTCTGCCGCCTGATTGATTTGATCGAGGGAATAAAACTTCACCAGCTTGTCGAAAGGAAATCTTCCCTGTTTATAAAGCTCAGCGAGTGCTGGAATAAAAAGATCCGGCTTACTATCGCCTTCAATGATTCCAATGATACGCTTCCCTGTCGTCATCACCCCGTTCACATCGAAGCTCGCTTCAGTGCCTAAGGCCGGTGCGCCGACAATACCGCACGTTCCTCGGATAGATAACGCATCAATGGCTTGACGCAATACGGCTGGTCGTCCACTCGATTCCAGTGTGAAATCAGCACCTCCGCCCGTTATTTTGCGGACAGTCTCAACGGGATCGACGTCGTGACTATTGATTGTATGGGTTGTACCAAGTTCCATAGCCAACGTCAACCGTGATGGCACCACGTCTATAGCGATAATGGTGGCAGCGCCTGCGATGCGCGCAGCCATCACGGCACTCAATCCTACTGCGCCGCCGCCGAAGGCTATAAAACTGCTGCCCGGATTGACTTTTAATGCATTTATAACTGCTCCGGCGCCAGTCTGAATGCCACAGCCAAGTGGCCCGAGCAGCTCCAAGGGCGCATCTTTGGGTACTTTGATGACGTTGCGTTCATGTGCTAGCGCAAATGTGCCAAACGATGATTGCCCAAAGAAATGGTCGTGAATCGACTCTGGTGTATTGACTGTTCCATAGGTTGACGTACTGCCGTCTTCGCGTGCACCGCAAAAATTCAGTGCATAAAAACACTCGCAATAAGTCAAATCGCCACGTAAACAGGACTTGCAGTGACCGCACCACATGTAAGTCAGCACAACATGATCGCCAACAGCTACTTTTTTTACGTTGCTGCCAATCTGTTCGACCACCCCTGAGCCTTCGTGCCCCAGCACCACCGGCAGGGGTACTTCATAGAGCTGGTCGCGCGCGACCATGTCGGTATGACACATACCCGTTGCTACGATCCGGATCCGCACTTCATCGGAGCGTGGCTCATCCTGCACCAGCTCTTCGATGTGAAAAGGCCCGCCTTTCTGACGGACAACAGCTGCCTTGATTGTTCTCACTTGTACCTCCGATTTGGAAATTGTCATTTCCTGTTCAAAGTCAAAATGAAACTAGCGAATACCCGATTTTCCCGGCGCAAGGATACCATTGGGATCCAGCGCTTCTTTAAGTGTCTTGTGAATATTCCGCTGTACTGGACCATAGGTCTCAGCGACTTTATCCATAAAAGCCGTATTGACGCGATAAGTTCCATATCCTCGCGCAGAGAATTCGGTCAGCAATTCATCAAAGCACTGGTAAGCCGCTTTCGTCTGCTCAGGATCAGTTTTATCGTACAGCACGTCAACAATATGATGCATATCGCGCATCCCAACGATGAATTCTCCGGAATAATCCAGTCCGTACTTGGCCAGTATCTGCTTGGTCAGAGCCATTTGTTTGAGGGTTTCACTGCCGCGCGCTTGAGAGACGGGCGCAAACCACATCGACCCACCACCTCCCCGCCAGTTATACAAGGAAAATTCCGTGAGCGTCATTTCTCCCCGCATGAGCTTAGCCCGGTAAGTAAATGCAGGATCATCTGCTGCTTCTTGTTCCGTCAGGATCTTTGCTTTGCCAGATTGACCGAATGCTTGTGTTACGATCTTCCAATTCACATCAATCTGCTCTTGGGTTCCATAGAGGGCTGCATACACGTTCCAGATTCCCAATTTGTGATCCTTGGTGATCTTGCGAACCGCTTCATCTGGGATTGATCCGGATCCGGACACGTAATCACTACGCCGCGCCTTTACGGGTGCCTCATATAGCGCATGGGCGATGACAACAGCGTTGGGAATGACACCGCTAATGCGCAGCGGGCGAATCGTCTCCACGATTTCCACAATATCTTCTTCATGTTCGTATTGAATGACGAACGGCTTAAATGCTGGGGGTTCTGGCATGAGCCAGAAGCCGAATTTAGTGACGATGCCATAGTTGGATTGTGTAAAAATGCCATCCAGGTAAGGACCATACCCCCACTTGAATACCTGCCAGGTGTTGGAATTGGGCATCGAACCCATGCCAGTGCGTAATACTTCGCCATTTGCCAGCACAACTTCCATGCCGCAAGCAAATAGGAAATGTTCGCCATATGGTGTATAGCCAACGCCGCGATCTAGCGTATTACCAACCGGCCCCGCAATGGCGGAAGGCGCAGGCATCGATAGCCATAAGCCCAGTTTGTGTTCTTTAATGTAGTCGTAGAGTTGTTGATAGGTTACGCCCGGCTCGACCAGGGCATAGGCTAAATCCTTATCGACTTCGAGAATGCGGTTCATGCGCTTGAGATCAAGCACGACCTGACCACGTTCTGCAGGTGCTGCGGCACCATAGCCCAGATTTTTTCCGGTAGAAATCGTCCAGATCGGCACCTTGAATTGATTACAGATCGCAACAATTTTCTGGATCTGCTCGACTGTTGTCGCCAGGAGGGCTGCGGAAGGCGTATGCTCTGCATCGGGCACCGGCATCATGGTCTTAATATAGGGAGCCAGTTGTTCTGCGCTGATAAGCACAGCTGTGTCACCGAGTACACTGCGAAAACTGCTGATGGCGGCATCAAATGCTTTCTCGGATACCCCTTTTGGCAACGCGATATATTTACTGGTCATTCTGTGTTTTCTCCCTATACGTCTATTACAAACGACACGAAATGTTTTCCCGATAACTCTTGATTATTCCGATTGCGCTGACTTGGTCGATGTACGAATGCGCGAGCGGAACAAGATTCTTGATTCGTCCCCAAACCAAGTGCGGTAGCAACAACAGCATAACCGGTGGTCTCTATCCAGTTCTCTAACTGAGGATGTTTAATGGCTGCATCATTCGCTGTTTTATCTTCATAGGTCTGGAATTTATCTACTCGAGGGAGTACGGATCCCCAATTTTCTGCTCCCTTCCAGCCAACTAATTGACTGGCTTCTATCAGAGAGATTCCGGCACAATGTAAATAAGTTGTTGGCTGCTCAGACAGCCTATAAGACAAAAATCCCGATATTGATGAACCTTTTATTACGCCATCACCAACCGATTCTCCAAGAAAATTTTCGACGATAGAGAAATTATGCTGGTTTGGAATAAGCTCAGATGCTAGCAATCCTCCAGCACTGTACGCGGGTGACGCGGTAGCCCACACATGACGCAGAGGAAAGGAGATATCATTGCCGGAAGAAAAAGAGTGTGAGCCAAGTGAAAGTAGACGACCTTCAAAATTTCGCACCAACTCAGTGAATATGGCTGCGCTGGCATCGTCCATGACGGCAATCCAACGAATATTGCGGGATTGTGTCAATAATTCAGCCACTCTTAGAGGATTGGTTAATAGTTCATCTTCTAATCTTATTATCGGCAATGTGCCTTGACGGTAATTTGTATAGCTAGTGCAAGCGGCATAAGCGCCTCTGGCAAATGCTTCGTCTATTGTTGTGTTTCCCAGCAATAGCTGGCAATTTCGGGTACTCCCAGAGGGAGATTGGCTAATGGATACTGCTTGAGTGATGCTAGGAGTGCCGAGGGCCAACAAGGTTCCTCCAGTAAGCATACCTTTGATGAGGCTACGTCGAGTTTCATCCATGGGATGGGCCTCCTTAGTGCTTAGCTTCTTTTTTTGAAATAAAATCCGCCAATTTTACTAATGATTCATCATCGATTTCTGAAGAACGAAAGGCTGGCATGGCTCGGCTTCCGTTGCGAACCACTGTGCGGATATACTCGGTAGGAAGCTCACGATTGCGAATAGGCGGCCCAACTTGAGCTTCGTGACAATAAGCGCAAATCTTGGCATAGATTTCTGCACCATCCTTCCATACAAATCCACGACCAGGAATTTCCTCCGGTGCTGACCATGCATTGCTCGCCGCGAAAGCAATTGCGAGTATGAAACCAGACGCTATGCTTTCCAATTTTGTTTTTTTCATACTGACCCTCCGAAGAATCTCAGCTAGATATTGAACTGGCATACCTTGCGTACTTTATCCAAAGACGGGCTTGTTTTTGTCTATAGAAGCTCTAGGCAGCGTACCAGAGTTTCTTACATTATCAAAGTACTCTGTCTGACTTTTTTACCTGGAGACGGATCAATCCTCGCACCCGGTAAATATTTTATAATTATCTTTCTGAAATTTACGAAAGAATATAAAGCATTGAAATATATATTCTTTTCTATTCATTCAAATGCCCAAGAAATCCTCCCGATTGATGATTCCAGAGCGTTGCATAGAGCTGATTATGAGAAAGTAATTCTGCGTGACGGCCTTGTTCAACGATACGCCCTTTGTCCAATACAATGAGTCGATCCATTGCTGCGATAGTGGATAAGCGGTGGGCGATCGCGATAACTGTTTTACCCTGCATGAGTTGATATAGATTTTGTTGGATACTGGCCTCCACGCCTGAATCGAGAGCAGATGTCGCTTCATCCAGAATCAGGATCGGGGCATTCTTCAATAATACCCTGGCAATCGCGATACGTTGACGTTGGCCTCCTGAAAGATTAACGCCGCGCTCACCGACGAACGCATCATAGCTTTCTCGGCCGTTACTATCCACAAGGGCCTGAATGAATTCATGAGCATGAGCAAGTTTTGCGGCTTCAAGCATCTGTGCTTCAGTCGCATCAGGTTTACCGAATAGTATATTGTCGCGAATGGAGCGGTGAAGCAATGAAGTATCTTGGGTAACGATACCTATATTGGCACGTAGGCTATCTTGAGTAACTTGGCGAATATTCTGCCCATCGATCTGGATATTGCCTTGCTGAACATCATAAAAACGTAATAACAGGCTAATCAAGGTGGACTTGCCAGCGCCTGAACGTCCGACAATACCGACTTTTTCACCAGCGGCAATATGCAAATCAAGGTTATTAAATACCTGCTCGCTTTGCTTCTGATCTATTCGATTGTAGACGAATCCGATGTGGTTGAAATCAATAGCACCAGATTTTACTTTCAACGGAATAGCATTGGGAGCATCCACGACGGTCTGTGGTTCTGATATCGTATTTATGCTATCGTGGACAATCCCAATATTTTCGAATAGCGCGCTGATTTCCCACATGATCCAGTGTGACATGCCGGTTAGGCGTATCGCAAGGCTCAGGGCGATTGCGATTGCCCCTGTGCTGACATTTCCGTTAATCCATAAATAAATTCCCAGCGCGCCAACACTGAATACCAGCAGCATGTTACTGCCCCATACACACCCAAGCAGCTTGGTAACCAGGCGCATTTGCGGGTGAACGGTGGTCAGGAAATTTTCCATGCTTGTTTTTGCATACTCAGACTCGCGCTGGTTGTGTGAGAATAACTTGAGTGTCAAGATATTTGTATAACTATCCACAATGCGACCGGTCATGGTAGAACGTGCATCAGCCTGCAGTTCAGAGATTTGTTTTAATTTTGGAATGAAGTAATACAATATGGTTGAATACACAGCCAGCCAGATGAGCAATGGGATGCACAAATGAGGATCAGCATTCACAACGAGAAATAAAGTGGTGATGAGGTACACACTAATGAAAAGCATCACATCGAGTGTTTTCATGACAGTTTCGCGTACAGCCAGCGCTGTTTGCATGACTTTGGTTGCAATGCGACCGCTAAATTCATTTTGAAAAAAAGCATAGCTTTGATTGAGCAGATAGCGATGGGCTTGCCAGCGCACTATCATAGGAAAATTACCCATTAAGCTTTGATACATAATCAGTGAATGGAGTAAAACCAGAATGGGCATCAGTAGCAGTATAAACAGCGATAAGCCAATCAATGAGAGCATTTCTTCTTCCAGGAAACTCTGGGGATCTTTTTCAGCCAGCCAATCGATAATCTTTCCCAGAATGCCATAGAGCATGGCTTCACCGATGGCGACACAGATGGTAAGTATCGCCATCAACAGCAAATAGGACTCGATTCCTCGGGTATAGTGGCGACAGAACTGGTACAAACCCTTAGGCGGTTCAGTGGGATGTTCAGGTGGGAAGGGATTGATTAGGCGTTCAAAGTAGTCGAGCATAGAGCATTCTGCGGAGGGGAGATGCTGGAGCAATGTGTTAGGATTATTATCTTATGCCCAAAGGATCTCTTCTAATATCAGCTACCACTGATTCGTTCAAATATTCTGAATCCAGCTATATAAGTCCCCATGGCAGAGCCAAACGATGAGAGTATGAAAATAAGCAGAATTCGTGTGACTTGATTGTGCCACCACCCTTTCAGACTAGTGGTATCACTTCTAAGGCGACTAAAATCACCTACTTTAGGTTTACGTAAATAAGTCTCTGCTAGCGCTGTAAACATTCCAACCCCTGTCATAGGATCAAGGGAGGTAATTGGGGAAGCCAGAAAGGCAGTTAAAATCGTGAGTGGATGGGCGAATGCAATCGCAGCACCTAATGCAGACAATCCACCATGTATGAGTATCCAATCGACTACCATTGCCATACCGATATCAGGGCTACGCATAAATCCTATCGTAAATCCAGTCAGAACCAATGCCACGATGATCCATGGCAGAAATTTAAGCCAGTTCGTGGATTCTGGAATGGTGTCAAGCTGCTGGATGGTTTCATCCGGATCGTTGATACTGCGGGTCTTCAGGATTTGTTCAATTCCTTTCATGTGCCCAGCGCCAACGACAGCAAGAGTGTGCTGATAGTTATTCTCCACACTTTCCTTTAACAAGCGGGCGGACATGTATTTATCACGTTCACTAATCAGGGGTTTAAATAAGTGCTTTTCGTTTTCAGCAAACTGTGAAAAAGCACTCTCCAGCACATCACCTTCTTTCAATCGTTCGATTTCTGCAGCACTCACTGATTCCCGAGAGATAATACTGGCTAGCAAACCACTGTATAACTCCATACGTCTCCACCACGGCACATTGTGGTAAATACGTTTAAGAGTAGTTCCAATCTCTCTATCAATCAGTAAAATCGGTAATTTGGCTTCCGTTGCGTCTTTAATAGCAGTTCGCATTTCTGCGCCCGGCTCGACCCCTAACCGTTCGGCCATACGTTGCTGAAAAGCGCCTAATGCCAGACTGGCAGCAACCATACTCGCTTGGCCTTTTTTAATAACTTGGAAGAGATCCATCCTTGTTAATAGATCAGGATTGACAATTGCTTTATGACGGCTTGGGCATAACTCAACAGCAACGGCATCAAACTCACCCGTAGCAATTAATTCTTTCACTTTATCTGCACTCGCTTGAGAAACATGGGCGGTACCGAGGATCGTGATTTTGTGACCATCAACTTCAAAAGTTTTAATTGGTTCTGTCTCAGTCCCTTTTTTTATTTTTGCAGATGATGTTATATGCTCTTGCTTTAATTCAGGCATGGGTTGATTAGTTTTATCGATCAAGGCTTAAGGAAAAATTGTTCTGACTGGCGAGTATGACTAATTTAATCTTGGTATCTAACGTTAAAAGTCTTTATTCATTCAGTCAGTCAGAATATCCAGAAAAACCCTGAATAAGTCGCCGCGCGGAATGAAGTGCAAAGCAGACGGAGCACAGGAAACGAAACATATCAGATAGATAGGCAAGTTTTTGAGCATCGCCTAACGCAGCTATTCTCTTGCGTAGGCACTTATTCAGTACTTCCCACGTAATAAATAAGCAGTATAGCCGATATGGCAGGCAGTGAGTACTTCACCTTCAATTCTTGTTGGTATGTACCGTGCTATGACGAATACTAACAGTTATTGAAGAAATGCAATCAGCGAAAAAGAGGGGCGAAAAAACGTTGTTGTACTGTGAAGCGTACCTGCTCAGTGCGCATGACAGGTCAACTGGAAGTCATGGCATGCAGTCGCATCGACAAAGCACAATTGACCTACTTCATCAAATCTCTCAACCTGATCGGACTATGATTATAGTGTAAGAAAGCTGGCCACCTACTCCATTAGCTCCATATCCCAAGCAAGACTAATCTTCTGGGTACCAGAATGTTTTCAGCCCTACCCAGAACTAATCAGCATTCAGTAATGCTGACTGCCAAACCACCCAACGATGTTTCCTTATATTTGTGTGACATTTCTAGGCCAGTTTGTTTCATCGCTGCAATACAATTATCTAACGGCATGAAATGCTCACCCGTTCCCCGGCGCGCCAGCGCTGCGGCTGTATGGGCTTTAATGGCACCAAATCCATTGCGCTCGATGCACGGAACTTGAACTAAGCCACCCACAGGATCACAGGTCATCCCCAAATGATGCTCAAGTGCAATTTCTGCCGCATTTTCTATTTGCTTTACAGTACCTCCCTGTGCCGCACATAGGCCCGCCGCGGCCATCGCAGCAGCAGATCCTACTTCTCCCTGACAACCCACTTCTGCGCCGGATATAGAACTACGGTGTTTGATGATGCCGCCAATGGCTGCAGCAGTCAGTAAGAAATCCCTTACATTCTCAATGCTGCCATTTTCATGCTTTACCATGTAATACAGAACGGCCGGAATAACGCCTGCTGCCCCATTAGTGGGAGCAGTCACTACCATGTGGCCTGCTGCATTTTCTTCATTTACGGCCATTGCGTATGCGCATAACCAATCGTTCAAAGTCGTTTTTCCAGGATCTTGATGAAGTTGATTAAAGAGTGTTTTAGCCCGACGAGATACCTTAAGACCACCAGGTAGTTGCCCCTCTGCTGTTAAACCATTTTCAATGCAACGTTGCATAGCATGCCAAATTTTGTCTAACCCCTCATCAAGCTCATTGGCAGATAGTTTCATCAGTTCATTAGCACGTTTCATGTCTGCAATCGAATGATTACTTTGCTGAGACATTTGTAACATGCTCCGTGCTGAATCAAATGGAAAGGGGAAAGATTTAGCTGATTCCATTTTCAAGGGAGCACTTAGCTGATTAATTTCAGCAAGCGTATTAATAAATCCCCCCCCGATTGAAAAGTAGGTTTCAGTCAGTAAGATTTTTTCGTTCTCATCAAGAAGCGTATAAACCATACCATTTGGGTGCTGAGGTAATGTTTCATTTCTATCAAAAATAATGTCATTATCCGGATTAAATGTGATAGCTGCACCATTATCTAGCATAATGGAATGCGTAACCCATAGCTTTGCAATTAATGCATTGACGTCCTGCACAGACAACGCTTCTGGAGTATAGCCGTGAAGCCCCAATACAACAGCCCGGTCTGTTGCATGACCCTTGCCGGTAAAAGCCAAAGAGCCTTTAAGCACGCAGCGAACATGCATGACTTTGTTGCTTGGCGAGGCTACGACAAACTGATTAATGCGGCCGCGAAAATCGTTGGCAGCCATCATCGGCCCCATAGTGTGGGAGCTAGAAGGGCCAATTCCGATTTTAAAGAGATTAAGAACACTGATGAACATGGGTCAAGCCTTATGCGAATTGAACTAAAGCGCCTAAAATAGATATCAAATGGCTCTGAGATTTCCGGGAATAGAGATGGTTCCTTTGTTACCTCATTATAGTATGGATATTGCAACTAACTTCATGAAATCGATAGCCCTGCCTTATTGGTTGTAAGGCTGACCAACGAATTTATCGCTCACCACAAACCAATTCGAAACCGTTTATTTGGACCAAAAGCGCTTGCCGCATCTTGCAGTGGGTGATTCGTGCCAACAGCAACTTAAGTTTCAAATAGAATGAAACACGGCGCTAGCCCGAATATTTCATAAATTCGCGTGATGATCACGCAGGATTTTGATTAATAGGGAAGTTTTGAGAAGAAGGGGTGTAGTGATTCATACACCCGACTGAGCAAAATCTTTCTTATTAATCAAAAGGCGAGTGAGGGCACGTGCCAATTTATGAAATATTCGGGCTAGGGGCTTCTTATCCATTTCTGCACGACTAGACTGCCAATCATGTCCCCCTCGACATTGACCATGGTACGAAAAGTATCTAACAAACGATCAATAGGAAGCAAAATAGCGATCGCCTCGACTGGCAAACCTACTGATTGCAGCACCATCACCATCGTCACCATCCCTGCACTGGGAATGCCAGGTGCACCGATAGCCGCTAGCATAGCGGTTAAAAAAACAATCAGTTGTTGCGTGAGATCAAGTTCAACACCAACGAGATTGGCAATAAACAGAGCAGCGACGGCTTCATACAATGCAGTGCCATCCATGTTGATGGTGGCTCCCAGCGGCACGACAAAACCTGCCACATCAGGCTTAACATGCAAGTGCTGTTCCACGCAACGCAAAGTAACAGGCATCGTTGCCGCACTGGAACTCGTTGCGAAAGCAGTAATCAATGCCTCGCGCGCGCCCCTCCAGAATCTGAGAGGTGTCATCCCAGTCGTTAGATAGAGTGCAAGAGGTAGGATGACTAAACCATGGAATAAAGTTGCACCGATAACAATTACAATAAATTTAATTAGTGTAGTAAGCAGCGTAATGTCCTGAGCAACGATCAATTGCAGTAGCAATGCCATAATACCTAGCGGGGCAAGGCGCATGATCCACCCTACCAGCATCAGTATCAATTCTAAAAATTCCTTCATCAGAATGAGAATGTTGTGATATCGCTCCCCACCCACTACCATGGCAATTCCAAGCAGCAATGCAAAAATTACGATAGCAAGAATGTGACCCTCAGCAAGTGCTGCTAACGGATTCATGAATAGCGAATGCAGAAAATCAGCGAAAAAATCACGCAAAGACATCTGCTTGGCTGCAAAGCCTTGCATGGTATCCTGAAACATCGCAATCTGAAGCCCTTCTCCGGGCCGGAATACATTAGCTACTGTCAAACCAAGCATAATAGCCAATATCGTAGTCAATACAAAAAAACTGAGGGCGGCTAGCCATACCCGGTTTATCTGTTGATGCGCGCGTAAATTCGCCACACCGACAACAATGGAGGTAAACACCAATGGAACAAGTACCATTTTCAATAAATCGATAAACAAGGTACTGATCAAATTAGCGATATACAAACTATTCTGGGAAATGGAGGAATCTTGATCTAGCATGACAAGCCCCAGACCCAACAAAATACCAGCCAATGTACCCACTAGGATTTGCATATTGAGTGATATTTTCAGCATGGAAACTCCTGGCTTGTCGTTGGATGTAATACGAAGAAATTTAAATCGACTTCAATTTCAGTTTTCTACTTTTATAATACGTGTTCCAGCAAGCCGATCGTGCAGAAACTGCCGATCACGATCAAACAACGCCCATATAATTCCAAAGCCGAAGAAAGTGATGCCAATTACGGCAAAGAGGTAACGTGTAATAGCCTGGCGAGTATCGAGCTTATTTCCATCAACTGTTACCACACGCAGTTTCCAGGTCTGCATGGCCAAAGTTTGCCCACCGTGCGTCCAGAACCAGATAAAATAAATTCCTCCAACAAACAACAGGTAGAACTGAAATAGTGGTTTGAAATACACTGCTGTGGTATCACGAAACACAAAATGAAAAATAAAACTGGCAATAAACCAGACTGCAAGTAACAGCAGAAATTCATAAAGCATGCTTAATGCGCGCCGCCAGAATCGAGGAATTGAGTTCGTCATGAAAGATTATATAGGCCACACACATTGTGGTAACCTTTTCCGAGATTAATAAGAATAATAAGAAAAGCCTTCTAAAGTGGCACATTGTAAGACATTCTATATGGCCATTTCATTTTTACATCAGAAACAGAGTGGATTGTTTAGCTTCTTCCGAATATAAGAAATTCTCTATTAACAATGATTGATAATTATTATCGTTTGCGTTAATATTTTTATAGTTAATAATCTAAACCTTTTAGGTTATTGCAGATACGATAAGCGATCCCAATAAATTAAATTAACCCTCTCAGTTCATCATCCCTAAACAAGAAACGACCTGATTAGCCAATATTTCTTCTCTTGGAGGGCGTTAACTGCATGATCCGTACAAAACGCAATTCGACCATTTCATTCATCTCTCTTGCTAGCCTATTATTAGTTCTCATGGTGCATGCTGCCTTGCTCTATGGCATGTGGCATCATCGTTTACCATCTATAAGCCCGCAGGTTACACTGTTTGCCGAGTTAATTGCGCCGCCACAACCTAGAATTGAAGCACCCGAAGCGTCCAAAGTCGATTTAAAAGCAGAGCACATCCCCCCCCCTCCGGAAAAACCAAAACTTGTCAAAAAAACACCGCCGCAACCTAAACACCGCCAGCTAGCCTCGAGCTCGCCCATATTGCCTAAAGAGGAATTTATAGCTCCCCCCCCCCCAATGCCGGAACCTATCCACGACGAGGCTGAACTGGTACAAAAACAGGAAACAAAATCTGTAGCGGCCGCTCGCCCTGAGCAAATGGAGACTGGTCCTGTCACCCTTTCATCTGAATTATCGGTGTCTTGCCCAGAGCTGAGCGCACCGGATTATCCTGCTCTTTCACGCCGATTGGGTGAGGAAGGGAAGCTAATGCTACAAGTCGAACTGGATGAGTCAGGCCGTATCAGCAATACTCGGGTTATCAATAGTAGCGGTTATTCCCGGCTTGATAATGCTGCACTAGCTGCTGTAAAGAGCTGGCGTTGCAAACCTGCAGTACGTGATGGTCAACCCGTACGGGCTATCGCGTTGCAACCTTTTAATTTTGTAATCCAAGGAAATTAATGTAATGGAAGAAAATCTTGGTTTTTCTCATTTTCTGACTCAGATAGACCATGTAGGGATGGGTGTACTCATTTTATTGCTTTCCCTTTCTGTCGCTAGTTGGTACCTGATTATCACGAAGAGCATCAGTAATTTTATTGCCACTCGGCGCGCTAATGCTTTTCTGAAACATTTCTGGGAGGTTGATTCTCTCCAAGAATTGAAAATAGAAATGAAAGGTTCGTCTACTGACAATGCCTTTGCCCATCTTGCGAAATTAGCGGTAGATGTTACAGCTGGCTCACAGAAGCACGGTCTAGAAAAACTCGCTGTAACTGGGGGAACGAGCGAACTATTAACACGCACGCTGCGCAATGGTATCGATCAGGAAGCAACACGCATTGAGAATGGTCTCACTATCATCGCATCGGCTGGTTCTGCCGCTCCCTATATCGGATTGTTTGGTACCGTTTGGGGTATTTACCATGCGCTGATACAGATTGGCCTTTCTGGACAGGGAACATTGGACAAAGTTGCTGGACCAGTTGGTGAGGCGTTAATTATGACCGCGCTAGGGTTGGCTGTTGCTATTCCAGCGGTATTAGCCTATAACGCTTTTATCAGAAGGAATAGAATATGGATGGCGCGATTGGATGCATTCGCGCATGATTTATTTACAATCATTACAGTTGGCAACAAAGGTGGAGATAGTATCAAAGCATCAACTGAGGAAAATCACAATCCCCAGTTTACATCAACTGCAACAACCGTCTCAGCCCTTGAAAGGAGGCACTAATGGCTTTCGGCAGCTCAAACCGCTATCAGGGGCAGACAACGATGTCTGAAATCAATGTAGTACCCCTCGTAGATGTCATGCTCGTTTTGTTGATTATCTTCATCATCACCGCTCCATTACTCACTCATTCAGTAAAGATTGATTTACCAAAAGCATCGAGTAATCCCAATACGACCCAACCAGAGCATATTGATTTTGCCATTCGTGCTGATGGCAGTTTTTTCTGGAATGGTGAGGCAGTTACACTGGAACAGCTGGCGCCGCGCTTTACTCAATCAGCAGAAAATTCTCCCAATACTGAGCTGCATATCCGTGCTGATAAAAATACGCATTATGAGCACGTGGCGCGTATCATGAGCATAGCAGCAAAAGCTGGATTAACGAAAATTGGCTTTGTTACGGATCCAACTCTCGAATAAGAAACGATTTAAGTCTAATTTGTTAAAATACGTGCATTGTCGGTACCAATCTTCTGATTACGCTATTTGAAATGAATTCGAAGGACGCAACGCATACTCACAAAAAATTTATCCTGCCATTTATTAGCGTACTGCTGGTTATCGCTGCGAGCTTTCTAAGCTACATCATCCCACACCCCACCACTACCCGGTTATATGAAACGGCTTCTGAGCAATATCTAACTATCAAGGTCACACCAGAAATTACTATTGATTTGGATACAAATAGTTCGGTAGCCGTCAAAAAAGATGACTCCATTCAGATCGAACTCCTACGCGGAGAAGCTTATTTTGACGTGCATGCTACCCAGGAAAATGGTGACAAACTGGAAATTATTCTGGGTAATGCGCGTATCCGGAATATGGGCACGCGTTTTAGCATCAGAATGCAAAAGAATGGTGGCGATATCGCTATTGCAGAAGGTCAGATAGAACTCCAGATTGGTACTCAAACTCTGGCTATCGGCGCAGGCAGGCTGATAAACTTTGATACAACACGTATTATCAATGAAGCTATAATAGCCAGTTCAGAAATTGCTCCATGGCGACAACAAAAATAGCAGTGAATTCGCCAGCATTTTGGACGTAACATCATTAGAGAGTTTCGAGCTTAAATATGAGCAAAATGGCTCTTTATTTCATATAGGTAGAAAGCTTACAATTTTTCTGCCTCGTAAGATTACTTGTACAGCAATCACACCACATTCTTTAAGAACCAACCACTTGTGCATAGAACCTTTCTTCAATCACTCAGCATACTGGCTTTCATAGCAGACCATTACTTCGGAACTATATGCTTCCAATCAACTCACTTTTGTAGGGACTTTAGATAAACATGAATAGTTACCCCAAAGCTATCAACGACAACTTAATCAGGGTTTCCATCATGTCCTTTTTGAGTTAACATTGCCCCCCATGATCAAATATGTCTTTGTGACTGGCGGCGTAGTTTCTTCCTTAGGTAAAGGCATCGCCGCAGCTTCATTAGCGGCCCTCCTAGAATCTCGTGGTATTAAAGTAACCATGCTAAAACTGGATCCTTATATCAATGTAGATCCAGGCACGATGAATCCATTTCAGCATGGGGAAGTTTTTGTCACTGACGATGGCGCAGAAACTGACCTCGATCTAGGGCATTATGAGCGTTTCATCAGTACAAAGATGACTAAACGTAATAATTTTACGACTGGCCAAATCTATGAAAGCGTAATTCGTAAGGAGCGGCGAGGAGATTATCTTGGTGGCACAGTACAAGTCATCCCCCATATTACTGATGAAATCAAACTTTTTATCCATAATGGCGTAAATGATGCCCAGGTAGCCATTGTAGAAATTGGCGGCACCGTTGGCGATATCGAATCCTTGCCTTTCTTGGAAGCAATCAGGCAAATGGCTGTGCAGCTCCCGCGCCAAGATACCTGCTTCATTCATTTGACCTTATTACCATATATTGGATCAGCTGGAGAACTTAAAACCAAACCAACACAGCACTCAGTAAAAGAGTTAAGAGAAATTGGTATACAACCTGATGTATTGCTCTGCCGTGCCGACCGTTTGCTTCCACAAGAAGAACGACGCAAAATCGCGATGTTCACCAATGTCAAGGAAGAAGCCGTTATTTCGGCCATCGATGTCGACAGTATTTACAAAATACCTGCATTGCTGCATGAGCAAATGTTGGATGAAATCATTTGTCACAAACTGAATATTCTTGCCAAATCAGCCGATCTTTCAGTCTGGAAAAAACTGGTTCATGCCCTGGAACACCCCAAACACGAGGTCACGATTGCATTAGTAGGAAAATATGTCGATCTGACGGAATCTTATAAATCCTTATCGGAAGCACTGATACATGCGGGTATTCATACCTGCAGCAAGATAAACATATGCTATATCGATTCAGAAGATATTGAAAAAAATGGCACCGATTGTCTCCTTGGCAAGGATGCTATTCTGGTTCCAGGTGGATTTGGTAAACGTGGGGTTGAAGGAAAAATAAAGGCTATTCACTACGCTCGTGCTAACCGTATTCCCTATCTGGGCATATGCCTTGGTATGCAATTGGCTGTCGTCGAATTTGCGCGCAATGAGCTTAAAATGTCAGATGCACATAGCACGGAATTCAACCCCAATACACGCTATCCTGTTTTAGGGTTGATCACCGAGTGGCGTACACGCGAGGGCCGCATCGAGAAACGTACAGCCAAAACGGATTTAGGGGGAACCATGCGCCTGGGTGGGCAGGAATGTGTACTAAAAGAAAATTCGCTGGCGAGAGAAATTTATGGCGCAGACAAAATCATTGAACGTCATCGACATCGCTACGAAGTAAATGCAGAATTTATTCCGAAATTAGAACAAGCGGGACTACAAGTAAGTGGCTTATCTTCAGAAGAAAACTTATGTGAAATGGTCGAATTGTCACAAACTGTGCATCCCTGGTTTGTTGCCTGTCAGTTTCACCCAGAATTTACTTCTACACCTAGAATGGGACATCCCTTATTCAAAGCTTACGTTAAAGCTGCTATTGATTCTGCCAACAATCGTTCCAGCTCAGAATGAACAGTACTGATGAAATAAAAAATAGCATTTGAATCGCTACCATGCATTTTATGAATTTAATTGCTTAATTTATTAAGAGCCACCCTTTCATAAACAATCAAATCACAAAAATTAATTGGTTTGTCTATACATAAATAATTTTAACAATAATATTTAAGTTAAATCACTACAAGGAAAGTAGCATGAGTGCAATAGTGGATGTAATCGCCCGTGAAATTTTAGACTCCCGTGGCAACCCGACCATTGAAGCAGATGTATTGCTTGAGTCAGGTGTACTAGGACGCGCATCGGTTCCTTCAGGCGCATCTGTTGGCACTAAAGAGGCAGTAGAATTACGGGATGAAGACAAACAACGCTACTCAGGGAAAGGTGTATTAAAAGCCGTCGAAAACATTAATATCGAGATCTCAGAAACCATTATGGGACTTGATGCGATAGAGCAATCCTTCATTGATCAGACTCTAATCGATCTGGATGGCAGTGAAAACAAATCAAGATTAGGTGCCAACTCAATTCTAGCCGTTTCATTGGCAGTAGCCAAAGCAGCCGCCGAGGAGTCGGGCCTACCGCTATACCGCTATCTGGGAGGTGTTGGGGCAATTTCCCTGCCGGTACCCATGATGAATCTGATCAATGGCGGTGCACATGCTAATAATAATCTGAATATGCAGGAATTCATGATTATCCCATTAGGTATGCCAAGCTTTCGCGAGGCGATCCGGTGTGGTGCTGAAATTTTTAATACGCTCAAAACACTCATAAATAAAAAAAATATGCCAACAACTGTTGGTGATGAGGGGGGGTTTGCGCCCAATCTCATGAATAATGAAGAAGCGCTCAAGCTTATCGTACAAGCTATTGATCAAACGGGTTATCTACCAGGTTCTGATGTTGCAATTGGTGTAGATTGCGCAAGTTCAGAGTTTTATAAAGACGGAAAATATCATTTAGATTCGGAAGGACTCAGTTTTACCTCAACTCAATTTGCCGATTATCTTGCCAGCTGGGTAGATAAATATCCCATTATCAGCATTGAGGATGGCATGAGCGAGCATGATTGGGATGGCTGGGAGCTGCTGACCAATAAGCTAGGGAAGGTAGTGCAGCTCGTTGGGGATGATGTATTCGTCACTAATACAAACATTCTGAAAGAAGGGATTGCACGGGGTATTGCCAATTCGGTATTGATTAAAGTCAATCAGATCGGCACGCTTACCGAAACCCTGTCTGCTATCGAAACGGCTAAATGTGCCGGCTATACTGCCGTAATATCGCATCGGTCGGGAGAAACTGAAGATACCACTATTGCTGATATTGCAGTTGCCACAAACGCACTCCAAATTAAAACTGGCTCACTTTCCCGTTCTGATCGTTTGTCAAAATATAATCAGCTGCTGCGCATTGAAGAAGATCTTGGCAATATGGCTAAATATCCAGGACGGAGAGCTTACTATCAACTAAGGTAATGAAAAAACTGGCTTTCACGCTTGTTATATTGATTGCTCTGGCGCAATATCCATTATGGTATGGTAAAGGGGGCTGGCTAAATGTCTTTGAAATAGACCAGCAAGTTGCCGCACAGCGCCAGACCAATCAAAAATTACAAAATAGAAATACCGTCCTGGAAGCAGAAGTTAATGATCTCAAAAAAGGACTTGACGCCATTGAGGAACTTGCCCGGAATGAATTAGGGATGATTCGGAAAGATGAGGTTTTCTTTCAAATCCTGGAGAACAATGAAGAAAATAGCTCGCAAAGGGAAAGACAATAAGATGCACCTCTCAGTATCACACCGAATAAATAACTAATTTGCAAGCTATCTATTGCCAGCTTATCAGATCACATCCTTAGTAAACTCTTGCTTTGGGTGGAAACGATTCTACCGTCAAAGGCTTCAACCGGACTGGTTTGTAGTCAATACGTCGATCTTCTCTGAAAAACAAAGTGTGCTTAAGCCATTTGTCATCGTTCCGTTCGGGAAAGTCATCACGAGCATGCGCACCACGACTTTCACAACGAGCCTCAGCAGATACCATCGTCGCCATTGCGACCTCAATCAGATTATCAAGCTCTAATGCTTCAACGCGGGCAGTATTGAATACTTTGCTTTTATCCCTGATTTCCGTTTGCGCAACGCACCCTGCCACTTCACTGATTTTTGCTACCCCCTGCTTCAACATGTCAGCAAAGCGAAATACACCACAGTATGTCTGCATGGTTTTTCGTAGTAGCTCACCTACTTGCGCGACATTTTCTCCATTTTTCTGATTATCCAGGCGCACTAATCTCGCAAGCGATTTATCAGCGATATCATCAGGCAGTTGTTTATGGTGAGAATTATGCTTTAAATCTTCAATGATTTGATTACCTGCGGCACGGCCGAAAACAACAATATCCAGCAACGAATTAGTCCCCAGACGATTTGCCCCGTGTACAGAAACGCAGGCACACTCGCCCACCGCATAAAACCCTGGCACAACTTCTTCGGGCCCTGTTTTATAGGGCGCAACCACCTGGCCGTGGAGATTAGTAGGAATCCCCCCCATCATATAATGAGCAGTCGGTATAACAGGAATGGGTTGCTCAATGGGATCCACATGGGCGAACTTGATGGCAATCTCACGTATTCCGGGTAAGCGTGATTTGATCACCTCGGCACCAAGATGATCGAGCTTCAATAAAAGGTGATCAGCGTTTGGGCCGCAACCCCGACCTTCCTTTATTTCAGTAGTCAACGCACGCGATACCACATCACGACTGGCCAGATCCTTTGCATGGGGTGCGTAACGTTCCATGAAGCGCTCTCCATCGTTGTTGAGCAGATAACCGCCTTCTCCGCGTACGGCTTCACTGATCAGCACCCCCACACCATGCACACCAGTAGGATGAAATTGCCAGAATTCCATATCTTGCAACGGAATACCGGCACGCGCAGCCATACCCAGACCATCGCCGGTATTAATAAATGCATTGGTGCTTGCCTGAAAAATGCGCCCCGCTCCACCCGTGGCAAATAATGTCGCCCTGGCTTGAAGAATCATCATCTCGCCTGTTTCCATTTCCAGTGCTGTTACACCCAGCACATCGCCTTGCTGATCACGAATCAGGTCTAATGCTATCCACTCTACAAAAAACTGGGTATTGACATTCACATTACGCTGATAAAGTGTATGCAACATAGCATGGCCAGTGCGATCAGCCACTGCACAGGATCGTGTTGCCAACGCGTCCCCAAAATTCTGTGAATGCCCACCGAAAGGTCGCTGGTAAATTTTGCCATTTTCCAGTCGATCAAATGGCATGCCATAATGTTCGAGCTCGTAAACGACTTCGGGAGCCTGGCGGCACATGAATTCAATCGCATCTTGATCCCCCAAGTAATCGGATCCTTTTACGGTGTCATACATATGCCAATGCCAATTATCCTCGGTAACATTCCCCAGAGAGGCAGCAATACCGCCTTGTGCGGCAACGGTGTGCGAGCGCGTTGGGAAGACCTTAGACAACACGGCTACTTTTAGACCGGCTTCTGATAATTGCAATGCAGCGCGCATCCCCGCCCCGCCCGCACCAACAATAACTACATCAAATTTTCGTTTAGTGATGGCCACGTTATTTACCCCACAAAATTTCGGCAAACCAGATGAGATAGAAAAATAGTGAAATGATGACAGTTATGTGTATCGTAAGACGAATACTGGCGGTATGAATATAATCCATCAATACATTACGCACACCCACCCAGGCATGCCAGCAAAGACTTATAAAAAACAGAAAAGAAGCGATTCTCATCCACTGATTGGTAAATAGCGATTTCAATGCAGCATAATCAGAAATCTGTAAGAAAGTGGTCAGAATCACCCATAGCAATACATAGACTGCCATCAATACAGCTGTAATACGCTGAATTAGCCAATCCCGCAAGCCATAATGCGCACCCGTTATAACACGATTTATATCCTTTACCATAACAAAGCTCCAACGAGTGCTGTTAAGACAAAACCCATAATCAATACAATCTTACTACTCAAACGCGCTTGTTCCAGAGAAATGCCATAATGTAAATCTAGGGCCAGATACCGGATGCCTGCACAAAAATGATGCATAAAGAACCATATTGGCAGTAACAATGCGCACTTCACAAATGGATCATCCAGTATCAATTGGATCTTGGTAAAACCTTCGGGCGATCCCAATAGCATTTGTAAAATGTAAACTAATAATGGAATGCCTGGAAAAAATAATAACACACCGCTTATACGATGCAGGATGGAAACCTGCGCTGGCAATGGTTGCTTAATCTTAAAAAGATTTAGATGCTTTGGCCGCTTTCTTTGAAGTTTTGTTTCCATAGCGTGAGTGATGAACCATGTTGTTTTTGAAAAACTGACAACGCTAACAGATCTTTATAAAACCTAGTTTAATCTGTTATACCGTGTCATACATCGTCCAGTCAAGGTACATCACCCTATTTCAACATTTGATACTGGATGTCTATTAACCCGAATATTTCATAAATTGGCACGTGCCCTCACTTGTCTTTTGATTAATAAGAAAGATTTTGCTCAGTCGGGTGTATGAATCACTACACCCCTCCTTCTCAAAACTTCCCTATTAATCAAAATCCTGCGTGATCATCACGCGAATTTATGGAATATTCGGGTTAATGGTCTTGCTCTGCATGACTCGTTTCATACTAACAGAAATCAGCCATGCAAAAGCCTTTCATTAGATAAACTAAAAATCAAATTGCACGCGTGTCTCAAAGATATCCAGATTGGCATTATTGAAACCGGCACTGCGATGATCGGCAACTCCGGCTGTATTTATATCGAGTACATGAATATAGTTACTCATTAAACGTATGTTTGGATAAGGATACCAGTTCAGACCGAATTTTATAGTATCGGCCTTCCCTCCTCTCACGTTACCATCATTTAGGTTGATATAATCATACCCCGCAGCGATTTCCCATGCACCCCAACCGCCTTTCATATCAAAATTGCGCTGAGGCTTGATCCGTCCCCAAGCTCCCGTTTCCTTACGGTAAGACCGTGACTCACCAGTTAAGAAATAGCTTGCATAGCCATAATAGCCAAATAGCGATTCACCGCTATAGCCTGTACCATGGACATCCGTCTGGATATATTCACCCTGCAAGGAAAAAGGACCATATACTAAAGCCATTTCAGCGCCAAAGCGATTGTAGTTATCGATGATGCGTGAACCAGGAACACCTTTTACTCCTCTGGTCAAATTACTGGTATTCAAGACATTGGTACGATCTACGTTTGCTCCAGGAAAAGCGGCAAATGACATACCGCCATTATTGAAATCGCCGTCGCCTTGAAATTGGCTATTCACGACCGTATGACCTCCTGACCCACCTATATGCAAAAATTTGCTATCACTTTCCTTCCAGGGCAGAAACGAGATCCTGCCTATCACCTCCCAACTGGTATCGCCTGATCCATTATTACGGCTGTTATTACCATTGGGATTCACAGAAGTAGCTGCTGATGACCAACTACCTACTGGCTCGGTCTGGAAAGCGAGCCCGACTTGATAGCGCTCTTCTGCCCAGTTAGCCCCGATACCGGTTTTATAGGTATTAGGGTTATCAACAAAAGTATTGACGATCATATTCCGCTCTATGAAGGTAAGAAAGCGGTTACTGGTAGCCTCCTCCAGACTGAACGGCTCTTTGAATGAACCCACCTTGATCGAGAAGGGACTGCCAGGATAAGTCCACCGCAGGAAAGCATCGGTAATCCCCGAAGTGACTGAACCGTTACCACGACTGAAATCATACTCAAACTTGTAAAACCAGTCCTTATAGACCGTCCCTTCAACCCCTAAACGGGCACGACGGATATTCGCTCCGCTATTTAATTCATTGGGTGTTGAGTTACCCGTAGCAGGTAAGACGTCATTAGTAATATTGTATTGGGAATCGACTTGAACACGGCCATCGATACCTGCAGTAAAGTTGCCATCAGCAGATTCAAAATGCAGTCCGGGCCCATACTTTACTTTAACTTTCTCGGTATCCTTGACACGTTCTTCCAAGGCTGTAATCGCATTGGTTTTTTGCTCCAGTTCTTCACGAATTGCAGTTATCTCAGCAGAACTAGCAGGCGCTGCTTGTGCAGCAGGCTCAGGTACCACTGCTGGAATGCTCGTTTGCTTATCTTCAACACGCTCAAATGAACCCAAGCGCGTCCGACCCGGTCCAGGCTCGGCATAAATTTGCTTGGTTTTAGTGTCAACGTAGAGTTCCAGCGCTATCGCGTTTGAAGTAACCCCCGCACCCAATGCAAGTGAAAAGGTAAAAGCCTGTTTGATTAATTTCATATTCTGTCCCAAATAATTGTCAGCAATTGGGACAGAATGTTAGAGGAGCTATATTACAGATTTATGACATACATGACATTTTTGTGTCATTTCTATGACAAAATTCAACAGATTGAAAATTACTTTCTACCAAAAAGCTCGGTGGAGAGATAAAATATTCTAGAAGAACAAGCGCTTCAACTCCATTCCGGGATCGTCAGCGCGCATGAATGCTTCCCCTACCAAGAAAGTATGCACTTGATGCGCACGCATCAAAGCGACATCATCAGGAGTCTTGATACCACTCTCAGTAACGACGATTTTCTCCGTTGGAATACGTTCGATCAATTGTAAAGTGGTATCCAGACGCGTCTCAAAAGTACGTAAATTCCGATTGTTAATACCGATCAAAGGGGTGGTCAGCTGCAAGGCGAGATCAAGTTCATCTGCATCATGCACTTCAACCAGTACCGCCATACCGAGCGTATGTGCCAGTGATTCAAGTTGACGCATTCGGGTAAGGGGATCGGCTGCGTGCTTCCTATCGGGATAAGGAAACAGCAGGAAAGCGGAGACAATCAACAGGATACAATCCGCGCCCATGGCGCGGGCCTCGAATACCTGATAATCATCCAGCATGAAATCCTTACGTAATACCGGCAACTCACAGGCAGCGCGCGCCTGTTTTAAATAATCCGCGCTCCCCATGAAAAACTGCCTGTCAGTCAGAATAGAAAGGCAAGCCGCACCCTGTCTGGCATAGCTTGCGGCAATCGCGGCCGGATCAAAGCCTTCGGTCACTGCATCGAGCGTATTCCCCATGGTCAAGTCAGAAGGTGTCGTCGATGACTGTACCACCCGCCCACGCAACAACCCCTTGCTTGGGCTCGCCTGTTTTATTTCAGCGATCACGGCAGGCAAGTCCTGATCAATTTTGCTACGGATAGCACCAACAAAATCGCGTGGCGTGATCGCTGCCTGAGCTTCTGCCTCCATCGCTGCCAACGGTTTCAATGCTTGGGCAGCCGCCACTTCCTGCGCCTTGACGGTAAGAATTTTATTGAGAATATCGGACATGCTTAAATCCTAGTTACTTTTATGATTGGAAAATGCGATTAATTCCTGCATTTTTTTCATCGCCGCGCCACTGGCGAGAATACTGCGTGCTTTCTCAACGCCTTCAACAAGCGATGCGGTGATTCCTGCCACATAAATGGCAGCGCCTGCATTCAGCAGAACAATATCTCTGGCTGGCCCAGCCTGATTGTCCAGCACGGATAGCAGCATTTCTTTAGCGTGGGTTAGATCGGAGACTTTAATGGTTTCAATCGGCGCACTGGCAATACCAAAATCCTCTGGCTGGATCGTATATTCATAGATTTCCCCCTGCTTAAGCTCGCCCACCCTCGTCTCCCCGGTAATGGTGATTTCATCCAGACCATCATAGCCGTGGACAACCATGACATGATGGCTGCCGAGGCGCTGTAACACGCGGGTAATGATACTGACCAGCCGGGCGTCAAATACGCCCAGTAGCTGATTCCTGGCACCGGCGGGGTTGGTAAGCGGCCCCAGGATATTGAATAATGTGCGCACACCCAATTCACGGCGAACCGGAGCAGCATGTTTCATGGCATTATGAAAATTCGGCGCAAACATGAAGCCGACACCGATTTGATCGATCGATTTTGCAATTTGCTGAGGCGTTTGATTCAAGTTGATCCCCACCGCTTCGAGCACATCCGCACTGCCCGATTTACTGGAAACCGAACGTCCGCCATGTTTGGCCACCTGCGCGCCGGCTGCAGCGGCGACAAAGGTGGACGCAGTCGATACATTGAAGGTATGAGAAGTATCGCCACCTGTTCCGCAGGTATCGACCAGATGAGTCAAATCAGATACGTCAACCCGGCTGGCAAATTCACGCATCACCTGCGCTGCGGCAGCGATCTCATCGATAGTTTCTTTTTTTACGCGCAAACCAGTGATGATGGCAGCAATCATCACTGGTGACAGTTCGCCAGACATGACTTGCCGCATCAGCGTCAGCATATCATCGTACGGAATTTCCCGATGCTCGATCAGGCGAATCAATATCTCTTGTGGATTCACTGATTAAATTGCTTGATGAAAGGATTGGATGTCTGGCTGTTACCCGCCAACCAGAAAATTTTTGAGTAATTCGTGACCATGCTCGCTCAGAATTGATTCCGGGTGAAACTGCACCCCCTCGATCGGCAGGGTTTTATGGCGCACGCCCATAATTTCACCATCTTCCGTCCAGGCAGTAATCTCCAGACAATCCGGCAAGCTATCGCGATCGATTACGAGAGAATGATAGCGCGTCGCAATAAAAGGATTGGGCAAGCCCCGAAACACCCCGACATCATGATGAAAAATCGGAGAGGTCTTGCCATGCATCAGCTGTTTGGCGTGAATAATCCGGCCACCGAACGCCTGCCCGATGCTCTGATGACCCAGGCATACCCCCAGCGTCGGAACCTGCCCACCATAATCTCTAAGCAGTGGTAAGGAAATCCCCGCTTCATTGGGCGTGCATGGGCCCGGTGAAATGACAATCCTGTCAGGATGAAGCTGCTTAATGCGCTCCAGCGTTATTTCATCATTACGGAAAACCTCGACGTCCTCCCCCAATTCACCAAAATATTGCACCAGGTTATAGGTGAAAGAATCGTAATTGTCGATCATCAGCAGCATTTTTTATATCAATGAAACCAAGTAATAATGTTCGTAACCAGCAAGCACAGATTATCTTACTCGGGATGATTTTATCACGGAATCAATCGTCAACTGGCTAAATACCCCTCTACGCCAGCGGTGATAGTTCCCAGCTATCAAGCCGCCCACTTGCGCCCCTGGCTTGCATAGTCAAGCATCATGTCGAATACGTTATCGCATTTCTCTTTGAATACAATACGATCAAAGCTATCGGGCAGACTCTGATCCAGCACTTGCTCCACCGTCGCCTGCACCACTTTTCTGCTTTGTGAATCCCGGTACCAATCCTGCACCAATACTTTCGGAGGTTGATTAAGGAGGCGATGCAGCAACGATCTTGCCGCGAGTTTGACTTTCTTGGTTTCCTCCTGCGTCATCTTGTCTTTTTTGAGTAAATCGAACAACTCCAGCTCATCTTTCGTCAATCCCTCGCGTATAGGCCGCTCGTCTTCATCTTTCATCGCCTGGGTGAATTTCATCAGCTCATCGAAGTAATGCTCATTCGAAGAGCCTCCCGCGTTATAGGTGTCGATAATCTGCTGCAGCCGTTGCGCAAAATCGGTGCGGGTACGGTTTTCCTGAAGCATCTGATCCAGCTTCAGACCACCTGATCCCGACGATTTTAAGATGACCCCAATTTAAAGATCAGACGAAATCCAGATCGAGGAAAGAAGGTTTCAGTAGCATTGAGCTCCTCGCAAAGCTTAGCGATGACCTCATCAGTATGTGCGCGTGCGCTGTGGTGCAAAC